>CAVTZF010000001.1:0-300424 GCA_963739095.1 uncultured Thermoleophilaceae bacterium
ACGAGCGAGACCCCGACGTCGTCAGTCTCGGGGCGTTTGACTTCCTCGCGGTTCCACTCGAGGAGGTCCGTGACAGCTTCGCCCGCTTGGGGTGCGAGCGCGGTGTGGAGTTCGTCCCGGGATTCTTCGAGGAGACGCTGAGCAGCCTCTCCGGGCGACGCTGGTCGCTCATCAGGCTGGATGGGGACACGTACGGCCCGACGCGCGAGGCGCTGCGGTGGCTGTACCCCGGCCTGTCCGTAGGCGGATACCTGATCGCCGACGACTACGGCTCCTTCGAGGGCTGCCGGGAGGCGGTGGAGGAGTTCCGCGCCGAAAACGGAATCGAGGAGCCGCTGGAGAAAATCGACTCGACGTGCGTACGCTGGCGACGCACGAGCGACGAGCCGATCGGGGTGGGCGCGGACGCACCCCTACGAGATGATCCTGCCGGCGCGCCGCGGCCGGTCGCGCGCCCGGAGAAGACCCATGTGCCGACCGCGCGGGAGGTCGAGCTCGAGCGCCGGCTGACCGTGCTCCACGGGCGGCTCGAGGCCGCCGAAGCTGAGGTGGCACGACTCGGCGGCGCTCCCTGGCGGGGGCCGCGCGCGTGGCTCCAGCACAAGGTCCACGGGGCGCGCCGGTGATTGCCTTCGCCTCGTCGATTACCGACCCCGAGGCCTACCAGCGCTTCGCCGAGCCAGGCATCCGCCGGGCAGCCGAAGCCGACTCGGAGGTGATAGCCAACGCGGCGACGGGATCGATCTTCCGCTCTTACAACCTGATCCTGGACATGGTCGCCGAGCGGCAGGACCTCGAGGCGCTGGTGCTCGTGCATCAGGACGCCGAGATCGCGACGCCCGACTTCTGTCGAACGCTACGGACGGCGCTCAGCGATCCCGACGTCGGCGTGGTTGGATGCGCTGGAGCGGTTGGCGTCCGCAGCATCGCGTGGTGGGAGGGCTCCGTCACGTGGGCCTCTTTCACTCACCGCTATCCCGAGCTGGGCGGAGGCGCCTGCCGGCCCTGTCTTGGAGGACGAACGGGCTTCCCGCGTTCGCCCACACGGGGGAGGTGGACACCGTCGACGGCGTCATGCTCGCGCTCTCACCCTGGACCGTGAAGAACATCCGCTTCGACGAGGCGCTCGGGCAGTTACACGGATACGACTTCGACTTCTGCCTCCAGGTCCGGGCCGCGGGCCGGAAGGTGCTGGCCGAGCACCTCCCCGTGGTGCACCACCACTCGCTGGAGCTGGTCAGCAACCCCGAGACCTGGATCGCGGCCCACATGCGTGTCGCGGAGAAGTGGGCGGGCCGCATGCCCGGCGTCGGCGCGGGCGGAGGCACGTGGGAGCAACGGGCCCGGCGAGCGGAGGCGGAAGCATCGCTTGCGCGCACGGAGGCGTTCGCCGGCATGCAGCACGCGGATGCCAAGGTCAGCCTGCTCGAGCGCGAGCTCGACGAGGTCACCACCAGCAACAGCTGGCGGATGACCGCCCCGCTGCGGCGCTTGAACGCTCTGCGCAGGCGACTCTCACGGTGATCGCGTTCGGCTGTGCGATCGCCTTGCCAGAGGTCTACGACCACTGCGCGAGACGCGGAATCGACTCGGTCGCCGAGCCCGGTTCCGCGAGGCTCGAATACCGCGCCCTCAGCTCGATCAGCCGCAGCTACAACCTCATCCTCGACAAGGCGGCCGCCCACGACAATCTGGAAGCCCTGGTCCTGGTCCACCAGGACGCCGAGATCGTCGATCCCGATTTCTGTAGCAAGGTGCGCCAGGTGCTGAGCGACCCGGAAGTGGGCGTCGCCGGTTGCATCGGCGCTCGCGGAGTGCGCAGCATCGCCTGGTGGGAGGGGTCTGTGTCGTGGGCGTCGTTCATCCACCGCTACGGCGAGTTCGGCGGAGGCGATCTGCCGGGCTTCTCATGGAAAGCGGCAGACGCGCCCCCGTATGCCCGCACCGGCGAGGTCGACGTAGTCGACGGCTTCCTACTGGTGCTCTCGCCGTGGGCGGTTCACACCGTCCGTTTCGACGAGTCGCTCGGACGCCTGCATGGATACGACGTCGACTACTGCCTCCAGGTCCGCGCCGCCGGCCGCAAGGTCATGACTCATGACTTCCGGGCGATTCACAATCACTCGCTGGAGCTGGTCAGCGATCCGGAGGGCTGGGTCGAGGCCCACATGCGGCTGGCCGAGAAATGGAACGGACGCATGCCTTGGATTGGCGAGGCAGGGGGCGACTGGAAGCAGCGGGCCCGGAGGGCAGAGGCCGAGGCCGAGGTGAGCCGCGCGGCGGCCGTCTCCAAGCAGCTCCAGTTCGACGCGCGCGAAAAGGAGTTCCGGCGTGCCCACGAGGAGGTAACCCGGAGCATCAGCTGGCGGGTCACAGCCCCGCTGCGGCGGTTGAATCTGATGAGGAGGACACTGGGACGTCGTGGGCGTCCGTAGCTGGCCCTAGTCCCCGAGCACCCGGCGGATGGCGTCCTTCGAGACGACCTGCTGCTCAGCGGCAATTCCGGCTCGCTGACGTAGGCGCGACAGTCGTTCGGCCACTCCGAAGGCACTCGACTCCAACATCCGGCGAAGCAAGGCCTCCTGGCGCGCCGCCCGCTCCTCTGCACGCGCCGTCTGTGTGGTCTGGAAGTACCAGTGTGCGAGGTGGTGCACCCGATTGTCCTCGAGCCGCCCGAGCAGGCGGTTGTCCTCCCATGGCTCCAGGGTGGCGGCCACTGCGTCCGCCCAGACGGTGTCGCGATGCCACACCACCCCAAGGCCGAAGAAGGCCGGCACGATGGCGAGCTGGAGCCCCTGGCGCCCCTTGACGAAATCCTCGACGGCCGTGCGCACACCGTTGCGCGCACCGCCCTCGCGCGCGGCGGCAGCCCGGTACGGCAGGCCGCCGGGTCGTATGCCCTGCGCACCGGGCATCAGCCCACCGCCCTCGGCGATCTCCTGGCGGTGCGCCTCCGGGATCCGCTCGGGCGCGAAGTAGCTGTCGCGGCGGCCATGGGGCCAGCCGACGTCGTGAAGCAACAGCAAGGGCAGGTCGCCCCCCTCGGCCCGGGCGCCGATCGCCTCCAGCTCACGTTCGACGGTGTAGTAGTTGTGGTCGCCGTCTATGACCACTGCGTCAGGCAGAGGGATGCGCGGAAGCGCCTGCAGGCTCGTCTCCCGGATGAGCTCGAGATCGTCTCGTGCCTCTGCCAGCCGGACGAGGCTCTCGTGGGGAGTTGGATCGACTGCGTACACCCGTGCATCCACCCCGCTGGCCCATTGGAGCAGCACCCGCGTGAGATCGCCGGCATAGGCGCCCACCTCGACGACCGAGCGCGCCCCGGCCGCGTCGAGACAGGGAAGCAGGATCTCCGTGAGATGGGCGAGGGAATGGGCCCAGCGGGCCGGATCGTTTTCGTACGGGTCGATTTCCATCGCGGCGTTCCGGCGGGCGGCGCAGTGTAAACCAGACAATTCGCGCGGCGACTATCGAAGTCCGCAAGCTCGAAGGCGCCCCTGAGATGAGAGGCTGAGGTGCCACGGTGCCGCTGCGGCGTCCGGGCGTATTCGCAGAGATGACGAGCTCGACGGGTTCAGCCTTCCCTGCGGGTCGGCCGGAAACGTCTGTGCGAAACGGCGCAGCCTGATTGTGGCGGGCTCGTCGCCGGTGCTCACGACGACGCCGGCGGGGGGCACCGTAAGCGCGAGCGTGGGCGTCAGCCCCGGCTGAGTGAAGGCATCGGGGCGGAGGGTGAGGCACGCTCCGGTTACGGTCACCGACCCGCCGTTCACCGAATCGACCGCCGGCCGCTCCCCGAACGGGCCCTCGGACTCGCTCGACGCGAAGGCGATTCCATGGATTCGGAAGAGCTCTGCGTCCGCTGTCAGCCTGACGGGCTCGGGAGCGGCGGCGATCTCGGCGGGCGTCGCCGCGGGTGATCCAAGCGCGTCCACCGCGTCCAGGTACGGGCCGGCACGTATCACCAAGAACGGGTAGCCGGGAACCCCGAGAGCGACATGGTCGGCTGCGACGGAGGAACGGAGATCTCCACCGCGCCGAGCGCCGCCCGCGATAGCTCCGCCTGCTCTCGCAGATACCTGCCTGCGTCGCGATAGATGCCGATGTTCGACACCACCGCCGCGCCGACCACGACCGCCAGGACCAGGACCGCCGGGCGCGACACGGACTCTCCCCGGGCGAGCTCGACCACAAGGAGAACGATGAACAGCCCGCCGACGTAGATGTAGCGGCTCGCGTCCGGGCTGCTGATGATGGAGCGGTTCAGCCCAGTGAGCAGCCAGAACGAGAGCAAGATCGTCAGCAGCGCCACCACCCGGGGAGACACCGGCCTGATAGCCGCGAGCCGCCACACGACGAGCAGCAGCGCTGCCACCGCCAGCGGGCGCCCCCAGTCAAGCGCGGCCCCGTCGGCCGGTACGTCCATTCCGGAGAGGCCGACGAGCGAGCTCAGCGCGCCCGCAGCAGCGCCGGCCACGAACTCCGGAGTCAGGACCACCGCGTGGCGAACGAAGTCGGTGTTCTGGTACGCGAGCCACCAGAGCGCAAAGAGCGCGAGCGGCGCGGCTACGATCCAGATGTCGCGCCGCCGGTGTCGATCCCAGAGCAGCCCGGCTCCGATGCCGAGCGCCGCAGCGATGCCCAGGGCGGAGCTCGCGAGCGCCAGCGCCACCAGCGCGCACGCCGCCCAGTCGCCGCGACGATCGCTTCGGTCGAGCGCGAGGAGGGCCCCGACGGCGGCGGCCAGGGAGATGAGCGACCCCACCTGGAATCCCCACATGATGTTCTGCCAGCCCGGGGCGAGGGCGAGGATCAGGGCGGTCGCCAGGAGAGCCAGGATGCTGCCCACCCGCGGTCGCGCGTAGACGAAGGTCAGGACCGCCAGGAGGAGATGTGCGGCGATAACCGGGAGCCGGAATGGCGTATAGCCATCCGTCCCCGCGATCGCGAACAGCAGCTTGTATAGGGCGATGGGCACGAGCGAGAGGTGTCCGTTGTGGGGCTCGAGATACGTGCCGAGGTCCGACCCGCGGCGCTCGAGCGCCCACGTCCACTCGTCGATCCAGAACATCGTGCCGCGGGTTTCGTAGACGAGGAAGACGGCGGTGGCGACGAGCATGCCGGCGAGCGCGAGCCAGGCCAATATGTCGGCCGACGGCCCTCCCACGGTTCTGGAACCGGCAGCTCGGGACGTTGCCTCGACGGCCACCGCCCCTAGATATCACGTCGCTCACCCGGCAGGAGCGACCGCTAGGCTCTCCCGGGATGCGTCGCGCCGTTCTGCTGGTCGCGGCCGCGGTGCTCCTCGGCGGCCCGACCTTGCTCGCATTCTTCGCCGGTGGGTTCTTCGATGGGCCGCGCTTCGTGGCGACGCTCGTGGCGTGGGTGCTCGTCCTCGTTGTAGCGCTGACTTCAACGCGGCCGTTGCCGCGCTCCGCGCCGGGTCTTGCTGCGCTAGCCGGGCTGGCGCTGATCACCGCGTGGACGGGCGCGTCGCTGGCCTGGGCGCCGCTTTCCGAGCCGGCGACGGACAACCTCGTCCGCCTCCTTCTCTACCTGGGCGTGTTCATCGCAGCGGGCGCCCTGCTACGCGACCGTGCCGCGTCCCGCGCGGTGGAACCTGCTTTGGCCCTCGGCGCCGTAGTCGTCATCGGATACGGGCTGGCGGGGCGGCTCCTGCCCGGCCTCGTCGAGCAGAGCGAATCGGCCTTGGCGTTCGGCCGGCTCGAGCAGCCGATCACGTACTGGAACGCCGAGGGCGCCCTGGCCGCGATGGCGCTCGTGCTCTGCACGCGGCTGGCCGGAACAGAGACGCGGCCGCCGGCGCTGCGGGTCGTCGCGGCCGCCGCGTGCGCACCGCTCGGCATGGGCGTCTACCTGTCGTACTCGCGCGGGGCGATCGCGGCGGCCCTGGTGGGGCTGATCGTGCTGCTGGCTGCCGTGCCCACACGACGACAGCTGCGCGCGACGGCGGTCGCGCTCACGGCCACGCTCCTAGCTGCGATCGCGAGCGCGTCTTTCTCAGGCGTGGCCGCGCGCGTCGGCCATATGGGCCGTCAGGAAACCGAGGGCGCGGCGGTGCTCGCCATCCTCATCGCGGTCTCAGCCGCTGCAGGGTGGGCCCAGCTCCGAGCCTTTCGGGCGGAGGGTCGGCAGGGTGACGGGCCGGGGAGCTGGCGATCGCGCGGCACCTGCGCGTTGCCGCCGCTGTCGCCGTCGGGCTTTGCCTTGCCGGACTCCTGGCCTCGGGTCTGGTCGAAGACGGCGAGGCGGGCGAGCTGTCGGGGAAGACTGGGATATCGCGACTCACGTCGGCCGACTCCCGGCGCTACGACTACTGGCGGGTCGGTCTCGAGGCGTTCGCCGACCACCCGCTCAGGGGTGTGGGTAGCGGCGGCTTCCGTGCGGAGTGGGTGCGCGAGCGGCCGGTTCGGGAGGCCGCCCGCGAAGTCCACTCGCTCCCGCTCGAGATGGCGACCGAGCTGGGTCTCCCGGGGCTACTCGGTCTCGGATTGCTCGTGGGCGGGGTCGCGGTTGCGGCTCGCCGAGCCCTTCGGCGCGGCGCCCCGCTTGCGCCGGGGGCGGTGGCAGCACTTACCGTTTGGGGGCTCCATGCGGCGATCGATTGGGACTGGGAGGTGCCCGCTGTGACGTTACCGGCCATCGTGCTCGGGGCGGCCCTGATCTCCGCGAGCGAATCGCCCGAGCAGGTTCCCTACGGCGAGCCGAGCGGGTTGAGACGCCGAATCTCCGCCGCGGCCTGAGCAGCGCGACGCGGATCGCTTGCCGTCGTCGCCAAGCGAAGAGCGCCCCAGGCGAAGATGTTCTCGGGCTCGTCCCTCACGAGCGACTCGGCCGTTCGCCTCGCTGCGGCCGTATCGCCGTCGACCATGAGGTAGTTGGCCCGCGCCAGCCGCCAGTACGAATTGGGGTCGAGAAACTGGGCGTCCTCGAGGCGGTCCAGATCGCGCTCGCGCCCGGCCTGGTCGAGCCGCGGGCCGAAGAACGCCCGGAGGGCGGCGTCCGTCGCGAGCACGTGATTGCGCGCGAGCACGCCCACCCAGGCGAGCACGAGCACGGCGAGGACAGCGAGAGCCACACGGGTGAACACCGGCCTAAGCGTAGACACGCGCCTTTCAGCGCCGTCGCAACGTGATCACCAGCTGATATGGGTCCTCTACCAGCAGGTCGACGGACAGCAGGTCGAACAGCGACGTCCATCGCTCGCGCACGTATGGCAACGTGACGACCGTCTCGCCGTAGGTCATTTCGCCACCCTCGTACTGCAGGTGGCTCGGCTCGGCAGGATGGGGAACGAAGATGTAGCGCGGCTCCGAAAGCCGGGCCTCGGGATCCGGTCCGAGAGCATCGAGCGCCGGCCGCATCAGCGGCGAGAAGCGCAGATACTCCGGCGGGCGCACCGTCACCACCAGCAACCCGCCCGGTCGCAACGATGCGTGCAACGCTCGCAGGCAGCTCTCGTGTGCGGCCTCCGAGAGGTGCGTGAAGACGGAGAAGGAGAACGCCAGGTCGAACTGGGCGTCGAACGGCAGCCGCTCCGGCACGAAGTTCGACCGTGCGAGCGTGGCGGGGACGCGACTGTCGCGGCAGACCTGCAGGATCTGCTCGACCGGGTCACACCCGTAGAGCCGCCCTGGCTCGACGTCGCGTGCGAGGAACCGTGTGAGCCGTCCCCAGCCGCACCCGAAGTCGAGCACGCTCGACTCGGGTAGAGCCCTGTCCGAATGGGCTCCGTGGAGGTCGCGCAGCTTGCGGTAGAAGGCGTTGCCCTGACTGGCGAGCGCGACTCCACTGGTCCCGTTCCAGAGTTCCTGCAACGCCGGATCGGGCATGCTCGGCAGCAGCGAGTGGATGTTGGGATAGACGTCGTATTCCCGTGTCAGCAGAAGGGCCCACAAGTCGTCGTCCAGATCCCTGAACAATGCGAACGACTCCGGGCTCCCATCCGCGCAGGCAGCATCGATCGGACCTAGCTGGGCCTCGAATAGTGCGAGCCATGAGTCGTAGCGCCGCGGTGAGGAACCCGACATGCGCTCGCTGGACGGAAGCCCGCGCGCCAGCCGGCTCCGATTCCGCAGTGCGCGCTTGACTCTCTTCGCGCGCCGCACGTTAAACGCGCACCGTGGCGCCCGAGGGCGAGGGCTGCGAGGCGATAAGCAGCATCAGCGCGGCGCTGGAGACCTCGACTGCGAGCGCCAGGGCGAGCCGCGCGGCCGATCGTGGGACCATCGTGATCATGAACGCCGACGCCATCATCGGCCAGTCGTATCCCACGGCGTGAGGACGCGATTGGATTCGCCGCTGCCAAGGTCACGCCGGGCCAATAAGCCTCGTAGGCTGCGGAGGGTGGCGCGCACGCGCGCAGCGTACTCGCGGTCTGCGACCGTGCGCGCGCGTGGCTGAGCGCCACCCCTCCCTCACCCGCGGACCCGACGGCCGCCGTCGCTGCTGGTGGGGCGCCAGCCAGCCCGACTACGTCCGCTACCACGACGAGGAGTGGGGGCGGCCGGTCACCGACGACCGAGGCCTCTACGAGCGCATGGTGCTCGAGGGCTTCCAGTCCGGGCTCTCCTGGCTCACGATCCTGCGCAAGCGCGACAACTTCCGCGCCGCCTTCGCGGACTTCGACATCGAGACGGTCGCGCGCTATGGCAAGCGCGACGTCAACCGGCTCCTGAAGGACGCCGGGATCGTCCGCCACCGCGGGAAGATCGAGGCGGCGGTGAACAACGCCAAGGCCGCGGCCGCCATGCACGAGCAGGGCGACTCGCTCGCCGAGCTCGTCTGGTCGCATGCGCCGAAGGGACGCCGCCGTGCACCGCGTGCCCTCGAGGACCTGCCGGCCACGACGCCGGAGTCGACCGCGCTCGCGAAGGAGCTGAAGAAGCGCGGCTTCCGTTTCGTCGGCCCGACCACCGCGTACGCGACGATGCAGGCCTGCGGGGTCGTGAACGACCACCTGGCCGGCTGCTTCGTACGCGCCGAGGTGGGGCGCGAGCTCGCTGAGCGCCGTTATCCTCGGACGGCGGATGGATGAGCGCGCTCTCAGCGAGCGCCTGATCACCTACGACACCTCGACGCTGGAGGGCATGCAGGCCGCGGCCGGCTTCGTCAAGGGCTGGCTGGAGGCGCGAGACGTCGAGGTGACGGGCACGATGCACAACGGACGCCCCGTGCTGGCGGCCACCGTCGGCCCGCAGGCCGGCCCGACGATCATCCTGCACGGCCATCTCGACGTGGTGCCGGCCCGGCCCGAGCAGTTCAGCCCGCGCATCGAGGGCGACCGCCTCTACGGCCGCGGCGCCTACGACATGAAGGGCGGCCTCGCGGCGATGATGTGCGCCCTCCACGACGTGATCGAGCAGAACGCCATCAAGGTGCACTTCGTCTGCGTCGCCGACGAGGAGTCCGAGGAGACCGAGCAGCGCGGCTCCGACCACCTCGTCGAGCAGGGCTACACGGGCGACTTCGCGATCACCGGCGAGCCGACCAACATGCACATCGGGATCCAGGCCAA
The DNA here is from genome assembly GCA_963739095.1 of uncultured Thermoleophilaceae bacterium. Classification (GTDB taxonomy): domain Bacteria; phylum Actinomycetota; class Thermoleophilia; order Solirubrobacterales; family Thermoleophilaceae; genus JACVRW01. The sequence continues at coordinate 9,539 of CAVTZF010000001.1, forward strand.
GGGCGTGCTCGCGATGCGCATCGAGGTCGGCGGCAAGGCCGCGCACGGCTCGACGCCCTGGCTCGGTGACAACGCGGTCCTGAAGGCGCTCGACGTCTTCCGCGCAATCGAGAGCCTGCCGTTCGCGCGTGAGTCATCCGAGCTGTTCGACCGGCCGTCGATCAACCTCGGCCGCATCATCGGCGGCGACGCGCTCAACAAGGTGCCGGACAAGTGCGTCATCGACGTCGACGTGCGCTACCTGCCGGGCCAGAGCCACGAGGACATCCTGGCCGACGTCGAGGCGATCCCCGACGCGAGCCTGGTCAAGGTGTTCCACCGCCATCCGGCGATGGTCGAGCGCGAGAACCGCTTCGTGCAGGCGCTCGGCGAGGCGATCTCGCGCGTGGCGCCGCCGCAGAGTGAGCGGCTCGGCGTGGGGCGCGACGGCGCGTCGGATGCGATCTCCTTCCTCGAGGCGGGCGTGCCGGCGGTGGAGTGCGGGCCGGCAGGAGACGGCCATCACGGCCCCGAAGAATGGGTATCGATCCGGTCCCTCGGTGAATATCGCAGGGCGCTGGTCGAGTTCGTCACACTCCTACCCGCCCGACTCGATGCCGGCCAGGACGATCGCCGGCTTCACATCGCCTGACCGATGCCGTTCGACGAAATCCCCCGCCCCGGCCTCTGGAAACGCCTGCTGCTGGCTGCGTTCCTCGTGATCTTCGCCGCCGCCGGCGCCACCGCCGTGGCCGCCTTCAACGAGGTCGACAAGGTCGTCGACGCGCTCAAGCTCGGCCCGGAGCTGCGTGTGAGCGAGAAGTCACTCGCCAAGACCGACCCGGGCCAACCACAGACGCTGATGATCCTCGGCTCGGACAAGCGCCCGAAGAACAACGTGGAAGGCGCCGCGGGGAAGGGTCTCTCCGACACGATCATGCTCGTCCGGCTGAATCCGGACAAGGAGGCGACGGCGATCATGTCGCTGCCGCGTGACCTCAAGGTGGAGATCCCGGGCCACGGCGTCGACAAGATCAACGCCGCCTACTCGCTCGGCGGCCCTCAGCTGACGCTCGAGACGGTCAAGCAGCTGACCGGCCTTCCCATCAATCACGTCGTCAACGTGACCTTCAAGGGCTTCTGGCGCGCGGTCAACGCGATCGGGTGCGTCTATGCCGACGTTGATCGCGACTACTACAACGACTCGGCCGAGTTCACCTACATCAATATCGATCCCGGCTACCAGCGCCTCTGCTCGCGCAAGGCCCTGCAGTACGTGCGCTTCCGCCACTACGACTCGGATCTCGTCCGCTCCGCGCGCCAGCAGGACTTCCTGCGCCAGGCGAAGCAGCAGATCACCTACACGAAGCTGATCGACGAGCGCGACCGGCTGATGAAGATCTTCGGCCGCAACACGTCAACGGATGCCGAGCTCAGGTCACGCACGGAGGTGCTGCGGCTCCTGAAGCTCGCCCTGTTCTCGGCGAGCCAGCCGATTCAGGAGATCCACTTCGAGGGCGAGATCGGGCCGAGCTTCGTGGAGGCGAGCAACGAGCAGGTCCAGAAGCTCGTGCAGCAGTTCCTGAACGTCGAGGACACGCCGGGGCCGCGCGGCGAGGCCGAGGAGCGCGATCCGGGCAAGCGCAAGCACCGTCGCCGCGGCCCGCCCGACGCCGCCTCGATCGGCCTTTTCGACGCGACCGCGCTCGGCGAGGACCAGGGCCTGCAGGCCGTGCAGGCGGGCGCCGGCGGCTCGCTGCCCGTCTTCTACCCGACGCACCTTCTCAACTCCTCTGAGTTCGCGGACGCGCCGCGCGTCTACAAGCTGCCCGGCACCGACGGCAGGCGCTACGGCGCCTACCGGATGGTGATGCGCAAGTACAACGCGAACGGCGAGTACTACGGGCTCCAGGGCACGACCTGGCAGAACCCGCCGATCCTCGACGACCCGACCGAGACGCGCACGATCGGCGGGCGCGAGTACGAGCTGCACTTCGCCGGCGACCGGCTGCGGCTCGTGGCCTGGCGGACCCCGAAGGCGGCGTACTGGATCTCGAACACGCTGCTGCAGACGCTCACCGACAAGCAGATGCTGGGCATCGCGCGCTCGGTGCGCCGCTGCTGCTGAGCGGGGCGGGTAGCCTGGCCGCGCGCATGAACGATCAACTGGAACCGATCGGCGTAATCGGCGTCGGCTGGGTCGGCCTGGTCACGGCCGCCTGCTTCGCGGAGCTCGGACACGAGGTCTGGGCGCGCGACATCGTGCCCGAGAAGATCGAGTCGCTCGAGCGCGGCGAGGTGCCGATCCACGAGCCGGGGCTCGCCGAGCTGGTTGCGAAGAACGCGGAGCGCCTCCACTTCACGACCGACATGGAACCCGTGCTCGCGCACACGCGGCTGCTGTTCGTGTGCGTCGACACCCCGCCCACCTACTCGGGCGACGCCGACCTGTCGCGCGTCGAGGCGGTGCTCGAGGAGCTGGGCGACTCGGGCGAGCACGCGCTCGTCATGAAGAGCACCGTCCCGGTCGGCACGGGCCGCTCGATTCAGCGCCGCCGCCCGGGCACGAGCTACGTCGCGAACCCGGAGTTCCTCAAGGAGGGCACGGCGGTCCAGGACTTCATGAAGCCGGACCGCGTCGTGATCGGCGCCGACGAGGGCTCGGAGGAGTTCGCCGATCGGGTCGAGGCGCTCTACGCGCCGCTCGGCGCGAACATCCTGCGCGCCGACGTCGCAAGCGCCGAGATGATCAAGCTCGCCTCGAACGCGTTCCTCGCCACGAAGATCTCCTTCATCAACGAGATCGCGAACGTGTCGGAGGAGCTCGGCGCGGACGTCGTGACGGTCGCGGAGGGGATGGGGCTCGACGAGCGCATCGGCCCGAAGTTCCTGCGCGCTGGCATCGGCTGGGGCGGCAGCTGTTTTCCGGGTGAAGAGACCGTGCTCGTCCGCCACCACGGGCGACCCACGCTCCTATCCCTGGAGCGCCTTTGGGCTCGTTTGGCCGAGGAGGGCGCCGTGGCCGGCGGCGTCATCGAGCCGGAAGGGCTCGAGGTGCTCGCTTGGGATCCGGGCGGGCGCCGCGCCCGCTTCTTCCCTGTCATGGCGGCAACGCGACGCGAATTCGACGGTGAGCTGGTCGAGCTCCGGACGAAGATGGGGAGGCGCATTCGCTGCACGCCGGACCATCCCTGGGTCGTTGCCGATGCCGACCTGGGCGAGCTCCACGTGAGCCGCGCGGACGAGCTAAACGAGGAGCACTGGCTGCCGCTCGCCCAGCGTGTCGATGGTGCCTCCGACACTTCGGCACTCGCGTCGCTGGCCAGCGCCGTTGGGACCAGCGGCGCAGCGGCGGAACGGGTAGCGGTCCGGCCCCCAAGCAGCCTGGTTGCCGAGCTGGTTCGACGTCCGGTGGCGGAGCGCAGGGCGATCCTGTCCGGGCCCCAGGGCGTCTCTCAGCGCACTTTCGACGTGAAGCGAACGGGTGCTCTCAGCCTCGCCGAGCTCCAGCGCGCGGAGCTGCCACTCGAGGGATCGCGCTTCAGCACGGTTCGCAACGGTCAGTACGTCCGGACCGAGCTCGAGCTGGATTCGGCGTTCTGGCGGGTCGCCGGCCTTTACCTGGCCGAGGGTCACACCTCGGTCGAACCCAGCGGCGGGGGGATGCGCCATCGCATCTGCTGGTCGTTCCATCCAACGAAGGAGGAGCACCTCGTCGATGAGGTCGCCGCCTACTGGCTGCGCCAGGGGGTCGAGGCCCGCGTGCACTCGACGGCGACGACCCGTCAGGTCAACGTCTCGTCGCGGCTCCTCGGCTCCTGGTGGCTGCATACGCTCGGGATGGGACGCACGAGCTACGAGCAGCGGTTGCCCGATCTGATCTGGGACCGGCCCGACGGCGACAAGTGGGCGCTGCTCTCGGCGCTCTGGGAAGGCGACGGCTCGTGGAGCCGTATAGGCGGCGGCCCGAGTGTGGCGCTCGAATTCGGAACCGTCAGCGATGAGTTGGCGGACGGAGTGCTCCGACTTCTGGGTGACCTCGGCGTGGTGGCGCGCTGGCACGTTGGGAGAACCGCGAAGTCGACCAAGGACACCCATTGGATCGTCATCAGCGGCGCCGACCAGGTGGAGAGTTCCATCGAGTTGGTGCCCCATGCGGAGCGGCCCGAGGTGCTCTCCTCGATTGCCCGGCAGGCCAAGCGGATCGCCCCGACCGGCTACCGCCGCTCACCGGCCGGGGACGCCTGGGTCCGGGTTACAGGAGCGGCCCGTACCAGCTTCTCAGGCGCGGTCTACTCGCTTGAGGTTCCGGGGGTGCATACCTTCGTGACCACCGGCGGTCTCGTCACCCATAACTGCTTCCCGAAGGACGTCCAGGCGCTCAAGCAACTGGCGGGCAACAGCGGCTACCACTTCCAGCTGCTCACCGCCGTCATCGACGTCAACGAGCTGCAGAAGCGGCGCACGATCGGCAAGCTGCAGAAGCACCTCGGCTCGCTCGTCGGCAGGACGATCGCGCTGCTCGGCGTGGCCTTCAAGCCGAACACGGACGACATCCGCGAGGCGACCAGCCTCGTGCTGTCCGGCCGGCTCGCGGGCGAGGGCGCGCACGTGCGCGTCTACGACCCGGTCGCGGCAACCAAGGCCGACGGCCTGCTCGCCGGTGCCCAGGTCGCGGCGTCGGCGCTCGACGCCGTCGACGGCGCCGACGCCGTGGTGCTCGTGACCGAGTGGCCGGAGTTCGCCGAGCTCGACTGGAGCGAGGTCAAGCGGCGCATGCGCACGCCGGTCGTGATCGACGGCCGCAACTTCCTGGACCGCGAGGCGCTGCGCGCGGAGGGGTTCACCTATGAGGGCATCGGCCGTTAGGTAGGCGCATGCAGGCACTCGTGCTCGCGGGCGGGGAGGGGACCCGGCTGCGGCCGCTCACGTACACGACCCCCAAACCGGTGATGCCGCTCGCGGGCCGGCCCTTCCTGTCGTTCATGCTCGACTGGCTGAACGGTCACGGCGTCGACGAGGTGATCCTCTCGTGCGGCTTCCTGTCGGACGGCGTGCGCCAGGTGCTGGGCGACATCTACAACGGCATGCGCCTGCGCTACGTGATCGAGGAGGAGCCGCTCGGCACGGCCGGGCCGGTGCGGCTCGCGTTCGACCAGGGCGTGCTCGACGAGCGGCTGCTCATCCTGAACGGGGACGTCCTCAGCGACATGGACCTCACGGCGGAGCTCGCAGCCCACGAGCGCACGGGCGCGCGCGTCACGCTCGCGCTGTACCCGGTCGAGGACACGTCCAGCTACGGCGTCGTGCCGATCGCCGAGGACGGCCAGGTCGAGGCCTTCCTCGAGAAGACGAAGTCGCCCCCCACCAACCTCGTCAACGCGGGCGCGTACGTGCTCGAGCGCGACGTCGTCGAGGAGCTGATCCCCGCCGGCCGGGCCGTCTCGTTCGAGCGCGAGGTCTTCCCGGAGCTGGTCGGCGCCGGCCTCTACGGCCAGGTCGCGCCCGGCTACTGGGTCGACATCGGGACGCCCGAGCGCTACCTGGAGGCGACCTGGGACCTGCTCGCGGGCCGCGTCGCCTCGCAGCTGCCGCCGCGCGACGAGACCGGGTCGCTCGTCTACGAGAACTGCCTGCTGGCTGGCGCCCACATCGGCCCGCAGAGCGTGCTCGGCCGCCACTGCTCGGTCGGCACGGACGCGCGCGTCGAGCGCTCGGTGCTGCACGACCGCGTGCACGTGGGCGCCGACGCCGCGATCATCGAGGCGGTGCTGGCCGAGCGCGTGCGCGTCGGGGAGCGGGCGCGCGTCGAGCCGGGGGCCATAGTGGGCGCCGGCGCCGTGATCGGGGAGGATGCCGTCATCGGCGCCGGAGCGAAGATAGACCCCGATGTGACCGTCGAAGCCGCGGAGCGCGTGTCGTGACACTCGACCGCGCCACTATCGAGGCGGTCGACCAGCAGGGCATGCTCGGCGACGTCCGCGCGATGCCGCTGCAGCTCGGCGACGCGCTCTGGCGCGCGCAGTCGGCCGACATCCGGCCGGTGGACAGCTCGGCCGGCCTCGTCGTCTGCGGCATGGGCGGCTCGGCGATCGGCGGCGACCTCGCGCTGGCCGCGCTCGGCGACCGCGCGACGCGCCCGATCTACGTGGTGCGGGGCTACGCGATCGAGTCCTGGACGCCGCCCGAGACGCTCGTGCTCTGCTCGAGCTACTCGGGCGAGACCGACGAGACGCTCGCCTGCTTCGAGGCCGCCGGCGCGGCCGGCGCGCGACGGGTCGTCCTCACCACCGGCGGCAGCCTCGCCGAGGCCGCGCGCGCCGAGGGGGTGTCGGTGATCGGCGTGCCCTCTGGGATGCAGCCGCGTGCGGCCGTCCTGTACGGGATCGTCGGCGCGCTCGAGTGCGCGATGGTCTGCGGCGCCGCCCCCTCGCTTCATTCGGAGATCGACACGGCCACGGCGCTGCTCGAGCGGCTGGTCGAGGAGTGGGGCCCGGACGCACCCGAGGACGCGCTGCCGAAGCGGCTCGCGCACGACCTGCGGGGCACGCTGCCGGTGATCCACGGCTCCGGGCCGACCGTTGCGATCGCACGGCGCTGGCACACGCAGCTGAACGAGAACGCGAAGGTGCCCGCCTTCTGGTCAGAGCTGCCCGAGGCGGACCACAACGAGATCTGCGCCTGGGAGCGCGGCACCGGGCTCGCGCCGCTGTCGGCGGTCTTCCTCGAGGACCCCGACCAGCACCCGCGCATCGGCCGCCGCATCGATCTGACCTGCGAGGAGATCGAGCGCTCGGGGGCGCCCGCGATCCGCGTCAAGGCGCGCGGCGAGAGCAGGCTCGAGCGCGTGCTCTCGCACCTGTTGCTGGGCGATCTGGTGAGCGTCTATCTGGCGGTGCTCGAGGGGGTCGATCCGACCCCGGTGGAGGCGATCGAGCGCCTCAAGGCCGGACTCCCCTGATCCCGTTCCCTGCGCAAACCTTGACACGATCGTGGTAAGGTTTGCGCCGTCGCGATGGATGGACTCACGATCAACGAGGCCGCAGAGACGACCGGCTGGTCGCCTCGAATGCTGCGCTACATAGAGAGCGCCGGCCTGATCGAGCTCCCGCGCACGCCGAAGGGCTACCGCATCTTCGGGCCGGGCGAGCTGCAGCGCCTGCGGACGCTCCGCGAGCTGCTCACCCGGTTCGACTGCGCGCTCTCCGACGTCGCTTTCGCCAAGCGCCTCGCCTCCGACCTTGAGCTGAGGGCCGCCGTGGACCACTGGTTCGCCGAGCGGCCGGAGAAGCCCGCCGAGGTCGCGAGCGACGACTGGCTCTCCTGGGAGCAGCGCAAGCACGAGCGCCTTCTCGCGACCCGTCCAACCCCGGAATCAATGGAGCCCTCCGTCGCATGACCGTCACCGACGCCACCACGACCACGCCCGACTACAAGGTCGCCGACATCTCGCTGGCCGATTTCGGCCGCAAGGAGATCAGGCTTGCTGAGCACGAGATGCCCGGCCTGATGGCCATGCGCGAGGAGTTCGGTCCGAGCCAGCCACTCAAGGGCGCGCGCATCATGGGCTCGCTGCACATGACGGTCCAGACCGCGGTCCTGATCGAGACGCTCGTCGCGCTGGGCGCCGAGGTCCGCTGGGTCTCCTGCAACATCTTCTCGACGCAGGACCACGCCGCGGCCGCGATTGCGGCGGCCGGCATCCCGGTCTTCGCCTGGAAGGGCGAGACGCTCGAGGAGTACTGGTGGTGCACCGAGCAGGCCCTCTCCTGGCCGGGCCACGACGGCCCCAACATGATCCTCGACGACGGCGGCGACGCCACGCTGCTCGTCCACAAGGGCGTCGAGTTCGAGAAGGCCGGCGCCGTGCCGGACCCCGACTCGGCCGACTCGGAGGAGTTCCAGGTGGTGCTGCGACTGCTGCAGCGCAACCTCGAGGAGGACCCGCAGAAGTGGACCCGTGCCGCGGCCGACATCGAGGGCGTGACCGAGGAGACGACCACCGGCGTTCACCGGCTCTACGAGATGCAGCAGGCGGGCACGCTGCTGTTCCCGGCCATCAACGTGAACGACTCCGTCACCAAGTCGAAGTTCGACAACCTCTACGGCTGCCGCCACTCGCTGATCGACGGCATCAACCGCGCGACCGACGTGATGATCGCCGGCAAGACCGCCGTGATCTGCGGCTACGGCGATGTCGGCAAGGGCTGCGCCCAGTCGCTGCGCGGCCAGGGTGCGCGCGTTCTCGTGACCGAGATCGACCCGATCTGCGCCCTGCAGGCCGCCATGGACGGCTACCAGGTCGTGCGCCTCGACGACGTGGTCGACAACGGCGACATCTTCATCACCGCCACCGGCAACCGCGGCGTGATCAGCGCCTCCGACATGGAGCGCATGAAGCACCAGGCGATCGTCGGCAACATCGGCCACTTCGACAACGAGATCGACATGGCCGGCCTGGCGCGCGTCGACGGAGTCGAGCGCATCAACATCAAGCCGCAGGTCGACGAGTGGCGCTTCCCTGACGGGCACTCGATCCTCGTGCTGTCCGAGGGCCGGCTGCTCAACCTCGGCAACGCCACCGGCCACCCGAGCTTCGTGATGTCGAACTCGTTCACGAACCAGACCATCGCCCAGGTGGAGCTGTTCACGAAGAACGACGACTACGAGAAGCGCGTCTACGTGCTCCCGAAGCACCTGGATGAGAAGGTCGCCCGCCTGCACCTCGACGCGCTCGGCGCCCGGCTCACCGAGCTGAGCCCCGAGCAGGCGGCCTACATCGGCGTCTCGGTCGAGGGGCCGTATAAGTCAGACCACTATCGCTACTAGTTTCAAGCCCGAGATCGCGGATCCGGCGCTCGCCCCGCTCGGGCGGGCCCGGATCGACTGGGCGGAGGGCCAGATGCCGGTGCTCCGCTCGATCCGCGAGCGCTTCGAGGAGAAGCAGCCGCTCGCGCGGACCAAGGTCGCGGCCTGTCTGCACGTCACGGCAGAGACGGCGAACCTGATGAAGGCGCTCGCGGCGGGCGGGGCCGAGCCGGCGCTCTGCTCGGCAAACCCGCTCACGACGCAGGACGAGGTGGCCGCCGCGCTCGTCGAGGACGGCATCCCGGTGCTCGCCGCGCGCGGGGAGGACGTCGAGGCGTACGTCAAGCACGTCCACGCGCTCGCCGGCTGGGCGCCGGACATCACGCTGGACGACGGCGCCGACCTGCTCGTGCTGCTGCACGAGCAGGGCAAGGCCGACGCGGTCCGCGGCGGCGCCGAGGAGACGACCACCGGGCTGTTGCGGATGCGTCGGCTCGAGGCGGAGGGGCGGCTCGCCTGCCCCGTGATCGCCGTCAACGAGTCGCGCACCGAGCGCACCTTCAACGACCGCTACGGCACCGGTCAGTCGGCGCTCGACGGCATCCTGCGCGCCACCAACCTGCTGCTCGCGGGCCGCACGCTGGTGCTGTGCGGCTACGGCGCCACCGGCCGCGGCATCGCCCAGCGGGCACGCGGCGCGGGTGCCGCCGTGATCGTCTGCGAGGTCGACCCGCTCAGCGCGCTCGAGGCGCGCATGGACGGCTTCGAGGTGATGACGGCGCTCGCGGCGGCCGAGCGGGGCGACCTCTTCGTGACCGTCACGGGCTCGCGCTCGGTGCTGCGGCGCGAGCACTTCGAGCGCATGAAGGACGGCGCCGTCCTCGCCAACGCGGGCCACTTCGACGTCGAGATCGACCTGGCCGCGCTGGCCGAGCTCTCCGAGGGGCACGTGCGCCGCGTGCTGCCGCTCGTCGAGGAGTACGAGCTCGGCGGCAAGCGGCTGCACCTGCTCGCGAGCGGGCGCGTCGTCAACCTCGCCGCCGGCCAAGGTCACCCGGCCGCGGTGATGGACATGAGCTTCGCGAACCTGGCGCTGGCGGTGGAGCACCTGGTGGTCGACGGCGACGAGCTCGAGAAGCGGGTGCTGGACGTGCCGAAGGCGATCGACGAGGAGATCGCGCGGCTGAAGCTGGAGTCGCTAGGCGTCGAGATCGACTCGCTGACGGCCGAGCAGCAGGACTACCTCAGCTCCTGGGGCCCGGCCGCGCCCTCCTAGAACGCAAACGGCCCGCCGCTTGCGCGACTGACCGCGCGTCTTAGGCGAGCCGCGGAAGCAGGCCGCCGAGGCGACGGCGCTCGACGCGGCGATCTCCGCGGATGCCATCGGCGCGGAAGCGCAGCAGCTCGACCAGGTCGGCGCTCGGGCGGAAGGGGTCTGCGACGGCCGCACCGCTCTCCACCTCGACCGCCGCCCAGAGCTCCGAGCCGACCTCGGCGACGAGCACGTCGCCGCGCGGCGCCCGTGAGCTGTCGAGCTGGGCGAGCTCGTGGAGCGCAACGCCGTCGGTGTCCGAGGCCCTGCGAATGGTGAGTGTGGAGTTGGTCATTGGTGTGCCCCCTGTTTGAACGGTTTGATGACTCTCGAATGATTGTGGCTCGCATGAGCCATAAGTTCAAATTCGGAATGCCTTGGGCTGCGATAAGCTCTCGTTATGCTCGATGTCAAGCAGCTGAGGGTGCTCAAGGCGGTCGCCGAGCACGGCTCGTTCTCCGCCGCCGCGGACGCGCTCTCCTACACCCAGCCAGCCGTCTCCCAGCAGATCGCCGCGCTCGAGAAGCAGTGCGGCGCCACGCTCGTCGACCGCGGCAGCCGCGGCGTGCGGCTCACGGACGCCGGCCGTGCACTCGTCGAGCACGCCGACGTCGTGATCGCCCGGCTCGCCGCCGCCGAGGCGGAGCTCGAGGCGATCCGGGGCGTGCGCGGCGGCCGCGTGCGGCTGTCCTCGTTCCCGACCGCGGGTGCCTCGCTGCTGCCGCCGGCGGTGGCGCTCTTCACGCAGCGCTACCCCGAGGTCGAGCTCAGCTTCGTCGAGGAGGAGCCCGAGGAGGCGGTCCAGATGCTGCGCGCGGCCGAGCTCGAGGTGGCGATCGTGTTCGAGTACCGCGACCTCTCGCAGCCCGAGTTCGACAAGCTCTACGAGGGCGTCGAGCTGCGTCACCTGATCGACGACCCGATGTACATCGCGGTCCCGCACGACCACCCCGCCGCGCGCAAGCCGCGCGTGCGCCTCGACGACTTCTCGGAGGACACCTGGATCCAGAACGACACGCGCGGGCCCTGCGGGCGGCTGCACCTCGCCGCCTGCGCGGGCGCCGGCTTCGAGCCGAAGATCGGCTACGTGTCGGACGACTACAACGTCGTCCAGGGTCTGATCGCCGCCGGCGTGGGCATCTCGCTGCTGCCGGCGCTGGCGCTCACCAACCTGCGTGAGGACATCGTCGTGCGCTCGCTGGGACCGAAGGCGCCGACGCGCCGAATCGTCTCGGCAGTGGTCGACGGGCGCTACCGCTCGCCTGCCACCGACGCGATGCTCGACATCCTGAACGAGGTGGCCGACCGCTTCGAGCTGCCCTCGGGTATGCCGCTGGCTGCCTGAGGGACCCCGCGCCGGCGCCTCCCCGTATTGGAGGCATGAGCACCCGCGCCCGCCTCACCGGCGCCGTGATCGTCGCGACCGCGGCGCTCGCCGCGCTCCTGTCCTCGCCGCCCGTCGCCGCGGCCGACGGCCTGCCCGTGGTGGGCATCGACGCGCGCCCGCTGTCCGCTCCCGGGACCGCCGTCGCGTATGTGACGCGGCGCGCCGGCCGCCGCACGGCCCTCGAGGTGATCGACGCGGACAGCGAGCAGAGACTCCGCAGGGTGCTGTTGCCCGGCAAGCTCTCCGTGCCGGCGATCGCGTACGACGCGACCCCCAGCGGCATCACGCCCGATGGCCGCAAGCTCGTGTTGATCGAGCCGCGCCGGGCCTACCCGCGGGTCGAGACGGGCTTCGCTGTGATCGATACGCGGCGCCTCCGAATCCGGCGGACCGTGCGCCTTCGAGGCGACTACAGCTTCGATGCGATCTCGCCCGACGGCCGCACGATGTACCTGATCCGCTATCTCTCGCCGCGCAACCCGCAGCGCTACGAGGTGCGCGCCTACGATCTGCGCGCGGGCAGGCTCCTGCCCGACCCGATCGTCGACCCGCGCGAGCCGGACGAGCGCATGAGCGGCCTGCCGGTGACCCGCGCGACGGGCCCCGGCGGCCGCTGGGAATACACCCTCTACGACGGCGGCGAGCATCCGTTCGTGCATGCGCTCGACACCGAGCGCGGCCGCGCCTTCTGCATCGACCTCGAGCTGGCGGGCGGCGGGCTCTGGGGCGCGCGGCTCGAGCTCACGGGAGGAGGAGGCACCCTCGCGCTCGTGATGGGCGCGAAGCGGCTGGCGAGCATCGACACGAAGACGTTCCGCGTCTCGGGAGTCCCGACAACGCCACCCGCCGAGCCGCGCAGGCCGGCGCGCGACAACGGCTCGGGCGTGCCGTGGCCACTCGTGGCGCTGCCGACGCTGCTCCTGCTCGGAGCCGCCGGCGCGCTGGCGGCCCGCCTAGGCCGCCAGCGTCAGCTCGGTCGCGGGACCCTCGGCCGCGCGCGCGATGCGGCCGGTCGCGCCCTCGAGCGCACCCGCTGAGAGCAGCGCCTTCGTCGCGTTCGCGACGAGACGGCCCCGGAGGCCGCCGGCGCTGCGCACCGACACCGACGCGTTCAGCTCCGCGCCGCTGCTGACCTGGGCGAGCTCGTAGTGCACGTCCAGCCCGATCGGGCCGTCGGCGCTCAGCCGCAGGCCGGCCTCGTCGGCAGCGTGGACCTCGACGTCGAATTCGACGGGCACGCCGGCGAGGCGGCCGGTCACGCGCGTGCGCGTGCCGGCGGAGAGCCGGCGCCAGTCAGCGACGTCGAAATCGACCGGAGCCCAGTCCTGGATCCGCTCCGGGTGCGTCAGCACCTCGAGCAGCTGCTCGGGCGTCGCGTTGGAGGTTGTGGTGGCAGTCCAGTTGCTCATCACTGATCACGGGTCCACATACAACCGCCCGGACGGGCGCTTGTGTGAGCGAGTGATCACACTTCGCGCCGCAAGGCGCGCCGGGCCGGGCCGAGTCAGGGGTCGTACTGCCGGGCGAGAACTGATAGGAAGCGCACATGGCCGAGATCGTGCAGATACCCAACGCGGCGTCGACCGCGAAGATTCGCAACCCGCTAGCGGTGCTCGCCTTCGGGCTGATCACGCTCGGCATCTACCACATCTTCTGGTGGTACTTCATCAACCGCGAGATGGCCGACTACGGGCGGGCGAACGGCGTCGACCTCGGCGACAACCCGGTCATGTCGGTACTGGCGATCACGCTCGGCGCGCTCATCATCGTCCCGCCGTTCGTTTCGGTGTTCCGCACGCTACGGCGGGTCGAGAGGGCTCAGAACCACGCGCTCGGCTCGAACAACATCGCCGTGATCCTGCTCTTCATCCTGCTCTTCATACCGCTCGTGAACCTGGTGGTCTTCCCGATCATGCAGAGCAACCTGAACCAGGTCTGGGAGACCGCGCGGCTAGGCCACGGCGTCCAGGCGGGCGCCGCGGACGCCACCGCCTGAGCCGACCGCCTCGAGCAGCCCAACCGCCTCGTCGACCGGAGGCAGCGAGGCGATCTCGTCCGCCACCTGCTGCGCCGCGGAGCGGTAACGCGGGTTCTCGAGCAGCTCGCGCACCGCGCCACCGAGCCGCGCCAGACCGTCCGGTGACATGTCGAGCGCAAGGCCGGCTCCGAACTCGGCGACCCGCTCGGCGTTCATCGGCTGATCGGCGAACACGGGGAGGAGGACCTGCGGAACCCCGCCCGCCAGCGCCGCCAGCGTCGTGCCGGAACCGCCGTGGCCGACCATCGCCTGCGCGTGTGGCATCACCGCGGCCTGCGGAACCCACTGCTCGACGTGCACCCAGGGCGGCAGCTCTCCGAGCTCGGCCGGGTCGGCCGCGCGGCCGATCGTCACGAGCAGACGAATCGGCAGGCCCTCGAGCGCCTCGATGGCCGCGCTGTACATGCCGGGGTAGCCGTCCTGGGGCAGGACGGTCCCGAAGGACAGGTAGACAAGCGGATCGGCCGAGCCGTTCCACCAATCAGGCAGCTCCGCCGGCGTCTCGTCGTGGCGCGCGCGATAGCGCCCCACCTGCGCCAGCTCGTGCCCGCCCGGGAGGTCCATCAGCTGCGGCGACTGGGTCAGGCAAAGGCTCGCCCTCTGCCGCGCGGCGTTCGGATCGGGAGGCAGGCCGAGGGGCTCGCGCAGCTCGTCGAGCGCCGGGGCCGCGAGCGCCAGGACCCAGTCCTCGTTGGCCGACGACAGCGTGAAGCCTATGCGCACCTGCGGCACCCCACAGCGCTCGGCCGCGAGGCAGGAGGCGAACTCCGTCGACTCACGCAGCACGACGTCGGGCTGCCAGCTCTTCGTGAGCAGGACCATGTCGCGCAGCGCCGCCGCCGCGTAGGTGCGGACGAACATGTCCTGGATCGCGGCCTCGGGCGCGTCGTCCGGGGAGAGCGACCTCAGGCGCGTGTGGATCGCGTCGAGCTCAGACGGGACGGGCTCGGCCAGCGCACGGAAGGCGAGGCCCTCGCTGCGCGCCAGGGCTCCGGCGGAGCCCGACCCGGCCACGATCACGTCGTGGCCCGCCCTCTGCAGGGCGTGGGCGAAGGGCAGCATCGGGGTCAGGTGCCCGGTTCCGCTCGTTGTGGCAAACAGGAATCTCATCGGAAGACAGGACAGCTTGGAGCGCCCCGGCATTCCGATGTGTGAGCGATGTCACTCGGACAGCGACAGGTCGTAGTCGACCCAGCGGTCGGACATGCGCCCGCCGACTCGGTCGTACACCTTGCGAGCGCGTTCGTTGTCGCGCGCCGTCTGCCACTCGAGCGACGTCGCGCCGTGGTCGCGGGCCCGCTCGGCACACGCCTTGATGAGCGCGTCCGCCGCGCCGCTGCCGCGCCCGTCCGGGCTCACGAACAGGTCGTTCATCACGGCAATGCGCGACGCGCTCAGCGTCGACCAGGTCCACAGGATCGTCGCGAAGCCGATCGCGCGGCCCTCGTCGTCGCGCGCGAGCAGCTGCACGCCGTCGAGCTCGGGGCTCGCCAGCAGCTCCCGCGAGAACGCGAGCAGCTCCTCGTCGGAGGGGTTCACCTCGTAGAAGTCGCAGTAGCCGCGCATGAGCGGCACCAGCTCGGGTAGGTCGGCCTCGGTGACGGTCGCGATCACGGCGGGCACGCTACCGCCCTGTGGCGCCGCGCCGCTCTAGGATCGTGCCGCCATGAGCGAGGCGACGGACAAGATGCGCGCCGAGGGGCTGCCGGAGATCGCCGTCGACACCTTCGCGCGCTACGAGGAGCGCCTGCGGGCCGGCGAGCAGGGACTCGTGCCCGAGCGCGACATCGAGCCGCTCGACGAGGTGCCGTCGCTGGCCGAGCTGGGTGAGGGCGACCCGTCCGCGATCGAGCGCGTCGTCGTGCTCAAGCTGAACGGCGGGCTCGGCACGAGCATGGGCATGACGAAGGCCAAGTCGCTGCTCGAGGTGAAGGACGGCCACACCTTCCTCGACGTGATCGCGCGTCAGATCCTGCACCTGCGCGAGCGCCGACGGCGCGCGCATCCCGCTGCTCCTCATGAACAGCTTCGCGACGCGCGACGACACGCTGGCTGCGCTCGAGCGCTACCCCGAGCTCCAGGTGGACGACCTGCCGCTCGACTTCCTCCAGGGCAGGGTGCCGAAGCTGCTCGCCGACGGCGGTGGACCCGCCGAGTGGCCCGCCGACGCCGCGCTCGAATGGGCGCCGCCAGGCCACGGGGACGTGTTCGCCTCGCTCGCCGCCACCGGCCTGCTGTCCGAGCTCCTGGGGCGCGGCTACGAGTACCTGTTCCTGTCGAACTCCGACAACCTCGGTGCGACGCTCGAGCCGCGTGTGCTCGGCTGGCTGGCGAGCGAGGGCCTGCCGTTCGTCTCCGAGGTGGTCGACCGCACCGAGAGCGACCGCAAGGGCGGCCACCTGGCGCGCCGCCGCGCTGACGGAGGGTTGCTGCTGCGCGAGGTCGCTCAGGTCCCCGAGGACGACCAGGCGGCCTTCGAGGACATCGAGATCCACAGATACTTCAACGCCAACAACATCTGGGTGAGCCTGCGCGCGCTGGACGAGAAGCTCCGCGAGGGCGGCGGCGTGCTCGAGCTGCCGATGATCGTCAACCGCAAGACGGTCGACCCGAAGGACTCCTCGTCCCCCGAGGTGGTCCAGCTCGAGACGGCGATGGGCGCCGCCATCGGCGCGTTCGAGGGCGCCGGCGCGGTGCACGTGCCGCGCGACCGCTTCGTCCCCGTCAAGAAGACGAGCGATCTGCTCGTGGTCCGATCGGACGCCTACCGGCTCGGCCCCGACTGGGGCGTCCGGCTCGTGCCCGAGCGCCACCGCCGCCCGCCGCACGTCGAGCTCGACTCCGACTACTTCAAGCTCCTCGCCGACTTCGAGGAGCGCTTCGCCGCCGGCCCGCCCTCGTTAGCCGGCTGTGCACGGCTCGAGGTCGAGGGCGATGTGAGCTTCGGCCGCGACGTCGTCGTCCGCGGCAGCGTGCGCGTCGAGGGTCCGCGGCGGATCGAGGACGGGACGCTGCTCGAGGGTAGCTAGCCCGCCGTGCGCGAGGCCTGCGCCGCCTCGAGCCGCTCGCGCCGCCGCTCCTCCTCCTCCGACTGGCCCAGCATGCGCACGAACAGCACGACCATGACGAGCACGAGCGTCATCGACTGCTCGACCATCATGATCACGCCGCCCACGTTCTGGTCCTCGGTTGGGCTGAGCCCCCAGATCCGCGGCGTCGTCTCGTAGTAGGGGTAGAGCGGGGTGGAGGCCCACGCCAGGTAGAGGCCGAGCGCGGCGAGCCCGCCCTTCGCAGCCGCGATGTAGGCCACCGGCTGCATGCCGGTCAAACGGCGGCGCATGGGCACCGGCTGGATCAGCGCCCACCAGAGCGCGATGCCGGCGGCGAAGAAGCACAGGTGCTCGAACGCGTGCAGGAGCGGATGCTCGACGGCGCCGTCGTAGAGCACCGGCGCGTGCCAGAGGTACATCAGCGCGAGCCAGATGACGAGCCCGGTCACGGGGTTGGCAAGCGGGCCGAGCGCCTGCTCGAAGCGCATCAGCCGCCGCGTCGCGGGGCGCATGATCACGCGCGAGAGGGCGAGCAGCAGGAGCAGCGGCGCGATGTCGCCGATCAGCACGTGCTGGAGCATGTGGGCAGAGAACAGGTAGTCCTCGCCGAGCCCGTCGAGCGGCGACACGAGCGCGATCAGGATCGCGATGAATGCGCCCGTGAAGGCGACGGCCTCCTTGAAGCCCGCGCCACGGCCACCGGCCTCGCGGCGCGCCGCCCTGAAGCGCCAGATGTAGATACCCGCGAACAGCGCGAGCGGAGCCAGGATGGCGGGGTCGGGCAGCCAGTGCAGCTGGGGGTGATCCACTTGTCGCGGGATTGTCGCAGTGGCGTGCCCACGCGTAACACGGCTTCCGGCATCGTCGGGAGCGTGATCGCTCCACCTCTCTGCTGGGACTGCGGCGGCCCCGCCCGCCGGCGTGAGCCGCTCTGCACGGCCTGCCGCGCGCTGCTGCGGAGGCTGTCTCCGGCGCCCGTGTGGCTCGGCGGCGTCAGCGCCTGGGCGCCGGTGGGTTACGAGGGTCCGGCCCGGGCGCTCGTGCGTGCACTGAAGTTCCGCGGGGCGGTGGCGCTCGCCGACGCTATGGCGGCGCAGATCGCGGCCAACGCGCCGCCCGAGCTGTTGGTGCCCGGGGCCGAGCTGGTGCCCGTGCCGCTGCATCCGCGCCGGCGCCGGCGGCGCGGCTTCAACCAGGCGCATGAGCTCGCCGCGGCGCTCTCCGGGCGTACCGGGCTGGCGCTCACTGACTGCCTGGAGCGCGACGGGCCGGGCGGCACCCAGGTCGGCCGTGACCGCCACGAGCGCCGCGCCGGGCCGGCCGGTGGAATGCGCCTGCGGACGGGGCGGGCGCCGCGCCGGGCCGTGCTGGTGGACGACGTCGTCACCACCGGCGGGACCCTCGGCGCCTGCGCGGCGGCGCTGCGGGCGGCTGGGTGCAGGGAGATCGCGGCAGTTGCGTTCGCGCGGACGCTGGGCCGCTAGTGGCTCTGCGCGCGATCCGTCCGAAAGTTGGTCAATTCGGTCTGGAAAGCCGGGGACGCTCTGTCTACCATCGGCATCCCGACCACCACAGGAGGGCAGATGCGCATCCAGGTGAAGGGCCGCAACGGCGCCACGGTCGATGAGGAGCTTCTCTCGCGCTTGGAGAAGAAGCTCGAGAAGGTGGGTCGTCAGGTCTCACCGGCCGCCGTCGTGGAGGTCCAGCTGAGCGAGGAGCGCAGCTCCGCAACCGGGGATTCACAGGTCGCAGAAGCCAGTCTCCAGCTCAAGGGCACCACCCTCCGGGCGCGCGAGAGCTCGACCGACATGGGCCACTCGATCAACATGATGGTGGACGACCTGGCGCGCCAGGTGAAGAAGCATCGGGACAAGCGCCGGGGGCGTCGCGAGGCGCGTCAGGCGGGGGAGCAGCCGCACGCCGCCTGATCCGCGCCGGTCGGCTTCCCGAGCGGGATCGGAGAGCCGGAGAGCCTTGCTACCGTAGCTCGAATGTCCATCCTCGACCGCGCACTGCGGGTAGGCGAGTCGAAGAAGTTCAAGCTCTTCGAACGCAACGTCGCACGCATCAACGATTTCGAGCCCGAGATCGAGCTCGAATCGGACGAGGAACTCCGCCAGCGCTACCAGGCGCTGCGTGAGCGCCACTTCGCCGGCGAGCCGCTCGAGGACCTCCTGTACGAATCGTTCGCGCTCACGCGAGAGGCCGGCAAGCGGGCCCTCGGACAGCGCCACTTCGACGTCCAGCTGATCGGCGGCATGGTGCTGCACGACGGCTCGATCGCCGAGATGAAGACGGGCGAGGGCAAGACCCTGACGGCCACGCTGCCGATCGTGCTCAACGGGCTCGCCTCGCGCGACGAGAAGGGCCACGCGGTGCGCGGCAAGGGCATCCACCTGGTCACGGTCAACGACTACCTCGCCCGCCGCGACGCCAACTGGATGAAGCCGATCTACGACCTCCTGGGCGTGACCGTCGGCGTGATCCAGTCGGGCATGAACGAGATCGACAAGCAGGAGGCCTACTCGCGCGACGTCGTGTACGGCACGAACTCCGAGTTCGGCTTCGACTACCTGCGCGACAACCTCGCCGTCGAGATGCAGGGCAAGGCCCAGCGCGGCCACGGCTTCGCGATCGTGGACGAGGTCGACAACATCCTCATCGACGAGGCGCGTACGCCGCTGATCATCTCGGGCCAGCCCGAGCAGGCCGCGGACCTCTACTACAACTTCGCGAAGCTCGCGCGGATCATGGAGCCCGGCAAGAAGCCGGAGACTCTCGAGGCCAAGTCGAAGGACTGGACCGCCGACTTCGACTTCGAGCCCGACGAGAAGCACAAGACCGTCGCCGTCACGGAGCGGGGCGTCGAGAAGGCCGAGAAGTTCCTCGGCGTCGACAACCTGTACCGCGCCGACACCGGCAACCTCGTCAACCACCTGCACCAGTCGCTCAAGGCCGAGGAGCTCTACAAGAAGGACGTCGACTACGCCGTCATCGACGGTGAGGTCAAGATCATCGACGAGTTCACCGGCCGCATCCTGGAGGGCCGGCGCTGGTCAGAGGGCCTCCACCAGGCCGTCGAGGCGAAGGAGGGCGTGGCGATCCAGGAGGAGTCGCAGACGGTCGCCACGATCACCTACCAGAACTACTTCCGCCGCTACGACAAGCTCGGCGGCATGACCGGCACGGCGCTCACCGAGGCCACCGAGTTCATGAAGATCTACGACCTCCAGGTCGTCGAGATCCCCACGAACCGGCCGATGATCCGCAACGATCAGAACGACCAGATCTACAAGACGAAGGACGGCAAGTGGGCCGCCGTCGCCATGGAGATCGAGGAGCGCAACGGCACCGGCCAGCCGGTGCTGGTCGGGACGATCTCCGTCGAGGTCTCGGAGCTGCTCTCGAGCGAGCTCCAGAAGCGCGGCATCAAGCACGCGGTCCTGAACGCGAAGCCCGAGCACGCCGAGCGCGAGGGCGAGACGATCGCCGAGGCAGGCCGCCCGTTCGCGGTCACGATCGCCACCAACATGGCGGGCCGCGGCGTCGACATCAAGCTGGGCGGGAACGAGGAGCACCTCACCCAGAAGGAGCTGACGAAGCGCGGGCTGGAGCCGGGCAGTGACGAGTGGGACAAGGCCTGGGATGAGCTGTTCCCGCAGATGGAGGCGCAGGTCGTCGAGGACCGCGAGAAGGTCTTCGAGACGGGCGGGCTCTTCATCTGCGGCACCGAGCGGCACGAGTCGCGCCGCATCGACAACCAGCTGCGCGGCCGCTCAGGCCGTCAGGGCGACCCCGGCGAGTCGCGCTTCTACCTCTCTGCCGAGGACGACCTGGTGCGCCTGTTTGCGGGCGACCGGATCTACAAGATCCTCGACAACAAGTTCCTCTCCCAGGCGGACGAGGAGGGCAATGAGCTCCCGATCGAGCACAAGATGCTGTCCAAGCAGATCGAGGGCGCCCAGAAGAAGGTCGAGGAGCAGAACTTCCTGATCCGCAAGCGCGTCCTCGAGTACGACGACGTGATGAATCAGCAGCGCGAGATCATCTACGAGTACCGCGACCGCATCCTCGAGGGCGAGGACATGTCGGACGTGGCGCGCACCCAGATCGCCGACGCAATCGAGCGGATCGTGCGCGAGTACACCGAGGGCGACTACCAGGAGGACTGGGAGCTCGAGGCGCTGTTCACCCAGCTCGAGCAGATCTACCCGGTCTCGTACGAGCTCGACGACATCCAGGAGGGCGCCGACCGCGAGGGGCTCACCGACGACCTGCGCAAGGACGTCGTCGAGGCCTACAACGAGCGCGAGGAGGATCTCGGCGACGAGCTGATGCGTGCGCTCGAGCGCTTCATGTTGCTCCAGATCATCGACGAGCGCTGGCGCGAGCACCTGCACGACATGGACTACCTGCGCGAGGGCATCCACCTGCGCGGGTTCGCCCAGATCGACCCGCTCGTGGCCTACAAGAACGAGGGCTTCGACATGTTCACGGAGCTCATGAACAACGTCTGGGACGAGTTCGCCCGCTACGTCTTCAACGTCGAGATCGAGGTCCAGCAGCCTCAGCAGCAGCAGGCGCCCGCGCAGCAGGGCCCGAACTGGGGCTTCGGCGGCAACAGCACGCAGACGGGCCAGCTCACGACGTCCGGCGGCCATTCGGCCGCGGGCCGCGACGCGATCGCCGCGGCGGCCGGCACGGCCGTCCCGGCCGGCGTGTCCGACGCGGCTGAGTTGGCGGCGGACGAGGTCGCCGCGTCGATACCGATCGTCGAGACGCGGCGGCTCGACGAGCACGAGAAGATCGGCCGCAACGACCCGTGCTGGTGCGGCTCCGGCAAGAAGTTCAAGAAGTGCCATGGCGCCTAACGACGCCAGTGGCCTCCGCGACCAGCTGAAGCTGCTCGCGGACTACCTTTGACCCCCCTGCTCTAGAGGCTCGCCTCGGCGAGCTCGAAAGTGAGATGGGGGTGCCCGGCTTCTGGGACGACCAGGAGCGGGCGAGCTCCGTATCGGCGGAGCACGCCGCGCTGTCGCGCCGGCTCGAGACCTATCGCTCGCTCGAGACCGACATCGACGACCTCGGAGCGCTCGAGGAGATGGCCGCCGAGGACAACTCGATCGCGGCGGAGCTCGAGGAGCAGCGCGCGTCGATCGTCGACCGGCTTGCGCAGCTCGAGGAGGCGCGCCTGTTCAGCGGCGAGTACGACTCGGGCGACGCCGTGGTGACGGTCAACGCGGGCGCCGGCGGGACCGACTCGCAGGACTGGGCGGAGATGCTGCTGCGCATGGAGATGCGCTGGGCCGAGCGGCGCGGCATGAAGGTAGAGCTGAAGGAGGCCTCGGCGGGGGAGGAGGCGGGCATCAAGTCGGCCTCGTTCATCGCACGCGGGGACAACGCCTACGGCCTGTTCTCGGCCGAGAAAGGCGTGCACCGCCTCGTGCGCATCTCGCCGTTCGACTCGCAGTCGCGCCGCCACACCGCCTTCGCGGGCGTTGAGGTGGCGCCGCTCGTGGAGGACTCCGTCGACGTCGAGATCGAGCCCGACGACATCCAGATCGACACCTACCGCGCCTCCGGCGCCGGCGGCCAGCACGTCAACAAGACCGACTCGGCGGTGCGCATCACGCACAGGCCGAGCGGCATCGTCGTGCAGTGCCAGAACGAGCGCTCGCAGTCGGCCAACAAGGACACGGCGATGCGGATGCTGCGCGCCAAGCTGATCGAGCTCGAGGAGCGCAAGCGCCAGGAGGCGCTCGCGAAGGAGAAGGGCGAGGCCCAGGACGTGGGCTGGGGCTCGCAGATCCGCAGCTACGTCCTGCAGCCGTACACGATGGTCAAGGACCACCGCACGAACGTGGAGGTGGGCAACGCCCAGGGCGTGCTCGACGGTGACCTCGACGAGTTCGTGCGCGCGGAGCTGCTGCGGCGAGCGGGCAACGGGGCGAAGGCTGCCTAGTCCGCGCATGGCCTCGCGGCCGCTCCTGCGCGACGGCGCGACGATCGCCTGTGTCGCGCCCGCCTCGCCCGCCTACGACAGGGCGCGCGTGAGCGCCGGGCTGGCGGCGCTCGAGGCGCAGGGCTATCGCCCGCTCGCCGCCGTCGACCGTCGCGACGGCCATCTCGCCGGGAGCGCCGAGGAGCGCGCCCGCGAGCTGGAGGCCGCCTTTGCCGATCCGGACGTCGACGCCGTGATGTGCGTGCGCGGCGGCTCCGGCTCGGGACAGCTGCTGCCGCTGCTCGATCTAGAGCGGATCGCCGCCGGCGGCAAGCCGCTGATCGGCATGTCGGACATCACCCACCTGCACGTGCCGCTGGCGGCGGCCGGAGGGGCGTGCCTCTGGGGGCCGATGTTGTTGAAGCACGGGAGCGCCAGCGAGTACACCGCCTCCAGCTTCCGCCAAGCCGTCAGCGGCGACCACTACAGCGTGCGCGCGGCCGACGCGCCGGTCGTGGCGATCGTGCCTGGCGTGGCGCGTGCCCCGCTCACCGGTGGGACGACCTCGGTCCTGTGCGCCACGCTGGGCACGCCGTGGGAGCTCGGCAGCGAGGGCCGGCTGCTGCTGCTCGAGGACGTCGGCGAGGAGCCCTACCGGATCGATCGGCTGCTGACCCAGCTGGGCCAGGCGGGCAAGCTCGCCGGCGCGGCGGGCTTCGTCATCTCCGAGCACCACGACTGCGCGCCGCGGCGCCCGGAGCGCTCGCAGTCGCTGATGGAGGTGCTGCGCCGCCACCTGGAGCCGCTCGGCAAGCCCTGCCTGTACGGGTTGCCGCTCGGCCACGGCGAGCACCTCGCGAGCGTGCCGTTCGGCGTCCCGGTAGAGCTGGACGCCGGCGAAGGCGTCCTGCGGGTCTAGCCGTCCTCCTCCTCGAACGCGCGCATCGCGCCCGCACCGGGCTCCTGGAGCTCCTCGAGGACGCCGAGCAGCTGGCCCACGCGGCAGACGAGCAGGCGCTCCTCCTCGACCTCGACCCAGACGCCGGCCGCGGCCGGGAAGACCACGTGATCTCCGGGCCCTACGGGCATCTTGACGCCCACGGAGCCCCACCAGTCGAGGCCCGGGCCGACCGCCAGCACGATGCCGTGCTGGGGCGGCGGCTGATGCTCTCCCGGCGGCAGCACGAGTCCCGAGCGGCGCACGCGGTCGGGCTCGAGCTCTTTGATCACGACTTGGTCGAAGAGCGGTCGCAGCTGCTGCTTCACAGGCCACAACGATAGATGGACAGGTCCCTAGGATTGGGGCATGCCAGAGCGGCCGCCCGACCCGCGCACTCCGCCGCCGCCCTCCCAGGGCGGCAAGGACAAGCCGGGCTGGCGCGTGGCGCCGGCGCCCGACGGCCGCGGTGGGCAGCCGCAGCGTACGCCGATGATCCCGTGGAGCCCGCGCCGCTTCATCGTCATCCTGATCGGGCTGTTCGTCCTCAACTGGGCGCTCGTGCAGATCTTCGCGCCGGCCGAGAAGGAGATCCGCGTGCCCTACACGCCGACCTTCCTCAACCAGCTGCGTGCCGACAACGTCAAGGAGATCTCGTCGACCGGTGAGACGCTGCAGGGCGAGTTCAAGAAGGACGTCACCTTCGAGGACGAGTCCGCCAAGCGGTTTAAGACCGAGGTGCCGACCTTCGCCGACGAGGAGCAGCTGGCGAACCTGCTCGAAGAGCACGACGTCGTCGTGAACGCGAAGGCGCCCGGCAGCCGCTCACTGCTCGAGACGATCCTCTTCAGCTTCGGCCCGACGATCCTGCTCGTGGCGCTGTTCATCTGGCTGTTCCGGCGGGCCGCCTCGGCCGGCGCCGGCGGCGGGGTGCTCGGCCAGTTCGGGCGTTCGCGCGCCAAGCGCGTCGAAGCCGAGACGCAGACGGTGACCTTCGAAGACGTCGCCGGCATCGACGAGGCTGAGAACGAGCTGGTCGAAGTGGTCGACTTCCTGCGCCACCCGGAGAAGTACCAGAAGCTCGGGGCGCGCATCCCGCGCGGCGTGCTGCTGTCGGGCCTGCCGGGCACCGGCAAGACGCTGCTGGCGCGTGCGGTAGCGGGCGAGGCCGGAGTCCCCTTTTTCTCCGCCTCGGCGTCCGAGTTCATCGAGGCGATCGTCGGCATCGGCGCCTCGCGTGTACGCGACCTCTTCCAGCAGGCCAAGGAGGCCGCGCCGGCGATCATCTTCATCGACGAGCTTGACGCGATCGGTCGCTCACGTGGCGGCAGCGGCGGCTCGCTCGGCGGTCACGACGAGCGCGAACAGACGCTCAACCAGATTCTCACCGAGATGGACGGCTTCGACACGAGCGACAGCGTGATCGTGCTCGGTGCCACCAACCGCCCGGACGTGCTCGACCCCGCGCTGCTGCGGCCGGGCCGCTTCGACCGCCGCGTGGCGGTGCAGCCGCCTGACTCGAAGGGGCGCGAGCTGATCCTGCGCGTGCACACGCGGTCGGTGCCGCTCGCCGACGACGTCGACCTCGAGCGGCTCGCCTCGACGACCCCGGGTATGGTCGGCGCCGATCTCGCCAACCTCGTGAACGAGGCGGCGCTGCTCGCCGCCCGGCGTGGCCACGACAAGGTTCAGCCCGCCGACTTCACCGACGCGCTCGAGAAGATCATCCTCGGCGCCGAGCGGAAGATCGTGCTCGGTGAGGACGACCGGCGCCGGATCGCCTACCACGAGGGCGGCCACGCCATCGTCGGCATGCTCACCCCCGGCGCAGACCCCGTCCGCAAGGTGTCGATCATCCCGCGCGGCCAGGCTCTTGGTGTGACGCTCTCGACCCCGGACGACGATCGCTTCAACCTCTCGGAGGGCGAGCTGCGCGCCAAGATCCGCGTTGCGCTCGGCGGCCGGGTGGCCGAAGAGGTCGTGTTCGGCGACATCACGACGGGTGCGGAGTCCGACATCCAGCAGGTCACGGCGATCGCGCGCGGCATGGTCGAGCGCTGGGGCATGAGCGACAAGGTCGGCTTCCTGACAGTCACCCCGCAGAACGGGCGCAGCCCGCTGCTGCCCGGCGCCGAGGCCGTCTCGGAAGCGACCCAGGAGCTGATCGACGCCGAGGTGCGCCGCATCGTCGACGAGGAGCACGAGCTGACCACGCAGCTCCTCACGGACAACCGCGACAAGCTCAACAACCTGGCCGAGACGCTGCTCGAGCGGGAGACGCTCGACGAGATCGACGCGTACGCGGCCGCGGGCGTCGAGCACGGCCGCGCTCCGGCGCCGGCCTGAGCGCCCTGCTCCTAGGCCATCTATCTCCGACCCGGGCGGGGTCGGCCACCACGTTGCTTGACATGTGACCTTTTGGTCACGTATTATCCCTGGCGTGACCGACGACGACCGTGTCTTCAAGGCGCTTGCGGATCCCACCCGGCGCTTCCTGCTCGACAGGCTCTTCTCGCGTGACGGCCGCACGCTCACGGAGCTCGAGTCCGAGCTCGAGATGACGCGGTTCGGCGTGATGAAGCACCTGCGCGTGCTCGAGGACGCCGGCCTCGTCGTCACCCGTAGGTCGGGCCGGGAGAAGCTGCACTTCCTCAACCCGGTGCCGATCCGCCTGATCCACGACCGCTGGATCGACAAGTACACGGAGCGCCAGGTGTCGGCGCTCGCGGACCTCAAGACAGAACTGGAGAAGTCAGCATGACCACGATGAGCGAGACGAAGACGACGCAGGTGTACCGGGTGTTCATCAAGGCGACGCCCGAGGCGATCTGGGAGGCGATCACGAGCCCCGAGTGGAGCGTGCGCTACGGCTACCAGGCTCGCAACGAGTACGAGCTGCACCCGGGCGGGAGGTACATCGGCAAGGCGAGCCCCGAGCTGCAGGCGGTCGGCATGCCCGAGGTGGTGGTCGACGGCGAGGTGATCGAGGCCGACCCGCCGCGCCGGCTCGTGCACACCTGGCGCTTCCTCTGGAGCGAGGAGATCGCCGCCGAGGGACCCACGCGGGTGTCCTTCGAGATCGACGAGCTCGGCAACGGCGTGTCAAGCCTGACCGTGACCCACGAGCTCGAGAACGCCCCGCAGACCGCCGCGCAGCTCAGCGGCGAGATCGAGGGCGCCGGCGGCGGCTGGGCCTACGTGCTCAGCGACCTCAAGTCGCTGCTCGAGACCGGCAAGGCGCTCGAGGTCCAGGCCTGACCCCTTCGCGTTTTAGCGCCGCTTCTCCGTCTTCCTCTCCATCAGCGCCACGTCCGCGCGGGCCAGCGCGTCCTCGGCGCTCGAGCCGACCGGAAGCGCGGAGGCTCCCCAGGTCAGCGTGATGCGGCTGCCGTCGGGGGCGGTGCACGCCACGCCGACGTTCGCCGCCATGCGGCTCATCACGTCGTCGGCGGCTGTCAGGTCGCTGCCCGGCAGCAATAGGACGAACTCGTCGCCGCCCCAGCGGAAGCAGCGGTCCGTGCTGCGCAGCGAGTGCTCCATGGCGAGTGCGACCTCGCGCAGACAGCGGTCGCCCTCGAGGTGGCCCCAGCCGTCGTTGATGCGGCGCAGGTCGTCGATGTCGACGAGCCCGACGCTGAGCGGCTCGTCGTCCCGGGCCGCCCCGGCGACGGCAACGGTGAGCGCCTCGTCGAAGGCGCGGCGGTTGCCGAGGCCGGTCTGCGAGTCCACCCGGGCGAGCCGGCGTGCGACCTCGGCGCCGCTCTGCAGCCCGAGCCGCTGGCGGCGCGCATAGAAGATGTACGAGATCAGGATCGCCCCGAGGATGATCAGGATCAGCGACTCGGCGACCATGTCGCCGATCACGTCGCCGCCCGTCCCCTCGTAGGTGAGTGGCAGCGCGAGCGCCAGCAGCAGCACGCCGAGGTGCACGACCGCGCGGCGCGGCGGCTGCACCGCGCCCGCCGCCATCCAGAGCACGAACAGATCCTCGTAGGCCGAGGAGTCGCCGCCGGCGAGCCAGTTGAGCGCCGCGATGCCGGCGACGCCGAGGTAGGCGACGACAAGCAGCTCGTTCCAGGTGGGCTCGGCGCGGGCGAGCACGACGGCGCCCGCGAGGCCCGCCCCGATCAGCACGCCGGCGACCGCCCAGCCGGCAGCCCCGATCTGGTCGTCGACCGGCTCGAGCGGGAGGAATGCGAGCGAGAGCAGCGCTGTCAGACCGAGAATCGCGGTAACGATTCGGTGCGCGGAGTTCCAGTCGGCTCCCACGTAGGGATCCGCCCGGCGCTCGAACATGGTCATCAAGAACTGAACCGCCTGGGCTGGCGGCTTCATGAGTCCCCCCGTGTCGGCTCGGATCTTCCCATAGCCTGCACCGCATGGTCCGAAACCGCGAGCCCTGCGTCTATCCGTGCAGGACCTGATCGAGCGCGCGCTGGCCGAGGACCTCGGTTCCGGTGACATCACAACGCAGGCGGTGGTCCCGGCGGATGCTCGGGCGCTCGCCGGCATCGAGCAGAAGCAGCCGGGCGTCGTGGCCGGCCTCGCCGTCGCACAGGCGGTCTTCGAGAGCGTCGACCCGGCGCTCCGCTGGACCGCCCGCTGCCCCGAGGGTGAGTGGCGCGAGGGCGGCCCGGTCGCGCAGATCGAGGGTGCGGCCGCTTCGATCCTCGCTGCCGAGCGCGTGGCACTGAACTTCCTCGGCCGGCTCTCGGGAGTGGCGACCCTGACGGCGACCTACGTGCGCGCGGTGGAGGGCACCCGCGTCCGCATCCTCGACACGCGCAAGACGACGCCCGGCCTGCGCGCGCTCGAGAAGGAGGCGGTGCGGGCCGGTGGCGGCACGAGCCACCGCAGCGGCCTCTACGACGCGATCCTCGTCAAGGAGAACCACTCGGCGCTTGCGGGCGGTGTGGGGGAGGCGTCCGAGCTCGCGCTCGCGAAGGCGCCGGACGGCGTCGTCGTCGAGGTCGAGTGCGCGACGCTCGACGAGGTCGGCGCCGCGGTCGACGCGGGCGTCCCGCGGATCCTGCTCGACAACATGGACCCGGTCGAGCTGCGCAGGGCCGTCGAGCTCGTCGCCGGCCGCGCGGAGCTCGAGGCGAGCGGTGGCATCACGCTCGACACGATCCGCGGCGTGGCCGAGACGGGCGTCGACTTCATCAGCGTCGGCGCCCTGACGCACTCGGCGCCGGCGCTCGACTTCAGCCTGTTGCTCGATCCCCGCTAGCGCCGCGCGGTCCGGGCGGCCGCAGCACCGCGAACGGGTCGGTCACCGCCAGGTCGCGCGAGCGGAAGCGGTATACGGCGGCCGGGCGCCCGCCGCCGCGGCCGGGCGAGCGGCGCTCGCCTGTCGCCTCGAGCAGCCCGCGGCGCTCGAGCACCCGGCGCAGGTTGGTCGGATCGACCGCGTATCCGAGCGCGGCGGTGTAGATCGAAGACAGCTCGGAGATCGAGAACGACCGCGGGGCGAGCGCGAAGCCGATGTTGGTGTAGGACAGCTTCGCCCGCAGGCGCTCGCGCCCCGCCAGCACGATCGCCTCGTGGTCGAAGGCGATCGGCTCGGGCAGGCGCTCGACCGGGTGCCAGTCCGTGTCCGCGGGCAGCGCCGGGTCGAGGCCGAGCGGGACGAGCCCGAGGTAGGCGGTGGCGAGCTGCCACTCGGCGGGATGGCGGCCGGGGTCGCCGACCGTCTCGAGCTGCTCGAGCCAGGACAGCTCGGCCACGTCGACCTTGCGTGCGAGCTGGGTGCGGATCGAGTCGTCGAGCGCCAGGCCGGGCTCGAGGTAGCCGCCCGGCAGCGACCAGGCGCCCGAGTAGGGCTCGCGGCCGCGCTGCCACAGCAGCACGCAGAGCGCGCCGCCCCGCACCTGCAGGACGACCGCCAGCGTCACATGAGTAGGGGAAAGCCGCTCCACGGTATACTTCGCCTCAACGGTTTTCGATCATAAGGCAAAAACCTCATGAAGCCCATCGAGCTCCCGACACTGAGCCCCGGCGCGGCGCCGGCGCTCAGCCCTCCCGACCTCACGCGTATGCAGGCCGAGGTGCGTGCGCTCGCGGAGGAGCGCCATGCCGTGATCCTCGCGCACAACTACCAGGTGCCCGAGGTCCAGGACGTGGCCCACTTCGTGGGGGACTCGCTCGGCCTGTCGCGCAAGGCGGCCGACACCGACGCCGACGTGATCGCGTTCTGCGGCGTCCACTTCATGGCGGAGACGGCCTCGATCCTCTCGCCCGGCAAGACCGTCCTGCTGCCCGACCTCGACGCCGGCTGCTCGCTCGCCGACTCGATCACCGCTCCGCAGCTGCGCGCCTGGAAGGAGAAGCACCCCGGCGCGATCGTCGTCATGTACGTGAACACGACCGCCGAGGTCAAGGCGGAGACCGACTACTGCTGCACCTCCGCCAACGCCGTCGACGTGGTTCGCCACATCTACGCCGAGCACGGCGACGACACCGAGATCCTGTTCGGCCCCGACATGTGGCTGGGCGCCTTCGTCGAGCGCACGATCGGCCGCCGCATGCACGTCTGGGACGGCGAGTGCCACGTGCACGCCGGGATCCGCCCCGCCGACATCGCCGACGTCCGGGCGGCCCACCCGGACGCCGAGTTCATGATCCACCCGGAGTGCGGCTGCACGACCCAGGTCATGGAGTACGTGGCCGCCGGCGACGTCGATCCTGAGCGCACCCACATGCTCTCGACCGGCGGGATGCTCCAGTTCGCCCGCGAGTCGGACGCGCGCGAGTTCATCGTCGCCACCGAGACGGGCATGCTGCACCCGCTCGCGAAGGAGAACCCGGGCAAGGAGTTCATCCCCGCGAACCGCGCGGCGGCGTGCAGGTACATGAAGATGATCACGCTGCCGAAGCTGCGCGACGCCCTGCGCGACCTGCGCCCGGTGGTGAAGGTCGACCCGGTCCTGGCCGAGCGCGCCCGGGTGCCGATCGACCGCATGGTCGCCATCGGCTGACCTGCCTGCCACCCTGGGTGGCCGTGGTACGTGCCGTCTGCACATCGCTGCTCGCTGCCCTGGCCTGCGCCGGCCCGGCGCTGGGCGCCGAGCCGGACCCGGTCGATCACACGAAGCCGCCCGCCCCCGACGGCACGCCCATGTGCGCCGATTGGGTGCACGCGCGCTACACGGTCGAGCGTGATGGGCGCAGCTGGCCCACCTGGCACCCGCCCCGCGACCCGCGCTACGGCTGCGCCTTCGGGCACGAGCACGGCTCGAACCCGCGCGCCTTCGCCTACTTCAAGCGCGCCGGGATGCCGGCCCTCGGGCATATCGGCGCCTACGCGGGCAGCGAGGAGGCGCATGCCGGCTTCAAGGTCTTCGTCGTCAACCGCGACCGCAAGGGCCTCGCCTGGATGGTCGTGCTCCATCAGGGCTCGGGCTCGCCGCGGCGCGGCGTCGTGCGCTTCCACTCGCTCGAGACCTGGCTGTTCAGGCGCAACGGCGAGCGGCTGATCGCCCACACCCGGCACATGGCGGACTTCGGCGAAACGCTCCCGAACTGCCCGGGGACAAGGCTGCGCGAGAGCATGCGGTTGCTGCCGAGCCCCGCCTGCGAGTCGGTCTACGAGGAGTGGGACACGGCCTTCGATGTCGGCGGCGTCTTCCGCGGCCGGCCGGGCTTCGGGATCGACAACGCGATCACCCAGTTCGACGCGAGCGCTCCCGAGCAGGTGATCTTCAACAAGGGCTTCGCCTGCGGCCCGCACGACCCCGCCGGCTGGGACTCGTACTGCAAGGGCGACAAGCGTGCCGTGCTGCACCCGCGCTGGGTGGTCGAGAACCGCGGCCCGAGCCGCTTCCGCACCGACGCCTACGGCAGCCGCTCGCCCGCCGGCCTCCTGCAGGTGGTGTCACGCCGCCTGCGGGTCGACCAGTCGGACGAGTGCTGCGGCGCCGAGAACGCCTTCATCATGGAGCGCCCGAGCGACGGCGGGATCTACCGCGCCGGCCGCGGCCTGAACTCGGCGAACTTCGAGTTCCCGGGGTACTGCGTGCTGCGCACGAACTGAGGCGCCTGGCCGGTCGCCTCAGTTCTTTCTGGCGAACCAGATCACTCCGGTGATGAAGCACAGCGCGAACACGGCGCACAGAATGCTGAGCGTGTCGTTGGGATCGCCCTGGGCGACCGTCACCAGCCACCAGCCGGGCAGCAGCCAGGCCATCACGGCGCCGGCGAGCGCGACCGCGCGCATGTAGAGCGAGCGCACTCGCTCGTCGCCCGTGCCGCTCATCACCTCCAGCACGTTCGACCGCCGGCGGCCGAAGTGCACCACGGCGATGAACGCGGCCATGATCAGCGCGAACGGCCAGGCTACGCCGAAGCCGTCGACGGCCCAGAAGACCGCCGTGGCGGCGGCGGCGATCAGTGCCATGCCCGCCACCTGCACGCTCCAGTTGTTCATCGTGTCGTTCATCTCGAATCTCCGTTGTCCGAAAACATCTCCTCGACGCTCGACCCGAAATGGCGGGCGAGCGCGATCGCGAGCGGCAGCGAGGGGAGGTAGCGGCCCTTCTCGATCGCGTTGATCGTCTGGCGCGACACCCCCATCACCTGACCGAGCTCCGCCTGTGAGAGCCCCTGCTCGGTCCGCCGCCTGCGTACGTCATTGTCCATCGCTGTAAAGTTAGCTTTACATCAGCCAGATGTCAAGCACGCTTTACATTGGTTAGGCTGCCCGCGTGCAGCTGATCCACCCCGAGCGCCTCCCGACGAGTCCCGAGGAGCTGGCGGCCGGCCTGCGGCTCGCCGCGCTGGCACCGCCCGGGCGGCCCTACCTCGGCCTCAACATGGTCTCGAGCCTGGACGGGAAGGCCACCGTCGACTGGCGCACGCAGGGCCTGTCGAGCGAGCTCGACCGGCGCCTCTTCCACAACCTCCGCACCCAGGTCGACGCCGTGATGGTGGGGGCGGGCACGGTCCGCCAGGAGCGCTATGGCCGCCTCACGAAGTCGGAGGAGCTGCGCCAGAAGCGCATCGAGGAGGGGCTCGACGCCGATCCGCTCGCCGTGATCGTCAGCGGCCGCCTCGACCTGCCCGCCGACCTGCCGATCCTGAACGAGCCCGAGCAGCGCGTCGTGATCGCGACCGGCTCCGACGCGACGCTGCCGGACCTCGGGGCCCAGGTCGAGTACGTCCGCGTGGGCGACGACCTGCCGCGACTGATGGCCTACCTCGACGAGGCTCACGGCGTTCGCACGGTGCTCTGCGAGGGCGGGCCCACCCTGAACTCTTATCTGTTCGCGGCGGGCCTCGTCGACGAGCTCTTTCTGTCGTTCAGCCCCAAGGTGGCCGGGGGCGCCGCCGCGCTCACGATCGTGGCCGGCCGCGAGCTCGTCGAACCGGCCGAGCTCGCGCTCGTCTCGGTCGCCGAGGGCGACGGCGATCTTTTTACGCGCTGGCGCGTGCTGCGCGGCTCCTGACGCTGCAGAAACGCTTGCAGCCGTCGCGGATGTGCGACCCCGTCGCTACTAATGGGCGTCCTCATGGCGACTGTTAGAGCACGTCCCGCCGCGGCGGGCGAGGAGCGCCGGCGCGCCCCCGAAACGGAGGTGCCGGTTGTCGAGTTCCGGAATGTGACCAAGGTCTACGACGGTGGCTCGGTGGCCGTCGACCAGGTCTCGATGCGGATCGGCCGTGGCGAGTTCGTCTTCCTCGTCGGCCCGACGGGCTGCGGCAAGTCGACCTGTATCCGCCTGTTGCAGAAGGAGCTCGAGCCGAGCAAGGGCGAGATTGCGATCGCGGGACGCCAGCTCGACGAGATCCCGCGCAGCCGCCTCCCCTACCTGCGCCGCAACATCGGCGTCGTCTTCCAGGACTACAAGCTGCTGCCGAACCGGACCGTGTACGACAACGTCGCCTACTCGCTGCAGGTGATCGGCGAGGGCCGCCAGCAGATCCGCCGCAAGGTGCCGGACATCCTGCGCCTCGTCGGGCTCTCGACGAAGCTCCACAACTTCCCCGACGAGCTGTCGGGCGGCGAGCAGCAGCGCGTCTCGATCGCGCGCGCGTTCGTCAACCATCCGCCGCTGCTGCTGGCCGACGAGCCGACCGGCAACCTCGATCCCGAGACCTCGATCGGGATCATGCAGCTGATCTACCGGATCAACCGGACCGGCACGACCGTCATTGTCGCGACGCACGACAAGGAGATGGTCGACAAGATGCGCCGGCGCGTGATCGAGCTGCGCGAGGGCCGC
The DNA here is from genome assembly GCA_963739095.1 of uncultured Thermoleophilaceae bacterium. GTDB lineage: Bacteria > Actinomycetota > Thermoleophilia > Solirubrobacterales > Thermoleophilaceae > JACVRW01. Next base: position 43,211 of record CAVTZF010000001.1, read on the forward strand.
CTCGTGCGCGACGAGAAGTCCGGCCTCTACCGACCCGACGAGTCGACGACCGAGTTCGCGATCCGGCTGCGCGGCGAGCTGGGCGTGGGTGTGGAGGGGCACCCCAACTGAGCTGATGCGCTTGGGGTTCTTCGTCAGGGAGGCGCTGCGCGGTCTGAGGCGCAGCTCCGCGCCGGCGCTCGCCGCGCTGCTGACCGTGCTGCTCACCGCACTCGTCCTGGGCGTGTTCATCCCGATCGTGCAGGCCACGACCGGCACCGCCAACGAGGTGCGCGACCGCGTGGCGGTGGACGTCTACGTCAAGGAGTCCGCGACCCAGGTCGAGCAGGACGAGCTGAAGCAGGCGCTCGAGGCGACGAGCAACGTCAAGTCCGTCGAGTTCATCTCCAAGGGCGAGGCGCTCGCGCGCGCCCAGGAGAAGAACCCGAGGGCCTTCAAGGAGGGCGCCGCGCTGCTCGGCTCGAACCCGTTGCCGGCGTCGTTCCGCGTGCGCCCCGATGACCCCGACCGGCTCGACGAGATCGTGCAGCGGCTGGCGCCCGGCGGGCAGCCCGAGCTCGCCGCCATCGACGAGGTGCGCGACCGCGAGGAGGACACCGACAAGATCCTCTCCGCGACCGGGCTCGTGAAGGCGCTCACCGCGGGCCTGGCCGTGCTGCTGCTGTTCGCGTCGATCGCGCTGATCGCCAACACGATCCGCCTGTCGATCTTCGCCCGCCGTCGCGAGGTCGAGGTCATGAAGCTGGTCGGCGCCACCAACTGGTTCATCCGCTGGCCGTTCGTGATCGAGGGCATGATCGTCGGCTTCTTCGGCGGCCTGCTCGCGGTGCTGCTGCTGACGATCGCCAAGGAGACCTTTATCGACCCGCTCTCCGAGCGCTTCGAGTTGCTCGCGGCACCGGAGACGATCGACTTCGGGCTGCTCGTGGTCGTCCTGATGGTCGCCTGCGTCGCGGTCTCGGCGCTGGGCAGCGGGATCACCCTGCGGCGCTTCCTGCGCGTCTGACGCTTTAAGGGAGCTTTCGCGCCCGCGTCTAAGCTGAGCGGTCGCATGAACTCCGTTCGTTCAGCCATCGTCGCCTTCCTGTGCGCGGTCTTTGCGCTCTTCGTAGGGATCTGGCTCGGCGGCCACCCCGAGCACCTGCCCGGGGCGCTGCAGGACGCGTTCGTGGACGAGGATCGCGCCCTGCGCGCGGAGGTCATCGACACGATCGAGGACAACTTCTACAAGAAGGTGAGCGACGCGAAGCTGGACGACGCCTCGCTCAAGGGAATCGTCGAGTCGCTCAACGACCCGTTCTCCCACTACCTCACGCCCAAGGAGGCGACGCAGTTCAACGAATCGGTGAGCGGCGAGTTCGAGGGCATCGGGATGAACGTCGAGGAGGATCGCCGTGGCCTGAAGGTGCTGCGCGTCTTCGAGGGCTCGCCGGCCGAGAAGGCCGGCATCAAGCGCGGCGACTTCATCCTCTCCGTCAACGGGCGCTCGATCGCCGGCGTCAACAGCGACGTCGCCACGAGCCGCATCAAGGGCGAGGCCGGCACGACGGTCGAGCTCAGCGTGGTGACGCCGGGCGACGCGGAGCCGCGCGAGCTCAAGGTGGAGCGCGAGCGGATCGAGGTGCCCGTGGCGAGCGGCAGGATCGTCGAGCGCGACGGCAAGAAGCTAGGCGTCGTCGAGCTCGTGAGCTTCAGCTCCGGCGCGCACGGGATCCTCCGCGGCGAGATCGACGAGCAGCTGAAGAAGGGCGCCGAGGGAATCATCCTCGACCTGCGCGGCAACGGCGGAGGTCTCCTGACCGAGGCGCAGCTCGTGTCGAGCATCTTCATCGAGGACGGCGAGATCGTGTCGACGCGCGGCCGCTCGCGGCCGGAGCGCACGCTCGAGGCCGAGGGCGACGCCATCGACGAGGACATCCCGGTGGTGGTGCTCGTGGACGGCGGCAGCGCCAGCGCCTCGGAGATCGTGACGGGCGCGCTGCGCGACCGTCACCGCGCCACGGTCGTCGGCACGCGGACCTTCGGCAAGGGGCTCGTGCAGGAGGTCAAGCCACTCTCGAACGGCGGCGTGCTCGACATCACCGTCGCCAACTACTACCTGCCGGGCGGCGAGACGATCTCGAAGGCCGGCATCAAGCCCGCGGTGCGGGCGCACGACAACCCGGACACGGACCGCGACGAGGCGCTTCCCAGGGCGCTGGACACCCTGCTCGAGCAGGCTCGATGAGTCCGCCGCTCAGGCGGCTCGACCAGCCGCTGGTGGCCGTGCTCGAGAAGCGCGGCCGCTTCCTCGTGGCCGAGCCACTGTTCGGGCGCGGGCCGCGCGGAGCGGTGGACCCGCGCGGGGCCGGCACCGGCGACCTCGTGCTGGTGGGCTCGGGGAAGCGCGGCGCGCGCGTGATCCGCAGGCTCGGCCGGCCGGACCGCGCACGCGACGTGCTCGAGGGCCTGATGCTCGACCGCGGCCTGCATCGCAACTACCCGCGCTCGGCCGCCGCCGAGGCCGAGCACGCCGCGAGCGAGCCCTACGGTGCCGACGCGCGCGTCGATCTGACCGGCCTGCCGACCTTCACCATCGACCCCGACGACGCCCGGGACTTCGACGACGCCATCTCGGCGGTCCGCGAGGACGGCGGCCGCATCCGCGTATGGGTGCACATCGCCGACGTGACCGCCTACCTGCGCCCCGGCGGCCCGCTCGAGGGAGCCGCCTACCGGCGCGGCACGAGCGTCTACGTGCCGGGTGCGGTCGAGCCGATGTTGCCGGAGGTGCTCTCGAACCAGGCGTGCTCGCTGCGCCCCGGCGAGGAGCGCCTCGCCGTGACCGTCGAGATGGAGATGGACGGCGCCGAGGCGCACAATGTCCGCTTCCACCGCTCGCGCGTGCGTTCTGACGCCCGGCTCAGCTACCGCGACGTCGACGAGATCTTCGCCGGCCGCGCCCGCGCCGAGGAGCCATGGGCGGCGCCGCTCGAGGCCGCGCGTGAGGTGTCCGCGGCGCTGCGCGCACGGCGCGATGCGATCGAGCTCGGCTCTCCCGAGCCCGTCTTCGACTTCGACTCCGAGGGTTACGTGACGGGCGTGCGCTACGAGGAGCAGACGGAGTCGCACTCGCTGATCGAGCAGCTGATGATCCTCGCCAACGAGCAGGTCGCGGGCTACCTGGCCGATCGCCGGCTGCCCACGCTCTACCGCGTCCACGAGCGGCCCGAGCCCACCTCCGTCGCCTTCCTCGCCGAGCAGCTCGCGAGCCTCGATATCCCGACCCCGCCCATCCCCAAGCACATGACTCCGCAGCAGGCCGCGGACCTGGCGACCGAGATGTCGCGGATCGTGGCGCGTGAGTCCGGGAGCCGGCGGGCCCACGGCATCCTCGTGCTGCGCTCGCTCAAGCAGGCCTTCTACTCGCCGCGCAACCTGGGTCACGCGGGGCTCGGGTCGCCGCGCTACACGCACTTCACCTCGCCGATCCGCCGCTACCCCGACGTGATCGTGCACCGCGCACTGCTGCAGGGGCTGGGGATCGACAACGCTGCGCTGCCGGCGCACGAATTGGAGGAGGCGGGGGTCGCCACCTCGGCGGCCGAGCGCGCTGCCATGCAGGTCGAGCGGGCCGCCGACGACGTGTGCCTCGCCTTCCTGCTCGAGCGCGTGCTCTCGGAGGCCGACCCCGTCGAGCCCCCGGCCTTCGACGGAGAGGTCGTTGGGCTGATCGAGAAGGGCGCCTTCGTGCGCTTCGGTGAGGAGGGCTTCGAAGGCCTGCTGCCAAGCCGGCGACTGCGCGGCTGGTGGACCCTCAACGACCTCGGTACCGCTCTCGAGGAGGAGGGCAGCGGTCGCCGGCTTCGCTTCGGCGATCCCGTGAAGGTGGTCGTCGACCGGGTCGATACGGCGCGCGGGCGTGTGGATCTCTCCCCGGCCGGTGCATACTCGTAGGCGCGATGGCCAAGAAGGGAAAGCGAAAGGCGGCGCCCGGCGACGTCGCCACGAACCGCCAGGCGGGCTTCCGTTACAACCTGCTCGAGCGGATCGAGGCCGGCATCGTGCTGCAGGGATCCGAGGTCAAATCGATGCGCCAGGGCGGCGTTCAGATGAAGGACGCCTACGCCGAGGTGCGCGACGGCGAGGTCTGGCTGCACAACATGCACATCGCGCCCTACGGGCCGGCGCGCGACAACCACGACCCGGAGCGGCCGCGCAAGCTGCTGCTGCACAAGCGCGAGATCGAGCGGCTGATCGGCCAGACCGCCGAGAAGGGCCAGACGCTCGTGCCGACACGCGTCTACTTCAACGGCCCGCGCGCGAAGGTCGAGCTCGCCCTGGCGAAGGGCAAGGACACCTACGACAAGCGCCGGGCGATCAAGGACCGCGACACGAAGCGCGAGATCGAGCGGGCGCTGTCGGAACGGTATTAACGCTCGGCGCCTGCGACGAGCGTCCTGGTCACGCGCAGGTCGTCGTCGAGGATCACGACGTCGGCCGGTGCGCCCGGCTCGAGCAGGCCGAGCTCCGGCCGCCCGGCGAGCAGCGCGGGGGCTCGGCTGACCGCGTGGACCGCCTCGGCGAGCGTGGCGCCGTTCTCGACCAGCAACCGCAGCGAGCGGTCGAGCGCGCCCACGCTGCCGGCGAGCGTGCCGTCGGCGAGCGTCGAGCGCCCGTCCCGAACCTCTATCTGCCGGCCGCCGAGCTCGAAGCGGCCGTCGCCGAGCCCGGCCGCGGCGACGGCGTCGCTGACGAGGCACAGCCGCGTGCCCGCCGCACGGCGGACGACCGCCACGGTTTCCGGCGCCAGGTGGACGGCGTCGACGATCGCGGTGATCGCGACGTCGTCGCGCGCGAGTGCCGCCCCGGCCGGGCCCGGATCGCGAGCGGCGAAGGGGCGGTGGGCGTTGTGGATGTGGGTGATCGCCCGCGCGCCGCGGTCGAAGGCGGCGTGAGCCGTGAGCGCGCTCGCGTCGGTGTGCCCGATGCGCACCTCGATCCCGCGCCCGACGAGCCATTCGACGAGCTCGAGTCCGCCCGCCAGCTCCGGCGCCAGGGTCATCGTGGCCACGGGGCCCGCGGCGAGCAGATGCTCGGCGAGCGCCGGGTCGGGCTCGCGCAGGTGCTCCAGCGGATGCGCCCCGCGCCGGGCCGGCGACAGGAACGGCCCCTCGAGGTGGAATCCGAGCAGCCGGACCGGTGAGCGCTCGGCCGCCGCGGCGCCGCGCGCGAGTGCCGCCCGCACGGCCTCCGGCGGCGCACTGACCAGGGTGGGCTGGAAGGCCGTTACCCCGGCGGTGGCGAGCGCGGCGCCGGCTTTGGCGTAGCCGTCCGGGTCGGCATTCAGGAAGTCGACGCCGGCAAAGCCGTTGACCTGGAGGTCGATGAACCCCGGCACCGCCAGGCCGCCCTCGCCGGCCGGCGACACGCCGAGCCTCGCGATCCTCCCGTCCTCCACCTCGAGGTCGCCGCCGACCTCGACACCGCCCGCGAGCGCCGCCCGAACGCCGAGCCTCACGGCCCGAGCCCGCGCTCCACGGCCCAGCGCGACAGCTCGTGCCGGCTCGAGAGCTGCAGCTTGCGCAGCACCGACGAAACATGCGCCTCGACCGTCTTCGGCGAGATGTCGAGCCGCAGCGCGATCTCCTTGTACATGTAGCCGCGCGCGATGTGCTGCAGCACCTCGCGCTCGCGCGGCGTGAGCGCGTCGAGCTCGGACTCCGGCTGGGGCGCGGGGCCGGCGAACGCGTCGAGCACGAAGCCCGCGAGCCGCGGCGAGAAGACGGCGTCGCCGCCCTCCACGCGGCGCACCGCGTCGGCCAGCTCGTCGCCCGAGATGTTCTTCGTCACGTAGCCGCGGGCCCCGGCGCGGATCACCGCAATCACGTCCTCCGCCGCGTCCGACACCGACAGCGCCAGGAAGCGTGGGGGCCGCTCGACCTCGGCCGCGACCCGGCGGATGACCTCGACGCCGCCGCCGTCGGGCATGTGGACGTCGAGCAGCACGACCTCGGGGTCTAGCTCGCGGATCGCGCGCACGGCCTCCTCGACGCCGCTTGCCTCGCCCACGACCTCGAGCAGCGGGTCGAGCTCCGAGCGCACGCCGGCGCGGAAGAGCTGATGATCGTCGACGATCAGGACGCGCGGCTCGCTCATGTGCGCGCCTCCAGGACGAGCTCGACCTCGGTGCCCGCGTCGGCCGAGCTCGTGATCGTCGCCCTCCCTCCGTGGCGCTTCATCCGGCCCACGATAGATTCGCGGACGCCGCGCCGGTCGGCCGGCAGATGCTCAGGGTCGAAGCCCGGGCCGCGGTCGCGCACGAAGACCTGCGTGCGGCCGTCGGAGCTTTCGGCGTAGACGTCGACCGGCGAGCCGCCGCCGAACTTGGCGGCGTTCGTCATCGCCTCGCGCGCCGCGGCCACGATCGCCTCGACGGACGGATCGAGGTCGCGGTCGCCCACGACCACGACCTCGACGGGCACGCCGTAGCGCTCCTCGACCTCCGTGGCTGCGGCCTCGAGTGCGGGCGCCAGCCGCGCAGCCGCGCCGGGCGCCGGCCGCTCGGCAAGCCAGGCGCGCAGCTCGCGCTCCTGGCGACGCGCGATGGCTGCGACCTCCTGCGGATCGCCCGCGCGACGCTGCACCATCGCGAGCGTCTGCAGCACGGAGTCATGAAGATGTGCGGCGACCTCGGCGCGCTCCTGCGAGCGGATCCGCTCGGCGCGCTCCGATGTCAGCGAGCGGACGAGCCGCACGATCCAGGGGGCGAAGATCACGCCGAGCACGACGACCGCGACGAGCACCGACAGCAGCACGTCGCGCGCCGCGCTCAGCGCTCCGGTCGCCTGCAGGAAGACGAGGCCAGCGGCGATGACGAGCGCGATGCCGACCCCGGTGCGCGAGACGGCGAGCGCCGCGCGCCGGCCCTCCTCGTGCCTGAGCTCGTCGAGCGCGGCGGCGACGCGGCTGCCGAGGCCCTCCTCGCCCGTGGCGGGCGCGGGCGCGGACGACGACGCCGCTGTCGCGACGGAAGGCCGCGGCGGCGGCTTCACTGCGGCGGGCTCCGGCTCGCGCGAGCCGAGCGACTGGCGCCAGATCAGCGCGCCGCCGGTCGCCACCAGCACGAGCGGCCAGGCGAGCGCGTCCGAGAACCAGATTCCGAGGCCTCGGAAGGTGAGCAGCACGCTCAGGAGCAGGAGGCCGGTCCCGAGCGCGACCTCGACGGCAGCGCGGCCCCTCGGCGCGCGCCTCGGGGCGGTCGCCTGAGCGTCGCCGGCTGGGATGAGGAGCCAGGCCAGCGGGTAGAGGACGAGACCGATGCCGCCGGCCACCGTGGCGACGACGAAGGCGAAGCGCACCAGCCACAGATCGATCCCGTAGCGGCGCGCGATGCCGGCGCAGACGCCGCCGAGCCAGCCGTGCTCGCGGTCGCGGCGCAGAACCTTTGGGGCGTTGGGCGCGACGGCGCTCATCGGCCCCGCGTCAACCCCCGTGCCAGCAGGATCGCCCCCGCCGCGGCGCACGCGACGGGGGCGAGCAGGGCGAAGCTGAGCCCGAGCACGTCGGTGGCGTCGAGCAGCAGGATCAGCCCGAGCACGAGCACCGCGACGCCCGCTACGAAGGAAGCGACGTCGGGCTTCGAGGTCACCTGGTCTCGCACGCAGCGTTCATGCCGCGGTCGACGCCGTTGTCGGCGTGGTCGAAGTCCCCGTCGAAACGGGCCTCATACTCGCCGAAGTCGCTCGTCGAGTGGCCGATCAGGAGCTCGCCCACCCCGATCTCGGCGTCCACCACGAGCCTGCTCGTATCGGGCGGGGCCGTGCGCTGCTCGTCGTAGTCCACGTCGATGCCGTCGCTGTCCGAGTCGAACACGCCGGCGTAGCCCATCCCGACGTTCGCCGTCGTGGCCACGCAGACATCGTCGGGAACGATCAGCCGCGCCGAGCCGACGCCCAGGTCGAGCTGGAGCGGGGTGTCGCCGGCGGGCAGGTCGGTATCGCGGAGGTCGACAACCAGCTCGCCGATGCCGAGCTCGTAGCGGTCGCGCAGGTCGACCGTCGAGTCAGGGTTGTAGTGGCGATCGCCGACGCCGCCGTCGAGATCGATGCCCGCCGCGGAGACCGTGCCCGCCGAGAACGCGAGTGCCAGCGCCGGCAGGATCAGCCAGCGAACGGGCTTGAGGAACGCGCCCACAACGATCGCGACGCCGGCCGCGATCACCAACGCGGCGACGATCGCCTCGCCGCCGGCAGCCGCGGCCCACGCTCCTCCAACCGCCACGATCGCGCAGAGGACGAGGAGCCCGAGCCCGAGCGCAGCGCGGCGGGCGATGTCCCCGGCGTCTCCGCTCGGTCCCTCTCCGGAGACGAGCCACCAGACAAGGACACCGGCCGCGACCAGAACGGCGAGTGGGACGAGAACGGCCCAGATGATGAGTCCACCACCAAGAAGAAAGGGCCACGCGATGACCAGCAAGACCACGACGCCCGCGATCACGAGCGCTCGACTACGGCCGTCGACGGAAGCTCCGTCGACGGCCGCCTGAGCCACCGAATCCTCCTTCGGGATCAGCAGCATTGCCGCCAGGTACAGCAGCACTCCCGCGCCGCCGATCAGGGTCAGCACGATCGCGCCGATCCGGAAGAAGACCGGGTCTGTGTTGAAGTAGCGCCCGAGACCCGCACAGACGCCGCCGAGCACGCGGCCCTGCTGCGAACGCAGCAGGCGCCGCGGGGGCGGGGCGGCACCCGGGCCGCCACCGGCGGCCCCACCGCCCGCGCCCCCGCCGGCGCCTGCAGCCGCTCCGATCGGCTCGGTGGGGGCCTCGTCGCCGGCCGGCGCCTGCGGCCCGCGCGGGTCCTCAGGTCCCTGGTCCGCCTCGGGCTGCTCGGCCGTGGGCTCCTCGGCTGCGGGCGGCTCCTCGACGGTCGGAGCGTCCTCGGTCGGCTCGTCGTCGCTCGCCCGCTCGGGCTCGTCCGCGGGACCCTCGGCGGTCGGCTCGTCGCCGCCCTCGGGCTCGTTCTCGTCGTGGATGTGCTCGTTGCGGTCTTCCATGCTGTCCTCCGATGGCTTGCCTGCGTGTGCCATCGAGACTGCCGCCCTGGAGGTGATTCGCCTATTGGGAATGATCCCTAAGGGCGCTTCCCAGGGGGGTCCTTGCAAGGCTCGCCGCTAGACTTGGCAGGGCAACAAGGGGGCGAACCAGCTTCGACGTGGGGCTGACGTTTCCGATGTGGCGAGTCGAGGACTCCGGGTTGGCCTCGTAAAAAAATCCCGGAAACCAAATAAACTGCGAACTCTCAAGATCACGAGTTCGCCCCTCACCGCTTAATTAGGTGAGGGAGTCGCGCCGGATAGCCCGCGGTCCGGGCACGCGGCTTCAGATAGCGGGCTTACCCAGGCGGCCTGACCCTCGGTCGCACGGGGACATTTCAGAGGGTGTGGCGCCGGGGACGTGCCCCGCGGATTGACCGAACCGGTTGCCGAGATTCGACTCCGACGGGAACGCTCGTAGCAAGCATCGGAAGTGTGTTCCGCGGACGCCGGGGCAGTGCCGGCCGCCTCCACTCACACTCTCCAAGGGGCCCCGCACGTGGCGGGGCCTCTGTCGTTCAGGGGCGCTGCAGCGGTCAGCCGACGCGCCGGCCTCGGCGGGGCTAGACGCGGTCTGGTCTGGCCCCAGTCTGTCCGACCGCGGGCACCGGTTCGGCCGGCCGCGCGTTCCCGGACTCCGGTGAGGAGCGCTCGACCTCGCGCATCGCCTTGAGCGCGACCTGGACTCGCTCGAGTTCGTGTTCGGCGTCGGCGAGCTCTTTGCGGGCTCGTTCGACGCGCTCCTCGAAGCGGGTCACTTCACGCTCGAGCACCTGTTCTGCGGAGAGCGCTCTGCCTGTCGGCTGCTGCTTGTTCTTCGCCATCGTGGTTGCCTCTCTCAGGGTCGGGTGTGTTCCCGGTCAGGAAGGTCCGATGATCGTCGCAAGCGGCCAATTTCGCCAACGCTCACGGCGCGGCCCGAGGCGGCCCCGCCGAGGCGGGGCCGCCCTGCGGGCGCTCGATGAGGCCAGCTTTCGTCAGTGCAGAGGCTTGCCTCCCGGCGTTCCGGCCTTTCGCTGCGCCGGCTTGCCCTTCTTGGGACGCCGGTAGCCGGCGGCCGCCTGGACGCTCGAGGGGCGCCACTGCGACCCGCCGCGGAGGGTCGGCACCCCTTCCTCGTTGAGCCTGTCGGCAATCGCCTGGAGGGTCATACCCTCCTCGCGCATCGCGGCGATCCGCTCCTTGAGGTGCGGTACGTCCTCGACCGCAGGCCTGCCGGACTTGCCGCGGGCCGCGCGGGCCGCGGCGAGGCCCTTACTGGTCTGCTCGCCGATCCTCCTGCTCTCCCACTGGCCGACCGACATCAACGTGCGAGCCGTCAGTGCCCCCGACGTTGAGGCCGTGTCGAGCCTCATGTCGATGGCGACGAGCCGGTGGTCGTTGCCGACCACCCATTCGACGACCTGGGCGAGATCGGACGCTGAGCGGCTGAGCCGCTCGAGCTCTGATACGACCAGGCATGACGCGTGGCCCTCCGCCAGGCGGTCAAGCGCATACTGCAGGCCGGGGCGGTCGAGCCCCTTCGGGTGGCCGTTCTCGACGTCACGGACCACGTGCAGGAGCTGCCAGCCGCGGCTGCGGCAGAGCTCCTCGATCTTGGACGCCTGCTCGTCGAGCGCGGCGCGGTCGTCTGTTACGGGCACGCTGACGTAACCGATCGCCCGCACCGGCTCACGCGGGCTGGCGGCAGTGACTGTGCCGCGTGCGCGCGCTACGGCGGCGGTCGGCGCGGGCGGCCTGGTTGGGCCGGCCGGGCTGACCGGGCTGACCGGAATGGCCGGCTCGCGCCGGGCGGCACGCCTGCGCCGGCCGGCGAGCACGCCGAACGCAGCTCCGATGAGCAGCGTGAGAGCGGCCAACGCCAGCACGAGCGGCGGCTCAATGCCGCTGTCTGTGTCGACGTCGTCCACGAGCGGCAGCGCGGCCGCGCCTGAAGACGCCCGCTGAGCGGCCTGCCGGGCCTCTCGCCGGGCCTGCCGGTCCTCCCGCCTGTCTGCTCGGCGGTCGGCCTGCTGCGCCTGGGCGCGGCGGGCGCGCTTCAGCCGGGTCACGGCCGCCTTGGTGCGCGGGCCGAACAGGCCGTCTATCTGGCCCGGACGGGCGCCTGCGCGGCGCAGCCGCAGCTGCAGACCGCGCACGCCGAGCGAGCGCGCCAGGGCACGCCACGTGCGCGGCCCTGCGACGCCGTCCTGGGCGAGCCCTGTGGCCGCCTGGAAGCGCAGCAGCGCCGTCTCGGTGCGCGGCCCGAACAGGCCGTCGACCGTCCCCGGCTTCCAGCCGAGCCGCCGCAGCGCACGCTGGAGCGTCCGCACCCGGCGGGTCTCGGCGCGCTGGCTGCCGTAGCCTGCGCCTTGGTCGATCGGTGCCGCAGCGGCCATCTTGGCCGGCGCCACCAGGTTGTCTGCGCCGCTGGCGACGCAGGTGCCCGTGCCGGCGAGCAGGAGCAGGGCGGCTGCGAGAGCCCCTGTTCCGGCCCACATGCTGGGCGTACGAAGTATCCGTACCATCGTTGTCTCCTCATCGAGCGTCTGGTCCTGGCGCGTCTTGCGCCGGGACGGGTCCTGGTCAGAAGCCCGGTGGGCTTAGCCAGGCCGCTCGATGACGGCCACGAAGGCCTGCGGGCGCCACGCGAACGCCGACAGGCGAAGGCGCGTGGAGTGCCGCAGACCGAAGGCCGCGAGCGAGACGAGAAGTGCGAAGAGGGTGCTTCCGGCGGCGCCGCCGAAACCGCCTGCTGAGGCGGAGGACCCGGACGAGACCGGGAGCTGCTGCGGCGCGGGAGATCCGCCGCCTGCGGGCCCGGCTGCTGAGCTGGCCGCGACGGTGCCACCGGAGATGGCGACGGGGGCGGCGGAGAAGGTCGGTGAGAAGGGGTTGGTGAAGGCGGGGAAGCCGGGCAGGAAGCCGGCGGGGGCGTGCCCGGCGGCGGGGCCGTTCACGGTCGGCCGTTGCGGGGCGTGAAGCGGCCCCTGCGGAGCGAGCGGTGAAACCGGAAGGTCGAGGCTCGGGCCGCCCTGCGGCACGGACGGCCCGGAGGCCGGATGCTGGACCTGGGGTGCGCCTGAAACCGGCTGGGTGAAGCGATCCGCGACCGGGGGCAGCGAGGTGGTGAGCTTTCCGCCGGCCGGGCTGGGCGGGGCGGTCAGGTCTTCGACCACCGGCGCGACCGGGGCTACGACGTTGCCGATCACCGGCGCCAATGGTGTGGCCAGGTCCGCGACGATCGGCACCAACGGGTCGGTCACGGCCCCAACGATCGGCGCGAGCGGCTCGGTGATCGTCTCGACGATCGGCGCCAGCGGCTCGGTCACGTTCTCCAGGATCGGCACCAACGGGTCGGTCACGGCCCCAACGATTGGTGCCAGCGGCTCGGTGATCGTCTCGACGATCGGTGCCAGCGGCTCAGTGACGTTCTCCAGGATCGGCACAAGCGGCTCAGTGACCGCGCCGACCACCGGCACGAGCGGCTCGGTGATCGTCTCGACGATCGGCACGAGCGGCTCAGTCACGTTCTCCAGGATCGGCACAAGCGGCTCAGTGACCGCGCCGACCACCGGAGCAAGCGGATCGGTAATCGTCTCGACCACCGGCGCCAGTGGCTCGGTGATCTGGTCGACGACGCGGTGCCAGCGGCTCGGTGATGCTCTCGAGCACCGGCACGAGGGGGTCGGTGATCTGGTCGACGAGCGGTGCCAGCGGCTCAGTCACGTTCTCCAGGATCGGCACAAGCGGCTCAGTGACCGCGCCGACCACAGGAGTAAGTGGATCAGTGATCTGCTCCACGACCGGCGCCAGTGGCTCGGCGACGTTCTCCACGATCGGGAGGAGCGGGTCGGTGATCTGGTCGACCACCGGCGCCAGCGGCTCCGTAACGTCCTCGACGATCGGCGCCACTGGGTCGATGATGTCCTCGACCGCCGGCACGAGCGGATCAGTGATCTGGCCGATCACCGGGACGAGTGGCTCGGTGACCTGGTCGACGACCGGGACCAGCGGCTCCGTGATCTGCTGCACGACCGGCCCCAGCGGCTCGGTGATCTGCTCGACCACCGGAGCGAGTGGCTCGGTGACCTGCTCGACTGCCGGCTCGAGCGGCTCGGTGATCTGCTCGACTGCCGGCACGAGCGGCTCGGTGATCTGCTCGACCACCGGAGCGAGTGGCTCGGTGATCTCCTCGACCACCGGCGCCAGCGGCTCCGTGACGTCATCGACGACCGGCGCCAACGGGTCAGTGAGGTCCTCGACCACCGACACGAGCGGATCGGTGCTCTCGACCACCGGCGCCAGCGTGGTCGTGGCCTGGTCCACGGTGGGCGCCAGCGGCGCGGTGATGTCTTCGGGTACCGGGACGACCGGGTCAGCCAGCTGCTCAACAACCTGGGTGAGCGGCTCGGTGATGTTCTCGACCACCGGAACGAGTGGCTCGGCAATCTGATCGACCACCGGCGCCATCGGCTCGGTGATGTTCTCGAGCACCGGCAGAATGGGTTCCGTCGCCGGCTCCACCACCGGGGCGGGCGGCTCGACCTCGTCAACGACCGGCGCGAGCGGCTCAGTTACAGGCTCCAGCACCGGGGCGGGCGGCTCGACCTCGTCGACGACCGGCGCGAGCGGCTCAGTCGCGTCCTCCACGAGGGGCACGACGAGGTCGGCCGTCTGCTCGACCACCGTAGGCGGCTCAACGTCTTCGGCCACCGGCACGACCGGCTCGGCGGCCACCGGAGCCGGAGGATCATCGTTCTCTACGACCGGCGCCAGCGGCTCAGCAACATCCTCGACGACCGGCGCCACCGTCTCGGTCGCCTGCTCAACGACCGGCGCCGGTGACGGGACCGCGACTGCTGGCGCTGCCGGCGAAGGCGCATCTTCGACGACAGGAGCGACGGCCTCGGTCGCTTCCTGCACGGCGGAGGGGGTCGGCTCACTGGTGGCCCCACCCTCCGGCGCCACCGGGTCGGTCGCCGGGGTCTGCGGACTGGCCGGAGCGGCAGGCGCGGGCTCGCTGCTCGGGGCGGGCGGCTCAGCCGGAGCTGTGGGCTCGACGGCCGAGGTATCCGGGGTGGGCTCAGCCGGAGCGGGCGGCGGCTCGACTGGGGCGGGCTCAGCCGGAGCGGGGGGCGGTTCAACGGCGGCCGGGACCTCCGGCGCCGGGGCCACAGGCTCCGTGACGGGTTCGACGGCCTCCGTGACCGCGCTCGTCGCTTGTTCGACAACGGGAGCGACAGTCTCAGTAACACCGGCGACGCCTGGCACCTGGCTGAAGGCCGCGGCCGGCATGACCAACAACAACACTGCAAGGGCGCCAAGCAGGCTGGCTACACGCGCGCTGGCGCTGGAGAGCGGGGTGTCCCGCCTTCGCCTGGGTGTTGTCTGAGAGGAATTCAAGGCCGCTACGGCTGGCTCGGCTCGTTGACGAACTGCCCTGGAGCGTTCCCCGATCGGAGCAACCCACACATCATTTACGCGCGTACGCAACTTTTTTCATCCAGATTTGCCCGCTATTTGCGAATTTTTGAGGCCGTTTTCGCGGTCTTGGCCAGATCAGCGGTGGTCGTAGGGTGTCGCCGCGCCGGGCGTCACTGCTCGGACATGAGCGCTGCTTGCAGCTCGTGCAGGCCGAGCCCCTTGCGCAGATGGATGCGCTCGCCGTCGATATCGACCATGCCGCGTGACTTCAGGTAGTCGAGCTACTCGGCGGTCACGTCGCCAGGGGCGTAGCCGGCGCGGTCGAAGTCGCTTGTCACGGTGAACAGCTTTGCCCAGATGGCGACCGCACGCGCGCACGCCGGGCATGCAAGGTCAAGCGTCGCACGGTCGTTCAGGGGCTCCTGGCCGGAGCACGAGCAGGGTGCTCACCGCGCTGCCAGCCACTGCTCGAACCCGGCGGCGACGATCCGCTCGTCGTGCACTCCGGCCGCCGCCGGCGATGCGAGCCAGACGATCGGCGGCCCCATGATCGCGGGCTCGAGCAGCCGCTCGCGGGCCTCCGCGGGGGTGTCGTCGGGGATCATCCCGGTCTCGGTGGCGCCGCCGGGGAGCAGCAGGTTCACCGTCACCGGGCTGTCGGCCAGGTCGGCCGCCATCACCCGCGACAACGCCTCGACCGCCGCCCCGGACGGGCCGTAGGGCACGAAGCCTCGTCGCACCATGGTGGCCTCGCTCATCGAGATCATGACGACGCGGCCAGCGCCCTGCTCGAGCATCCGCGGCACGACCTCGCGCGCCATGAGAAAACAGCCGGTCACCTTGGTCTCAAGCACGTCGCGGAAGCCGTCCGGTGGCACCTCCCAGAAGTGCTGCGGGTGCGACAGAAAGCGGGGGTTGACGGTGCGCATGCCAATGCCCGCGTTGTTGACAAGCAGGTCGATGCCCCCGAGGCGGTCCCAGATCTCCGCCACCCCGGCGGCGACGGCAACCTCGTCGCGGGCGTCGAGCGCGAGGCCGAGGACGCCCCGGCCCAGGTCGGCGGCGGCGTGCCGGGCGCGCTCCGCGTCACGGCTGGTGATGGCCACGCGCGCGCCGGCGTCCACCAGTGCCCGGCTCATTGCCAGCCCGAGGCCGCTGGTGGCGCCGGTGACCAGCGCGCGGGTGGCGCCCAGCTCGGTCACGCGGTTCGCAGCCTACTGACGGTCCTCACGCTCGAGGCCGGGCGTCTGGTACCGCTAACCCGGCAGCAACCCCTCGCGGTAGCGCGTCGGCCGCGGCGGCTCGAAGCGCCCGTACGCGACGCCACCGTCCTGGGTGTCCTCGGGCGAGCTCGCGTTGTGGCGGGCGGCGACCTGATCAGCCATGTAGTACCCCCACGGGCCGTCCTTCTGGAACTGCCGCGACGACGCGCACAGGACCACGCACGGCCCGTCGCCGGCGCCGACGAGCGCATGGCGTGTCTCCGGCGGGCAGTGCACGAAGTCCCACTGCTTCAGCGGGCGCTCCTCGCCCTCGACGATCAGCAGAACCTCGCCCGCGAGCACGAGGAAGTCCTCCTGTTCCGTCTCCCAGTGATAGATCGCGTTCGGCTCGCCCGGCGGGAGCACCCGGATCGACATGCCGAGCATCGGGAAGAACGTCTCCGCCTCGTACTCGTCGCTGCCTGTGAGCGGCAGGTTGTGGCCGCGGCCGGGATTCTCGAACCAGCGCGCATCGCGCGCGTTCATGACGAACCAGCCCGTGCTCGCCGGTACGAGCCCGGCCTCGGTCCGCCTGAGCTCTGCCTCGGGGACCACTAGCTGTCGCCCTCGACTCGCGCCGCCAGCCGGTCCATCCCTCGCTCGCGCGCCGCCGCGGCTGCGCCGGCGCGGTCGAGCTCGCGGTCGGGCGGAAGCTCGACGTCGACGTCGCGCAGGGTCGCGATGTCCTTGAAGCGGAGCAGCTCGTCGCGCTGGGAGGTGAGGGCCGTGCGCACGCGCGGCTTGGTCTCGCGCAACGCCCCGTCGAGCGCGGCCTCGAGCGAGCCGTGGCGCTTCAGCAGGTCGGCCGCCCCCTTCTCTCCGATTCCCTTCGCGCCGGGGATGCCGTCGGAGGGGTCGCCGCGCAGCGCGATGAAGTCGGGAACGAGCTCGGGTGGCACGCCGTAACGCCGCTTGACCTCGGCGGGATCGATCGCCTCGGCGCCACGGCCACCGGTGCGCACGTAGAGGATCGTCACGCGGTCGGTGGCGCACTGGAACATGTCGCGGTCGCCTGTCATGACGAGCACGCTGCCGCCCCCGTCGGCCTCGCGGCTGGCGTAGGAGCCGAGCAGGTCGTCCGCTTCGAGGTCGTCGCTCACGGTGACGGTCCAGCCGAACGCGCCGAAGAAGTCGGGCGAGTCGGCGAACTGAGGCGAGAGGTCGTCGGGCACCTCGGGCCGCTCGGCGTGGTAGCCGTCGAACAGCTCGAGCCGGTAGTCGGCGGCGTCCGGGCCGAAGCAGAGGACGACCGCGCGTGGCGAGTGCTCCTCGACCTCGCGCAGGATCAGGTTGGCTGTGCCGAGCAGGGCATTGACGGGGCGCCCGTCCTTGCCGGTGATCGAGTCGGGCAGCGCGTAGAAGGCGCGGAAGAGCATCGAGGGCGCGTCGACGACGAGAAGAGGTCCTGACATGCCCCGCACGCTAGCCCGTCGGCCGGGTTTCCGGTGCCCTGCCGGGTGGGTAGCCCCGGGTGAGGTGCCGGAGCCGAACGACGCCAGGCCGTTCCTGCCCGAGCGGAGCTCTCTCAAGGCCCTGCGTGAGGCGGCCGCGGACTGCAAGGGCTGCCACCTGTGGCAGCACGCCACCCAGACCGTCTTCGGCGAGGGCCTGAAGCGCTCACGCCTGATGCTGGTGGGCGAGCAGCCGGGTGACGTGGAGGACCGCGCCGGCCGCCCCTTCGTCGGTCCCGCGAGCCGCGAGCTCGACCGGGCACTGGAGGCGGCCGGCATCGAGCGCCGCGAGGCCTACCTCACGAACGTCGTCAAGCACTTCAAGTTCGAGCAGCGCGGCCGCCGTCGCATCCACCAGACGCCCAAGCGCTTCGAGGTCGAGGCCTGTCGCCCGTGGCTAGAGCGGGAGCTCGAGGCGGTCCGCCCGGAGGCGCTCGTCCTTCTCGGCGCGACCGCCGCGAAGGCGCTCTTCGGCAGCGGTTTCCGCGTCACGGCGCACCGTGGCGAGCTGCTCGACTCGGAGCTCGCGGAGATCGTCACAGCCACCGTCCATCCGTCCTCGATCCTGCGCGGTCCGGACGAGGACCGCGAGGCCAATCGCGAGGCGCTCGTCGCAGACCTGCGCGTGGTGGCGCGGGCGCTCGATGAATCCGGCGGCGGCCGCTAGTCACATAAGGGAGCGAACCAGAGACAAGCGGAGGTACCGGAATGTTGCTGCAGGACAAGAACGCCGTCATCTACGGGGCGGGCGGCGGGATCGGCGGCGCCATGGCGCGCGCTTTCGCGGCCGAGGGAGCCAGGGTGTTCCTCACCGGCCGCACCCGCGAGAAGCTCGACGCGCTCGCCCAGCAGATCGGGGACGCCGCGGAGGTCGCGACCTTCGACGCAACCGACAAGCGGGCGGTCGACGAGCACGCCGATGCCGTCGCCGCCGAGGGCGGGCTGCACGTCTCGGTCAACGTGATCGCGCATCCGACGAAGCACGGGACGCCGATGGTCGAGATGGACGTGGATGAGTTCCTCCAGCCGATCCAGCAGGCCGTGCGGAGCAACTTCCTGACGGCCGCAGCGGCCGCTCGTCACATGAAGCGACAGGGCGGCGGCGGGGTGATCCTGTTCTTCGGGGGCCACGGCGACCCGATGCGCGACTACTACCTCGGCGGCACACAGGTGGCGTTCGAGGCGCTCGAGTCGATGCGCCGTCAGCTCTCAGCGGAGCTCGGCAAGGACGGCATCCGCGCGGTCACGCTGCGCAGCGGCGGCGTCCCCGACTCGCTGCCGACGGACTTCGACGGCCGTGACGCAATCGTCGACGGCATCGTGGCCGAGACCATGCTCGGCCGCGCCGCCACCTACGAGGACGTCGGCAACGCCGCCGTCTTCGCTGCATCGGACAAGGGCCGGATGATGACGGCGGCCACCATCAACGTGAGCTGCGGCGCGCTCGTCGACTGAGGCTTAGGACGACGCGCGCAGAGCGCGCGAGCGCTCCGCAACCGGCTGGAGGAAGTCTGGGAGCGGGCGGACGAGCCCGCGGCCCGTCTCGCGCTCCCAGATCTGCTCCAGCTGCGCGAGGTGCTCGTCCATGACCTGGTCGATCAGCTCGAAGTCGGCAGACCGGATCGCCGCCAGGGTGCGCTCGTGGATCGAGATCACCCAGTCGGGGACGAGCGGGGCGTGCACCGCCATGTCGCGCGCGATCTCGAGCTGGCGCAGCACGCTGCGCATGAGCTGTACGACCGTCGAGTTGCGCGTGGCGCGCGCCATCGCCAGGTGGAACTTGAGGTCGAGCTGCAGGAAGAGGTCCTCGTGGCGAAGGAAGTCGTCGTCCGCCGCCAGCTCGCGCTTGCGCTCGATCAGCGCGGCGAGCGCGGCGAAGTCGTCCTCGCTCGCGTGGACGGCGGCGAGCTGAGCGACACGCGGCTCGAGCAGCCGGCGGGCCTCGAGCACACCGGCCACCTCGCTCACGCGGATCGCCTGGCGTGAGCGCACCAGCTCGCGGGGGATCAGCTCCGAGCTGACGAAGATGCCGCCCGACTGGCCGCGCCGGACGTCGAGGACGCCGGCCTCGGCCAGCGTCCGGACCGCCTCGCGCAGCGTCGGCCGGCTGATGCGCATCTGAGCGGCGAGCTCGCGCTCGGACGGGAGGCGGTCGCCGATGTGCAGGTCGCCCGACTTGATCTTCTCGGCGATCTGCTCGACGGCCTCCTCGAACGTCCTGCGCGATGACACAGGTTCGAACGTGCGCTCCAAACCGACTCCACTATAGGCAGGGGTGTCCGCCAGGAGCGGCGCTCTCATGGCCGCGCGGCCGCGATCCGCTCGAGCGCCTGGCGCTCGGCGACCTCGATCGGGGGAGACCCCTCCAGCTGCGCCGTCTCGATCGCAAGATCGAGCCGGTCCATGGCACCGGCGATCAGCTCTGCCTCGCTCGGTCCGTGCGCGCCGTACCACTCGAGCGACACATGGATCAGCCCACCGCAGTTGGCCAGGAAATCGGGCACGAAGAGGATGCCGCGCTCGTTCAGGATGCGGGCCGTGGCGCGCGTGTCGAGCGGGTTGTTCGCCGCGCCGGCCACGACGCGGCAGTCGAGCGAGCGCGCCATGCGCTCGCCGATCATCCCGCCGGCGGCGCAGGGGGCGAGCACGTCCAGCGGCGCCGCCATCACCTCCTCGGCCGAGCCGGCGATCCGCCCTCCGTACTCCGCTCGGAAGCGCTCACCGCGCAGCGCGTCGAGGTCGTAGGCGAGGATCTCCGCGCCGCCCATGCTCAGCTTCGCGGCGAGCACCGAGCCGACCTTGCCGAGCCCGACCACCCCGATGCGGCGACCGTCGAGCTCCGCCGAGCCGGTGGCCGACGCGAGACCGCGCAGCAGCGCCTGGAAGACGGTCTCGGCCGTGACGGGGGAGGGATCGCCACCGCCGCCGTTCTCGACCGAGCGGCCTACCGCGAAGCGCGTGAACTGGGACATGAAGTCCATGTCGGCGCAGGTCGTGCCGATGTCCTCGGCCGTCACGTAGGCGCCCTTCAGCCCGTCGATGACGTGAGCCGCGCCCTCGAGCCGCGCATGGCGCAGCTCTTCGTTGCCGTCGTCGATCATGACCGCCTTGCCGCCGCCCAGGTCGAGGCCCGCCGCCGACGCCTTCAGCGTCATCGTGCGCGACAGCCGCATGACGTCGTCGAGCGCCTCCTTGAGCCCTCCGGCGTAGCTCTTCAGGCGCATCCCGCCGAGCGACGGGCCGAGCACGGTGGAGTGGACGGCGACGATCAGCCGCAGCCCGGTCTCGCCGTCCTGGCGGATGACGATCTGCTCGTGATCGTCGTCCGCAAGCGAGATGTTCCGGCGCTGAGCGGCCTGGGTAGCAATGGTCATGTAGATTGACCTTATACCGGGTCCGCGTTTCCTTCAACCCGCGAAACATCGAGCATAGAGCGGGTTACGGACAGAATTGGCCCGGTGAATCGTTGCGTTCTGTGTACCGCTATTGGTAAGGTGACTTTCCCTATCACGGGTGGGACAGGAGGATGGAGAGCCGCGTGACCCCCACAGCAGTGCGCCAGCGTTCCAGGGCCGCCCACCCCGGGGTCCGCCGCGACGGCCGCCGTCGCACCGGCGCTGACCTACCCGAGGGCGCGGGCCGCGACATCTCCCTCGACGACAAGTACGTCCTCGAGGACGGCCGCATCCTGCTCACGGGCCTGCAGGGCCTCGTCCGCCTGCCGCTCGACCAGCACCGCGCCGATCGCCGCCGGGGCCTCAGCACCGCGACGATGATCTCCGGCTACCAGGGCTCGCCGCTCGGCGGTCTCGACCAGGAGCTCGCTCGCAACAAGGAGGTTGTCCGGGAGCATCACGTTCATCACGTGCCCGGGCTCAACGAGGAGCTCGGCGCAACCTCGGCCTGGGGCAGCCAGCTCGCCTCGGACCTGCCCGGCGCCCGCTACGACGGCGTGCTCGCGATGTGGTACGGCAAGGCGCCCGGGCTCGATCGCGCCGGCGACTCTCTGCGCCACGGCAACTTCGTCGGCGTCTCCCGCACGGGCGGCGCGCTCGCCGTCGTCGGCGACGATCCGAGCTGCAAGTCCTCCACCATCCCGAGCGCCTCCGAGCCGATGCTCGCCAGCCTGCACATGCCGGTTTTCTTCCCCGGCAACGTGCAGGAGGTGCTCGACCTGGGGCTGCACGCGCTCGCGTGCTCGCGCGCGTCCGGGCTCTGGGTCGGCTTCAAGATCGTCACCAACGTCGCGGACGCGCTGAGCACGGCGGCCGTGGCGCCGGAGCGCATCGAGCCCGTCATGCCGACCGTGATGTGGCAGGGCAAGCCGTACGAGCACGTACCGAACGCAAACCTGCTCGCGCCCGCCTCGCTCGAGATGGAGCGCACGCTGCTCGGCCCGCGCACCGAGCTCGCGCTCGCCTATGCGCGCGAGAACGGCATCAACCGCGTCGAGGGGGCGCGCGACGCCTGGCTCGGAATCGTCGCCCCCGGCAAGACCTACTTCGACCTGGCGCATGCGCTGCGCGGGCTCGGCCTCGAGGGCCCCGCGCTCGAGCGCGCCGGGATCCGCATCCTGAAGCTCGGCATGGTGTCGCCGCTCGAGCCGCAGACCGCGCGTGAGTTCGCGGCCGGACTCGACGAGATCGTCGTAGCCGAGGAGAAGGGCCCGTTCGTGGAGACGCTCCTGAAGGAGACGCTCTACGGCATGGCGGACGCGCCGCGGATCATCGGCAAGCGCGACGAGCAGGGCGCCCCGCTGCTGCCCGTCGAGCTCGACCTGGACGCGGACGTGATCGCGCGCGCCGTCGCCGCCCGGCTCGAGCGCCGCGGTCTCGCGATCGACTCGGTCGAGGGCCGGTTGCGCAAGCTCGCCGAGATCCATGGCCGCCGGCCCGAGCTGCCGATGGCAGAGCGCACGCCCTTCTTCTGCTCGGGCTGCCCCCACAACTCTTCGCTCAAGGCGCCCGAGGGCACGCTCGTCGGCGGCGGCATCGGCTGCCACACGATGGTGCTGCTGAACCCGGAGGGCAAGGGTGAGGTCACCGGCATCACGCAGATGGGAGGCGAGGGCGCGCAGTGGATCGGCCAGGCGCCGTTCACGGACGACCGCCACCTTGTCCAGAACCTCGGCGACGGGACCTTCCACCACTCGGGCTCGCTCGCGGTCCGCGCGGCAGTCGCCGCCGGCGTGAACATCACCTACAAGATCCTCTACAACGAGCACGTCGCGATGACGGGCGGCCAGGCGATCGAGGGCCAGCTGAGCGTCCCCGATCTCACGCGCTGGCTCGAGCTCGAGGGCGTCCGGCGCATCATCGTCACGGCCGAGGACACGAGCCGCTACCGCGACGTCGAGCTGGCCGGCATCGCCGAGCTGCGCGACCGCAAGCAGCTGCTCCCGAGCCAGCAGGAGCTGGCCGAGGTCGAGGGCGTGACGGTCCTCATCCACGACCAGGAGTGCGCGGCGGAGCTGCGCCGCTCGCGCAAGCGCGGCAAGGCGCCCGAGCCCGCCGAGCGCGTCTGGATCAACGAGCGCGTATGCGAGGGCTGCGGCGACTGCGGCGAGAAGTCGAGCTGCCTGTCGGTGATCCCGGTCGAGACCGAGTTCGGTCGCAAGACGCACATCCACCAGGCCTCCTGCAACAAGGACTTCTCCTGCCTCGAGGGGGACTGCCCCTCTTTCCTCACCGTCGTGCCGGCCGAGAAGGCGAAGCACAGCACGCCGGCCCTCCCCGTCGAGCTGCCCGAGCCCGAGCCGCGCGTGAGCGCCGCCGACTTCGGCGTGCGCATGATGGGCATCGGCGGCACGGGCGTCGTGACCGTCAACCAGATCCTCGCCATGGCGGCGCTGATCGACGGCCTCCACGTATCCGGGCTCGACCAGACAGGCCTCTCCCAAAAGGGTGGCCCGGTCACCTCCGACCTGCGCATCATGAGCGAGCCGCTCGCCTCGGCCAGCAAGATGCCCGCCGGCTCGGTCGACCTCTACCTGGGCTTCGACCTGCTCGGCGCGGCCAGCCAGAAGAACCTCGTCACGGCAGACCGCGAGCGCACCGTCGCCGTCGTCTCCACGAGCGCCGTTCCGACCGGCCGCATGGTCGTGGACGTGAACGAGCGTTTCCCCGAGCTCGCCGGCCAGCTCGACACGATCGACGCCGCGACGCGCCGCGAGCACAACCTCTACCTCGACGCGCAGCGTCTTTCGGAGCGCCTCTTCGGCGACCACATGATGACCAACACGCTGGCGCTCGGCGCCGCCTTCCAGCGCGGGCTGCTGCCGGTCTCGCGCGAGGCGCTCGAGCAGGCGATCCGCCTCAACGGCGCCGCGGTCGAGAAGAACCTCGCCGCCTTCGCCTGGGGCCGCGCCGTTGTGGCCGCCCCGGACGCCGTCGAGGCGGCCACGCGCGATCCCGAGACGGTCGTGCCGGTGCGCGAGCTGAGCGAGCGAGAGCGTGAGCTCGTCACGCTCGCCGTGGACGGCGACGACGGCGAGCTGCGCCGGCTCGTCGAGACGCGCGTGCCCGAGCTCGTCGCATATCAGAACGAGGCCTACGCCGAGCGCTACGCGCAGGTGGTGCGGCGGGCCCACGTGACAGAGCAGGAGCGCACGCCGGGGCACACGGAGCTGACCGAGGCCGTGGCGCGCCAGCTCTTCAAGCTGATGGCGTACAAGGACGAGTACGAGGTCGCGCGCCTCCATCTCGATGCCGTCGAGCAGGCCAAGCTGCAGGCCGAGTTCGGCGAGGGCGCGAAGGTCTACTTCATGCTGCACCCGCCGATGCTGCGGGCGCTGGGGCTCGAACGCAAGCTGAAGCTCGGCTCCTGGTTCGTGCCGGTCTTCCGCCGGCTGTACGCGATGCGGCGGCTGCGTGGCACACGCCTCGATCCGTTCGGCAAGGCAGAGGTGCGCCGCGTCGAGCGCGCGCTAATCGGCGAGTACGAGGAGATGCTGGGCGAGGCGCTGACGCTGCTGACCCCCGACACGCACGACACGGCCGTCGAGCTGCTCGAGCTGCCGGACCTGATCCGCGGCTACGAGGAGATCAAGCTGCGCGGCGTCGTCATGTTCCGCAAGCGCGCCGAGGGCATCCTCAAGCGCCTGCGCGCCGGGAAGCCCGCGCCGCAGGTGCTGTCGCTCGACCGGTAACAGGCCGGTCACATCTCGGCGGCGGCGCGGCCCATAGGGTCGCCCGATGACGAAGCGACTGCTCCCGGCCCTGCTCACCGCCGCCTTCGTGCTCGCCGCCGCCCCGGCCGCCGGCGCGGTCACGCTCACCAAGCTCGGCAGCACGCCGCCGCTCGGCGAGGCGAACGCCGAGATCGCCGCCTACCACCCGAAGAGCGAGCAGGCCTTCGTCACGAACGCCGAGGGCAACACCCTCGACATCTACGACTTCTCCGACCCGACGGCGCTCGGCTCCCCGGTCTCGATCGATCTGTCGCCCTACGGCGCGGGCCCGAACAGCGTCGACGTGAGCAAGGACGGCCTCGTCGCGGTCGCGATGGAGGCGGACCCGATCACGGCGCCCGGCAGCGTCGAGCTGTTCGACACGGACGGCGACCACCTGGCCTCGTTCCCGGCAGGGTCGCTGCCCGACATGCTCACCTTCGCCGAGCGCGACAGGTATCTGCTCGTCGCGAACGAGGGCGAGGCGCTCTCGGACGACGACGATCCGCAGGGCAGCGTGACCGTCATCAAGTTGAACAAGAAGCTCTCGAAGTCGACGCTGAAGACGGCAAGCCTCGCCGGCGTGCCGCGCATCGGCGAGTACCGGATCGCCTGCCCGGGCACCCCGTTCGCACAGGACGCCGAGCCCGAGTACATCTCCGAGGGCGGCTTCGGCACCGCGCTCGTGACGCTGCAGGAGACCAATGCAGTCGGCGTGCTCGACATCGAGCGCGGGCGCTTCGTGCTCGTGCGCGGCCTTGGCTACAAGGATCACGGCAAGGAGCGCAACGCGCTCGACCCAAGCGACGACGACGGCGGCATCAACATCAACCCCTGGGGTGGGCTCGAAGGCATGTACCAGCCCGATGCAATCGCCTCCTACACCTGGTTCGGCCTGCCCTACTACGTGACCGCCAACGAGGGCGACGCGCGCGAGCGCGAGGGCTGCGAGGAGGAGGACCGCGTGGGTGACGTGGGTCTCGACCCCACGGCCTTCCCCAACGCCGAAGAGCTCGAGGACGACGCCGCGCTCGGCCGCCTGAACGTCTCGACAACGACGGGCGACCCGGACGGCGACGGCGATCTCGACCGCATCTTCTCCTTCGGCGCGCGCTCGTTCTCGATCCTCGGTCCGCTCGGCGGCCTTCTGTGGGACTCGGGCTCGCAGCTCGAGCGCATCGCCGCAGCGGAAGAGCCGGAGCGCTTCAACTTCTCGAACGAGGAGCCCGGCGAGCTCGACGAGCGCAGCGACAGCAAGGGTCCGGAGCCGGAGGGGATCGACGTGGGGACGGTCGGCTTCCGCACCTACGCCTTCGTCGCCTCCGAGCGCCAGGGCGGCATCTACGCCTACCGGCTGCAGGGCCCGTCGGCGTCGTTCGAGGACTACCTGAACGCGCGCCCCGAGGACCTCGGGCCCGAGGGCGTGCACTTCGTGCCGCGCTCCGACAGCCCCACCGGCCGGGCGATGCTGCTCGTGACCAACGAGATCAGCGGCAGCGTGACCGCGATCGATGTGGCGCCCTAGTCGTCCTCGCCCTCATTCGGGTCGCCCCGGCTGATCGCCACCGTCGACGGCCTCGGGGTCGACGGCAGGTCGCCCGCCACGCGGTTGCCCTCAGGCCACCAGCTCGTGTAGGTCGTCTCCTGGCCGAAGACGCCGGGTGCCGTCGCGGTCAACCCCGTCAGCTCGCCCGGATGCTGGACGTTGACGAAGAAGGTCTCCTCGTCGGGCGTGAAGTAGGGGCCCGTGATCTCGCACTCGACCGGCCCGTTGGCGAAGCGGAACGCGATGCCCTTGTTCGGCCCTGAG
This sequence comes from uncultured Thermoleophilaceae bacterium, assembly GCA_963739095.1. Lineage (GTDB taxonomy): Bacteria > Actinomycetota > Thermoleophilia > Solirubrobacterales > Thermoleophilaceae > JACVRW01. Next base: position 69,383 of record CAVTZF010000001.1, read on the forward strand.
GTCGGGACCATGAACATCGCGTTGTTCTTGTGGTACGAGTACTCGTTCGCCTGATTCAGCCGGCTCGACGAGATGTCGGTCACGACCCAGAGGTTTCCGGCCTTGTCGAAGACCAGGTTGTCGGGGCTCGAGAAGCCCTGCTCGCCGGGGTCGCTCGCGCCCGTCGGCCCGCCCGCCGCGTAGTCACGCCAGCTGAACTCGAGCGCCTCCGGGTCGTTGCCCGTCTCGCGCAGTCGGCGGACCGAGCCGTGCGAGTCCCTGACAGTGCTGTTGTTCGTGAGCGCGACGAAGATGCTGCCGTCGTCGGCAACCTCCACGTCCTCCGGCCGGTTGGTCGCGAAGTGCTGGTCGAACTCCGCCGTGCCGAAGGCCGCCCGCAGCTTGGTCGAGGTGTCGTCGAGCATCTCCTCCGGGACGGGCACCCAGCTGCCGGTCCCCTCGGTCGCGCTGATCGGCGTCGTGTCGCCCGCTGTCGTGAAGCGGCGCCGGCCCTCGGGCTCCCAGCGCGCGATGTACAGCTGGCCCGACTCCAGGATCGCGCGGTTGTCGGCGTGCTTCCCCTTCCGAAGGCGCCGATCCGAGACGAACTTGTAGACGCCGTCGTTGGCGCGGTCGTCGCCCATGTAGAGCACGAAGCGCTTGCCGGGCTCGTGGCGGAAGGCCGCGTTCTCGTGCCGGAAGCGCCCGAGCGCCGTGTGCTTGCGCCCGACGCCGTCGGGGTCGTAGGGGTCGTGCTCGCAGACCCAGCCGTACTTCTGGAAGGTCCTGAACTCGTACTCGGCGTCCTCGGGCTGGCCCCCGAACTGATGCCAGCCGTAGCCGAAGTCGAGGTTCAGAGCGACGTTGGTCCCGTAGCCGTCGAAGTTCTCCTCACAGGAGATCGCAGTGCCCCACGGCGTGACGCCGCCGGAGCAGTTGCCCACCGACCCGTGGGCGCTCGTGCCGATGCCCGCCGCGCCGACGAGCGGCCCGGTGAACTCGAGGTCCGGCCGGTCCCCGTAGATACGGCGGTTGTAGGGGGAGGGGGAGACCACCTTCCAGCGGCCGTTGCGGCGCCGGCGGATGTGCAGGATCGAGTTGCCGACGTTGTCCTGCTCCTCCTGGACCTGGGCCGGGGTCTTGGGCGCCCCGGTCGGCTTGTAGCCATGCAGGAAGAAGGGATCGGGGTATTCGTGGTTGACGAAGAGAAGGCCCTCGCGGCCCTTGAGCGGGAAGAAGGCGAGGAAGTCGTTGTTGAAGCCGTAGCGGAGCGGCCGCCGCCGGCCGTCGCGGAAGACCTCCCCCCACGAGATCAGGACGTCGGCGCGGAACCCCTGCGGCACCTCGAACGCGTCGTTGCTCGAAGCTGCGATCGCGGTGAAGTCGCTGAAGTGGTTGCGGCGGCCGCGGGCCACGGCCGTCTCGGAGAAGAGGTCGAGTCCGGAGCGCTGCATCGCCACCGCGCCCGCGGTGGAGGCGCCGGCGGCCGCGATGCCGCGGATGAAGTCTCTCCGCGTGGGTGTCGACAGCTTGCCGCGCAGTGACCTGTCGGCGGCGTCGCTGCGGTCGGCGGGACGAGCTGATCTAGCCACGGGTTCCTCCTCCTCACAGGGGACGACGGGGATGTCATACCCGGTAGCGCGCCTTCCTGAGCCTCAGACCCCTTCCGTTTCACAGCGCCTTCACGCGCGGTAACACCGCAGCCCGGCTCACCGGAGAGGCTGCCGGACGTCTGCCAACCCGGAGAGCTAGGAGCTCAATTTGTTGTCCAAGAAGTCGCTCGCGATCGTCTCGATCGCTGCCCTGACCGTCGCCGGCACGGCCTCAGCCGTGGTGGCCGGTGGCTCGGGCGGCCGAGACAACTCGCGGCAGATCATCAAGCAGATCGACCCCCGGAAGCCGAAGAACGTGATCCTGATCATCGGCGACGGCACCGGTGACAGCGAGCTGACCATCGGGCGCTACTACCTGAACGGCGCCGAGGGGCCGCCGATGGCCTATGAGACGCTCCCCTTCTCGGGCGAGCTTCACACCTGGAACCTGCAGTACGGGCCCGGCCCCGACTATCCGCCCAACTACGTGCCCGACTCGGCGCCGACTGCGACGGCCTGGTCGACCGGCAAGAAGACGACCGACGCCCGGCTCTCGCAGGGCCCGAGCGAGGCCGAGACCGTGCCCGGCTCGAACGAGGGCTTCAACACGACCTTCGAGATCATGAAGGAGCGCGGCAAGGCGATCGGCAACGTGACCACGTCCGAGCTGACCGACGCCACGCCGGCGGCGCCCACGTCGCACATCTCACGGCGCGCCTGCCAGGGGCCGAGCGACGCCCGCACGCTCTGCCCGCAGGAAACCAAGTCGGCCGGCGGGCTCGGGTCGATCACCGAGCAGCTCGTCGACGGCGGCTACGACGTCAACCTCGGCGGCGGCAGCGCCCGTTTCGAGCAACAGCTCGACGACGGGTCGGGCAACGTCATCGAGTACGCGCAGGACAAGGGCTTCCGCTACGTCACCAACGCGGCGCAGCTCGCCTCGGTCAACAGCATCAAGAGCAAGCCGCTGCTCGGCGTGTTCGCACCGGTCAACATGACGACGCAGTTCGCGCCGCTGATCGGGGCCCCGACCCCGGGCGCCGGCTCGCCCACGACGCGCTGCAACGAGTCGAACCGCCCGGCCAACGAGCCGAGCCTCGGCGCGATGACCGACAAGGCCATCCAGCTCCTCTCGAAGGACAGGGACGGCTTCTTCCTGCAGGTCGAGTCGGCGTCGATCGACAAGCGCGATCACGCATCCGACCTGTGCGGCCAGATCGGCGAGACGAAGCAGCTCGACGACGCCGTCAAGGAGGCGCTCGCCTTCCAGCGCTACCACAAGGACACGCTGGTGGTCGTGACCGCCGACCACTCGCACACGAGCCAGATCGTGGGTGCGACGTCCGACACCCCGGGCTTCTACGCCACGGTGCAGACGGCCGACGGCCAGCCGATGCGTGTGTCGTACGGCACCGGCAAGACGCCGCCCGGCCAGGGTCACACCGGCGCGCGCGTGCCGGTCGCGGCGATCGGTCCGCAGGCGTCGAACGTGCTCGGCATCCGCGACCAGACCGACCTCTTCTACACCCTCATCGGGCGCAGGAGCGGCTGGTAGGACCGACCGCAGCACAAACGGGCGTGCTTGACGAGGGGCCCGGTGGTTCGCCACCGGGCCCTTCGTGGTATCCCGGGGGTATGCACACGTTCAAGATCGGCGGCGACCTGGAGGTGCGCCGCCTCGGCTTCGGAGCCATGCGCATCACCGGCGACGGCATTTGGGGTCCGCCCGCGGATGAGGACGCTGCGCGCGCGCTGCTCCGGCATGTGGTCGAGCTCGGCGTCAATCTGATCGACACGGCCGACTCGTATGGTCCTGAGGTGAGCGAGAACCTCATCGCCGAGGCGCTGTATCCGTATCCCGACGGGCTCGTGATCGCGACCAAGGGCGGGATGCGCCGCACGGGACCCGGCCAGTGGCCACGCGACGCCCGGCCCGAGCGCCTGCGCGAGACCTGCGAGGGCAGTCTCAGACGCCTGAAGCTCGAGCGCATCGACCTCTATCAGCTGCACTCGCCCGATCCCAAGGTCCCCTACGAGGACTCGGTCGGGGCACTCAAAGAGCTTCAGGACGAGGGCAAGATCCGTCACATCGGGATCTCGAACGTCTCGGTGGACGAGCTCGAGCAGGCGCGCGAGATCGTCGACGTCGTGACGGTGCAGAACCGCTACAACCTGACCGACCGCTCCTCCGAGGACGTGCTCGACGCCTCCGAGCAGGCGGGCATCGGATTCATCCCCTGGTTCCCGCTCGCGACGGGCTCGCTGGCTGAGCCGGGCGGAGCGCTCGATGCCGTTGCGAGCGCGCACGACGCGACGCCCGGCCAGGTCGCGATCGCCTGGCTGCTTGCGCGCTCTGAGGTGATGCTGCCGATCCCCGGCACCTCGTCGGCGGAGCACCTGGAGGAGAACGTGGCGGCGGAGGAGCTGACGCTCAGCGAGGAGGAGCGCGATGCGATTGCAGGCGCGACTGCGGGGTAGACGTCGGTGTTGACCTCTGAGCCCAACAGCCTCGACCACGTCGCCCTCTGGGTGAGCGAGCGGGAGCCGCTGGCCGGCTTCCTCTGCGACCACCTCGGCATGCACGTGATCGAGGAAACCGACAGCTTCACGCTCGTCGGCGTGGACGCCAAGCTCGGCAAGCTGACGCTCTTCGATGCCGAGGGCCCGCGCGAGCGCGGCGCCCTGCGGAGGGTGGCGTTGCGGGTGGGCGACCCCGACGCGGTGGCGGCCGGCCTGCCCGTTGAGGCCGAGCGGGCCGCCGACGGGGTGCTCGAGCTGGACGCGCCCGGCGGCCTGCGGATCGGCCTGGTGGCGGCGGACGGGCGCGCCTTCGACCTCGACCACGTCGTGCTCACGCTCGCCGATCCGGAATCCGCGGCCGCGGAGCTCGCTGAGCTCGGCTTCGAGCGCCGCGACGACGTGCTCGCGGTCGACGACCGCACGCTGCGGCTGGAGCAGGGCGCCGCCGACGATGGCGGCCGGCCGCTCCTCAACCATCTCGCTCTGCTCGTCGACGACGCGCACCGCGTGCAGGACGAGGCCGAGCGCGAGGGGCTCGAGATCGATGACGTCAAGGACGCTCCCAACACCTTCGCCGTGTTCGTGCGCGGGCCCGAGGGCGTGCGCATCGAGTACGTCGAGCACAAGCCGGGCTTCGCGCTCGTCTGAGCCGTGCCCGATCTCGTCGTAGCCGGGGCTGGCATGGCCGGGCTCGTGGCTGGGGCCGAGGCGCGCCGGCTCGGTGCCGAGCCGGTCGTCCTCGAGAAGCTCGCCGAGCCAGGGGGGTCGATGCGTCTCTCGAGCGGCGTCGTCTGGCGCCACCGCGAGTTCGCCGGCTTCCGGGCCGACTGCCCGGCCGGCGACGAGCGGCTCCAGGCGCGCCTGTTCCAGCGTCTCGACGGCGACCTGCGCTGGCTGGAGGCGCTCGGCGCCCCGGTCACCGAGCGCGCGACCGGCAACCCGCTGACGACCGGCGTGCGCTTCGATCCCGCGCGCCTGACCGCCGCGCTCGTCTCTGCGGCGGATGGGGGCGGCTCGGCCGTCCGTTGCGACGCCGCGCTGACCGAGCTTCCCGACGACGCGCCCGTCGTCCTCGCCACCGGCGGCTTCGGCGCGAGCCGCGAGCTCCTGCGCGAGCACGTGACGGCCGAGGCCGAGCACGTGTTCATGCGCGCCGCGCCCGGCGGCACCGGCGACGGCCTGCGCCTAGGCCTCGTGGCTGGCGGGGATGTGAGCCGCGGCCTGGACGAGGTGTACGCGCGTCTGATGCCGGCGCCGCCGGCGCAGATCGGGCCGGCCGACCTGGTGCGGCTCTCACAGCTCTACGCCAGCCACGCCACGGTCACGAACGAGAGCGGCGACGGCTACACGACGCACACTTGGTCCGAGATCGACGTGGCCCAGTGGGCCGCGCGCCAGTCGCGCGCGCGCGCGTGGCTGACGGTGGACAGCTCCATGCTCGACGAGCGGGTGCGCGAGCGCAGCGTCGGCGACATGGTCGGCGCCGCCGAGGCCGCCGGGGCGCCCGTCCGTCGCGACGGGGACGATGTGACCGTGGAGACCGTCGCCGGGATCACGACGACGCTCGGCGGGCTCGCGATCGACACGCACGCCGAGGTGGTCCCGGGGGTGTTCTGCTGCGGGGCCGACGCGGGCGGGATCGCCACCGGGGGTTACGCGAGCGGGCTGGCCGCGGCACTCGTATTCGGCCGGATCGCCGCGCGCGCCGCGCTCGGGGAGGCGCCGTGAGCGAGGACCCCGAGGTCCACGCCGCTCCTGCGGAGGTGCGGCGCAGCGGCCACGCCTTCGGAACCGGTGAGCCGTTCAGCGTCGGCATCGAGGAGGAGCTGCTGCTCGTCGACCCGGCCACGCTGCAGCTCGCGCACGTCGCCGACCGGATCCTGCCCGCTGTCGAGCTGCCCGAGGGGCGCGCCGACCACGAGGCGTTTCTCGCCGAGATCGAGCTGCGCTCGAGCCCGCAGCCGGACACGGGCGCGGCCGCCGCCGAGCTGGCCGAGAACCGCACAGCGGCGCGCGCCGCGGGCGCGACGCTCATGGGGGTCGGCCTCCATCCGGATGCCCGCTACGGCGACGTGCGGCTGGTCGACTCCGAGCGCTACCGGCGCGTCGAGGGGGAGATGCGCGGCCTCATCAAGCGGACTCCGGAGTGCGCCCTGCACGTGCACGTCGGAATGCCCGACCCGGATGCGGCGGTCGCGGCGAGCAACGGCCTGCGCGAGTCGCTGCCGCTGATCCAGGGGCTCGGCGCGGGGTCGCCGTTCTGGTTCGGCCTCGACTCCGGGCTCGCCAGCGCGCGTTCGGCGATGGTGCGCGGCTACCCCGGCCGCGGGGCGCCGCCGCCGCTGCGAAGCTGGGACGAGTACCTGGCGGAGCTCGACGCGATCGGCGCGGGCGGCGGTCCGCAGGATCACACGATGGTCTGGTGGGACGTGCGGCTCCAGCCCCGGCTCGGCACGATCGAGCTGCGTGAGCTCGACGTCCAGGCGGGCCTCGACGAGGCGGCGGGGATGGCGGCGCTCGTGCGCGCGCTGGCGCGGCGGGCGGCGGAGGCGCCGGTCGAGCACCTGGCGCCGGCCCAGACACTCGCGTGGTCGTGGTTCAGGGCCACGCGCGACGGTCTCGACGCCGAGATCGCCAGCGGCGACCGGCTCGTGCCGCTACGTGAGGTGGCGCGCGAGACGCTCGCCTCGCTGGCGGGGGAGGACCCCGCGCTCGACGGCGTCGAGAAGATCCTCATCGAGGGCAATGGGGCGGACCGGCAGCGGGCCGCCTTCGCGCGCGGCGGGATGCGGGCGCTGCTCGAGTACCTCGCGGCTGAGACAGCGCGGCCGCTGGGGGCGAACCCGGCCGCCGCCTGAGCTCAGGCGGCGGCTCGGTCTCGCTCACTTGAAGCTGTTCCGCCGGCGCCCGAGGGCGCCGAGCGGGGCGAGGCTCGTTGTTACGCGGCCTCGCGGAGCGCCGCGACGGCGTCGTCCTTGGCGAGCCGGCGCAGCGCACGGTCTTCGAGCTGGCGAACGCGCTCGCTCGAGAGCCCGAGACGGCGGCCCGTCTCGCGCAGCGCGTGCGGCTCCTCGCGGTCGAGGCCGAAACGCAGCGTGATGATGTCGCGCTCGACATCCGGCAGCGTCTCGACGGCCTCGCGCAGGCGGTCGTCCTCCATGCTGGAGACGACCTCGTCCTCCACGGCCGGGCCCTCGCCGGCGATCAGGTCGCCGAGGGCGGTCTCGCCGTCCTCACCGACGCCCTGATCGAGGCTCGTCGGGCCGCGGTCCGCTCGCCGGATGTCGGCCACCTCGTCGAGCGGAAGGTCCACGAACTCGGATATCTCCTCCTCCGTCGGCTGGCGGCCAAGCTGGACGGCGAGCTTGCGCTCGGCGTCCTGGATCTTGCGCGCCCGCGCGACGATGTGAACCGGCAGGCGGACGGTGCGGCCCGAGTTGGCGAGGCCGCGGCCGATGGCCTGACGGATCCAGAGCGTGCCGTAGGTGGAGAACTTGAAGCCCTTGCGCCAGTCGAACTTCTCGACAGCGCGGATCAGGCCGAGCATGCCCTCCTGGATCAGGTCCGAGAGGGGCAGGCCCTGCCCCTGATACTTGCGCGCGACGGAGATCACGAGCCTGAGGTTCGCGTTGATCATCCGCTCCTTCGCGGCAAGATCACCACGCTCGATGCGCTTCGCGAGCTCGACCTCGTCCTCCGCCGTGAGCAGCGGATGGCGTCGCGCCTCGTTGAAGAACAGCTGCAGTGAGTCCTCGAGCTCCACCGGCGCGACATGGCGGGTTTCGGGGGTCTCCGCAGGGCGAATCAGCGTGTCAGTCGTCATAGCTTCTCGATTTGATAGTTCGAAGTCCGTCGAAAGTATTACACAGACGAGCTTCGCGGGTTACCCGGTGCGCACGCAGAAAACCCCCGAACGAGAGGGGGCTTTCAAGGCCCGATTGGACGTAACGTCCAAACCGGTGTACCAATTGCTTGCGCGTGCAACATATTTTATCACAGGAGCCCCTTGTCCTGCTCCGCGAGCGGGGCTCGGCGCGGCCCGACGTTGGATCGGACCGCGTGGGCAGCGTAGGCTTCCGGGTAGAAGCCGGCACGGAACGTCCCCTTCGAAGGAGGGCAGGGCATGCAGGTGACCGCTCCCGAACGCGACCAGTTGCGCCGACTCGCGGAGCTGAGGCTCGACCGGCCGGTTGTGCTCAGCCTCTACCTCGACCTGGATCCGTCCGAGTTCGGCACCCAGCCGGCGCGCGCCACAGCCGTGCGCTCGCTGCTCGACGAGGCCGAGCGCCGCGTTCGCGACCACGACAACCTGCCGCACGACGACAAGATGGGCCTGCAGGCTTCGCTCAAGCGCGCCTCCGCGTTCCTCGAGCGCAGCCTGCCGACCGAGGGAGCGCAGGGGGTCGCGGTCTTCGCGAGCGAGCCCGCCAAGTTGTTCGAGGCGATCAAGCTGCCGCGGCCGGTCAGCAACCGGGTCGCGATCGGGCGCTCGCCGCTTGTCGGCCCGCTGGCTCGCTTCGAGCGCCGCGAGCGCTGGTGCGTGGCGCTCGTCAGCCGCCGCAACGCGCGCATCTTCCGCGGCTCTCCGGACGGGTTGCGCGAGATCGAGCAGATCCACGACACCGTCTTCGGCCAGCACGAGCGGGGCGGGCTCTCGCAGGCGCGCTTCGCGCGCGGCATCGAGAAGGAGAAGGACGACCACCTCAAGCACACGCGCGAGGCGCTGCTGCGCCACTTCAAGATCCGGCCCTTCCAGCGCCTGTTGCTCGGCGGGCCGAACGAGGTCGTGAAGGACTTCGAGGGCAAGCTGCACGGCTACCTCCGGGACCGGGTGGTCGACGGGCGCATCGGCGTGGACGTCGACGTCGCCACTCCCGACACCGTGCTGGAGGCGGCCCGTCCGGTATTCGAGAAGGTCGAGCGCGAGCACGAGGGGCGCTTGCTCGAGCGTGTCGGCGAGCGGGGCGTGACGGGCATCGAGGCCGTGATCGGGGCGCTCAACGAGCGCCGCGTGGAGGTGCTTCTGCTCGACGAGCAGTTCTCCGGCGTCGCCGGCGCGCAGTGCGCGGTGTGCGGGCTGCTCGCCACGGAGGGCGAAACCTGTCCCGCCGACGGCGCCGAGATGATCCAGCTCGAGGACCTGACCGACGCGGCGATCGAGCTCGCCGTTCAGCAGTCCGCCGAGGTGGTCGCGGTCCGACATCACCGCGACAAGCTCGACGACTACGGCGGCGCGGCGGCGCTGCTGCGTTTCTGAGGGCACGCGGCGGGCGGCGCCTGCTGCCGGGCTAACGGCGGCAGTGAAGGGGTGACTCCGCGACTGCTCGGCGTCGCATGGCATCGCCGTGCAGTCGCCAGCAGTCGCAGCGCCCACTAGATTGCTTCACGCGCGCCTGACCGGGAATGCGTAGGGCTTCGCCACTCGACGAGGAAGGACGACCGAATGTTCAAGCTGTTGATCGGGGCCGCGCTCGGGTTCGCGGCCGGTGCTTGGTTTATGGGATCGCCGGATGGGGCGCAGAAGCTCGCGCTCGTGAAGGAGAAGGCCGCCGGAATCGCGGGCAAGGGCAACGAGGCCGCCAAGGGGGACTCCTATGCCTCGGCAACGGCCGGCGAGCCGATCGTCGAGACGGATCCGGCGAGCGCGGAGACGTTCAGCCGGTCCTAGGCTCCGGTAGAGGACAATCGGGCTCCTCGTTCCCAGGGAAGGAGCCTCGATGGCCGCTCGCACCGCCCGCCGTCTCGTCCTGCTCGGCGCACTCACGCTTGCTGGTGTCGCCGCACACTCCCCCGCGGTGCTCGCCGTGTCGCCGTGCGCAACCGCGAATGAGACGTGCGTCGTCACCCCGCCGACCTCCGCTCCTCAGTGGACGACGGTGCCGGGCAGGACCGACTTCGACGGGCAGGCGTCGTCCCTGGTGGTATGTCCCGGCAACTCCACGGTTGGCGGCGCCGACTGGACCGGGCCGGCGGGCAACGTGCTGAGCGTCGACCTCAACCTCTTCCAGGACGGTTGGCCGTCGCCGGTGGCGACGTTCGAAGCCGAGAACACGTCCCCTCAGCCGTCCACGTTCGCCGGGTTCGCCGGTTGCGTCGACAGATCCGCAACGGCGGCGGGCGTCCTCGCCCTCAAGCACCGTGTGAAGACCCTCCGGGTCCGCCCGGGGACGCGCGTGACCGCATCATCCAGGTGCCGGAGGGGCGAGCGCCAGCTGCGTGGCGGCGCGGCCGTCCTGTTCGACTCGCGCCCGTCGCGCGCCGAGCTGCGCGACCACGACTACCGCTACACCGTGGGCGCCCGCCGCGTCCGCGTGACGCTCATGGCGGGCAGGACCGTCGGCGACGACGAGCGAGTCACGCTCCAGGTGCATTCCGTGTGCCGCTAGGCGGTCTCGAGCACCGGCCGGTCGAGGCGGTCGGCCGCCTCGCGCAGGGCGTCGCGTAGCGCTACCTGCGACTCGAGCGGCAGCGCGGCGATCTCCTCGGGCGGCGCAGACATCCGCTCGACGACCTCGGCGCGCACGCGCTGACCCTCGGGCGTCAGCCGGATGATCTTGACGCGCCGGTCCGTCTCCAGGCTGCGCCGCTCGATCAGTCCGCGTGCCTCGAGGCGATCGACGATGCCCGTGACGTTCGACGGGTCGCAGAAGAGCTGCTGGGCGAGCGCCCGCATCGGGGTCTCGACACCCGGCTCGAGCATGCGCAGGGAATGCAACTGGACGGGCGAGAAGTCGAGCTCCCGCGCCATCTCGATCATGCGCGGCTTGTTCGCCTGCATGATGCGCCACAGGAGCGCCCAGGCCTCCTCTGCGGGGGTCCGCTGCGCCATGAGTGCGGGCGATCATAGTTGATGGGATCGATAATTGACAACCTCAACTATTGTCGCTAGCTTCCGGCGGATGAGCGAAGGTGCGATCGAGGCACACGGCCTCGTCAGGGAGTTCAAGAAGGGCCCGCGCGCCGTCGACGGCATCGACCTGCGCGTGGAGGCGGGCGAGGTCTTCGGCTTCCTCGGCCCCAACGGCGCCGGCAAGTCGACGACGGTGCACATGCTGACCACGCTGCTGCCGCCCACCGCCGGCACGGCGCGCGTGGGCGGGCACGATGTCGTTCACGAGGGCCCGGCTGTGCGCGCGGCCATCGGTGCCGCGCTCCAGGAGGCCGCCCTCGACCCGTTCCTGACGGGCCGCGAGCACATGAAGCTGCAGACCGCGATGCATGGCATGAGCGGGGAGGAGGCGCGCACGCGCTCCGACTCGCTGCTCGAGCGCGTGGGGCTGACCCAGGCCGCCGGCCGGCGCGTGGGCGGGTACTCGGGCGGCATGAAGCGCCGCCTCGACCTGGCGCTCGCGCTCGTGCACCGGCCGCGCATCCTGTTCCTCGACGAGCCCACGACCGGGCTCGACCCGCAGAGCCGGACGGCGCTCTGGGCGGAGGTGCAGCGGCTCGCCGGCGATCGCGGCGTCACCGTCTTCCTCACGACGCAGTACCTCGAGGAGGCGGACGTCCTCGCCGACCGGGTGGGCATCATCGATCAAGGCCGGATCGTCGCGGAGGGCACCCCCGAGGCCCTCAAGGCGGAGATCGGCCGCCCCAGCGTCGAGGCGATCCCCGCCGAGCCGGAGCAGCTCGAGCGCATGAAGGCTGTCCTGTCCCGCTTCGGCGAGTCGGTCGCCGGCTCGACCAAGGGCGCCTCGGTGCGGCTCGCGGGCGGCGACTCCCAGCTCGCCGACGTCGTGCGCGCGCTCGACGGCGAGCAGATCAAGATCCAGGACCTGCAGCTCCACGCGCCGACGCTCGACGATGTCTTCCTCGCGAAGACCGGCCGCTCGCTCGAGGGCGCGGCCGAGGAGGCCGAGCAGGAGGAGGAGGCGGAGCAGGAGGCCGTCGCGGCGTGAGCCGCGGCTCGCTGCTCAGGCAGGTGGGCGCGCTCGCCCGCCGCTCGGTGGTGCGCACGCTGCGCCAGCCCGCGATGGTCGTGCCGTCCATCCTGTTCCCGCTGATCCTGCTCTCGATCAACTCGAGCGGGCTCGAGTCGGCCACCCTGCTGCCCGGCTTCCCGACCGACTCCTACCTGCAGTTCGCGCTCGCGATCACCTTCGTGCAGGGCGCCCTCTTCTCGGCGATGAGCGCCGGCACGAACGTCGCGACCGACATCGAGAACGGGTTCATGAACCGGCTCGCGCTCACGCCGCTGCGGCGCGTCGCGCTCATGCTCGGCCAGCTCGCCGGCATCGTCGCGCTCGGCTCGATCCAGGCCCTCACCTTCCTGATCGTGGGACTCGTCTTCGGCGCGGGCATCGCGGCCGGCCTTGCCGGCGCAGTCGTGATCGTCGCGTTCTCGCTGCTGATCTCGCTGGGCTTCGGCTGCATCGGCGCGTTCGTCGCGCTGCGCGCGGGCAACGGGGAGGCGGTCCAGGGCATCTTCCCGCTCTTCTTCGCCGCCCTCTTCCTGTCCTCGATGGCGCTGCCGCGCAATCTGATCGAGCAGGACTGGTTCCGCACGATCGCGGACTGGAATCCCGTCTCCTACATGCTCGAGTGCATTCGCTCGCTGATGATCGACGGCTGGAACGGCGAGGCGCTCGCGCTCGGGTTCGCGTGTGCGGCCGGGATCACGCTCATAGCGCTGGTGGCCGCGGCCTCGGCGCTGCGCACGAGGATGGTGCGGACGTGAGCCGCGGCAGCTTCTGGACCGTCGCGCGCGCCGTCGGCTGGCGGAGCGCCCACAACTTCTTCAAGAACCCGGCGATCATCATTCCCGCGCTGCTGTTCCCGATGTTCTTCTTCACGGCGTTCGCGGGCGGGCTGTCGCGCGTCGACTCGATCCCGGGCTTCGAGTTCGCCGGCGGCTACACGACCTTCGTGTACGGGTTCGTGCTGCTGCAGGCGTCGGCGTTCGGCGGCGTGTTCACGGGCTTCGCCATCGCGCGCGACTTCGAGTCCGGCTTCTCGCGCCGGCTGATGCTGGCCGCGTCGAACCGGGGTGGCATCATCGGCGGCTACTGGCTTGCAGCGCTGGCGCGGGCGCTGTTCACGGTCGCCGTGGTCACCGTGATCGCCCTGCTGACCGGGCTCGAGATCAGCGGCAGTGCGCTCGACATCGGCGGCCTCTACACGCTGGCGCTGCTCGTGAACGCGGCGGCGATGCTGTTCGGGACGGGCGTCGCGATGCGCATGCGCACCATGCAGGCCGGTCCGCTGATCCAGCTGCCCGTGTTCCTGATCATCTTCCTCGCGCCGGTCTGGGTGCCCTACGACCTGCTGACCGGCTGGGTCCACGCGGCCGCCACCGTCAATCCGACCACGCTCGTGATCGAATCCATCCGCGGGCTGCTCACGGGACACCCCACGGAGGTCCTGCCGGCGTTCCTCGTGGCGGGGCTGCTCGTCGGGCTGACGGTGCTCTGGGCGCGCGGCGGCCTCCACAGCGCCGAGCGAGTTGCCTGACGCAACCTGCGCGGATACGCTCCGCGGCATGAGCGAAACGGTGCACGAGGTGGTGGACGGCGAGGGCTACGCGCTCGCCAACCTGGACGCGCTCGCCGACGGGCCAGGCTTCCGCAAGGTGCGGCGCGCGCTCGGCGTGACGGCATTCGGCGTCAACGCGATCGAGCTGCCCGCCGGCTACGAGACCGGCCGCCACTACCACGAGGAGCAGGAGGAGCTCTACTTCGTGCACCGCGGCCGCGTCGAGATCACGCTCGGCGACGACGAGACGTACGAGCTGGGCCCGGGCGGCCTGGCGCGTGTCGACGCCGGGACGATCCGCAAGATCAAGGCGATCGGCGACGAGCCGGCGGTCTACCTGGTGGCGGGCGGCAAGGGCGGCTACGTCGGTCGCGACGGCAAGCTGCCCGAGGGCGAGACAAGCCGCTTCGGCGCATCGACCTGATCCGGCTCGGCCTGATCGCGGTCCTGGCGGTCGTCTGCGTGACCGCCCTGAGCGGCGCGGAGGCGCGGCCGCTGCCGGGAGCTCCGAAGTGCCCGATCTTCCCGCCCGACAACCACTGGAACCTGCGCGTGGACCGGCTGCCCGCGCACCCGAACTCGGATGCGATCGTGCGCTCGATCGGGCTCGATGAACACGTGCACGCGGACTTCGGCTCAGGGCTCTGGGAGGGCGGCCCGATCGGGATCCCGTTCACGACGGTCGCCCGCCGCCAGGGCAGGGTGCCGGTGGACTTCGAGTACGCCTCCGAGTCCGACGGGCGCCGCTACCCGCTGCCGCGCCGTGCGCCGATCGAGGGCGGCCGCGGCTCGGACGGCGACCGCCACGTGATCGTCGTCGACCGCTCGCGCTGTCGCCTCTACGAGCTCTTCGCCGCCTACCCGCAGGACGGCGGCACGCGCTGGAGCGCGGGCTCGGGCGCGATCTGGAACCTGCGCTCGAACCGCATGCGGCCGCGCGGCTGGACCTCGGCCGACGCCGCGGGCCTGCCGATCCTGCCGGGGCTCGCCCGCTACGACGAGGTGCGCCGCGGGCGCATCGATCACGCGCTGCGCTTCACGGCGTCGCGCACGCGGCGGGCGTTCGTCTACCCCGCCCGCCACTTCGCCTCGGAGCTCACCGACCCGAACCTGCCGGCCATGGGGCAGCGCCTGCGGCTGCGGCGCGGCTTCGACGTCTCCGGCTTCCCGCGCCAGTCCCGGATCGTGCTCAGGGCGCTGAAGCGCTACGGGATGATCCTCGCCGACAACGGCTCGTCCTGGTACCTGAGCGGCGCGCCGAACCCGGGCTGGGACAACGATGACCTGCACGCGCTCCACCGCGTACCGGGGAGCGCCTTCGAGGTGGTCGACTCGAGCCGTTTGCCGCGCCCCTAGCCGGGGTAGCCCGAGCGCATGGGCACGCGGCCGGTCCGGGTCGGCTGCTCCGGCTGGAACTACGACGACTGGCGCGGGCGCCTCTACCCGGAGGGTCTCGGGAAGCAGCGCTGGCTGAGGCGCTACGCCGAGCTCTTCGACACGGTCGAGGTCAACTCGACCTTCTACCGGCTCGCGTCACGCAACGCGGTGGCGCGCTGGGTCGAGGAGACGCCTCCCGACTTCGTCTTCGCCGCCAAGGCGAGCCGCTACCTGACCCACGTACGCCGCCTGCGCGACGTGGGGCAGGGGATCGAGCGCTACTACGAGCGCATGCAGCCGCTCGTCGAGTCGGGCAAGCTCGGGCCGATCGTGTGGCAGCTGCCCGCCAACTTCCGGCGCGACGACGACGTGCTCTCGCAGCTGCTCGACATCCTGCCGGACGGACGGCACTGCTTCGAGTTCCGGCACGAGAGCTGGTTCGAGGCGCCGGTCTACGAGCTGCTCCGCTCGGCGGGCGCCGCGCTCGTGATCGCGGACCACCCGAAGTGGCCGTTCCAGGCCCACGAGCTCACGGCGGACTGGACGCTCGTGAGACTCCACCACGGCCGGCGCGGGCGGCGCGGCAACTACTCGGAGACCGAGCTCGACGAGTGGGCCCGGCGGCTGTCTCGCTGGCGCCGCCGGGCCGAGGCGTTCGTCTACTTCAACAACGACTGGGAGGGCTTCGCCGTCGCCAACGCGCTCTCGCTCAAGCGGCGGCTGCAGCCGTCTCGAGACGCGTGAGCGACCGCCGCAGCAGCCGCGACACGTGCATCTGCGAGTAACCGATCTGCTCGCCGATCTCTCGCTGCGTCATGTCGCTCACGAAGCGCAGCTCGAGCACCTTGCGCTCGACCTCAGGCAGAGCCTCCCAGGTGCTGGCGATCGCCTGGCGTTCCTCGACCAGGTCGTAGGCGCCGTCCTCCTCGCCGAGCAGGTCGACCAGCGAAGCCGACTCCTCGTCGTCGCGAGCGGCGGGCGCGTCGAGCGAGGCGGCCTCGTAGCTCGCCGCCGCCTCCTGAGCCTCGAGAACCTCTTCGACGCTGCAGCCGAGGCCCTCGGCCACCTCGCGCACCTTCGGCGAGCGGCCGAGCGTCTTCGACAGCGCCTCGGTCTCGCGGCTGACCGCGAGCGTGCGCTCCTGAAGGTCGCGCGGCACGTGCAGCGACCAGCCCTTGTCGCGGAAGTGGCGCTTCAGCTCGCCCAGGATGGTCGGGGCCGCGTAGCTCGTGAACTTCGTGCCGCGGCCGGGCTCGAAGCGGTCGATTGCCTTGATCAGCCCGAGGCTCGCGACCTGCAGCAGGTCGTCGAACGGCTCGTCCGTGTACGAGTAACGCAGTGCGAGGTCGCGGGCGAGCGGCAGGAAGCGCTCGACCAGCTCCTCTCTGGCCGCCAGGTCACCGTGCTCGTGGTAGCGCACCAGCAGCTGCCGCTCGGTTTCGCGCTCTTGCGCGCGATCGCAGGAGCGGCGTCGCGGTCGTACGGGAAATGGTCTCGCGGGAGCGAGTGCTACAGCGGACATGCTTTGAACCTCCGTCGTCCTAGTGACGTGAGGTCCGCAACGCATCCGCGTTCACACGTTCGCGCGTCGTCCCCCTTCTGACCCTGGTCCCGCGGAGTCCCCCCACGTCCTCCGCTTGACCTGTAAAAGCAGTTTGCCCCTCGCGGAAGCGCGCTAAACGCACGCCGGCGTTGGAATATCCTCAGCCCCATGGTCACCGGCGTCGACTTCGTGTGCGTGCCGAGCGCGGACTTCG
The DNA here is from genome assembly GCA_963739095.1 of uncultured Thermoleophilaceae bacterium. GTDB lineage: Bacteria > Actinomycetota > Thermoleophilia > Solirubrobacterales > Thermoleophilaceae > JACVRW01. Next base: position 86,079 of record CAVTZF010000001.1, read on the forward strand.
ATTCGGCCCTCCAGTTCTACGGCGAGGTGCTCGGCCTCGAGCGCTCGAGCCTGTGGCAGCGAGGCGACGAGCCGGCGGCCGGCGCCGAATTCGAGACCGGCAACATGACGATCGCCGTGATCGGCACGCAGGCGCTCGGGATCGAGTTCAGCCCGAACAGCGTGCCGGTCGCCCTGCAGGTCGACGATGTCGCCGCGGCGCGGGCGGAGCTCGAGTCGCGCGGGGTGTCGTTCTCCGGCGAGACGATCGACAGCGGCGTCTGCCACATGGCCAATTTCCGCGACCCCGAGGGGAACGCGCTGATGCTGCACCACCGCTACGCGCCGTTCACCCAGCCGGCTCCGCGTCGCGGAGGCGCACAGGCTATGGATTCCGCGTAACCCATACGTTGACGGTGGATGCCCACGCGGGTACCCTCACTCGCGCCCGACGGCGCGGGACGGTCGCCCGCCAGCATCCTGGTGAGAGGACGGACCTCGCGGGCACGACGCCACTGCGAGGAGGAGATGGATGGTGTACCTGAACTGCCCGAGCTGCCGGCTGACGGTCTACAGCCCCGGACTCTCGATGACCAGCGAGGAGTGCCCGCGCTGCCGGGCCAAGCTGGGGAAGGTGAGCAGGCTGTTCCGTTCGGCCATGCCCGCGCGCCTGCTGGACGGGCGTACGGACACGGCCGCGCGTTCGCGGATGGAAAAATAGGCCGCGTGGACCCCATCGAGGATCCCGTGGTCGCCGCGCGTGCCGGCGAGGACTTGGCGGCCGTCACGACCGGCATCGTCGGCCTGTTTCGCGAGTACTACGGGCGCGGCCCAGAGCGCGCCAAGTCGTACATGCTCGACGACCGCTACGTGGTTTGCGTCCTGCGCGACACGATGACGACCGTCGAGCGCACGCTGACCCCGACCGACCCCGACCTCGTGCGCCTGGTTCGGCTCACCTTCCAGGAGGCCATGGCGGATTCATTCATACGCGTGGTCGAGGAGGCCGTCGGGCGCCGCGTCCTCACCTACCACAGCCAGCTGACCCTCGACCCCGACCTCGGCTTCGAGTTCTTCCTGCTGGACGAGCGCTAGGTGCGACTCGCCTCCTTGGGGGCGTCGCGAGGCTCGACGAACGGCTCCCGGTCCTCCGGCTGCATGCCGGCCTCGATCGCGCGCCCGCGCTCGAGCTCGGCGTTGAACTCTGCACCTAGCAGGATGCAGATGTTCGAGATCCAGAGCCACAGGAGGAACACGATCGGTCCTGCGAGCGCTCCGTAGGTCTTGTTGTAGGAGCCGAAATTGCCGACGTAGAAGGCGAACGCCACCGACGCGATGATCCAACCGATCACGGCCAGGACGCCCCCGGGACTGATCCAGCGAAAGCCGGGGTGCTTGACGTTCGGCGCCGCCCAGTAGAGGAGCGCGAAGATGAAGCTGACGATCAGCAGCAGCACGGGCCACTTCGCGATGTTCCAGACAGTGACCGCGGTGTCGCCGACGCCGATTACGTCGCCGAGCTCCTTCGCGATCCCGCCGGTGATGACAACGCCGGCGGCGCTGATGGCCACGAGCACGAGTAGCGCAACGGTCAACCCGACGCGCAGGGGCACGGTTTTCCAGATCGGCCGGCCCTCCTCGATGTCATAAATCGCGTTCGAGGCGCGCATGAAAGCGGCGACGTAGCCGGATGAGGACCAGATCGCCAGCACGAGGCCGAGGATGAACGCGAAGCCGGCCGCGCCCTCAGCGCCCTGAAGGTTTTCGAGCGCGTTCGTGAGGATCTCCTGCGCCGGGCCTGGGGCGACGTCGCCGAGGTTGTCGATCAGCGGCTGAGTCGCGGATTCGCCGATCAGCCCCAGGAGCGAGACGAGCACGAGCAGGGCGGGGAAGATCGCCAGGACGCCGTAGTACGTGAGCGCGGCCGCCCAGTCGGTCAGGTTGTCGTCCTGGAACTCCTTGGCCGAGCGCTTGAGCACGCCCCACCAGGAGCGCTTGCTCAGGCCGGTGGGCGAGTCGGGCGGGTCACCCTCACGGGCGAAGCGGACCTCGTTCATGCCGCTCGGCTACCCGCCGACGGCGCGCGTATTCAGCGGCGCTACGCAGCCTCGGCGAGCCCGGCCACCTCGCGCGTGCCCGCCAGCCGCTCGAGGGCCTTGTGCTCGATGCGCCGGACGCGCTCGGGTGAGAGCCCCAGCAGGCGGCCGGCCTCGCGCAGTGGCGTCGGGTCGTCGCCGCCGACGCCGAAGCGCAGCTTGATCACCTCGCGCTCCTGCTCCGGCAGGCGCGCGATCGCCGCGTGGACGGCCTCCTCGCGCAGGCCGATCTCGACCTCCTCGACCGGTCCGCGCTCCCGGCTCGGGAGCAGGTCGCCGAGGCCGGTGTTGCCCTCCGGCCCGACGGGTCGGTCGAGGCTCGTGACGGTGCGCGCGACCTCGCGCGTCTCCTCGACCTCGTCGACGGTCAGGCCGGTGGCCCCGGCGATCTCGGCGTCCGTGGGCGCGCGGCCGAATTGCAGCGACAGCTCGCGCTCGGCGCGGGTGATCTTGCGCTCGCGCTGGCCGATGTGCACCGGGATGCGGATCGTGCGGCCCTGGTTCGCGAGCCCGCGCTGGATCGCCTGGCGGATCCAGAAGGTCGCGTAGGTCGAGAACTTGTAGCCGCGCCGCCAATCGAACTTCTCCGATGCCCGGATCAGGCCGAGGATGCCCTCCTGGATCAGGTCGAGCAGCGACAGCTCCTGGCCCTGATAGCGCTTGGCGAGCGAGACCACGAGACGCAGGTTCGAGTTGATCATGCGCTCCTTCGCCGGCAGGTCGCCCTGCTCGATGCGCTTGGCCAGCTCGACCTCCTCCGCGGCGGTCAGCAAGGGGTGCCGGCGGACGTCGCGCAGGAACAGCTGCAGAGTGTCGCCGGTGATCGCCGCGAGCTCCACGTTGTCGTAACGGACGGGCTCAGGCTGGGCGCGCCCGCAGTCATCGGACAGCTCGACGCCGCGCGCCTCCAGCCGGTCGGCGAGCGCCTGGGCGTCGTCGTCCGAGAGCTCGAGCTCCTGGACGAGCTCCGCGAGGTCGGAGAGGTTGACGCACCCCTGCTCCTCGGCGCGCTCGAACAGCGCGTCGATCGTCGACGTCGTCATGCTTGGGTGGTACCCGTCGAGCGAAAGCGAAAACGGAGGAACCGCACTACGGGAGCAGCTTGGCGAGGCGCTTGCTGGGCGCGCTGAGCCCGCGGGCGTGCGCCTGTATGCCGGCCCAGGGGTCACCCTTGCTGTCGAGGCGGCGCAGGACGTTGCGGAGTGTCCAGCGATCGGGGCGCAGGCGCGAGTCGCCCAGCTCGTCCAGCTCGATCGGGGTGGCCACCGGTGCCCCCGGGCGGGGACGCACCGCGTACGGCGGAACGGCGGTCTGTGCGTACCCGTTCCGGGCGATGTCGACGAGGATGCGGCCACCGCGCTTGGCCTTGCGGAACTCGGTCGTGAGCGCGTCCGGATGGCGCTCGGCGAGCACCTGGGCGGCGTCGTGGGCGAAGGCCCTCACCTCCTCCGTGTCGGCCCGCCGCCGCAGCGGCGTCCAGAGGTGGATCCCCTTGGAGCCGGTTACCTGGGCGAACGGCGCCAGCTCGAGCTCCTCGAGCAGGTCGGCGGTCCAGCGGGCGGCGCGCCGCACCGTCGCGAAGTCGCTGCCCTCGTGGGGATCGAGGTCGAACACGAGCCGGTCGGGCTGGTGGGGGCGGTCCGCGCGCGACAGGAAGACGTGCGGTGTGATCGTGTTCTGGTTCGCGAGGTAGCGCAGCGTGTCGGCGTTCTGGATCAGCACGTGGGTGACGGTGCCGCCGGCCTTTGGCAGCTCGGCGCGCGCTATCCAGTCGGGGAAGTAGTCGGGCGCGTCCTTGTGGAAGAAGCCCTTGCCGCCGATGCCGTCGGGAAAGCGCTGCATGCTCACCGGCCGGTCGCGTAGGTGCGGCAGCATCCACTCCGACACGCGCTCGTAGTAATCGGCGAGGTCGGCCTTCGTGATCCCGTCGTCGGGGAAGAGCAGCTTGTCCGGGTGGCTGATCTTGACCTTCACGACTCGACCTCGTCGATGCGCCTGCCGCTGACAACCGACTCGGGCTGCGTCGAGACCGGGTTGCGGCGGGCGTCGGCCTCGTCGTCGCGGCGCTTGACGAGCAGCCAGCGCCTGCCCTCGACGCGCTGCAGCGTCCAGCCGCCGCGCAGCTTCTCGCCCTCGAGCCAGAACGACAGGTGCCCGGCTTCCAGCGCCTGCTCGACGGGCTTGTCTCCCAGCGGGCGGTAGCTGCCGCGATCCCAGACGATCACGGCGCCGGCGCCGTACTGCGCGTCCGGGATCACGCCCTCGAAGTCGCCCCAGCCGATCTGATGATCCTCGACCTCCATGGCGAGGCGCTTGTCGCGCGGGTCCGTCGAGGGACCGCGTGGAACGGCCCAGGACTTCAGGACGCCGCCGGCCTCGAGCCGGAAGTCCCAGTGCATCGCTCGGGCGTCGTGCTGCTGGATCACGAAGCGAGGCATGTCAGGCGCCGCCTTCCCTCTGCAGCGGCGCGATCTTCAGCGGGCCCTCGTGGCGGGTCTCCACCTGCAGGGTCGAGTGCGTGATGCCAAAGCGCACGCGCAGCAACTCGGCGAGCTGGCGCCGGTGCGCCTGGGTGTCGCAGCCGGAGCGCACGGTCACGTGCGCGGACAGCGCCGGGAAGCCAGAGGTGACCTCCCAGACGTGCAGGTCGTGCACCTCGACCACGTGGTGCTCGGCGGCGAGCGCGTTTCCGATCTCCTCCGGGTCGAGGTCGCGTGGCGCCGCCTCGAGCAGCACGCGCCCGGACTCGCGCAGCAGGCCGACCCCCGAATACAGCATCAGCCCGGCCACCAGCAGCGCGGCGATGCCATCCGCGCGACCGAAGTCGGTCAGCAGGATGATCGCGCCGGCGACTGCTGTCGCGATGAACGCGAACAGATCGTTGAGGACATGCTGGAAGGCGCCCTCCACGTTGAGGCTGCGCCGATTCGCGCCGGCGAGGACCCAGGTGGCGGCGAGGTTCACCGCGATGCCGACCAGCGCCACGATCAGCACGGCCGCGCCCTCGACCTCGGGCGGCTCGACGAGCCGGCGGATGCCCTCGACCGCGATCAGCGCGCCGAGCCCGACCAGCGTCGCGCCGTTCAGCTGGGCCGAGAGGATCTCGGCGCGCCGGTAGCCGAACGTGAAGCCGCCCTCCGGCGGCCGCCGCGCGAGCCGGGCCGCGAACAGCGCGAGGGCGATCGCTCCGGCGTCCGTGAGCATGTGCGCGGCGTCGGCGAGCAGCGCGAGCGAGGACGCGACGATGCCGACCACGACCTCCGCCGCCATGAAGGCGAGCAGGAGGACGAGCGCAATCGTCAGTCGTCGCGAGTCGTCGGTGTGAGCGTGGCTGTGCCCGGCGTGGGCGTGCATCCACGCGCATGGTCGCAGGCGCGGTCAGGCGTCGATCCGGTCGCGCGCGCCCTCAACTCCCTGCTGCTGGGCGCAGTGGGCGCAGCAGAAGGTCGCCCCGTTCGCCTCGATGCCGTGGCCCGCGATCTTGATGCCGCAGTGGTCGCAGGTGGGGGCGAGCGCGTGGATGGCGCACTCGAACGAGTCGAACACGTGCGTCTCGCCCGCGCGCGTGATCTCCATCGTCTTGTCGTAGTCGTTGCCGCAGACCTCGCAGGTCGCCATGGCCTTCCTCCGTCGGGTACGCGGCGCGATTACCCGGACCGGCCCGCCGTTAGACCGTGATCAGGGGGCCGGGGCAGTCTCGGCCGGCGGCGCGCCCTCCGGCGCCGCCCGCGGGGCAGGCGCCGTCTCGGTCGTCTCTGTGGGCGTCGTCTGCGTCTCGGTCGGCTGGTCCCTCGGAGCCTCCGGCGTGGTCTGGGCCGGCCGCCGCTCGGTCGTTTCGGTCTCGGTCTCGGTCTCGGTCTCGGTGGCCGGTTGCTTCTTGTCCTGCTGTTGTGTCTTGCCGCCGCCGAAGGTCGTGCGCCTGTCGCCCTTCCCGATCGACCCGCCGGCGAGCAACTCGCCCGCCGTGAGCGCTACGGCCGCGATCGCGAACGCGAGCAGCCCGGTCGCGAGGATCGCGCCGACAGCGAGCTTGCGACGGGCCGGTGGCCGTGCGGAGGGCTGGCGGTAGATCCGCACGGGCGCCTCCCCCTGCGCGGGTGGCGGGGCGGTGCGCGGGGGCGGTGCGGGAGCGGAGTCCGGCGCGGGAGCGTCCTCGGGCAGCGCCGGGCGCTCGGCGGTCCAGGCCCGGGCGAGCCGGTCGGCCGGCCGGTTGATCAGCTCGCTCACGAGCGCGACCAGGACAGGTGTGATCGCCGCGGCGATCCAGGTGCCGGCGATCCAGAGCTGCGAGACAGCGGCCGCCGCCGCGGCGGACGCCGCACTTGCGATTACGAGCGTCCGGATGTTGTGGCGGCGCTCGGCCTCGCGCTCAGTGCGCGGGGACGAAGCCATCGGCCCGACCCTAGCGAGCGCTCAGCAACTGCGCGCTGGGACCGACCACGTGCGTCGGTCGTCCCCGTCGAAGAAGGTCACTCGGGTGTAGACGCGGTGTCCGCCGCAGGCAACCCGCCGCGACAGCCGCACGCGCGCCGGGAAGCGGGCGAAGTTGCCGCCCGAGTCGGCGTGCAGCGCGATCCCGGTGCCGCGGGCGCGCGTGACGCGCCTGCCCCACCCCTTCCACTCGAGCCCGACCGCACGTCCCGCGAGCGCGAGCGGGTTGTGCAGGTAGGTGAAGTCGCACTTGCGCGGCTTCGCCTTCAGCGAGACGCTCGTGCCGCCGCCCTTGCTGCAGGGCACGTAGGTCTTGGCCGCTGCGGGGGCGGGCGCGGCCAGCGCCAGCCCGATCGCAGCGCTCAGCGCGGCGCCGGTGGTCAGGGTCCTCAGGGGCTTCACTCGTTGCTGCATCCCGGGCAGGGTGGCAGACCGGCCGGGCGAGATAGGGTGCGATCGTGAGCGGGCCGGCCGGCTACGAATCCGACGTGGTGGTGATCGGGGCTGGGCTCGCCGGGCTCGTCGCCGCGCGCGAGCTCACCGCGCGCGGAGCGTCGGTGGTCGTCCTCGAAGCGCGTGACCGCGTGGGCGGCCGGATCCTCAACCACCAGCTGGGCGACGGGAAGGTCGTCGAGGTCGGTGGTCAGTGGATAGGCCCCACCCAGGACCGCCTGGAGGCGCTCGCGCGCCACCTCGGCGTGGAGACCTTCCCGACCCACAACGAGGGCGAGAACGTCATCGAGTACCGCGGCCGGCTGCGCCGCTACCAGGGCGCGATCCCGCGCATCAACCCGGGCGTGCTGGTGGACGTCGAGCGGGCGCAGCGGCGGCTCAACCGGCTCGCGCGGAAGGTCCCGCTCGACGCCCCCTGGGAGGCGCCCGGCGCCGACCGGCTCGACGGGCAGACGGCCGCGTCGTGGCTGCGGCGCAACCTCGTCACCAGCAGCGGCCGCATGCTGCTCGAGCTCGGGATCGAGGCCGTCTGGGCGGCTCAGCCCGAGGATCTGTCGCTGCTCCACGTGCTCTTCTACATCCACTCGGCCGGCAGCCTCGAGATGCTCTTCGAGACCGACGGCGGGGCGCAGCAGGACCGCTTCGTGGGCGGGTCGCAGGTGATCGCGCTGCGGATGGCGGAGGAGCTCGGCGACCGCATGGTCCTGGGCGCGCCGGTGCGGCGCATCGAGCACGGTGCTGACGGCGTGACGGTTCACGCCGACGGCAAGGTCGCACGCGGAAAGCGGGCGCTCCTGGCGATCGCGCCGACGCTCGCCGGCCGCATCGACTACGACCCGCCGCTGTCCGGCTACCGCGACCAGCTGACCCAGCGCATGCCGATGGGGACCGTCGTCAAGTGCATGGCCGTCTACGACGAGCCCTTCTGGCGCAGCGAGGGCCTCTCGGGACAGGGAACGAGCGACACCGGCCCGGTCAAGGTCACGAGCGACAACTCGCCGCCGGATGGCACGCCGGGTGTGCTGCTCGGCTTCCTCGAAGGCCGGCACGCGCGCGAGCTCGGTCGAGCGTCCGCCGAGGAGCGCCGGGCGGCGGTGGTCGACTCGTTCAGCCGCCTGTTCGGCCCGCGGGCGTCCAGGCCCGAGGCGTACGTCGAGAAGCTGTGGGCTGAGGAGCAGTACACGCGCGGCTGCTACGGCTGCCACATGCCGACGGGCGCCTGGACGAGCTACGGACGCGCGCTGCGCCCGCCGATCGGCCCGCTGCACTGGGCCGGGGCCGAGTACGCGACCGTCTGGAACGGCTACATGGACGGGGCCGTGCGCTCCGGTGAGGCCGCCGCGCGCGAGCTGCTCGAGCGGATCTAGAGCGCCCCGGCGCGGCGGGCCAGCTCCGCCGCCACCACCACGTCCTCCCAGGCCATGCCCGTGCTCTTGAAGAGCCGCGCGCGCTCGCCGGGGACACTCGCTGCGCCGGTCACGAGCTCGGCGAGCGTCGTCAGCGAGTCCTCCGTGAGCGCACCCAGCTCGATCGCCTGGATCACGTCGCCGGCCTCGCGCAGCGCGGCGGAGCGCGCCTCGACCACCACGGTCGCCCGGCCGGCCAGCCGCTCGTCGATCTCGCGTGCGTCCGGCTCGTGCGAGCCGACCGCCACGACGGTCGCCCCGGGCGCCACCAGCTCGCCGTCGAAGAGCGGCTCGCGCGCGGTCGTGCAGCAGCAGATCAGGTCCGCGCGCGCCACCTGCTCGTCGCCGGGGCCGGTCGCGGCGCGGGCGTCGACGCCCGCCTTGCGGAGGCGCTCGACGAAAGCCTCGAGCCGTGCGGGATCGCGCGCGACCACGTCCACGCGCTCGAGCGGTCGCAGCTCGCGCAGCGCCATCACGTGGCTCCACGCCTGCGGCCCGCTGCCGAACACGAGCAGCCGGCTCGCGCCGGCCGGCGCCAGCCTCCGGACGGCGAGCGCCGAGACGGCGGCGGTGCGCAGCGAGGTCAGGGCGATCCCGTCGACGAGCGCGGACGGCGCGAGCGTGGCGCCGTCGAACAGCACGTAGACGCCCTGGATGCGCGGCAGCCCGCGCTCCGGGTTGGCGGGCGCGACCGTGGCGAGCTTGACGCCCGCGGCGCCCGCCCAGCTCGACGGCATGAGCAGGAGCTCGCCCGCCTCGGTCGCGAACGCCGAGCGCGGCGGGTCGTCCTCAGGGTCGAGCCCGTCGAGCAATGCCCGCTCGAGCGCGTCCGCCGCCGCCGAAAAGGGCATCCGCGCGACCTCGTCCGCGCCGATGAACGGCGGGGCGCTCACCGCAGCACGAAGCCGGTCGCGAGCGGGTCGCGCGGGTCGAGCGAGAAGCGGTGCTCGCCGGTCCGGAAGGCGCTTCCCTCGATTTCCGTGACGAGCGCCTCGCGCCCATCTGCCTCGACCGTCTCGGTCACGCGCCCGAGGAACTCGGTGCCTATGACCGACCCGTGGCGCAGCACGCGCGACTCGTCGATGCGACCCTCGGCGGCCAGCAGCGCCAGCCGCGCCGACGTCCCCGAGCCGCACGGAGAGCGGTCGACCTCGCCATCGGCGAAGACGGTGACGTTGCGCTGGTGCGGTCCCTCGTCGCCGTCGCCGAGGTCCTCGAAGATGATCGTCCCGTAGATGCCCGAGAGCCGCGGGTCGGTCGGGTGCTGCGCGTGCTCGCTGCCGTCGAGCAGTCGCTTGACCTCGCGGCCGAGTCCGATCAGCTCGCCGAGTGCGTTCGGTTCGACGCTCAGCCCCGCCGCACGCGCGTCGAGCGAGGCGTAGATGGCGCCCCCGTACGCGACGTCGACCGCGAGCCGGCCGCGCGAGCTATCGAGCTCGACTCCACGGGCGAGCACGTAGGACGGAACGTTGCGGAAGGTCACCGACTCGACGCGCGCGTCGCGCAGGCGCGCGCGGGCGAGCACGCGCCCGGAAGGCACGTCGATCGTCACCGCGGTCTCGCCGTCGGGAGCCGCGATCACGCGGCGGCTCTCGACCGCCCAGGCGCCGAGCGCGATCGTGCCGTGACCGCAGGCCGTCGAGTAGCCGTCCTTGTGCCAGAAGAGCACGCCGAGGTCGGCGCCGTCGTCGTCCGGGGGGACGACGAAGCAGCCGTACATGTCGGCGTGGCCGCGCGGCTCGTGGCAGAGCAGCCGGCGCACGAAGTCGACGTCCTCATCGGCCGCCGCTCGCTCGCGGCGCTCAGCCACGGTCGCACCGGGGATCTCCGGCGCGCCCTCGAGCACGATCCGGAACGGCTCGCCGGCGGTGTGGTAATCGATCGTTGCGACCTCGACTGGCGTGTCTCGCACGCCCGGAACGCTAGGCGTCCCGGCGCAGGCGTGAATGCCGGTAGCCGTAGGCCGCGTAGATCACGAGGCCGAGCGCGAGCCAGACGATGAAGCGCAGCCAGGTCTCGAGCGGCAGCTTCGTCATCAGGTAGACGCACAGGGCGGAGCCGATCAGCGGGAAGACCGGCACGAACGGCACCCGGAAGCCGCGCTCCATGTCGGGCTTCGAGCGCCGCAGCCAGATCACCGCGATGTTCACGATGAAGAAGGCGAACAGCGTCCCGATGTTGACGAGCTCCGCGATCTCGGCGAGCGGCACGAACGCGGCGATCAGCGCGACCGGGATTGCGAACACGAGCGTGAGCAGCACCGGCGTCTTGGTGCGCTCCCAGACGCTCGCGAGCCGCTCCGGCATGAGCCCGTCGCGGCTCATCGAGAAGGCCACGCGCGTCTGCCCGTAGAGGATCGTCAGCACCACGCTCGTGATGGCGACCAGCGCGCCGAACGAGACTATGTCCGCCCCCCAGCCGATGCCGGCGCCCTCGGAGAGCGCGACGGCGAGCGGCGCGTCCTGGCCCGCCAGCTGGTCGGCGGGCAGCGCGCCGACCGCAGCGACGGCGACGAGGATGTAGACGATCGTCGCGATCAGCAGCGAGCCCACGATCGCGATCGGGAGGTCCCGACCCGGCTCTCTCGTCTCCTCGCTGGCCGTGGAGACCGCGTCGAAGCCGATGTAGGCGAAGAAGATGAGCGCGGCTGCATTCTCGATGCCGCTGAAGCCGTTCGGGGCGAAGGGGGAGAAGTGGTCGCCGTTGAAGGCGGAGAACGCGACGACGATGAAGAAGAGCAGCACGGCCAGCTTCGTGATCACCATGACCGTGTTCGAGCGTGCCGACTCGCGGATGCCGGCGATCAGCACCCCGGCCACGGCGAGCACCAGCAGCGCGGACGGGACGTTCACGTCGCCGCCGTCGCCCGGCGGCAGCGAGATCGACTCGCTCAGGCTGATGCCGAAGAGCGAGTCGAGCAGTTCGGTGAGATATGCGCCCCAGCCGACCGCCACGGCCGCGACCGAGACGCCGTACTCGAGGATCAGGTCCCAACCGATGATCCAGGCGAGCAGCTCGCCCATGGTCGCGTACGCATAGGTGTAGGCCGACCCGGAGACCGGGATCGTCGAGGCCAGCTCCGCGTAGGAGAGCGCCGAGAAGATGCAGGTGACGCCGGCGAGGAGGAAAGAGACGACGAGCGCCGGCCCCGACTGCCCGATCGCCTCGCCGACGATCACGAAGATTCCGGTTCCGATTATCGCGCCGATCCCGAATGCGGTCAGGTCGAGGGCGCCGACCGTCCGGTTGAGCGTCGTGCCCTCCGCGGTCTCGCGCAGGCGCTCGAGCGACTTGGTGCTGAATGGCCCTGGGCGTGCCGCGGTTGCCATTGCGGGCTCGCCTACCCCGTTTCACCCCGTTTAGCCATGGAACCTCTCGGTACCCGTGAAGTGACCCGATGCGACTGCAAGGAGCAACGAAATGGACGACAGGCTGAGCGGAAAGAGAGTCGCCTTCCTGGCCACCGACGGCGTCGAGCAGGTCGAGCTCACCGAGCCATGGAAGAAGGTCGAGGACGAGGGCGGCACGCCGGAGCTGATCTCTCTGGAGAACGGCGAGATCCAGGGCTTCGATCACCTCGACAAGGCGGACACCTTCAAGGTCGACAAGCCCGTGGCGAATGCCGACATGAACGACTACGACGGGCTCGTGCTGCCCGGCGGCGTGGCCAACCCGGACTTCCTGCGCACGAACGAGGACGCGGTCGAGTTCACCCGCTCCTTCTTCGAGGCGGGCAAGCCGGTGGCAGCGATCTGCCACGGCCCATGGATGCTCGTCGAGGCCGACGTCGTGCGCGGGCGCACCGTCACGTCCTGGCCGAGCCTCAGGACGGACATTCGGAATGCCGGCGGCACGTGGGTGGACGAGGAGGTGCGCGTCGAGTCCGGGCTCGTGACGAGCCGGAATCCCGACGACCTCCCGGCCTTCTGCGAGAAGCTCGTCGAAGAGATCTGCGAGGGCCGGCACGAAGAGCAGGCCCAGCAGACCGCGGGAGCCGGCGCTCGGCAGTAATCCGCGTCGCTCCCGCACCCCCCGACCCGCGTCGAGGCGCCCATTCGGGCGCCTCGGCGTCGTTTGGGAAGCGCTACCCCGGGTAGGTCCGCCGCGGATAGGTAGTACCTAGGACGAGGGGGCAGAAGTGAGGTCCATTCTTCGTGTGGCGGCGGTGCTCGCCGCGCTGGCGATGGGGATAGCGGGCTGCGGAGGCAGCGGCGACGACGACGACTCGGGCGGCGGCGGAGGGGACGCCAAGAAGGTCACCGAGGCCAAGCCCACCGGGAACGTGACCTGGTGCATCGGCAAGGACACCACCGGTGCATTCGGGACGGTTGTCGACAACTTCAACAAGGCGAACCCGGACGCGAACGTGAAGCTGCTGGAGCTGCCCGAGGCGGCCGACCTGCAGCGCGAGCAGCAGATCCAGCGCCTGCAGGCGAAGTCCGACGAGTGCGATGTGCTCGGCGTGGACGTCGTCTGGACCGCCGAGTACGCGGGGCAGGGCTGGCTGCAGGACGTCTCGGACGCCGTGGAGAAGCGCAAGGACGAGTTCGTCCCCTCGACGCTGGACACGGCCTTCTACGAGGACAAGTACTGGGCGCTGCCGTTCAACACGAACGCGGGATTCCTCTACTACCGCGATGACCAGGTGCCCGAGGCGCCGACCGAGTGGGAGGACGTCTACAAGCAGGGTCAGCAGGACAACGGCGTCGTCTACCAGGGCTTCCGCTACGAGGGCCTCACGGTCAACTTCCTGGAGCTGCTGTACAGCGCGGGCGCCAGCGTGGTCAACGAGAACGCGACCGAGGCCACGGCCGACTCGCAGGAGGTCCGCGACGTCCTGACGTTCATGGCGGACGGAATCAAGGACGGCGCGGCTCCGAAGGCAGTCACGACCTACAAGGAGGAGGAGTCGCGGCGCGCATTCGAGTCCGGCAACGCGACCTTCATGCGCAACTGGCCGTACGCGTACGCGCTCGGCAAGGAGTCGAAGATCGCGGACGACTTCGCGATCACGACCTTCCCGGGCTACGCCGGCAACGAGGGCGCGGGCGTGCTGGGCGGCTACAACCTGGCGATCTCCGCCTACTCGAAGAACCCGGAGGGCTCGCTCGCGTTCATGAACTTCGCGACCTCGCCCGACCAGCAGGTGATCCAGGCATCCGAGGCGACGCTGCCGCCGGTGCTGACCGACGTCTACTCCGATCCGAAGGTCGAGAAGGCGATGCCGTTCGCGGCCGATCTGCTCAAGGCAGTGGAGCAGGCGCAGCCGCGCCCGGTGTCACCCGTCTATCCGCAGATCAGCGAGGCGATCTTCAACCACGTCTACGCCGCGCTCCAGGGCGACGAGTCGCCCGACGACGCTGCCTCGCAGATGAACGAGGACATCCAGAAGGCGATCGAGACGTTCTAGCCCGATGGAAGCAGCAACCGCTCGGCTGAAGAGCCGCCCCGGCAAGCGGGGCGGCTACGGCCGCAGCGAGCGCCGCCTGGCGGCGGCGATGCTTGCGCCGGCGCTGATCGTGATCGCGGCGGTGGCCGCCTACCCGATCGGCTATGCGTTCTGGCTGTCGCTCACCGAGTACAGCCTGCGCGTGCCCGGCAAGTGGCGCTTCGTCGGCTTCGGCAACTACTCGGAGGCGCTCAGCTCGCCCGAGTTCTGGGACGCGCTCACGACCACGTTCATCTTCTCGGGGATCTCGGTTGCCCTCGAGCTGGTGATCGGGCTCGGGATGGCGCTGTGCATGCACGAGGCGTTCAAGGGGCGCGGGATCCTGCGCACCGTGGTGCTGGTGCCCTGGGCGATCCTCACAGTGGTCACCGCGATCACCTGGAGAACGATCTTCGAGCCGGGTCTCGGCCTCGCGCCGGTGCTGCTCGACAAGCTCGGGCTGCCCGGTGCCGACATCGTCTGGCTGGGTCAGGAGCCGTATGCGCTCGGGGTGATGATCTTCGCGGACGTCTGGAAGACGGCGCCCTTCATGGCGCTTCTGATTCTCGCCGGATTGCAGGTGATCCCGACCGACCTCTACGACGCGGCGAAGGTGGACGGCGCAACCGCCTGGCAGCGCTTCTGGCGGCTGACGCTGCCGCTGCTCAAACCGGCGATCCTCATCGCGCTCGTATTCCGCACGCTCGACGCGCTGCGCATCTTCGACCTGCCGTTCGTGCTCACGCAGGGCGCCAACGGCACGACGACGCTGTCGCTGATCGCCCAGCAGGAGCTCACGACGAACCGGCTCATCGGGCTCGGTTCGGCGCTCTCCATCCTGACCTTCGTGATCGTGATGGCGGTGGCGTTCATCTACATCCGAGCGGTGGGCGGCAACATCCGCGCGCTCGCCGAGGAGACCTGATGGCCACCCGCACGCTCGAGCGGACGGACACGGCCGGCGAGGCGCGGCGGAAGTCCCGGGTCGTGGAGGCGCGCGGGCCCGAGCGGCGCTGGGTCAGGCCCGTGCTGCTCTGGACCGCGGTCGTCCTGATCGTGATCTTCTGCCTCTTCCCCTTCTACTGGCTCATCAACGTGTCGCTGAAGACGGGGCCCGACCTGTCCGGGGCGGACCTGCTGCCGCCCAACCCGACGCTCGACAACTATCAGTCGATCTTCAAGGACGCCGACTTCACGAAGGCGCTCCGCAACAGCGTCGGCATCACGACCATCACCACGGCGCTGGCGCTCGTGTTCGGCTCGTTCGCGGCCTACGCGCTGGCCCGGCTGCGCTTCCCGCGCAAGTTCCTGCTCCTGGCCGTGATCCTCTCGATCACGACCTTCCCGCCGATCGCGATCGCGGCGCCGATCTTCAAGCTGTGGACGGAGCTCGGCCTCTACAACACCTGGGCGGGGCTGATCATCCCGAACCTCACCTTCGCGCTGCCGCTCTGCATCTACATCCTCGCCTCGTTCTTCCGCGAGATCCCGAAGGAGCTCGAGGAGGCGGCGCTCGTCGACGGGGCCACCCACTTCCAGGCGTTCCGCAAGGTGGTGCTGCCGCTCGCGGCACCGGGGCTCGTGACCGCCGGTCTGCTCACGGCCTTCTTCGTCTGGAACGAGTTCCTGCTCGCGATCACGCTGACGAGCTCGACGAGTGCGCGCACGGTTCCCGCGGCGATCGCGTTCTTCACCGGCAGCCAGAAGTTCGAGGTGCCGCTGGGGACGATCAGCGCCGCGTCGGTCGTGATCACGATCCCGCTGGTCGCGCTCGTGATCATCTTCCAGAAGCGAATCGTGGCCGGCCTGACCGCCGGCGCAGTCAAGGGATAGGGTCGCGCCTCTGCTCGAGGACGGCGTCGTCTACCAGATCTATCCCCGTTCCTTCCAGGACTCCGACGGGGACGGCGTCGGCGACCTGCGCGGCATCGAGGCACGCCTCGACCACCTGGCCTGGCTCGGTGTCGACGCGCTCTGGATGTCGCCGATCTACCCGTCGCCGATGCATGACTTCGGCTACGACGTGGCCGACTACACCGCGATCGACCCGGTGTTCGGCTCGCTGGCGGACTTCGACTCGCTCGTGGCGGCCGCGCGCGAGCGCGGGCTCGACGTGCTGCTCGACCTGGTGCCCTGCCACACCTCGATCGAGCACCCGTGGTTCCGCGAGCACCCGGACTGGTACATCTGGGCCGACGCGCCGAACAACTGGCTGTCCGCGTTCGGCGGCTCGGCATGGAGCCCGCTGGGCGGCCGCTGGTATCTCCACTCGTTCTATCCGGAGCAGCCCGATCTCGACTGGCGCAACCCGGAGGTCGTCGCTGCGATGCAGGAGGTGCTGCGCTTCTGGCTCGAGCGCGGCGTCGCCGGCTACCGCGTCGACGCGATCGACCGCCTGCTTAAGGACGCGCAGCTGCGCGACGACCCGCCGGCGACCGAGCCCTTCGGCCTGCCGCTCTCGGCCGAGGAGGCGAAGCTGTCGCTCGCGCACTCCCGCAACGCGCCCGACACCGGGCAGGCGCTCGCCAGGATCCGCGAGGCGGTCGGCGACCACTTCATGGCGGGCGAGGTGTACCTGCCGGCGCGGCGCTGGCAGCCCTACCTCGACGCGTTCGACGCCGTCTTCGCCTTCGAGCTGCTGCACGCCGACTGGGACGCCGAGAAGCTGCGCCGCGCGATCGAGGCGACGACGCGTCAGCCGGGCGCAGCCTGGGTGCTCTCGAACCACGACTTCGGCCGGCTCGTGACCCGCTTCGGAGCCGAGAACGCGCGTGCCGCGGCGATGCTCCTGTTGACGCTGCCGGGCACCGCCTTCCTCTACCAGGGCGATGAGATCGGCCAGGCGGACGGCCCGGGCGGGGAGCACCGCTACGACCGCGCCGGCCGCGACCGCTTCCGTCACCCGATGCAGTGGACGGGCGCGCGCGGCGGCGGCTTCACGAGCGGCGAGCCGTGGCTGCCGCTCGTCGACCCGGAGCACGTGAACGTGGAGGCCCAGCGCGACGACCCAGGCTCGACGCTGACGCTCACGCGCGAGCTGATCCGGCTGCGGCGCAGGCTGCCGCGTGACTTCCGGCTGCTCGACGCGGCGCCCGGAGTGCTCGCCTTCGCGCGCGGCGAGCACGTGGTCGCGCTCAACACGACGGGGGGCGCGCTGCCCGTGCCGCGCGGCGCCGAGCTGGTGCTCGAGACGAACCCCGGAGCGCTCCGCGACAACGAGCTGGCGGCGCACGCCGGGGTCATCTCGCGCAACTGACTGCCCGTTCGGTTTTACAGGCCTGCCCAGAGGGGTACATTGCACACCGTGAGGGGGGAGTGGGCATGGACGTCGCGCCTCGGAGCACTGCTCGCGGTCGCGGCGGCCGCCATCGGAGTCGGCTGCGGAGTCGGCGGCGACGAGGGCGGCAGCGGCTCCCGTGCGATCAACTGGTACGCCTTCAACGAGCCCGGCGGCTCCTATGACCAGGCGGTCGCCAACTGCAACAAGCAGGCGAACGGCAAGTACAAGATCAACTACGTGAAGCTGCCGAACATCGCCGACCAGCAGCGCGAGCTGCTCGTCCGCCGCCTGGCAGCCGAGGACGACAGCATCGACCTGGCGTCGCTCGACGTGATCTGGACCGCCGAGTTCGCCGAGGCCCAGTGGATCCTGCCCTGGGAGGGCGAGCGCCGCGAGGCCGCCACCGAGGGCAAGCTCGAGGGGCCCGTCGAGACCGTCGACTACAAGGGCAAGGTCTGGGCGATCCCGCACACGAGCAACACGCAGCTGCTCTGGTACCGCAAGGACCGCGTGGACGCGCCGCCCGACGACTTCACCTGGGACGAGATGATCGACGACGCGGTCGACAAGGGGACCGCGGTCGAGGTGCAGAGCGCCCAGTACGAGGGTCTCGTGGTCTGGATCAACGCGCTGATCACGAGCGCCGGCGGACAGATCGTCAACGAGCAGGGCAAGGTGCTCGTGAACGACACGGCCAAGACGGCGGCCGAGATCGAGAGCAAGCTCGCCAACTCGCCCGCGGCGCCGCCGGGAATGGCGACCGCCAACGAGGACGCCGCCCGGTTGGGCTTCGAGTCGGGGCGTTCCGACTACGAGGTCAACTACCCGTACATCTACCCGGCCGCCGCCGAGGTGGGTGAGGACTTCCAGAAGAACATCGGCTGGGCGCGTTACCCGCGCAGCGTGGCGGGCCGGCCGAGCGCGCCGCCGCTCGGCGGCTTCAACATCGCCGTCTCCGCGTTCTCGAACAAGCCCGACCTCGCCTTCGAGGCGGCCGAGTGCCTCGCCAGCCCGGAGAACCAGAAGCTCAGCGCCGAGCTGGGCGGCCTGCCGCCGACGAGCGAGTCGGTCTACAACGATCCGAAGATACAGAAGTACTACCCCTTCGCCGATGAGCTGCGTGAGTCGATCGACAACGCCGGGCCGCGGCCGGTCACGCCCGCCTACAGCGACATCTCGCTGGCGATCCAGAAGACCTACCACCCGCCGGACTCGGTGGACCCGGACACGGTCGTGGAGCAGCTGCGCGACCGGATCGAGAAGGCCGTCGACGGGAAGATCTTCTGATGGAAGCCGCCACGACCCAGGCTCCCGCCGGCACGCGCGCCCAAGAAGCAGCGCATGACCGATCGCGCGAAGGCCGAGCGCAAGCTCGCCTGGCTGCTGTGTGCGCCCGCCGTGATCGTGATGTTGCTCGTGACCGGCTATCCGATCGTGTATGCGTTCTACCTGTCGCTGCAGAAGTTCGACCTGCGCTTCCCGGACGACAAGGAGTTCGTGGGGCTCGCGAACTATGGCGACGTGCTCACCTCGAGCACGTGGTGGTCGGACGTCGCCACGACGCTGTTCATCACGGTCGTGTCGGTGGCCATCGAGCTCGTCCTGGGCATGCTGATCGCGCTGGTCATGCACCGTGCGATCTTCGGCCGCGGCCCGGTTCGAGCGGCGATCCTGATCCCGTACGGCATCGTCACGGTGGTCGCCGCGTTTGGCTGGAAGTACGCCTTCGACCCGACCAGCGGCTTCGTGTTCGGGCTGCCGCTTGTACCGGACGACTGGCAGCCGCTGACCACGCGGGAGGGCTCGCTCTTCGTGATCATCTCGGCGGAGGTCTGGAAGACGACGCCGTTCATGGCGCTGCTGCTCTTGGCGGGGCTCGCGCTCGTCCCGGACGAGCTGAACGAGGCGGCGAAGGTCGACGGCGCGAGCACGCTGCAGCGCTTCTTCCGCATCACGATCCCGCTGATGAAGCCGGCGATCCTGGTCGCGCTGCTGTTCCGGACGCTGGACGCGTTCCGAATATTCGACAACATCTTCATCATCCAGCCGGGCGGCGCCCTGGGCACCGAAAGCGTTTCGATTCTCGGCTACAACGTCCTGATCAACCGGGTGAACCTGGGCCTCGGCTCGGCGATCTCGATCCTGATCTTCATCTGCGTCATCCTGATCGCCATCCTCTTCGTCAAGGGGCTCGGCACCAGCACCGCGCAGCAGCGAGGGGAGACCTGAGCCGATGAGCGAGAAGCACACTGGCCGCGAGCGCGTCCTGTGGACGATCGGGATCCTCGTCGTGCTCCTCTACGCGCTGATCCCGGTTGCCTGGATCGCCTCGCTGTCCTTCAAGACGCCGGAGGAGGTGGGCGACAAGAAGTTCTTCTCGGGCTTCTCGTTCGACAACTACGACGTCGTCTTCTCCGACGACACCTTCATCGCGGCGCTGATCAACTCGATCGGTATCGCCTCCATCGCCACCTTCATCTCGATCGTGCTCGCGGCGATGGCCGCGTATGCCACCTCGCGCCTCGATTTCACGGGCAAGGCGCTGATCCTCTCGGGCGCTCTGGCGGTCGCCATGTTCCCGCCGATCTCGATCGTCGGCTCGTTGTTCGAGCTGTGGCGGTCGATCGGCATCTATGACACCTGGATCGGGCTGATCATCCCCTACATGACCTTCACGCTCCCGCTCGCGATCTACACGTTGTCGGCGTTCTTCCGCGAGATCCCCTGGGAGCTCGAACAGGCGGCCCAGGTCGACGGCGCGACGCCCTTCCAGGCGTTCCGGAAGATCATCGTGCCGCTTGCCGCGCCCGGCGTGTTCACGGCTGCGATCCTCGTCTTCATCTTCGCCTGGAACGACTTCATCTTCGCGAACACGCTGACCTCGACCGACGCCGCGCGGACGGTGCCGGCGGCGCTCGCGTTCTTCACCGGAGCGTCCCAGTTCGAGCAGCCCATCGGCGCGATCTCAGCCGCCTCGGTCGTGGTCACGGTGCCGATCATCATCATGGTTTTGATCTTCCAGCGCCGTATCGTCGCGGGCCTCACCGCCGGCGCGGTGAAGGGATAAAGGAGAGAGCACATGGCCCAGATCACGCTGGACAACATCACCAAGCGATATCCGGACGGCTACGAGGCCGTCCGCGACATGAACCTGGAGATCAAGGACGGCGAGTTCGTGATCCTCGTCGGGCCGTCCGGCTGCGGCAAGTCGACCGCGCTGCGCATGATCGCGGGCCTCGAGGACATCACCGAGGGCGAGTTGCGGATCGGCGACGACGTCGTGAACGACAAGGCGCCCAAGGACCGCGACATCGCGATGGTCTTCCAGAACTACGCGCTCTACCCGCACATGAGCGTCCGCGACAACATGGGCTTCGCCCTCAAGCTGCGGGGCATGGACAAGGCCGAGATCAACGAGAAGGTGACCGAGGCGGCGCGCATCCTCGACCTCGAGCCGCACCTCGATCGCAAGCCCTCGCAGCTCTCCGGCGGTCAGCGTCAGCGCGTGGCGATGGGGCGCGCGATCGTGCGTGACCCCGCCGCCTTCCTCATGGACGAGCCGCTCTCCAACCTCGACGCCAAGCTGCGCGTGCAGATGCGCACCGAGGTGTCGCGCATCCAGCAGCATCTCGGCACGACGACCGTCTACGTGACCCACGACCAGACCGAGGCGATGACGCTCGGCGACCGCGTCGCCGTGATGCGAGCGGGCCTGATCCAGCAGGTGGGCTCGCCGATGGAGCTCTACAACGAGCCGGTCAACCTCTTCGTCGCCGGCTTCGTGGGTTCGCCGGCGATGAACTTCATGCCGGCGACAGTCGAGGGCGACACCGTGAAGCTGCCGTTCGGGGATGTGACGCTCCCGAGCGAGCTTCACGACGCCGTGCGCGACCATCACGGCAAGCAGCTGATCGCGGGCATCCGGCCCGAGCACTTCGAGGACGCCGCGCTCGTGGGCGACGCGCTTGACCGTGGCACCACCTTCACGGCGAACATCGAGGTGCTGGAGTCGATGGGCGCCGAGCTCTACGCCCACTTCACCGTCGCCTCGGACGCCACGATCGAGTCCCAGGAGCTGCGCGAGCTGGCCGAGGATGCGGGCGGCGGCGAGGTCCCGATGGCGGGCGAGGAGGGGCGCATCGTTGCCCGGCTCGATCCCGCCAGCGAGGTGAAAGTCGGGCAGGAGGCCGAGCTCTTCGTCGACGCGACCCGGCTGCACCTCTTCGACCCCGAGAACGGGATCAACCTCACGGTCGAGCGGAAGGTCCCGCCGGCCACCACCGGCGACGGCGCCGCGGCGGGTGGCGGCGACGGCGCGCCGGCCGCGGACAGCGCAGCGGCGGGCGCACCGGCAGACGCGGGCCAGGACGTGACCGGCGAGGACCCGGACGCGCGCCGCGAGGGCGGCCCGCCGCCGCCCCCGCCGCCCAGGCCTGACCGGTAGTCCGGGGCTGACCCGCCTACTTCAGCTCGCGCCGCAGCCGGCGCACCATCGTGTCGTCGTCGAGCCCGGGGCTCTGGAGGTCGTGGCGGATCGCCTCGACGATCGCGTCGTCCCACTGGTGGGTGCGCAACACCAGGTAGCGCAGGGCCGCGATGCGCATGTAGGCCTCGGTCTCCGAGCCGCGGCCGATCAAGTCGGCCTCGCGCAGCAGCTCGATCACCGGCTCGTACTCCTCGACGAACCACGCCATGGCGACCTCGGCGCGGCTCATCAGCTCTTCGCGGTTCTGGATCACCCGGAAGCCCCAGGCCTCGACCGCCTCGGCGAGCGCCGCGTAGCGCCACTCGTCGCTGATCTTGATCCGCTTGCGTGCGTCGTCGGGCAGCGGAACGCGCTCGTAGAAGAGCCGCTCGTGGCTCTTCAGCGGGAGGTCGCTGAGCTGGATCTCGCGTGACGCCCCCACCTGGGTGAGGACCTCGGTGACATAGGCGTTGATGTCGTGGTGGCCGAGGGCGCGCGCAACCGACACGCGGTGGTGGCCGTCCTTGACGAAGTGGAGGTCGCCGATCCGGTAGACGTCGATCGGCGGCATGCCCTCGCCGCGTCGCTGGGCAGTGGCGATCCGCTCCCAGCGCGGTCGCACCCGCTGCGAGGTGGGCCGGAAGCGGCGGTCGAACTCGCGTCCGCGGTCGACCGTCCCGACGATCGAGTCGAGCGGGATCACCTCCTGGCCGAGCCTGCGCTCGCCGCGGCGCCCGAGTGCCGCCACGACCTCCTCGAACGGGAGGATGTGGTTGACGTCGCCGCGCTCGCCGCGCAGCCGTGCCGACAGTCGCGAGAGCGCACGCCGGCGCCGCGCGCGGTTGAAGTCGAACTGAGCGTCGGCGCTCGGGAGACCCGTGTCCCTGGCCACGTCTCCGAGAGTACCGGCCGTGCGGGTCAGGGGAGCAGCAATGTGGAGCGACTGGCGCTCACGCCATTCGCCGCCGCGTCGGCTGCGTACGCGGTCACGCTCGCCGACAGGCTGTGGCCGCGTTTGAGCTGGCGCCGGGCCACCCTCGGCAGCCGGATCAGGACGCTCGACCACGTGCTCGCGGGATCGATCGCGGGCGCCCGGAGGGTGAGCTCCCGGTTGCCGGCCGTGAGGGTCGTGACGATGCCCGCCATGCAGGGCTCGGCGGGGCAGCGCACGCGCACCACCAAGCCGTCGGAGGCCAGCGCGCGCTGGCGGCGCGCCACCCTGACTCGCAACGCCGGCGGGGCGAGGTCGGACCTCACCGGAGCGGGACAGCTGCCGCCGATCAGATCGGCTGCCTTGGCGAGGTGCTGCTGGTAGCCGGAGCGGTTCTCCGGGGCGGGACGCTCGACGTCTGCGATCCAGTCGCCGTAGTCGGCCGGATCCGCCGCCGGGTCAGGGCCGCCCTCCGCCACGCGGCGCTGGCGCACGAGCGCGGCGGTGTCGAGGAACCAGTCGAGCTGCAGCGTCGGGTTCCTGGGGAAGCCGCGGTAGTCGCCCTCGTTGAGGCTCCTGTGCATGCCGAAGAAGCCGTGGTAGCTGCTGCCGCGGAGGTTGCGCAGCCCGCTCTCGGCGAGACCCGCCATCACGGCCAGCTCGAGCGGCACCCCGCGCTCGCCGGCGCCGCGCGCCATCCAGCGCGCGATTCGCTCCTGCGATGCGGTGTCGCCCGGATAGACCGCCGGGCACGGATCGCTGAGATCGGGGGCGGGCGCACCGCCCTGCGCGGAGGCGCTGGGGGCGTACGCGAGCACGGCAAGGAGCACCGCGGCCATGGCGAAGGGGCGAGTCACGGCGCGCAATCCTGGCAGGCCCCGTGCGATGCTGCGCGGCCATGGCCCGCGTCTTCGTCACACGCCCGCTGCCCGGAAGCGCGCTCGAGCGGCTTGCGGCGGCCCACGACACCGACGTCTGGCCCGGCCGGCTGCCGCCGCCGCGGCCCGACCTGACCGAGCGCGCGCGGGACGCCGAGGGGCTGCTCTCGCTGCTGACCGACCCGATCGACGCCGACCTGATCGCGGCGTGCCCGAAGCTGCGCGCGATCTCGAACTACGCCGTCGGGGTCGACAACGTGGACCTCGCGGCGGCGACGGCGCGCTCCATCCCGGTCGGCAACACGCCGGGCGTGCTCACGGACTCAACGGCCGACCTTGCGCTCGCGCTCATGCTCGGCGTCGCCCGCCGGATCGTCGAGGGGGACGCCTTCGTGCGGGCGGGCGAGTGGGTGACGTGGGAGCCCGGCCTTCTGCTCGGACACGACCTGCACGGCGCGAGCGTCGGCATCATCGGCTTCGGGCGGATCGGCCAGGCGGTCGCCCGCCGGCTCGAGGGCTTCGGCTGCGAGGTCCTGCACACGAGCCGCAGCGGCGGGCTCGCGCTCGGCGACCTGCTCGAGCGCTCCGACTTCGTGACCCTGCACTGCCCGCTCACGGAGGAGACACGCGGGCTCATCGGAGCCGAGGCACTGCGCCGCATGAAGCCGAGCGCGTACCTGGTCAACACGGCGCGCGGCCCGATCGTCGACACCGACGCGCTCCGCACCGCGCTCGAGCAGGGCGAGATCGCGGGCGCCGCCCTCGACGTCACCGATCCCGAGCCGCTGCCGGCCGACCACCCGCTGGTCGGGGCCCCCAACCTGACCGTTGTCCCGCACCTCGGCTCCGCGACCCACGCGACCCGCGAGCTGATGGCGGACATGGCGGTCGACAACCTGCTGGCCGGGCTGGCGGGCGAGCGCATGCCGTACTGCGCGAACCCGGAGGTCTACGGCTAGGAGGGTCTGGACCCTCCTACTCCCCGATCACCTTGATGATGAGCCGCTTCGGCCGCCGCCCATCGAACTCGCAGTAGAAGACCTGCTGCCAAGGCCCGAGGTCGAGCCGGCCGTCGGTCACCGGGACGATCACCTGGTGGTGGACGAGCAGGTTCTTCAGGTGGGCGTCGCCGTTGTCCTCGCCGCCGCGGTGGTGGCGGTAGTCGCCCGGGTCGGGGAGCAGCTGCCGGGCGACGTCGTTGGCGGGCTCCTTCCAACTCGGCGGCGCGACCTTGTCGAGCCACTCGAGCGTGTCCTCGTGAAGCCCGGGCTCGTCGTCGTTGATCCAGACGGCTGCGGTGATGTGCATCGCAGCCACGAGCGCGAGGCCCTCGCTGATCCCGCCCTCGTCGACCGCCTCCTGGACCTCTTCCGTAATACGGATCAGCTCCCGCCGGGCATCGGTGTTGAACGTCATGTAGACCGTGTTGGACTTCATTCGGCAATCATTCCCGGTCCATGGAGCTCGGGCTCGAAGGCAGGGTCTGCGTGGTCACGGGTGGCACACGCGGGATCGGCGCGGCGACCGCGCGCATGCTCGCGGCCGAGGGCGCGAGGCCGATCACGGTCGCGCGCAGCGGCGCCGACATCGAGCTCGACCTGACCGCCCCGGATGCCGGCGAGCGGCTGCTCGCGGCCTGCCCCGAGCCACCCTGGGCGCTCGTCAACAATGCCGGGATGACGGGAACACGCACGCTCGACGAGCTCACCGACGACGACTGGAACGAGCAGTGGCAGCTGCACGTGATGGCCGTGATGCGGGTGATGAAGGCGTTTGCGCCGGCCATGGCCGAGGCGGGCGGCGGCCGGATCGTGAACGTTTCGTCTTCGTCGGGGCGGCGCCCCTCGCAGACGCTCGACCCCGCCTACTCCGTCACGAAGGCGGCGCAGCTGTCGCTCTCGCGCCTCTTCGCCGAGCGCTGGGCCGCGAAGGCCGTGCTCGTCAATGCGGTGCTGCCGGGCTCCACCGACACGTCCCTGTGGCTGGCCGAGGGTGGCCTCGCCGATCAGGTTGCCGCGCGCACCGGCAGGTCGCGCGAGGAGGTGCTCGAGTCGACACACGCCAAGGCGCTGACCGGGCGCATGGGGCGCGAGGACGAGATCGCCGCCGTGATCGTCTTCCTCTGCTCAGAGCACGCCTCGAACGTCGTAGGCGCCGCCTGGTCGGTCGACGGCGGCACGACCCAGGCGATCTTCTAGAACTCGCGGTCCGCCGGGCCGCTCTCGTTGACCGGCGTCTCCGATGCAGGGTTGCCGGCGTGGTCGGTTGCCGCGTCGGACGGCGTCCAGACCATCACGCCGTTGCCGGCGGCCGTGCCGGCCGTGCCGACCTGCCCCCCGAGCACGATCGTCACGGACGTGCCGCTCATCGTCATCGTCGAGTTGAAGAACCAGACGGAGCCGCCCGCCACGTAGTCGGTGCGCCCGAGGTTGAGCGTGCCGAGCGTCACCTCTGTCGAGAAGATGCCGTTGTAGACCTCGACCCGGTCGCCCTGGCCGTTGTTGAAGAGCCTGACGTTCACGTCCTGTGCCGCGCCCGTCCAGCTGCCGAGCAGCGACGCCGGCTGGATCGGCTCGCTGTAGGTCCACGTGATCGAGTCGCCTTCCTCGGCCCGGCCCACGACGCCCCCGGGCCCGTTGGCCGTCTGCACGCTCGCGCCGGCCGGTGCGGTGTTGTCGATCAGGACCGTCCCGTTGGCGGTCGCGCTGTTGCCAGCCCCGTCGATGCCCGTGACGCTGAACGCGCGCGTCCCGTTCGGGAGCGACGCCTGGGCGGTGAGCACGTTCGAGCGGCGGTTGTAGGTCACGCCGTCGATCGTGAACGTGCCGGCGGCCATCGCTGCCGCCGTTTGGCCCGGCGTGATCGTCGAGACGTTCGCGGTCACCGAGGTCACGCCGCTCGCCGGCGAGCCGGTGTCGGCCACCGTCGCATAGACCCGGTAGGTCCCGCCGGCGCGGACTGAGCCGACCGCGCTGCCGCCCGTTGTCTTCTGGATCACGATCGGGGTGAGCGTTGGTGCCCGGAAGTCGGACGCCGCAGTGACGTTGCTGGCGCTGTTCGTGGTCTGGGCCGTGAAGGCCGCGAAGGTCGAGCCGACGCCGGTGCCCGCGACCGCCGCGGCCGCGAGCGCGAGCAGCGCCGCACCAAGCACGCGCCTCATCGCTCGTCCCTCTCCTTGGCGGGGCGCCAGATCGAGGTCAGCTCGAGCACGAGCAGCGCGGCAAGCGCGAAGCCGAACAGCAGCATCGGGAGGCTGTTGGTGCGGGCGAGCACGAGCAGCCTGCCCAGCTCGGGGATGCGGTACACAACCCGGCTGATCTCGCCGTCCGTGCCCACGGCCCAACGCTCCGAGACGTTGTTCGCGTCGCCGCGCGTCACGAAGGCGACGCTCCCGGCGCGCACCCGCATGCTGCGCACGCGATGTGTCACCAGCCGGTTCTGGTTGGCCGGATCGCGGAAGGTGACGATGTCGCCGGGGCGCGCCTCGAGCGGCGCGATCCGCTGGACGACTGTCACGTCGCCGGTGCCGAGCGTCGGCTCCATGCTGCCCGAAAGCACGGTCAGCGGGCGCGCGTCGAACGCGAGCGGCAGGGCGAGTGCCAGCGCGATGCCGAGCACGAAGCCGGCCGCGGCGAAGACGGGAAAGCGGATTGCGGTGCGCGCGAGATCGAGCGCGAGCCGGGCGGGCGCCGGACGCGCGGCGGCGCTGGCGCCGCTCATGGCCGCGCCTCGACCAGCTCGGTGCGCAGGGCAAGCGCGACCCGCGCGCTGCGCCCCTCGTAGCCCTCGGCTCCGGCGGGGATCCAGGCGCGGGCACGCAGCATGGTGGTCTCGCCACGTGCGAGCAGGAATCCGCGGCGGAGCTTGCGGCCGCCGGCCCGCAGCTCCACCCGGATCGCCCTGCCCAGCCCGCGCGCGCGTACGCGCGCGCGAACCCTCACGTCGCCCACCGTGATGTTCCGCAGCGGCACGGCGCCACGTCGCTCCTCGCCCGCGACGAGGTTCCGCGCTGAGATCAGCACGGGATCGGCGCCCGCGTCGAGCTCGCCGGGCGGCAGGACCTCGACGCGCACACCTGCACCGAGCGGCTGGTCCGAGGCGGGCACGCGCATCGCGAAGACGAGCAGCGCCGCGAGGGCGAGGCCGGTCACGAGACCGGCCGCCCTCGCGGCGCGCTGCGACGAGGAGGTCATGTGACTCCTCGATCCTCTATCTCGCTTAGAGGTTGCGCGCCTCCCAGCGCAGGGTGTGAGCGCCAGTGGTCTGGCCCTCGGCGGCCGGCACGTCGTCGACCGACACGGTCACGCGGTAAACGAGCTTCTCGTTCTGGTCCCAGTCGCCGTCGCTGCCGGGGGCATCGAGGAGGCCGGTGTTCCAGTCGGTCGGAAGCGCGTTCAGCTTGCCGTTGTAGAGCATGTCCTCGGCGGTGAAGCCGGCGCAACCGGGGAAGCTCGGCGAGGCCTGCGTGCCGCTGTGGACCGTGACGGTCACGTTCGCGGCAAGCGAGCCGAGCGGAGCGCCCGGGACGCGGTACATCTTCACCTCGGACGGAAGCGAGCCGGTGTAGCTCACCTCGATGCAGCGCTGCTGAGGATCGCTCGGCTTCGCGTTCGTGAGGTTGTAGAGGGCGCTGCCGGAGTCGTTGTCCGACAGGTCGACGGTACCCGTGGTGATCTCGTTACCCGGGTTCTCCGTCTGGCTCGAGAAGGCGGAGAAAGCGCCGACTGCGGCGAGCGCTCCGATCAGTCCGAGCACGACGATGGTCCGGAGGACCTTCTTGGTCATGGACACTGCACAGCTCCTTTCGAGCCTTATGGGGTGCCTTGGTCTAGGCGCTTGGGTCCCGGCGGCGTCGTGCTCGCACGGCGGCGCAGGTTGCAGGTCTTTTCGGCATGTCGGGCACGCCTTTGACGGCGCTGGACAGGTGTTGGACGCCGGGGCGCCGCGGCTAAAGCCCGTCTCTCACGGCCGAGGCGGCGCCTATCCTCGCCGCGTGTCCTCGGTCCCCTACACGATCCGGCGCTCGGACCGCGCCCGCCACGCCCGCATCCTCGTGGGGGGCGACGGGGTCGAGGTCGTGGTGCCGCGGCGCTTCCCGCACCGTCAGATCGAGCCCTTCGTGGAGGAGAAGCGGCCCTGGATCGAGCGGACGCTCCGCCGGATGCGGGAGTCGGAGGCGGAGTTCCCGCCCGCCCGGCTCGAGGACGGTGGGGAGCTGCCCTATCTCGGGACCCGGCTTGCCCTCGCTGTGCGGGCCGAGCCAGGGCGCGCGCGGCCGCATGTCGCGCGCCGCGGCGACCGGCTGAGCGTCGTGCTGCCGCCGGGCGGCTCGCTCGCCGATGCGCTCGAGCGCTGGTATCGGCGCCGCGCGCGCGTGGAAGTGGGTGCGCGGCTCGACGCCGCGGTCGCCCGCGCCGGGCTCGCCTACACGAGCCTCCAGGTTCGCGGCCAGCGGACGCGCTGGGCGAGCTGTTCCTCGACCGGCGCGATGAGCTTCAACTGGCGGCTATTGCTGGCGCCGGCCGAGATCCTCGACTACGTCGTCGAGCACGAGGTCGCCCATCTCGAGGTGCACGACCACTCGCAGCGCTTCTGGGACCTGCTCGCCTCACGCTGCCCGGGCTGGCGCGAGCACGAGCGCTGGCTGCGCCGGCACGGGCACGCGCTCAAGCTGTAATCGGCGCGGCCAGCCAGGTGCCACCGGGGGGCCCGGGGGGCGTGAGCCCCCCGGCTGGTCATTCACTCCCACCTGAAGAAGCGCACCGCCAGGAAGATGCCGGCGACCGCCCAGCCGGCGATGATCGCCGCGCCGCTTGCGACGTCGGAGCCGCCTCCGACCATGGCGTGCGAGAACCCGTCGACCAGATGCTTCAGGGGCAGCGCCTCCGCGATGGCGAGCAGCGCCTTCGGGAGTCCGTCCGCCGAGTAGAAGACCCCGGAGATGAAGATGAGCGGCAGGAAGACGGCGTTGGTGAAGGCGGGAGCAGCGTCCTCGTTCGGGATCACGTGCGAGAAGGCCACCCCGAGCGACGCGAAGCAGATCACGCCGAGCGCCGTGAAGCCTGCGAGCAGCAGCGGATCCTGGGGCCACTCGACGCCGTAGACCACGTTGCCGAGGGTGACGATGATGGCCACCTGCAGGAACGCGTTGAGGGTCGCGGAGGCGATCAGGCCGGTGAGCAGGGCGCTCTCGGGCATCGGCGTGCCGCGGACGCGCTTGAGGATCCCCTCGTCCCGGCGGAAGGTGACCGCGAACGCAAGTGCGGTGAAGGTCGTCGCGACGACACCCATGGCGGCGATGCCGGGCACCAGCACCTCCAGCACGTCCTCGTCCCCCGAGAAGGCGCTCGCCGTGAGCACGAGGAAGAGGATCGGCAGCAGGAAGTTGAAGAAGGCCGCGCTCGGGTTGCGCCAGAACTGCTTGCGCTCGAACCGGAACTGGCTCCAGGCGAGGGCGGCGGTGCTCACGGAACCGTCTCCCTGGCGGGCTCGGCCTCGGCCGTCAGCTCGAGGTAGATGTCCTCGAGTGTCGGGTGGGTGACCTCGAGCCCCTCGAGTCGCTCGCCGCGGGCGAGCGCCTCGGCGGTCAGCTCGTGAAGGAGGCTGGTTGGGTCATCGGTGCCGTGCTCGATGCGCCGGCCGTCGGCCGCGATGTAGGAGATGCGGTAGCGCGCGCTGGCGCGGCTCAGCTCGCCGGGCGCACCCTCTGCGACGATCACGCCGTCCTTGACGATCGCGACCCGGTCGGCGAGCGCCTGCGCCTCGTCCAGATAGTGGGTGGTCAGCAGGACGGTCTTGCCAAGTTGCTTGAGCTTGTCGATGACGCCCCAGGCGGTTCGGCGTGCGGCGGGGTCGAAGCCCGTGGTGGGCTCGTCGAGGAAGATCAGCTCGGGATCTCCCACGAGCGCGAGGGCGAGATCGAGACGGCGACGCTGGCCGCCGCTCAGGTCCTTCGCCTTCGTGTCGGCCTTCTCGGCGAGCCCCACCAGCTCGATCGTCTCGCGAGCATCGCGCCGGTTCGCGTAGGGCTTGCCGAAGTGCTCGAGCGCCTCGCGCACTGTCACGCGCGGGTAGAAGCCGGAGCTCTGCAGGACGATCCCGACGCGCTGCTGAAGCTCACGATCACGCTGCTGAGGGTCGCGGCCGAGCACGCGGACCTCGCCGCTCGAGGGCTTGCGATAGCCCTCCAGGATCTCGACCGTGGTGGTCTTCCCGGCGCCGTTCGGGCCGAGCAGACCGAAGACCTCACCCCGCTCGACGTTGAAGGAGAGCCCGCGCACGGCCTCGACCGGGCCGTATGACTTGCGCAGGTCGGTGACCTCTATCGCGGGCACGACAGCCCAGGCTAGACGCCCGCCCCGCCGCGCCCCTCCCCGGCAGCGAAGCGGCCGGCTCCGCGCCAGGCCGTCTCCCGGGTGGGCAGGGCGCTGCGGGCCTCCATCTGGAGTCCCTCCGTGAACGTGAGGCCGACGCCCTCGATTGCCGCGAGCCGGTCCGCGAGCATCGTGTCCTGCGGGAAGCGCGCGAGCGCCTCGGCCAGCTCGAGCGCGCGCTCGAGGTGGCGTCCCGCCGGCACGATCTCGGTGAGGAGGCCGATCGAGTGGGCCTCCTCGGCGTCGATGATGCGCCCGGTCAGGATCAGGTCGAGCGCCCGGCCAAGGCCGACGATGCGCGGGAGTCGCTGGGTGCCGCCGTCCACGAGCGGCACGCCCCAGCGCCGCTCGGGGAAGCCGAGCCGCGATTCACCCGTGGCGATGCGCAGATCGCACCAGAGCGCCAGCTCGAGGCCGCCCGCCAGGCACCAGCCCGAGATCGCGGCGATGGTGGGCTTGGGCGAGATCACCCGGCTGATGCCGAGCGGGCCGCGCGGGTCGTCCATGCGCGGCGCGAAGCTCTCGATCGCCTTGAGGTCGGCGCCCGCGCAGAAAGCCACGCCGCCGGCGCCGGTGATCACGAGCACGCGCGCGTCGTCGTCCGCCTCGAAACGGTCGTAGGCGTCCGCGATCAGCTCGGCGGTGGGCCCGTCGATCGCGTTGCGGCGCTCCTGACGGTCGATCGTCAGCACCGCCGCCGCGCCCTGGCGCTCGTAGGTCACCGGATCCATGGCGACAAACCCTTTCATTTCTCAGCCTCTTCACATCGCGGGGCGCGATGGCCGCGAGCATCGTCAGTGCAGATCCCTCCTCGCTCGTGACCCCGGCCTGACCGCCGGGGTCACGGCATTTCTGGGGCCTTTACCAGCCGACGCGTTTGCGCAGCTCGACGGCCTTGCGCTCGTCCTTGCGCTTATCGAGCCGTCCCATAAGGGCCGACGCGAGCACGACGAAGACGGCGAAGAAGATCACCACGCCGAGGCAGAAGAAGGTGACGAGCCGGTCGTCCGTCTCGCCGACGAGGCCCTGTCCGTTGTCGCCGGCGAAGGCCGGCGCGGCCAGCACGAGGGAGGTCGCGATCACGATTATCGGCGCCAGAAGCCGCATCCAGGGCAAACGATACCGCCAGCGGCCGGCTGAACTAGCCTTCCGCGGCCGTGTCGATGATCGAGGCAATCGTCCTGGGCATCGCGCAGGGACTCACCGAGTTCCTGCCGATCTCGAGCACCGGGCACCTGCGGATCATTCCCGCCTTCGCCGGCTGGGAGGATCCAGGCGCTGCGTTCACCGCCGTGACCCAGCTCGGGACGATGGCCGCCGTCCTCCTCTACTTCCGCCACGATCTCATCCGGATCACGCGCGCTTGGCTGCGCTCGGTGCGCGACCGCGAGGCGCGCCGGGAGCTCGATGCGCGGCTCGGCTGGTACATCCTGCTCGGCACGATCCCGATCGGCATCTTCGGGATCATCTTCAAGGACCAGATCGAGACGGGCGCGCGCGACCTGTACCTGATCGGCGTGACGCTGATCGTGCTCGGCCTGGTCCTGTTCGTGGCGGACAAGACCAGCAAGCGCAACCGCACGATCGAGCAGATCGGCACGCGCGACGGCTTCCTGATGGGCATGGCGCAGGCGCTCGCGCTGATCCCGGGCGTGTCGCGCTCGGGCTCCACCATCACGGCCGGCCTCTTCCTCGGCTTCGACCGGACCGCCGCGGCTCGCTTCTCGTTCCTCCTGTCGATCCCGGCCGTGGTGCTCAGCGGGCTGCTCGAGCTCGGCTCGATCGTGAGCGGCGAGGAGGGTCAGCACACCGGCGCGGCGGAGCTCGCGGTCGCGACGCTGCTCGCCTTCGTCACCGGCTACGCCGCCATCGCGTTCCTGCTGCGCTGGCTCACGAGCCACACGATGGACATCTTCGTGATCTATCGGGTCGCTCTCGGAGCGATCGTGCTGGTGCTCGTGGGCACCGGCACCATCAGCTAGCGCGCGCCTTCGAGAGCGGCGACGGGAATCGCGGCAGGACGCGCGTGCCCTCGAACCAGTCGGTCAAGCGCGCGGCCTCGGCCTCGATCGCGTCACGCGCATCGCGGCCCGGGTCCTCGAGCATCTGCAGCTCGACCCCGCCGGCGTCGTCCTGGCGCCAGCCACCCACGATGCGGCCGTCCCACCACACGGTGGGGCCGCCGTTGCCGGTGGTGTCGAACAGCTGCTCCTTGTAGGGGCCGAGGTACCAGTCACGCTCGTACCAGCCCATCGTCGTCGGGTCGAGCGGCGGCAGCAGGGCGGCGAAGGGCCGGGGGGCAGGCGTGGGCTCGAGGTCGTCGGGCAGCAGATATCCGGTCGTGCCTCCCTCGAGCTCGACCTCGACCGCCTCGAGGTGGTGAAGCGCCCCCTTGACCGCGCCGGCAGTCTGGCCCAGCCACCACTTGATGTCGGCGGCGGTGCCGGGCCCGAAGGCCCGCAGCCAGCGTTCGACGAGCCCGGCCACGCCCTCCGGCGCCGGCGGCGGATCGAGCTGCTCGCCGAGCCAGGCCTCCATCGACGCCCAGCGCGGACGCGAGCTGGTCCAGGAGCCGTTGTTCGACGCGCGCACGATCCGGCCCGCCGCGGACAGCACGGTGAGCACCCGTGGGCCGACCGCAACCATGCCGCCCCAGGACTTCCCCTTCCCGTACTCGATCGCCCCCTCGAGCAGCGGGGTCTCGTCGCGCAGCTCGCTCGAGCTGGCCTCGCGGCCGTCGGCGAGCGCGTTCAGTACCTCGGCGCTCGCATCGGCGAGCCAGCGCTCGCCGTCCGGGTAGAGGCCGGCCTTGTCGACGTCCTTGATCAGCCTGCGGCGCTCGCCCTCGGCGACGCGGTCGCTCGCGCCCGACTGCGCGACGGCCATGGTCTCGCGCGGGAAGACGAACAGCGTGCGGCGCATCGACAGGTGCTTGACGAGCGAGCGCTCCTCGTAGAGCCCGCGGTCGAGGTCGGCGACCTTCATCTCGTCCATGCGCGCCCAGGCCGACAGGTACACGGTCGCCGGGTCGGTGGCGTGCAGGCAGACGAGGCTGCGGGCTGCCTCGGTCGGGTCGGATGCCCGCGTGCCGGGGGCGAGCCGGTGGCGCGTCGAAAGCCGCGCGCGGCGCTCGGTCACGTCGATCTTCCTCACGCGGAGATCGTGGCACGGCCGTGGGCGGGTTCGTGGCCGAGGGCGTCGGCGCGATCTATAGCCTTCGCTTCGTGCAGTTCGCCTGGAAGTTCGGCGTCGTGATGGTGATTGCGCTCGCGCTCACGGTGCTGCCGGGGGGCGGCGCGGCGCTCGACGTCGTGCTCACCCTGCTGACGATCGCGTTCTTCGCCGCGATCGCGTTCCTCGTGTTCCGGCTCCATCGCCAGTACCGCTTCGAGCTCGAGACGCTCGACGCGTCCCTGCGACTGGCTCTCTACGGGTCGCTCGGGCTGGCGGTGCTGACGTTCACGGCCACCGACCGGCTCTTCGACGCCGGCGGCGCGGGCGTGCTGGTCTGGTTCGCGCTGCTCGCGGCCGCCTCGTACGGGCTCTTCTGGGTCTACACGCGGTATCGGCGCTACGAGTAGGGGCGCTCCGTGTGCCCGCGTGTGGGCTTTTAGCGCTCTCGTGACGCACCTGTAACACCCGCGTCTTGTCCCGTCACAGGCGTCGCGGGATGGTCGTGCCATGACACGCGCGAGCCCGGAGAGCGGGCAGGTGAGCCCGGAGAGCGGCCAGGCATCCGTCGAGCTGGTGGCCGTGATCCCGTTCGTGATCCTGGCGGCGCTGGCGGCCTGGCAGATCGCGCTGGCCGGGCACACGCTCTGGTTGACCGCCGGCGCCGCGCGGGCGGCCGCGCGCGCCGACACCGTCGGGTCGAGTCCCGCACGCGCCGCCCGTAGCGCCCTGCCGGACTCGATGGAGCCCGGGCTCTCCGTCGAGCGCATCCGTGCCGGTGGGGTCAGGGTCAAGGTGCTCATGCCGCTGCTGCTGCGCCGCTGGCGCTCACCGGTGGAGATGACGGCGGTGTCGTCGCTCGGGAGGGAGCGGTGAGGGCGTACGGCCCTGGTGCGCGCGAGCACGGCCAGGCGAGCGTGGAGCTTCTGGGAGTGCTGCCGCTGCTCGTTGCGCTGGCGCTGGCGGTGTTCCAGCTGCTGTCCGTGGGCTACGCGAGCGTGCTGGCGGGGAACGCGGCGGAGGCCGGGGCGCTCGCGCTCGCAGCCGGGGGTGACGCCCGGGCTGGAGCCCGCGAGGCGCTGCCGGGCTGGTCGCGCGCCCGCGCGGAGGTCAGTGTCTCGGGCGGCCGGGTCGGTGTGCGGCTGCGTCCGCCGGCATTGCTGCACGCGCTCGGCGAACGCTTGACGGTGACGGGGGAGGCGGCGGTGGAGGCGCCGTGACCGGCTCGCGGACATGGGGATCCGGCGGCCCGCAGCGAAGGAGGCTGCAGGTGCTGCTGGGGGCTGCTGGATCGTTCCTGCTCGATCCGCCGGCCACAGGCGACGCGCAGGGGCTGGGGGACGCGGCCGATCCCGGCGGCCTCCGGGGTGAGTCGGCCCCGGGTCCGCTCGCCGTTCCGGTGACGCGGCCGGTCATCGCCGTCTTCGGTCTCGCAGGCGGGTGTGGTGCGACCGTGGTGTCGCGCGCGGTCGCGTCGGAGCTGGCGGCGCGAGACGCAAGCGGCACCGCAGCCGTGGCATGCGAGGCGAGGCCGGGTGGGCTCCCGCTCGCCACCAAGGCCGCGGCCAGGCTCGCGCGTGCGCTGGAGGATCTGCCCGGCGGAGCGCGTCCACTCGGCCGGCTCTGCCTGGTGCGCGGGGCGGACCCGAGCTCGCTGAGCGATGCCCTGCGCGGACTTGCGCCGCTCGTGATCGACGCCGGCTCGGCAACCCTGGGAGGAGCGCCGGCGTGCATCGCCGACCGCACGCTGATCGTCACGACGCCCGCGGTCGAGCCGACGCTCGCCCGTGTTGCGATCGAGTGCGTGGCGCGGGTGGGGCCCGACCCGACGCTCGTGATGAACCGCGCGCGACAGACGGACGAACGCGCCGCTGCGCCCGGCGGCATCGGCGGGACCGGCGAGCCCGGAGAAACTGTCGCGCTCCCCGAGTCGCGCCTGGGCGCCCAACTCGCGCTCGGCGGTCGCGAGGCGCGCGGCGGGCTTGGGCGAGCGATCGGCCGGCTCGTCGACACCTGGGAAGGAGGAGCCTGAGGCCCGCCTGCGATGAGGGCCGGCCACCCAGCCTCGCGGCTCGCGGCAATCCGCGACTGAATCCTCCTCAGCCCAGTGGGGTTAGGGTGCCCTAATAAAACCTGATACGTTGAGTCGGAATTCGACCACGACCGAGGGAGCGGGTGCAGGTGGGAGCTTCGGCGTTCGATCG
Source organism: uncultured Thermoleophilaceae bacterium (assembly GCA_963739095.1). Taxonomy (GTDB): domain Bacteria; phylum Actinomycetota; class Thermoleophilia; order Solirubrobacterales; family Thermoleophilaceae; genus JACVRW01. The sequence goes on from CAVTZF010000001.1 coordinate 122,173, forward strand.
CGCGAACCGGGCAAAGGCCGCGGAGTCGGCATTCGCTCGCTGGTGCGCCAGGGGCCGTCCGCCGGTCGACCGGTTCCTGCTGGCGCTGGCCGCGGAGTTCCATCCGGTCGACGATGCTGCCGCGCTCGAGCGGTTGGATGAGCTCGCGCGCCCGGCATTCGGCATCGCGTCGCTTCCGCACGAGGCCGCCGCAGCCCGCCTGATCGAAGCGATCGGCGAGGGCGGTGGGTTGTGCCCGGGCGCGGCTGGCGATCCGGACGGCCTGATGCTCGACCGCGTGCTCGCGAGCGGGCGCGGCCGGCCGGAGCTGCTCGCCGCCGTCTACCTCGAGGTCGCGCGGCGAGCCGGCGTGTCGCTGTCGCTGCTGTCCTCCGGCCTCAACTGGTTTGTCGGCTTCGAGGAAGCGGACGAGCTCGTGCTCGTCGCCCCGGCGAGCTTCGACCGGCCACTCGAGCGGATCGACCTCCGGCGACGCTGCGCCCACGGCCTGGCCGACGCGGTGCTCGGAGGGCTCTTCGAGCTGCTCAGCGCGCGCGGCGCCCGCGCGGACGGGGCGCATGCGCTCGCACTGCGGAGGTCGCTGCGAGCCGCACAGCGACCGGGAGCATTCGGGGGCGGCTGACCCGGGCCACCGATCTCACGCCAGGGTCCACCGCGGCGTTCCATGGGCATGAATCTCGATCTGAACGGCCGCGTTGCCGTAGTAACCGGAGGGTCCAAGGGCATCGGACTGGCCGTGTCCCGCACCCTGCTCGAGGAGGGCGCCAACGTCGTCGTGGGCTCACGCAACCGCAGCCCCGAGCTCGACGAGCTGGCCGCCGAGTTCGAACCGGCCGGCGCGCTGGTTCACGTGCCTGCAGACCTGATGGATCCACAGGCTCCGGCGAGCCTGGTCGCCGCCGCGGTCCGGCGGTTCGGAAGGCTGGACGTGCTGGTCAACAACGCCGGCGGGCCGCCGCCGGGCACAAGCCTGCCGCGCTTCGGCTTCCTCGGCCTCGGCGATGACGACTGGCGCGACATGCTCGAGTTCAACCTGCTCTCCGCCGTCCGGGCCTCTCGCGCCGCGATCCCCGTGATGCTGGAGCGAGGAGAGGGCGCGATCGTGAACGTGTCGTCGGTGCACGGCCGCCAGCCCTCGGGCGTGAACGTGGACTACGGCGCGGCCAAGGCGGCGATGATCAACCTGACCAAGGCGCTTGCCGAGGAGTTCGGCCCGCAGGGCATCCGCGTCAACGGCGTGTGCCCGGGGCCCGTGTTGACCCCTTGGTGGACGGACCGGGGTGGAGCGGCCGACATCTTCGCCGCCCATGTCGGCGCGGACCGGGACGGGGTGCTGACCACGCTGGCGCCCGAGATGATGCAGCTGACCAGCGGCCGGCTCGCCGATCCGCAGGAGATCGCCGACGCCGTGGTGTTCCTCGCGTCGCCTCGGTCCGCGAGCACCCTGGGCACCGAGCTGCTGGTCGACTCCGGGATGCTGAAGACCGCCTAGCGGCCTCCCGCGCTCACCAAGGTCCTACCCGGCGGCGCCCGCCGCCGCGCCGGGCCGCAGCCTGTGGATGCTCACGACGCCGCGCACGCGCGTCTCCACCGGCCAGTGCGCCTCCGCCTGCTCGAGGAATGCGGAGGCTGCCGGCCGGCCCGGGTCGGCGACCCACGCCTCGGGCGCGAGCCGCGGTAGCAGCGTCAGCAGCGCGGCCACGTTCTGGCGCTCGTACAGCACGTCCGCCGCCAGCACGACGTCGAACGGCCCCTGCCGCAGGAGCTCGGCAGGCTCGAACCAGTCCGCCAGGGCCGTGGTCAAGCGGACGCCGTTCGCGTCCGCGTTCCGCTCGGCCAGCGTCAGCGCCTCGGGCGTCCCGTCGGTGGCGAGCACGTCGGCGCCCGCCCGGGCGGCGGCGATGCTCGGCAAGGCGAGCCCGCAGCCGAGCTCGACGACCCGCACGCCTCGCAGCGGCGCGCCGTCGAGCTCGCGCGCGAGCGCCACGCCGCTGCGCCAGAGGACCGACCAGTAGGGGGCGAGCGGCGCCCACTCGACGGGGCCGTCGTCCGGCAGCTCCGCCGCGTAGTCCGGCTGCAGCACCCGCAGCGGCCCGCTCGGCAGCTCGATCGACCGGCTTACGAGCTCGTCGGCCACGCCCCGACCCTACGCGGCGGCCGGCCGGGTGCGTCAGCTGCTGACGCAGACCTCCTCCGGCGCGGCGTCGAAGAGCGCCGCGTAGTTGTCGATCAGCATGTCGCGGCCCTTGACCTGCGCGATCGTGGCGGAGTCGGCCACCCCGTCGCCGAGGAAGCCGGACCCGCCCTCGGGACCGAGTGGGATCGCGATCAGCGGGGGGAAGGTCTCCCAGGCCGCGAGCTCCCCGTCGCCCGTGATCAGCGCGCGGATGTTGGCCGCCGCCAGCTCTGCCTGGCGCGACGCGACGCCTGCCATGTCGCGGTCCGCGTCGCCGAGGTCGCCGATCGCGAAGGTCCGCTCCTCGCCGGCCACGCGCAGGTGCTCGTCGACGCGCAGGTAGCCGCGCTCGTTGCGGCGGTCGTCGAGCGAGCCTCCGGCGAGGTACTCGCTGTGCGGCCGCACGCCGAACGCGCGGAACCAGATGTCCGCGTCGAGCGTTCCACCGTTCGCCGTGTGGACCGTGATAGGGGCAAGCGTCGCGGGCGCCGCATCCGGAAGCTCGTGCAGCTGCGCGTTCAGGCGGAGCTCGATCCCGAGTGTGTCGAGCTGGCGCCGCAGCTCGTCGCGCAGCGCCTGGTCGTAGGGGCCGGCGAGGATGTCCGGGGAGATATCGGCGATCGTCACCCGCTTGCTCGGGTGGAACGCCTTGATCTCGCCGGCGAGCTCGAGCCCGGCGGGGCCGGCGCCGACGATCAGCACGCGCTCGGCCCCGAGCAGCGCTTCGTGCGCCTCGAGGACGCGGGCGCGCGCCGAGGCGACGTCGGGCTCCTCGACCTTGGCGGGGAACGGGTAGGCGGAGCCGGTGGCGAGCACGAGGTAGTCGGGCTCGAGCGTGTCGCCGGAAGCCAGCGTCACGCGCCGGCCCTCCACCGCGACGGCGCGATCACGCACGAAGCGCCCGTTCGCGAGCAGGTGCTCATAGGGGAGGAAGATCCGCTCGAGCCACTCCGGCTCCACCAGTGAGCGCCAGGCGGCCACGTTGTGGACGAACGCCTCGGTGGGGTCGACGAGCGTCACGTCGGCGACGTCGTCGAGTGCCTTGGCGGCGGTGATGCCTGCGTAGCCGCCACCCACGACGACGACTGAGGGATGGCCGGGAGAAGAGTCGTGCATGTTTGTCTCCAAAGCTTGTGATCGACTATCGGCAACAGAATACGTAGCTACTTCGAAAAGACTAGCGACATCGGAGACGCTAGCATGTTGCTGATGGCCAGCACCCGAAAGCCGAGCGCCGCGCCCCCGACCCAGGCGCACACCACCGAGGCCTGCGCCCGCGGCGACGCCGCGCTCGCGCGCGCGTTCGACTTCCTCGGCAAGCGCTGGAACGCCATGGTGCTCGGCAACCTGCGCGACGGCCCGGCCGGCTTCCGCGAGCTTTCGCGCGCGATGGGCGGCATCTCGGATTCGGTCCTCTCGGACAGGCTCTCGGACCTCGCGGGGGCCGGGCTGATCGTCCGGACGGTCGACGAGGGGCCGCCGCTCGCCGTCTCCTACGCGCTGACCGACCGTGGCGCCGCGCTCATTCCGGCGCTGACGCAGATCTCGCTGTGGGCGCAGGAGCATCTCGTCGAGGACGACGCCTAGCGGCGCCTCGGACGGGGTAGCTAGACGCCATGTCCCCTTGGCCCGCCCTCGAGTACGCCGAGTGGCGCGACACCTGCGACACGCTGCACGCACACACGCAGACGCTCGGCAAGCTTGCCGTGGCGCTCGCACCGCCCGAGCCTCAGCTTCAGCACGCCGCCCTGCGTCTGACGGCGCGTGGCTGGGAGACGCGGCCGCTCCCCGCGCCGGACGGCTCCGGCGCGTTCGTGGCCGGTCTCGACCTGCACGCGCACGAGGCGCTGGCGGAGCACAGCGACGGCCGCACGGCGCGGGTGCCGCTGGCACCGGACCGGCCCGTCGCCGACGTCACGCAGGAGCTGCTCGCGGCGGTCCGCGAGCTCGCCGGCCCGTTCGAGGTTGATCTGCATCCTCAGGAGGTGGAGTGGAGCGTTCCCCTGGACGAGGACCGCGAGCACGCGACCTACGATCCCGCCCAGGTAGGCCCCTACTTTGCCGCCGCCACCCATGCCGCGCTGGTGCTGGCGGAGTTCCGAGCGCCCTACCGCGGTCGCTCCACGCCGGTACACGCCTGGTGGGGCTCGTTCGACCTGGGCGTCAACCTGTTCTCGGGGGAAGGCGCCGATCCGCCCTCGGACGACTTCATCATGCGCAACTCGATGGACTCCCAGGAGGTGGCGGTCGGCTGGTGGCCGGGCGACGAGCGCTACGGTCGCGCGGCCTTCTATGCCTACGCCCATCCGGCCCCCGAGGGCTTCGCCGACGCGCAGCTGGCCCCTCCCGCGGCTCACTGGGAGCCGGCCCTCGGCCTGTACGTGCTCGATTGGGACGACCTGCGCGGCGCGCCCGATCCGCACGCCACGGCGCTCGAGTTCGCCCGGTCGGCCTTCCGGCACGCCTGCCTGGTGTGCGAGTGGGAACCCGCCCTCCTGGCCAGCGCCGAGGGAACTCCGCCGCCCGTGTCCTGACGCCGGCTAGCGCCAGCGCACGGTGGTGGGGTGGTGGGCCGACTCCGCGAGCAGCTCGCGCCGGCCGCCGGGCCACTGCGTCAGGTGCGTCTGGATGAGTGCCGGTTCCGCCTCCGAGCCCTCGAAGCCGAGCAGCGCGAGCGGGGCCTCGGCCGTGGCGCGCTCGCCGGCGGCGGTGATTGTGGCCTCGGCCGACTCGCGCTCGTCGTCGGGCAGGTAGGGCCAGACGATCGTGTGGATGACGACCGTGGCGAGCCCGGCCCGCGGCTCGGCGAGCTGTGCGGCGATCCAGCGGGCCAGGTCGGCGCGCTCGACGACCACAGGGGTCTCGCGCGCGACCTCGATGGCCTGCTCGAGCAGCCCATAGCGCTCGAACTCATCCGGGAACACGCACGCGAGCAGGGTCAGCCTGCCCTCCTCGGTCGTGGCGTCGACCGGATTGAGGTCGCAGCCCGAGCGCTCCATCACCGTAAACCCGGAGGCCAGCGGCGGCCTGCCCCCGGTGAGGAAGTCGACGAAGCGCACGGGGGAGTCCGGCGGCCCGAAGGCTTCGCCGTCCTGCTCGTAGCGAAAGCGGTCGAGGCGCAGGTTCAGGCCGGCGCTCGCGCCGAGCTCCAGCAGCCGCAGCGGCAGCCCGGTGCGCTCGGCGACGAGGCAGAGGCCGCCGACGAGTGCCTTCGAGCGGGACGGCGCGTTCGTCTGCAGCGGGTGCGCCAGCGCCTCGACGAGCTCGGCGCGGCCGCTCGCGATCAGCGCCCGGATCACGGGCCAGGCCGCGGCCGCGTCGCCGTCCCCGCCCGTGGACGGGAAGTGCGCCCTGAGCTCGTCGGCGTCCCCGGCCAGCACCATGCGGTGCACGCCCGCGAGGAGCCTGAAGCCGTCCCACTCGTCGACGCGGTCGCGCTCGTGCTCACGCAGCGCAACGTGGACCGGGCCGCCCGCCGCGGCGTCGTCGCGCATCAGTTCGAGCAGCGCCGCGTAGAAGGGCGAGCCGGCGGCCTGGGCCACCGCGATGTGGCCGTCGAGCATGCCCGTCAGCGGGTCCGATGCGCCCATCGCGCGAAGCTCAGCCGTCCTCGACCCCGTAGTCGCCGAGCCCCTCCTCGAGCAGCTCGAACGCGCGCTTCGCGCGCGCACGGACCTCGCGGGAGACCTGCGACGCCGGTGCGCCGGCCAGCGCGCGGGCACGTACGTAGTCGATCAGCGCGCGGTGCACGCCGAGCAGCGCGTTGGCGGCCACCTGCGGCTCGATCGCGCCGGAGCGGGCGCCCATCTCGTCGGCGATCAGCGCCGCCAGCGCCTCCGCGTACTGCGCGAAGACCTGCCGCTCGCGCGCGAGCAGGGCCGGGCTCTCGGTGATCACGCGCGTGACGGTGCGCAGCTGCTCGGTCGCCTCCTCGTCGCCGCCGGGGCTCTTCATCGCGAGCACGCCGCGCTGCGCCATCAGGAAGCCGCGCACGGCGGCCAGGATGCTCTCGCCGGGCGCCCGCCGGCGGACCGCCGCGAGCAGCTCATCCTCGAAAGCCTCGAGGCGGCTGTAGAAGAGCTCCTCTTTGGTGGGGAAGTAGTTGAAGACCGTCTTCTCCGCCACGCCCGCCGCCCGCGCCACCTCGGCGACGGTCACCGCCTCGAATCCGCGCTCGGCGAACAGGCGCCGCGCCGTGTCGGCGATCAGCTGGCGCGTCTGCTCCTTCTTGCGTTCACGCAGGCCGGGTTCCATCTTCGATGTGGTCATGATACAGTGACTAAAAGTTTATAGCGACTATAAGTTGGGAACGATGAAGACATGACTCGGAGATCCATTGACAGCCAGCAGAGTCTCTCCGATCTCAGCGATGCCAGGGCGGTGGCCCTGCCGTTCGTTGCGATCGTCGCCGCGATGCTGCCGGCGGTGCTCGACCAGACGATCCTCGCCACGGCGCTGCCCACGATCGCGGGCGAGCTGGGGAGCGTCACCGATCTTTCATGGGTCGTGACCGCCTACGTCGTTGCGGCCGCGGCAACAACGCCGCTGTGGGGCAAGCTCGGCGACCGTCATGGACGCAAGCGCATGCTCGAGCTGTCTCTGATCGTGTTCGTGACCTCCTCGGCGCTGTGCGCCGCTGCGCAGGACATCACTCAGCTCATAGCCACGCGCCTGATCCAGGGTGTGGCGGCCGGCGGGTTGATGACGCTCGCCATGGCAGTCGTCGGCGACCTCGTGGCACCGCGCGAGCGCGGGCGCTACCAGGGCTACATCGCAGCGACCTTCGCGGTCGCCACGATCGTCGGGCCACTGCTCGGCGGCGTGCTCGTCGAGAGCGCGAGCTGGCGCTGGGTGTTCCTCGTCAACCTGCCGCTCGGCGCGGTCGCGCTCGCCGGGCTCGCGCTGCGCCTGCCCGCGCCGGAGCAGAGCAGGCCCGAGCAGCCGCTCGACGCGCTCGGCGCCGTGCTGCTCGCCGGCGCCACGAGCGCGTTCCTGCTCACCTGCATCTGGGGCGGTGACCGCTTCGGCTGGAGCTCCCCGGAGATCCTCGGGCTGATCGGCACGACCGTGCTGCTGGGGAGTGCGCTCGTGGCGCGTGAGCGCCGCGTGGCCGATCCGATCGTGCCGCTGCACCTGCTCCGCACCCGCCCGGTCGCAGTGGCGAGCGCGGCCCTCTTCCTCGCGACCGCCGCTCTGTTCTCGATAACGGTCTTCGTGCCGCTGTTCCTGCAGACCGCCACGGGTGCGAGCCCGACCGAGGCCGGCCTGCTGCTGGCGCCGGCGATGCTCGGGATCACCGTCTCGACCACGCTGTCCGGGCGCAGCATCACCCGCACCGGGCGCTACAAGCGCTTCCCGGTCGCCGGGCTGTTGCTGATGAGTGGCGCGCTCGTGCTGCTGGCCGCGCTCGCGGGCGAGCCCTCGCAGCTCGCCACCGGAATCGGCCTTGTCGTGTTCGGCTTCGGCTTCGGGATGGTCGGCCAGGTGCTGATCGTCGCCGTGCAGAACAGCGTCGAGCGGGGAGAGCTCGGCGTCGCCACCGCCACCACGGGCTTCTTCCGGGCTGTGGGCGGGGCTGCCGGCGCGGCCGTGCTCGGCGCAGTGTTCGCCGCCCAGGCCGGCCACGGTGCTGCCGGCATCGTCGACGGCGTGCAGACCGTCTTCCTGGTCGCGGCCCCGCTCGCCGCGCTGGGCGCACTGGTCGTGCTACTGCTCGACGAGGTGCCGCTGGCGGAGCGGCTCTCGCCCGCGCGGGGGTGAGCGGGATGAAGCTCGCGACCGGCCTCTACGACTGGCTGCTGTTCGGGCACATCGTCGCCGCGATGGCCTGGGTCGGCGGCGGCCTCGTGCTCGGGGTGCTGTCGGTTCAGGTCGTGCGCGCGGGGGAGCCCGGCGCGATCGAGCGCTTCGTCGGCAACCTGCGCGTGATCGGGCCCCGACTCCTGGCGCCGTCGACCGTCGCCGTGCTCGGTCTCGGTGTCTGGATGGTCCTCGACAACGCGGCCTGGGACTTCGGCCAGCTCTGGGTGCTGCTCGCACTCGGCCTGTTCGGCGGCGCCTTTGTGATCGGCGCTGCCCATCAGAGCCGGGCCGCGCTCGGCGCCGAGCGCGCGCTCGAGCACGGCGACGAGCACGAGGCGCGCCGGCAGCTCACGCGCTGGTCCTGGGGCTACTGGCTGATCGTGCTGCTGCTGGTGGTCGCGGCCTGGGACATGGTCTTCAAGCCCGGGCTCTAGTCTCCGCGCGGTGCCGACCGTGCTCCTCGTGCGCCACGCCCAGGGCTCGTTCGGCGGTGCCGACTACGACGTGCTCTCGGAGCGCGGCCACGAGCAGGCGGCGGCGCTCGCGGACGACCTGGAGGCCCGTGAGATCAACGTGACGCGCGTGCTGGCGGGCTCGCTCGCCCGCCAGCGCGACACCGCCCTGCCGATCGCCGAGCGCTTCGGCCGCGACGTCGAGGTCGACGCGCGCTGGAACGAATACGAGAGCGAGGAGCTGATCGCGAGCCACGCCTCGCCGACCCAGTTCGAGGGCACGCAGCGCGACTTCCAGGCTTTGCTCGACGAGGCGCTCGTGGACTGGGTCAGGCGGGAGGACGGCTCGTGGCCTGCGTTCAGGGACCTCGTCGGGGGCGCGTTCGCCGAGCTCACCGGTTCGCTCGAGTCGGGTGAGACGGCGGTCGTCTCCAGCTCGGGCGGCCCGATCGCGGCGATCGCGGTGCAGCTGCTCGGCCTGCCGCCCGAGGGCTTCGTGGCGCTCAACCGAGTGGCCGTCAACGCCGGCGTGACCAAGGTCGTGACCGGCGCCTCGGGCGCGACGCTCGTCTCCTTCAACGAGCACGCCTATCTCGAGCGGCCGGGCCGCTCGCTGCTGACCTACCGCTAGCGGCGCGTCAGCCCGGCGCCGCCCTAAGCTTCGCGCCCATGGCCCACGGCAACGCCGATGTCGTGCGCCCCATCTACGAGCACTGGGGACGCGGCGACTGGAGCCCGATCTTCGACGTCTACCACCCCGAGATGGAGTGGGGCTGGTCGGATGAGTTCCCCGGCCTCAACGGCGTCCATCGCGACTCGGAGCACCCGAACTCGCGGCTGCGCGCCTGGCTGAGCGAGTGGGAGCACTGGCGGGCGGAGCCGGACGACTTCCTGGAGATCGGCGACCACGTCGTCGTGCTTGCGCGCTACATCGGCCGCGGCAGGGGCAGCGGTGTCGAGATCCACCAGGAGGGCGCGCACGTCTTCGAGCTGCTCGACGGGAAGGTGATCCGGCTCGAGATCTACGCGAGCCGCGAGCGTGCGCTCGAGTACGTGCGGGCGGCCGAGGCCGAACGAGCGCGTACCTGATCTCAGCTCGTCTCAGGCGCGGCGCGCGAGGAACGCGAGCCGCGACAGCCGTCGCTCGCTCGCAAGCCGTTCCACCACCCCCAGGAACTCCTGGAAGCGCGCGTTCGTCTCGCGGCCCTCGCGCTCGTCGAGCTCGGCTTCATGTGCAGCACGCGCGCGGCGCCAGGCCCCCGCGACCGCGGCCATGTTGGGAGTCCGGTCCTCGACCTGGAGCTCGTCGAACCCGGTGGCGCGCAGCAACTGCTCGTCGAATCCAGGCGGCGTGAAGACGAACTCGCCCATCCCGCCGCTGCGCAGCACCATCTCCTCGCGCCGGATCATCCCGGTCACGACGATCGGGTCGGTGAAGAGCAGCCGCCCGCCGGGCCGCAGCACGCGCTGCCAGTCGCGCAGCACCGCCTCGCGCTCGTACATGTGGTTGATCGAATCGATGCAGACGAGCGCGTCGAAGCCGGCGTCGTCGAAGGGCAGCCCCGTACGGGCGTCCACGCGCCGGAAGCGCGCCCGTTCCGCGAGGCCCGCCGCGGCCGCCGCCGCGTTCGCCGTCGCGACGCCGTCGTCGTGCAGGTCGACCCCGGTCACGCGGCAGCCCGTCTCGCGAACCATGAAGAGCGCCGGCCCGCCGGAGCCGCTCGCCACCTCGAGCACGTTTGTCGATGCGTCGAGGCCGAGCATGCGGAAGAAGCCGAGGTGCTCGTCCGCGGTGAGCCACGAGTTCTGGCCGATCTCCTCTCCGAACGCCTCGGCCCGGATCGCCGCATTGAGCTCGTCGGCAAAGCCGCCGTAGACCGAGTCGTACCACGCGCGGTCAGCGCTCATCGGGGCACCCTCTCACGAATCGAGGCCGGCGTCCGCTACCCATTAGCTGTCAGTGGACGTCTCAAGGAAGCTGCTCATTCTCATCGGCATCGTGTGCGCGCTCGGGCTGCCCGCGAGCGCGCAGGCGTCCGTGCCCGCCGGCGGCTCGGGCTTCGGCATCGCCGACAACGATCACATTCCCAGCCGTTCGCTCGACGCTTCCTTCGTGCTGCTGCGGCCGCAGCACTTCCGCTTCATCGTCCCCTGGGACGTGCTCGACGACCCGGGGATCCGGGCCCAGGTTGCGGATCGGATCGGGCTGGCGCGGGCGGCGGGCGCAAGCGAGGTCGCGATCTCCTTCGGGACGCCGGTGGCAGCGGTGACCCCGGATGTCTGGCTCGACCGCGTGGCGCGCTTCGTGGCGGCCTTCAGCCCGAGTGTCAGCTGGTGGAGCCCCGCCAACGAGCCGAACCACCCGAGCTCGGGCTGGATCAGCAGTCCAGAGGGCGCCGCGGCGCTGGCGGCCTACTCGCGCTCGCTGTCGGCGCTGATCGCCATCGCGCATCCCACCGACCGGCTGCTCTCGCCCGACTTCCACGACGACTACGGGCCGGACAACCTGGTGAGGCGGGACGCGAACGGCGACTCCACCGTCGAGCTGTACGTGCGCGCCTTCCTGGCCGCCGGCGGGACGCTCGGCGACGCGGTGGCGTGGCATCCCTACGACGGCGCGATGCGCCAGAGCCTCGAGAGCACGACCGATCTGCTCGACAACGTGCTCCCGCCGGACGCGCCGCTCGACGTCTGGATCACCGAGGTGGGCGGGATCCTCGAGCGGCGCGACAAGAACGGCGCGATCAAGATCGCGCTGACACCTGACCAGCAAAACGCCGTCGTCAGCTTCATCACCGGACCGCTGGCGGCGGAGCCGCGCGTCAGCCGGATCAGCTACTACCACATGCGCGACCACAACCCGGTGTGGGATTCGGCGCTCGTCGACGAGCTCGGCGCGCGCCGCCCCGCGTGGTACACGTGGTGCGCCGCGCGCCACGGAGGCGACGCCTCGGATCCCGACTGCGCGCCGCCCGTCGGCTAGGCCCCCTGGGGAATGGGCTCCGCTTCGGCGAGGTCGCGCCGCCGGATCACGACCAGCGCGACGAGCACCCCGGCGAGCGCGGCGAGCGCGCCGACGGCGAAGGCCGTATGGAAGCCGTCGGTCAGCGCGAAGGGGAGCCCATCGCCCGCGGCTACGCCGTCGCTCGTCGTCGAGGTCGCAACCGCCGACAGCGCGGCGATGCCGAGCGCGCCGCCGATCTGCTGGGACGTGTTGATCAGACCGGACGCGAGCCCGGCCTCCGACGACCGGACGCCGGCCAGCGCGGCGATCGAGATCGGCACGAGCGAGAAGCCGAGCCCCACTCCGATCAGCAGAAGGCCGGGCAGCAGGTCGCCGAGGTACGAGCCGCCGACGGACACCTGCGTGAAGTACACGAGGCCCGCCGTGAAGCAGGACATGCCGGCGACGAGCACAGGCTTCACGCCGACGCGCGTGACCAGGCTCGCGGCGACGGTCGACCACACGATCGAGCTCAGCGCCACCGCCAGGTAGGCGACGCCGGTCTCGAGCGGCGAGTAGCCGAGCACCTGCTGCATGTACAGGGTCAGCATCAGGAACATCGAGAAGGTGACGCTGCCGACGAGGACGCCCGCGACGTTCGCGCCGACGAGCGTGCGCAGCCTGAAGATCGACAGCGGCATCAGCGGATCGCGGGTGCGCGCCTCGCGTGCCACGAAGGCGACCAGCAGCACGGCCGCCAGCCCGAACAGCACGAGCGTTCCGGAGGCCGTCCAGCCGTCGTTGCCGGCGCGAGTGAACCCATAGACGAGCGCGACCATGCCGCTCGTGACGAGCGCCGCGCCGGGAAGGTCGAAGCTCTGCCCGCGCGCCCCGCGGCTCTCCGCGAGCAGCACCGGCGTCAACGCGAGCGCGGCGATCCCGACGGGCACGTTCACGTAGAAGATCCACTCCCAGCTGAGCAGCTCTGTGAAGACCCCGCCGAGCAGGACACCGGCGACCGCTCCGAAGGCACCGACAGCTCCCCACGCACCCAGTGCGCGGTTGCGCTCACTGCCCTCGTCGAAGGTGGTGGTGAGGATCGACAGGGCGGCGGGGGAGATGATCGCCGAGCCGAGGCCCTGGAGCGCGCGCGATCCGATCAGCGCACCGTCGCTCCACGCGATGCCGGACAGGAGCGAGGCGGCGCTGAACACCGCCAGGCCCGCGACGAACATGCGGCGGCGTCCGAGCAGGTCGGCCGCTCGACCGCCGAGCAGCAGGAAGCCGCCGAACATCAGCGCGTACGCGCTGATCACCCACTGGAGGTTCTCCTGCGAGAAGCCCAGGTCCTCCTTGATCGAGGGGAGTGCAACGTTCACGATCGCGACGTCGAGCACGACCATGAACTGGACGCTGCAGAGCAGCGCGAGCGCGAGCCACTTACGACGAGCTGTCTGTGAGTCGGTCATATCGATACGACGCACCGGGACGTCCGATTTGGACAGCCCGGCGTCAGCCGGCGTGCAGGGTGCGGCGCCGCCGTTCGAGCTCGGAGCGCTCGACCTCGTTGGCGCTCAGCGCGATCGCCCGCTCGTAGGCGCGCTCGGCGCCCGCGCGGTCGCCGGCCCGCTGGAGCAGCTCGGCGTGCGTGGCGTGGAGCGGCTGATAGCGATCGAGGGCCGGGTCGTCGAGCAGCGGCTGGATCAGCTCGAGGCCTTCCTCGGGGCCGCAGGCGAAGCCCACGGCCGCGACGCGGTTGAGCTCGACGACCGGGGACGGATTCAGCTTCACAAGCGCGCCGTAGAGCTCGGCGATCTGCCCCCAATCGGTCTCCTCGAGATCCGCCGCCTGGATGTGCAGCGCCGTGATCGCGGCCTGTAGCCCGTACTCGCCGGGCCGCCTGAGCCGCACCGAGCGCTCGAGCGCGCGCAGGCCCTCGGCGAGCCGATCCGGATCCCAGCGCGAGCGGTCCTGGTCGCCGAGCGGCACGAAGTGCCCCTCGTCGTCGACGCGCGCGTCGCGGCGCGTGTCGTGCAGCAGCATCAGCGACAGCAGTCCCCACACCTCGGCGTCGTCCGGCATCAGCTCGGCCAGCAGCCGCCCGAGCCGGATCGCCTCCGCGCACAGCTCGCCGCGCACGAGGCGGTCGCCCTCCGATGCCGAGTAGCCCTCGTTGAAGATGAGGTAGATGACGCGCAGCACCCCGCGCAGGCGGTCGGGCAGCTCCTCGTCGGGGGGCACGCGATAGGGGATGTGTGCGTCGGCGATCTTGCGCTTGGCGCGCACGATCCGCTTGCCCATCGTCGGCTCGGCCACCAGGAACGCGCGCGCGATCTCACCGGTGGTCAGGCCGCCGAGCACGCGGAGTGTCAGCGCCTCCCGAGCCGGCAGGTCGAGCGCCGGGTGGCAGCAGGTGAAGATCAGCCGTAGGCGGTCGTCCGTGATGGAGCTCTCGTGGTTCACCGAATCGTGTTCCTGGGTGTCGATGCGCATGAGCTCGGCCAGCCGCTCCGAGCGATCCGCGAGCGAGCGATCGCGCCGCAGCCGGTCGATGGAGCGCCGCCGCGCGGCGGTCGTGAGCCACGCGCCCGGGCTGGCCGGGACGCCGTCGCGCGGCCAGGCCTTGGCGGCGTCAGCGAACGCGTCCTGCACGGCGTCCTCCGCGAGCTGGAAGTCGCCGACATGCCGGATCAGCGTCGCGAGGACGGCCGCCCGCTCGTCGCGAAAGGCGCGAGTGAGCGCGGCGGCCGCTTGGTCGTCCGCAGGAGGCCGCCGCTCAGCGCTCGCGCTCACCGCGGCGCGGTCGTCCTATCGCCGGAGTCGCCACGGGGCACCTCTTCGGGGCTCATCACCGGCCGGACCTCGACCGATCCGTAACGCGTCAGCGGCACGCGCTCGGCCACCTTCAGCGCCTCGTCCAGGTCGCGGCATTCGAGCAGGTAGTAGCCGCCCAGGATCTCCTTCGTCACCGCGAACGGCCCGTCGGTCAGCTCGGTCTCGCCGTTGCGGCTCCGGACGGTCGTGGCGCTGTCCGTCGGATGGAGCCGACCGCTGGCGACGAGCAGACCGGCCTCGCGGAGGCTCTCGGTGAGCTCGAGCCAAACGGGGCGATCGGCATCGCGTTCGGCCTGCTCCGCCTCATCGGCAACGGGGGCGTAGAACAACAGCATGTAGTTCGGCATGACGCCTCCTGACTGGTACTCGGCCGCACCTTACGCGGCCCCTGTCAATACGACGCAGCAGCCGAGCGGATTTGGACAGCCGGCTATCGGACAGACTGGTCTTGGACACAGGAGGAATTCATGCTCGACCACATCGGATTGGACGTAGGCGACTACGAGCGCAGCAAGGCCTTCTATGCGAAGGCGCTGGTGCCGCTGGGGCTGCAGCTGATGATGGAGCCGGTGCCCGGCATCGGCGGCTTCGGCGACGGCCGGCGGCCGTTCTTCTGGATCGGCACGGGCCGGCGCTCTCCGCAGACCGGCGTGCACGTGGCGTTCGAGGCGCCCGACCGCGCGACGGTAGACGCCTTCCATGCGGCTGCGCTCGACGCCGGCGCGACCGACAATGGCGCGCCCGGCGTGCGCGAGATCTACCACCCGAACTACTACGGCGGCTACGTGCTCGACCCCGACGGGAACAACGTCGAGGCGTGCTGCCACAGGCCCGAGTGAGGGGTTAGACCCAGGCGAAGCGCACGTCGATGTCCGCGAACTCGCCGATGCGGCGCCGGTTGAAGAAGTGTGGGACGACCTCGACGATGAAGCGCTCAGCCGGCCGCCACAGCGCGACCCAGCCGACGACCAGGATGCCCTGCGACACGCCCTGCATGATCACGTCGTCGGTCGAACGATCGATGGCGGTGGAGACCACGATCGAGAGGAACAGGAACAGGATCCCGATTCGCAGGGCGACCATCTCCTGACGCGACAGCGGATCCACCCGCCTGAGCGGCCCGGCGGCCTTCTCGAGGGTGCGGTGGATGGCGGTGCGGACGGCGTTCTCGTCCGTCTCCGAGCGCTCGCTCGCCGGCGCGTAGACCGTCAGCAAGGACGGCTTTCCGTCGCGCAGGCGATCCCACTCGTCAAGCAGATGCCAGCGCGCGTCCGTCGACAGCGTTCGATCTGCGACCGGCCGAGCGTCGAACGGCCAGAAGAGCTCGCTGATCGAGTCGACGCGGATCGCGAACTGCTGGTCTGAGGGCTCGGGCGAGTTCATCAGCGGAGACTTGCACGACATCCTTATCTCGGCGCGCGCCGGCCAGGTCGTCTCATCGCTGTATTCGCCGGGCTCAGCGCGGCTGCGGAACGATCCGGATGTACGGCCGCGGCGACTCCCAGCCGTCCGGGTACCGCTCGCGGGCCTCCTCGTCCGAGACCGAGCCGGCGATGATCACGTCGTCGCCGTTCTCCCACTGCGCCGGCGTCGCGACCTTGTGGTTGGCGGTCAGCTGCAGCGAGTCGATCACGCGCAGCACCTCGTCGAAGTTGCGGCCCGTCGTCATGGGGTAGACGAGGATCAGCTTGATCTTCTTGTCGGGGCCGATCACGAACACGTTGCGGACGGTCTGGTTCTCGGCGGGCGTCCGCTCGGTCGGATCACCGCTCGTGTCCTCCGCCAGCATCCCGTAGCGCTTCGACACCTCGAAGTTGCGGTCGCCGATCAAGGGGTAGTTCAGGGCGGTGCCCTGCGTCTCGGCGATGTCCTGCGCCCACTGCTCGTGGTTGTCGACCGGATCGACCGACAGGCCGATGATCTTCACGCCGCGGCGATCGAACTCGGGCTTGATCGAGGCCATGTAGCCGAGCTCGGTCGTGCACACCGGGGTGAAGTCGCGCGGGTGCGAGAAGAGCACCGCCCACGAGTCGCCGATCCAGTCGTGGAAGCTGATCGGCCCCTCGGTCGTCTCGGCCTCGAAGTCAGGTGCGGTGTCGCCTAGCTGCAGCGCCATTGATCCTCCTTTGCCAGTTGGGTTGCGAGTGCTCCATCCCAATCTACCGCGGACTTCCCCTATTTCCCGACTGAATTCAAAGGTTTTGCCGCGCGGGCACGAACGGCGGGGCCGTCAGCGTTCTGACATCCCTCGTTACGCCCTCCGCCATTGGGCAATCACCAAGGTGGGCACCACGAGCAGGAGAAGGATCGATGTACGAGACACATGGGCACTTCAGCGAGGGACTCGACGACCGCGACAGGTTTCCCGAGGACGAGCGTGAGGGTCGTTTCAGCCTGGGTCAGGAACGCATCCCGCACGACGAGGAGAAGCGTCGTCACGGTCGCTTCAGCTACGGCGAGGAGCTCCTGCCGGAGGATGATCCGGAGAAGCATGTTGAGCGTCGCTTCAGCGAGGGCCTCGAAACGCTGCACCGATAGGGAACCGGCGCGCAGGCGCGCTACCGTCCGAATGTGTGGAGCTCTGCGCGCGAGCGGCACGGCGGACCGGGCTGGATCCGGGTGCTCGACCTGGATCCCGATCTGGGAGGTGACCTCCCTCCGGACGCCCTTTCGCCGGCGACGCGGGAGCTCGTGGCGCCGCTCGTTCGAGTCGAATGGCGCACCCGACGGGGTCGGTGGGGACCTGCCGACTCACACGGTTACCTGGGTCTCCTGATCGCAGAAGGCCTGCTCTTCCGCGACGTGCAGCTGCTGAGCACGCACTCGGCCGAGGTCCTTGGGCGGGGAGATCTCCTGCGGCCGTGGGACGTCGACGGGGAGCACCCGCTGCCCGTCTCGACCGATGTCTCGTGGACGGTGCTCGCCCCGCTCGAGCTGGCCGTGCTCGACTCCCGAGTTCCTGAGCCGGGCGGCGCGCTTCCCCGCGGTGCTCGCTCGCCTGACCGAGCGAGGGGTGGGGCGAGCGAAGGCCCTCGCTCTTCACGACGCGATCACGAACCTCAAGCACGTGGAGACACGGTTGCTGGTGCTCTTCTGGCACCTGGCCGAGCGCTTCGGGCGGGTGGGGCCGGAGAGCATCGCGGTCTCGGTCCCGCTGACGCATGAGCACCTGGCGCGGCTGGTGGGCGCGGCACGCCCCAGCGTGACCACCGCCCTCGGACGGCTCGCCGTACGCGGGCTGCTCGTCCGGGACGAGGGGGGCACCTGGCGCCTCAGCCCCGACTCGAGCGAGGCGCTCGAGCCGCTTCCGGTCCAACCGGAGACGCGCCTGGCCGACAACACGCCGCTCTGAACACCGCCCGGCTCAGGCGGGTACGGCGCCCTCGATGAAGTCGATGATGCCCTGCACCGGCGCTCCCGGGGTGAACACCTCCGCCACGCCGAGCTGCTTGAGCTCCGGGATGTCGTCGTTCGGGATCGTCCCGCCGACCACCAGCACCACATCGTCGGCGCCCTCCGACTTGAGCAGCGCGGCGATCCGCGGCACCAGCGTCATATGCGCCCCCGACAGGATCGACAACCCAACCGCGTCGGCGTCCTCCTGCAACACCGTCTCGACGATCTGCTCGGGCGTCTGATGCAAGCCCGTGTAGATCACCTCCATGCCCGCATCACGCAACGCCCGCGCGATGATCTTCGCCCCACGGTCATGACCATCCAGACCAGGCTTCGCGACAACAACGCGCAGACGCCGGACGGTTAGTGCCTGCGTCATCGCGCCTGACAGGAGCAGTCGGCCGGCGGAACGCCGCTATGCGCCGCCCCGCCGGCCTGGAGGAGGGAGAAACTGCTCCACCCGAGCCGATTTACGACCGGGAGGTTTGGGAGCCATGGAGAGGCCACGGCTAGAAGACTGGTGTTTCTGTGTAGGTCCCGAAGACGCTGTTGGAGGGACTGCACGATTTCGCCCTCGGTTGCATGTGCGCGTGCCGCCTCGAGGAGCGGCTCCATCAGGTTGCGGCTCACTGGCCGGCGGCGTCGCGGAGCGCCGGACGAGCGTGCGCTCCGCCTGCGGCCGTGTCGCGGGCGGCGCGGATGGCTTGGAGGCGGCCGATTTGTTTGCGTTCGAGGTCGGCCGGGATTTTGAGGGTGTCGGTGTGGTCGGTGTCGGGTTGTTGGTAGCGGTTGACGCCGACGATGATCCTGTGGCCGGTTTCGATTTCTTGTTGGAGTTGGAAGCTGGCGTCGGCGATTTCGCGTTGGGGGTAGTTCTGTTTGATCGCGTCGACCATGCCGCCGAGCTCGTCGATCCTGTCGAAGTAGCTGTAGGCGCCGTGCTCGAGCCGGTCGGTCAGCGCCTCGACGAAGTAGGAGCCGCCCAACGGGTCGATCGTGCTGGTCGTGCCGGTCTCGTGCGCGATGATCTGCTGCGTCCGGAGCGCGACCCGGACGGCGTCCTCGGTCGGCAGCGCCAACGCCTCGTCGTAGCTGTTGGTGTGCAGCGACTGCGTGCCGCCGAGCACCGCCGAGAGCGCCTCGGTCGTCGTCCTGACGATGTTGTTCAAGGGCTGCTGCGCGGTCAGCGAGACGCCGGCCGTCTGGGTGTGGAAGCGCATCAACAACGAACGCTCGTCCCGGGCCCCGTACGTGTCGCGGAGCTCGCGCGCCCAGATCCGCCTGGCGGCGCGGTACTTCGCGATCTCCTCGAAGAAATCGATGTGCGCGTTGAAAAAGAACGACAGGCGCGGGGCGAACTCGTCCACCCCAAGCCCGCGCGCGAGCGCGTGCTCGACGTAGGTGAAGCCGTCCTTCAACGTGAACGCCAGCTCCTGCACCGCCGTCGAGCCCGCCTCGCGGATGTGATACCCCGAGATCGAGACCGGATGCCAGCGCGGCATCCTGTGCGCGCAGAACTCGACCATGTCCGTCACCAGCCGCAGCGCCGGGTCGATCGGGAAACACCACTCCTTCTGCGCGATGTACTCCTTCAAAATGTCCGTCTGGATCGTCCCCGCAAGCCGCTCCGGCGGGACGCCCTGGCGCTCCGCCGCGACCACGTAGAAAGCCAGCATCACCGCCGCCGGCGCGTTGATCGTCATCGACGTCGACACCTCACCCAACGGAATCCCGGCGAACAACAACTCCATGTCGTCGAGCGTGTCGACCGCCACCCCCTCCCGGCCCACCTCCCCCTCCGAGCGCGGATGGTCCGAGTCATGACCCATCAACGACGGCATATCGAACGCCGTCGACAAACCCGTCTGGCCATGCCCCAGCAAATACCGGAAACGCTCGTTCGTCTCCTCCGGCCCCCCAAAACCCGCGAACTGGCGCATCGTCCACAACCGGCCCCTGTACATCGACGCATACACACCACGCGTAAACGGAAACTCCCCCGGCAACCCAATCTCCCCCAAATCAGGCAAATCCGCCTCCGTATACAACGGCGCCACCCGCTCACCACTCAACGTCGAAAACAACACATCCCGCTCCGGCAAACGCGAAAAACGCTCCCGAAACCAACGCTCCGCATCCGTCATCGACTGAGTGATCGTCATCGGCGGGGGTCTCCAGTCGGTGGTATTCCGATAGTAGGAATACCGCATATTAGACCGGAACGGGCTAATCTCCAACTGCAGAAGAGTGATGGCGACCGCAGCTGCGCACACTCACGACCTACCCGAGGAGCTGATCGAGCTCCGTTCGCTCGTCAGGCGACTCGCCACCGAGCGGGTCGCGCCGCGCGCCGCGGAGATCGACGCCACCGACGAGTACCCGTGGGACCTCCGCCGGCTGCTCGCCGAGCACGACATCCTCGCGCTGCCGTTCCCGGTCGAGTACGGCGGAACGGGCACCGGCACGCTCTTGCTGCAGATCGCGGTCGAGGAGCTGGCGAAGGCTTCCGCGGCCGTCGCGCTGATGCTGATGGTCCAGGAGCTCGGCACTCTCCCGATACAGCTGTTCGGGACGGAGGAGCAGAAGCAGCACTGGCTCCCGCGCTGCGCGTCGGGGGAGTGGTCGCCGGCCTTTTGCCTTTCGGAGCCGGACGCCGGATCGGATCCGGGCGCGATGCGGACGACCGCGGTCCGCGACGGCGACGAGTGGGTGATCAGCGGCAGCAAGAACTGGATCACCAACGCCACGATCGCGGACTTCTACGTCGTGTTCGCCGTAACCGATTCCGCCGCCCGCCGGAGCACCGCCTTCATCGTGGAGAAGGACCGGCCGGGCTTCTCGATCCCGCGCCTCGAGCACAAGCTCGGCATCCACGGGTCGCCCACCGGGGCACCGGTCCTCGCG
Organism: uncultured Thermoleophilaceae bacterium; assembly: GCA_963739095.1. GTDB lineage: Bacteria > Actinomycetota > Thermoleophilia > Solirubrobacterales > Thermoleophilaceae > JACVRW01. The sequence goes on from CAVTZF010000001.1 coordinate 142,682, forward strand.
GACGTGCGGGTGCCCGACGCGAACCGCATCGGGGAGGTCGGCAGGGGTCTCTCGGTGGCGCTGGCCACGCTCGAGCGCACGCGGCTGGGCGTCGCCGCGCAGGCCGTCGGCATCGCCCAGGGCGCGATCGACTACGCCACCGCGTATGCGAAGGATCGTGTGGCGTTCGGTAAGCCGATCATCGAGCTGCAGGCCACCCAGTTCAAGCTGGCCGACATGGAGACGCAGACGGCCGCAGCCCGCGAGCTCCTGCACAGGGCGTGCACGATGGCCGACAGCGGCGATCCGCTGCTCGGCAAGTACTCGTCGATGGCCAAGCTGTTCGCGTCCGATACCGCGATGTCCGTGACGGTGGAGGCGGTGCAGATTCTCGGCGGCTACGGCTACGTGAGCGACTACCCGGTCGAGCGCATGATGCGGGACGCCAAGATCACGCAGATCTACGAGGGCACGAACGAGATCCAGCGCGTGGTGATCGCGCGGACGCTCATGAGCTGAGCCCGTTCTCGAAGTCGCCGGCGTCGATGCGCACGCGCCGCAGCGTCTCGGTCAGGCCCTCGAGCTCGGCGCGGGTGAGCGGGGCGGTTCCGAAGCGGTCCTCGTTCAGTGCGGCGGTGGCCTCCTCGGCGACCTGCCGGCCACGGGCGGTGATGGCGGCAAGTGTGGTGCGCCGGTCCTTGTCGTGGGATTGGCGCTCGACGTAGCCCTGCCGCTCGAGCCCGTCGATCGTGTTCGTGACGCTCGTGCGGTGCACCTGCAGGCGCTGGCCCATCTTGCCCAGCGGCAACGACCCGCGGCGGCTGTAGTAGAGGAGCATGAGCGCCTCGTAGCGGGGAAACGTCAGCCCGTACGGGCGCAGCAGGTCGTTCAGGCGGGCCATCAGGATCTGATGGACCCTCATCACGGAGGTGACCGCGCTCATCGCCGGGGTGGCCGAATTGCCCCAGTGGCGGTTCCACTGTCGGCGGGCCTCGGCTATCGGATCGAACGTGGACCGTTTTCCCACGTCCGCTAAGGATGCCACCTCGGTCAGAGGCCCAGCGAGCGCCCGACGATCTCCTTCATGATCTCGTTGGTTCCGCCGTAGATGCGCTGGACCCGGGCATCGCGCCAGAGCCGTGACACCGCGTACTCGTCCATGTATCCGTAGCCGCCGTGCAGCTGCAGGCAGCGATCGAGCACCTCGAACTGCAGGTCGGTCGTGAGCGCCTTGACCCCGGCGGCCTCGGCAGGTGTGAGCTCGCCCTCGTTGAGCGCGATGACGCAGCGATCAACGTACGCGCGCGCCGCCGCGAGCCTGGTGTGCAGCTCGGCGACCGCGAAGCGGTTTGCCTGGAAGCTGCCGATCGGCTGGCCGAACGCGAAGCGCTCCCGGATGTAGTCGAGTGTGAGCCGGAGCGCGTGCTCGGCCGCCGCGACCGCCGACACCGCGATCGAGAGCCGCTCGCGCGGCAGGCCCGCCTTGAGGTAGGACAGCCCCATGCCCTCTTCGCCGAGCCGGTTCTCCACCGGCACCGCGACCTGGTTGAAGTAGAGCTCGGCGGTGTCCTGGGCCCGGCGGCCGATCTTGGCGAGCTTGCGCCCGCGATCGAAGCCCTCCATCCCGTTCTCGACCACGAGCAGGCTGAAGCCCTCGCGCCCGCCGCCGCGGGCGGTGCGCGCCGCGACGATCACAAGGTCGGCCTGGATGCCGCTGGTCACGAAGGTCTTGGATCCGTTGAGGAGATAGTGCTGGCCGTCGAGCTGGGCGCTGGCGCTCATCGCCTGCAGGTCGGACCCCGCCCCGGGCTCGGTCATCGCGATCGCCACGACCACCTCGCCGCGGGTGAAGGCCGGCAGCCAGCGCTGCTTCTGCTCCTCGTTCGTCAGGTCGACGAGGTAGGGCGCGACGATGTCGTTCTCGAGGCTGAAGTTGTCCCCGACGGCGCCGGCATAGGCGACCTCCTCGTCGAGGATCGCGTTGAAGCGGAAGTCCTTGAGCCCGAGCCCGCCGTACTCCTCGGGCGCCTCGAAGCCCACGAAGCCGCTCTCGGCGGCCTTGACCCAGAAGCTCCTGTCCACCAGCCCCGCCGCCTCCCAGGCCTCGGTGTGGGGGACCGCCTCGCGCTCGAAAAACGCGCGAGCCGACTCGCGGAAGGTCGTGTGCTCGTCCTCGAAGATCGTCCGGCGCACGCAGCCGATGCTTGCGCAGGCCGCCCGGTCTGTCAACCAAGCGTTTGGTTCTAGCGGTTCGGAGGCCCGCGGTAGACGCGCTTCACGACGGGGGTCCCAACCCACGTCCTCCAGGCCGCGCTGAGGGCCTTCATCGGCTGTGCGCCCGGGGTCGAGCGCAGCTCGCACTCGACCGCCGAGTGGTCGTCGATCTGCTCGCCGGCGCTCCAGGCCGCCGAGGCATTAAGGAGCCGGCTGCCGAAGAAGTCCGCGAGCAGGGTCAGGGCCACGCTGTCCGGATCGAACAGCATGAGGTGGCCCTCGCCCGGAAGCAGATGGAGGCGGCTTTCCGGCAGCCGCGAGGCGAGCAGCCGGCCGTTCGCGGGCGGCACGAGCCGGTCGCATTCGCCGGCCAGCACGAGGGTGGGGACCTCGACGGTGTGGGCCCAGTGCAGGCTCGACCAGGTCGTGCCCTGCAGGAACTGCTGGGCGTAGCCGAGCGCGCTGGGGGGATGGCTGTTGCGCTCACGGGCCTGCGCGGCTGCGAGATCCGGGTCCGCGAAGCGCCGCCCGCCGTCGAGCACGTGGCTCGTACGCCGGTAGAAGCTCTTCGAGAGGTAGCGCAGCGGGGTGCTGATCAGAGCGAGCGGGACGAACTCGGGCGGGGCGCTGCCCCAACCGCAGCTCGTTCCGACGAGGGCGAGCCGGCGCACGCGGTCCGGCGCTGAGCGGGCGAGCTGCTGTGCCATGACGCCGCCGAGTGAGTAGCCGATGACGTCGACGCGCTCGTATCCGAGGCGGTCGAGCAGCCCGCAGAGCATCCAGCTGACCGCGGGCAGCGGCAGCGGCACCGGCGTGCCCCGCGAGCGCCCCATGCCGGGGGCGTCGAAGGCGATCGTGCGCGCCTGCGCCGCCAGGCGCTGCTGGGCGATGCTCCACATCTCGAGGTTGCCGCCGAGCCCGTTGATCAGGAGGAGCGGGTAGCCGGCGCCCCGCTCGCGCACGAAGATCCCGAACCCGTTGAAGGAAACGAGCCGCTCGTCCCCGTCCTCGGACAAGGCGGGCCCGGCCCCGTCGGCCGGCTCCGGCCGGCCGTTTGGTTGCGCGAGCATCAACGTTTATATACCCCATCAACCGGCATCCGGCCTCCGCTCCAGCCTTCAGTCCAGGTCCACCATCGCTGTTCCCGACAGCACCGGCCGCCCGTCGGCGTGCGCCTCGACCTCGAGCTGCGCCGTCCCCGCCGCGGGGTCGACGGCCGCCACCGAGCCCGTGCATTCGACACGCTCGCCGGCGAAAACATTGCCGAGAAAGCGCACGCGGACCCGCCGGACCCGCTCCGGCGTCCCCGCGAACCCGACCAGCATCTCCATCAGGTAGCCGAGGTTGCTCGGCCCCTGGTTGATCGGCCGATCGCCCAGGCCGAGGGCGCGCACGCTGTCCGCGTCGAAATGGATCGGATTGGGGTCGTCGAGGATCGCCGCCATCGTCTTCATCGGCTCGGGACTCACCGATTCGACCACGTAGGGGGGCAGCTCGTGCCCCGGCTGGAGCGAGTCCGCGCGCGCCATCAGGCGTCCGCTCGGGGAAGATCCAGGCGGCGCCGCAGCGCAGCACCGGCGCCTCGGCGCCCTCCTCGCGGACGGTGAAGCGCAGCTTCAGGCGATCGAAGGACCCGGCCCGTGCGCCGCGCTTGCGCTCGACGGCAGCGATCTCGCCGCCGCCCTCGTAGGTCGCCCCAGGGCGAAGCGTTCCGTCGAACTCCATGTCGACCTCGCCCATCAGGACACCGCTGTCGGCGTCGGCGCCCATCAGCTCGAAGACGTCGCCGATGGCCACGCCGGATGCCTTGATCGCCACGAAGTAGGCGAGCGACGGATGCGCCACGGCGGCGTCGGGCGTTGCGCCGATCGCGTCCGCCCAGAGCCAGCTCACGTGCTCCGGCAGGGTGTAGCGGCCGCCCGGGAAGCGGTGCCCGGCCAGGTGGGCGTAGCTGCTCTCCATCGCGTCAGGCGTCCGTCCGCACCTCGGTGCCGTCCTGTGCCCAGCGGGTATGGAATGAGCCCTCGCGGTCGACCCGCCGGTAGGTGTGCGCGCCGAAGAAGTCGCGCAGCCCCTGGATCAGGTAGGCGGGCCCGCGCTCGCGGCGGTAGCCGTCGTAGTAGGCGAGCGACGACGTGAAGGCGGGAACGGCCACGCCGAGCTCGACTGCGTGCGAGATCACCCGCCGCCAGGAGTCCTGGGCCTCGGCGACGGCGTCGCGGAAGTACGGGACCATCAGCAGGTTCACCGTGTCCGGGTTGTCGGCGTAGGCGTCGCGGATGCGGTTGAGGAAGCGCGCCCGGATGATGCAGCCCCCGCGCCAGATCGTGGCGAGCGAGCCCATCTCGAGCTTCCAGTCGTAGGCCTCGGACGCGGCGGCCAGCTGCTCGAAGCCCTGGGCGTAGGCCACCACCTTGCTCGCGTAGAGGGCCCGCTGGATGTCGTCGACGAGGCCGTCCGCGGCGGCGCCGCCCGCGCCCGGGCGCGGGCCGGCGAGCTCCTGTGACGCCGCACGGCGCTGGTCGCGCAGGGCAGAGAGCGAGCGCGCGAACACCGCCTCGGTGATCCCGGTGAGGGGTACTCCGAGCTCGAGCGCGTCCTGGCTCGTCCAGCGGCCCGTGCCCTTCTGCTCGGCCTGGTCGACGATCACGTCGACGAGCGGGCCTCCGGTGGCGGCGTCCTCCTGGGCGAGCACCTTCGCGGTGATCTCGATCAGGAACGACTCGAGGTCGCCGCTGTTCCAGTCGTCGAAGATGCCGGCGATCTCCGGCACCTCGAGGCCCGCACCGTTGCGGAGCAGGTCGTAGGCCTCGGCGATCAGCTGGATGTCGGCGTACTCGATGCCGTTGTGCACCATCTTCACGTAGTGGCCCGCGCCGTCCGAGCCGATGTAGGTGCAGCACGGTGTGCCGTCGACCTGGGCCGCGATCGAGGTGAGTGTCTGCTCGACCTCGCCGTAGGCCTCGCGCTCGCCGCCGGGCATGATGCTCGGCCCGAGCAGCGCGCCCTCCTCGCCGCCCGAGACGCCGATGCCGAGGAAGCGCAGGCCGCGCTCCGCGCAGGCGTCGTGGCGGCGGCGGGTGTCCGCGAAGTGGGAGTTGCCGGCGTCGATGATGATGTCGCCCTCGTCGAGCAGGGGCGTGAGCTCGTCGATGACGGCGTCCACGGGCGGGCCCGCCTTGACCATCGCGACGATTCGCCGCGGGCGCTCGAGCGCTCCCACGAACTCCTCCACGGACCGAGCGGCGTCGAACGATCCCTCGTCCGCGTAGTGCTCCATGAACTCGTCGGTGCGGGCCGCAGTGCGGTTGTGCACGGCCACCGGGACGCCGTGACGAGCGATGTTCCGAGCCAGGTTGGCCCCCATAACCGCCAGCCCCGTGACCCCGATCTGACTGTCCGCGCCCATGGTTTCTCCCTTCCGGACGGCTGTCGCGGGCGAGCGTATAGGATCCCAGAACCAATCAAGCGGTGGGTTGAAAAAATCGAAGGAGGGCCCATGCCGAGTGGACCGTTTGCCCACGTGTGCCTGCTCGTCGAGGACCTCGACAAGGCCGTTGAAGACTGGACCAAGCTGCTGAAGGTGCTGGACCCGGGCCAGCTCGAGGAGCCGCTCGTCCGCTACGAGGACTTCGAGGGCGGCGAGGACCAGATGCGCTGGGCGACCTTCGTCTCGCACGGCGGCGCTGAGATCCAGCTGATGGAGCCCGCCACGGACAGCCCGCTCGGGCGCCGGCTCGCGAAGCACGGCGAGCACGTCCATCACATCTGCTTCACGGCGGACGATCCGGACGAGACCGCGCGCCGGCTCGCCGAGGAGGGGCTCTCCACGAGCGGCGAGGTGTCGAGCGATCCGACGATGCCGTGGCAGCGCTGGACCTGGGTGCTCGCCGACAGCGCTCACGGGACGCTGGTCGAGGTGGCGCGCCCCTACCGCGCCGTGGACGGCAAGTGGGAGTCGGCCTCCCCGGCCGACTCCTAGACGCACCCGAGAGACGGAGGAACTGCTCGTGGCAATCGAGAAGGTCGTGGTGGTCGGCGGCGGGACGATGGGCAACGGGATCGCGCAGGTGGTCGCCGCGTCGGGCCTCGATGTGACGATCGTGGACGTGGATGACGCCGCGCTCGAGCGCGCTCGCAAGCGCATCGACAGGAGCCTCGAGCGCTTCGTCAAGTCGGAGCGGATCTCGGCGGAGGACGCCGACGCCATCCGGGGGCGCATCTCGACTTCGACCGACCTCGACTCAGCCGCCGGCCAGGCCGATCACGCAATCGAAACGGTGATCGAGGACCTCGACGTCAAGCGGGGGGTGCTCGGCCGGCTCGACTCGGCTTGCCGCGACGAGGTCATCTTCGCCTCGAACACGTCGCAGTTCCCGATCTCGGCGCTTGCGGCGGCGACCTCACGGGCCGACCGGGTGATCGGCTCTCACTGGTTCAACCCGCCGCCGATGATGGACCTGATCGAGGTGATTCGCGGCGTCGCCACGTCGGACGAGACGCTCGCGACGACGCTTGCGCTCGCCGAGCGCTACGGCAAGCGGACCGTTGTGTGCCGCAAGGACACTCCGGGCTTCATCACCTCGAGGCTGATCGTGACGCTCGCGCTCGAGGCGATGCGCATCGTCGAGGAGGGCATCGCCGACCCCGAGGACGTCGACCTGGCGTGCGTCAAGGCCTTCAACCACGCCATGGGGCCGATCGACACGATGGACTACTCCGGCCTCGACACCACCCTGCGCGTGGCGGACAACATGCGCCACACCTACGGGGAGCGCTTCCTCGCGCCGCAGAACCTGCGCGCGCTCGTGAACGCGGGGCGGCTCGGGCGCAAGACGGGCACCGGCTTCAAGAGCTACGAGCAGGAGAGCTGACCGTGGCCGGACCCGTGACGGTCGAGGCGAGCGACGGCGTCGCGACGGTGACCGTCGACAACCCGCCCGTGAACGCCCTCGACGATCGCACGCTCGAGGCGCTCGGCGAGGCCGCCCGCGGGCTGTCGGGCGACGAGTCCGTGCGTGCCGTGGTCCTCACCGGGAGTGGCGAGCGGGCGTTCCTCGCCGGAGCCGATCTGCGCTCGCTCCAGCACGCGCTCGGGACGCCCGAGATGGAGGCGCACGTGGCGCTCACGCGACCGGTGTTCGACGCCTGGCGCGGGCTCGAGCAGCCGGTCGTGGCCGCGGTGCAGGCGAGCGCAGTGGGCGGCGGCTTCGAGTTCATGCTCGTCTGCGACCTGATCGTCGCCGACCCGGGTGCCCGCTTCGGCGTCCCGGAGGTCACGCTCGGCCTGATGCCGGGCGGCGGAGGCACCCAGCGGCTACCGCGGCGCGCCGGCTGGACGGCGGCCGCCGAGCTGCTGCTGCTCGGCAAGCTGGTGAAGGCGGAGCGGGCCCGCGAGCTCGGCCTCGTGAACGTCGTAGCGGCCGAGGGCGAGGCGCTCTCCGAGGCGCAGGCGCTCGCGGCACGGCTGGCGGCCCTGCCGGCGGTTGCGGTGCAGTCGGCCAAGCGGGCGCTCCGCCAGGCGCTCGAGCCAGGGCTCGACGCGGGCCTCGACGCCGAGCGCGACCTGTTCCTCGCCGTCGCCGCGTCGGAGGACGCAAGGGAAGGCGCCGAGGCGTTCCTCGCCAAGCGCGAGCCGAGCTTCAGGCACCGCTGAAGCGGGAGGCGCCCCGCGCCGCCGGCTCCTCCAGGATCCGGCCGCAGCTCACCAGATGCTCGAGGTAGGCCGCGGTCTCCCAAATCCGCCACACGCGAGTCGCGCCGTCGAGCGAGCCCTCGTGGAGGCGGACGAACAGCTCCCAGCCGCTCCCGGGCGCGAGGCGTATCTCGGCCTCGAGGCGGTCGACGCGCTCCTCGATCCCGTCGACGTTCGCCTGGAGGAGCGCGCGCGGATCGTCGAGCGGACGACCGTGCCCGGGCAGGATCAGCCGCACGTCGAGCGACTGCAGCCGCCGGAGCGACGCGAGGTGCTGCGCGACGGGGTCCGCCGAGAAGCCGAGGTCGAAGAACGGGGCGAGCACCGGTCCGACCACGTCGCCGACGATCAGCAGCCCCTGCCGCGGCAGGTACAGGCAGACCTGGGAGGGCGCGTGACCGGGCGTCTCGACCACCTCGAGGTCGCCGAGCGCGGTGGGGATGCGGCTGCCCTCCCGCAACGGCTCGTCCGGCACGAGGTCGCCGTCGATGCCGTCCGTCTCCTCGCGAACGTCGGACATCTCCGGCACGACCGGGTCCGGCACCCCGAGCCGTCGCGCGAGCCGCTCGCGCTCGGCGCGATGCCGCTCAGGGTCGCGGAAGGCGCCCAGGAAGTGCTCGCCCTGCGCCGAAGCCCAGACCCGGCAGCCCGTCTGCTCCACCACCCGCGCCGCACTGCCGAAGTGGTCCGAGTGCAGGTGGGTGATCACCAGGTCGGTCACCTCGGCGAGCCCCCGGCCTGAGCCGGCGAGCGCCGCCTCCAGGGCCGCGAGGCCGGTCGCGTGGCCGCCGCAGCCGGCGTCCACGAGCACGAGCGAGCCTTCCGTGCCGTCGATCGCGTACGCGTTCGCGTGGCTTATCTGCGGCCAGGGGGTCGGTAGGCGCAGCCGCCACAGCCCGTCGGTCACCTCCCGAGCCGAGGCCGCCGACGTGTCGACGGCCCAGGTCGCGGGAGGCGGGCCGACCACCTAGAAGGGCAGGTCGAGCGCGAGTGCGAACTCGCGGAACTGCCAGCGGTCCCCGTCGGCGACGCACTCCGCGGTGTAAACGCCGGTCGACTGAACCGTGAGCTTCCCTTCGTCGATGACGATCAGCGTGAGCGTGGCGGTGACCTTGGCGTCGCTCTCGCTCTCCTCGTCCACGCGGAGGTTGGTGATGACGTGGCGGCGCTGGTCGGTCTGGCCCTTCGTCGTCTCGCTGATGAACTCGACCACCGCCGAACCCGGAGAGAAGGGCCCCACCGGGTCCACCTCGGGGATGTAGATGACGAACGAGGCGTCCTCGTGGAAGACCTGCGCGAGCAGGTCGAAGTCCCGGTCGTCCATCGCCCACGCGTAGTCGGCGAAGAGGTCGTTGATCGCCTGCCGGTCTGCCATCTAAATGCCCTTTCGTCGGATTGCTCGTCTCATGCTGTCGTTTCGCCGTCGTCCGGGAACGCGTCGACCCCGCCGTCCACCACGATGCGCTGGCCCGTGACCATGCCGGCGTCGTCGGAGACGACGAAGCGGACGACCCGGGCAATGTCCTCGGGGCGGCACACGCGGCCGAGCGGCTGGGCCGCGTCGAGATCCGCCACTCCATCCACGCCGAGCTTCGCCTGGACGAGCCGCTGGCCCATGTCGGTGGCCACGAGGCCAGGCGCGACGACGTTCACATGCACGCCGTGCACCACCTCCTCCTTGGCCATCGTCATGGCGAGCGCCTCGAGGGCCGCCTTTGCCATGTTGTAGGGCGCGCCGCCGGCGCGCATGTGTGCGACCTCGCTGCTGGAGATCATCACGATGTCGCCGCGCGGTCGTTCGCGCATCTGGGGCAGCAGCAGCTGGGCCAGGCGCGCCGCGCTGAACGCGTGCGTGAGCATCAGCCGCTCGTACTCGGAGGGGTCGGTGTCCGCGACCGTGTTGCCGCGGCTCGCGATGCCGGCGTTGTTCACGACGATGTCGACGAAGCCGAACTCGGCCAGCGCCGCCTCCGCGAGCGCCTCGACCTGATCGAGCTCGCTCACCGAGGCCTGGAAGGCCTTGGCTCGTCCGCCCGCCGCGCGGATCGCCTCGACGGTCTCGGCGGCAGCCTCCTCGTCGCGGCGGAAGTTGACCGCGACGGCGGCGCCGGACGCGGCGAGCTCGAGCGCGATCCCGCGACCGATGCCCCGGCTGCCTCCGGTGACGATCGCCACCCTGCCGTCGAGTGTGCGCGCAGCTGCCATCTCACCGTCACCTCCTCTCTCCAGACGGGCGAGCGGCAATCTATCTGCTCCCGTAGAATCCGACAAGCGTTTGGTTGATGACCCGACACCAGCTGGGCCGCTCGAGGGCATCCGGGTCATCGACCTGTGTCGCCTGCTGCCGGGCGCGTTCGCCACAGGCCTGCTCGGCGACATGGGCGCCGACGTGATCAAGGTCGAGCAGCCGGGGATCGGCGATCCGACGCGCACGTACGAGCCGCGCATCGGCGACGCCTCCGCGTTCACCTGGGTCACCGACCGCAGCAAGCGCTCGGTCGCCCTCAACCTGCGTGACCCGCGCGGGGTCGAGGTGGTCAGGCGGCTGGCGCGGGACGCGGACGCCGTCATCGAGAGCTTCAGGCCCGGCGTGGCCGACCGGCTCGGCGTCGGCTACGACGATCTGCGCGAGCTGAACCCGGCGCTCGTCTATTGCTCGATCAGCGGCTACGGGAGCGACGGTCCGCTCGTGGCCGAGGCCGGGCACGACATCAACTACGTCGGCCGCGCCGGGCTGCTGAGCATCACCGGCAGCGGCGGCCGGCCGGCCGTCCCGGGCGTCACGATCGCCGACCTCGCGGGCGGCTCGCTGATGGGGATCACCGGGCTGCTGGCCGCGCTCGTGCGGGCGCAGCGCACCGGCGAGGGCGATCACGTGGACGTCGCGATGACCGACGGCGCGTTCGCGCTGCAGGCGCTCCTGCTGGGCGCGTTCTTCGTGGAGGACCGGGACCCGGGCATCGAGACGGAGCTCCTAAACGGCGGATATCCCTGTTACAACATCTACGCCTGTGCCGACGGGCGCCATCTGACCGTGGGACCGCTCGAGGAGCCGTTCTGGCGCGAGCTGTGCGACGCCGTCGAGCGGCCCGACCTGCTCCCGACGCAATTCGACCCTGGAGCCATCGCGGTCTGGCGCGAGCTGTTCGCGACGCGTTCGCGCGACGACTGGCTCGCGGCCTTCGCGGGCCGCGACGTGTGCGCCGGCCCGCTCAATGTCTTCTCCGAGGCGACCGCCGACCCGCAGCTGCTTCACCGCGGGATGATCACCGAGCAGGAGCACCCCACGGCCGGCTCGGTCAAGCAGGTCGGGACGCCGATCAAGTTCCGCGAGCGGCACGCGGGCCCGCGCGCCCCGGCGCAGGCGCTCGGCGAGTCGACCGCCGCCGTGCTCGCGGAGGCGGGCTACTCGGCGGCGGAAGCCGGCCGTCTCGTGGATGATGGGGTGGCCGCCGAGCCCGCCGGAGTCAAAGCAAACGATTGGTAGAGTCGCCGCGGGCGCGCGAGCTCATCGACCCCCATCCGGCAAGGAGCCCATATGGCCATGCGGTACGGCTACAAGGCATCTGCAGAGCAGTTCGGGCCGCGCGAGCTGCTCGACTACTCGGTGCTGGCGGAGCAGGTGGGACTGGACACGATCGCCGTGTCGGACCACTTCCAGCCCTGGCGTCACAACACCGGGCACGCGCCCAACGCGCTCGTCTGGCTCGGCGCCCTCGCCGAGGCGACCGAGCGGGCCACGATGGTCACGAGCGTGCTCACGCCAACGCTGCGCTATCACCCGTCGATCATCGCGCAGGCATTCGGGACGCTCGCGAGCCTGGAGCCAGGACGGGTGATCCTCGGCGTCGGCACCGGGGAGTCGATGAACGAGACCCCCGCGACCATGATGGACTGGCCGGGTGCGAAGGAGCGCCGCATGCGGCTCGCCGAGGCGATCAAGCTGATCCGTGAGCTCTGGTCCGGTGAGCGGGTGAGCTTCGAGGGCGAGTACTACGAGACCCGCCAGGCCACCATCTACGACCGCCCGAGCGAGCCGGTGCCGATCTACGTGGCCGCATCCGGCCCGCTCGCCGCGAAGCTCGCCGGCCGTGCCGGCGACGGCTTCATCTGCACCAGCGGCAAGCCCTCCGAGCTCTACGAGGAGCTGCTCGACAAGGTGCGCGAGGGCGCCGAGGCGGCCGGCCGTGACGCGGACGAGATCGAGCGCATGATCGAGATCAAGGTCTCCTACGACCGCGATCCAGAGCTCGCCGGGACCAGCTGCCACTGGTGGGCGGCGCTCGCGCTCACCGGCGACGAGAAGCGCGGCGTCGAGGACCCGCTCGAGATGGAGCGGCTGGCCGACGCCAACCTCGACCGCGCCCACACGCGCTTCATCGTCACGAGCGACCCCGAGGAATGCGTGGAGCGGATCCGCCCGTACGTCGAGCTCGGCTTCACGCGGCTCATCTTCCACGGCCCCGGCAACGACCAGCGGCGCTTCCTCGAGCAGTTCTCCGAGGACGTGCTGCCGCTGCTCCGCGAGCGCTTCGGCGCCGCCGCCGAGGTGACCGCATAGACGACACCACGCTTCTGGGCGCACGGGTCGACGAGCTCTGCCGACTCGCGCGCGAGCGCCGCGCGGAGCTCACCGGCACGCTGGTCACGTATTCGCCGAAGGTCTTCATCCCGCTGACGCAGCTGTGCCGCGACGCCTGCGGCTATTGCACCTTCGCGCGGCCGCCGCGGCGCGGCGAGCGGGCCTATATGCGGCTCGACGAGGTGCTCGAGATCGCGCGGGCCGGCGCCGCCGCGGGCTGTCGCGAGGCGCTCTTCACGCTCGGTGACAAGCCCGAGCTGCGCTACCGGGTCGCCCGCGAGGAGCTGGAAGAGCTCGGCTTCGGGTCCACGCTCGAGTACCTGCGCGAGGCCGCCCGCGTCGTGCTCGAGGAGACCGGCCTGCTGCCGCACCTGAACCCCGGCCTGATGACGCGCGCGGACCTCGCCGCCCTGCGCCCCGTGTCGGCCTCGATGGGGATCATGCTCGAGACGACGGCCGAGCGGCTGTCCGAGCGCGGCGGGCCGCACCGCGGCGCCCCGGACAAGGACCCGGCGCTCCGGCTCGAGACGATCCGGCTCGCGGGCGAGCTCGAGATCCCGTTCACGAGCGGGATCCTGATCGGCATCGGCGAGACGCGGGCTGAGCGGCTCGACGCGCTGCGCGCGCTCGCCGGGCTGGCCGAGCGCCAGGGCCACCTCCAGGAGGTGATCGTCCAGAACTTCCGAGCCAAGCCCGGCACGAGGATGGCCGCTCACCCCGAGCCGGACCTCGAGGATCACCTCTGGACGATCGCGGCCGCGCGCCTGCTGCTGCCCGCGAGCGTGCACGTGCAGGCGCCGCCGAACCTCGCCTTCGACGACTTCCCGCGGCTGCTCGACGCCGGCATCGACGACTGGGGCGGCGTATCGCCGGTCACGGTCGACCACGTGAATCCGGAGGCCCCCTGGCCCGAGCTCGACCGGCTCGCCGAGCGCCACGCACGAGCGCGGGCTCACGCTCGTCCCCCGCCTGCCGCTCTATCCGGAGCACGCGCTCGAGCTCGAGCGCTGGGTCGACCCGGCGGTCGCGCCGGCCGTGCGGCGCGCCTCGGACTCGATGGGCCTCGCGCGCGAGGACCCGTGGGCGCCGGGCGAGACCGTGGAGCTGCCGGCCGGCCTGGCGCCCGGCGCGATCACTTCATCACGCGCACACGCACGCGCGCGCGAGCCCGGCGTCGAGGAGGCGCTCGCCCGCTCGGCGGCCGGCGCGCCGCTCGCCGAGGACGACGCCGTGGCGCTGCTGCGCGCGCGCGGGGACGACCGCCTGGCGGTGTTCGCCGCTGCCGACCGGCTGCGGCGTGAGGTCTGCGGCGACGAGGTGAGCTACGTCGTCACGCGCAACATCCAGTACACGAACGTCTGTTACTTCCGCTGCGGGTTCTGCGCCTTCTCGAAGGGCCGGCTGGCGCGCGACCTGCGCGGCAAGCCCTACCTGGTCCCGATGGAGGAGATCGTGCGCCGCGCACAGGAGGCGTGGGACCGCGGCGCGGTGGAGGTCTGCCTGCAGGGCGGCATCCATCCGGCCTTCGACGGGGACTACTACGCCGCCGTGGTCGAGGCGATCCGCGACGCGGTGCCCGGCATCCACGTGCACGCCTTCTCGGCGCTCGAGATCTGGCAGGGCGCCGCCACGCTCGGGGTGACGCTCGAGGACTATCTCGTCCGCCTGCACGAGCTCGGCCTCTCGTCGCTGCCCGGCACGGCCGCGGAGATCCTCGACGACGAGGTGCGGCGGATCATCTGCCCCGACAAGATCGACACCGAGCAGTGGCTCGAGGTGCACGACACAGCGCATCGCGTCGGCCTGCGTTCGAACGTGACGATGATGTTCGGGCATGTCGACCGGCCGCGCAACTGGGCCCGTCACCTGCTGCGCGCGCGCGAGCAGCAGCAGCGCAGCGGCGGCTTCACAGAGTTCGTGCCGCTGCCGTTCGTGCACATGGAGGCCCCGATCTGGCGCCGCGGGCAGGCCCGCTCGGGGCCGACGTTCGGGGAGACGCTGCTGGTGCACGCGGTTGCGCGGCTCGTGCTTCATCCCGAGATCACGAACATCCAGGCGTCCTGGGTCAAGCTCGGACCCGAGGGCGTGCGCGCGATCCTTGCAGCGGGCGTCAACGACCTCGGCGGGACGCTGATGAACGAGTCGATCTCGCGCGCCGCCGGCTCCGAGCACGGTCAGGAGATGCCGCCCGAGCGCATGGAAGCCGTGATCCGCTCCGCGGGTCGCCGGGCCCGCCAGCGCACCACCCTGTACGGCACTCCGCCCGCCGGCCAGACCGAGCGCTCCTTCGGCGCGGCAGCGCTGGCCGAGCCGTACAATCCGCCCGCGCGCGAGGCGGGACTGCGCATCCCGCGCGAGCTCGTACGCTCGGGAGTGAGGTAAGGCTCGCCGCTCTCCGCGGCCGCTGTGCTTGACACGCCCGTGGCCCGGGCCTAGCATCGCCGATCAACCAACCGATCGTTCTAAGCACCAGACCCGGTTGGTGAGGGAGTCAGGGCTTGCGCGTTGGATGTGAACTGCGTGCCGGAGCTGCCGCGATGGCGACCAGGAGTCGCAAGCTCTGCGTGCTGACGTTCGCTCGCCAGCACTGCAAGCGTGCCGCTCCGGGGTGGGCACGACCACGAGCCTGTGAGAGGATCGAGCATGTCCGTTGAGGAACCGGTGAGCGACGAGCCATCACAGCGGGCAGGCGACGCTTCGGAGGGCGCGACTGCGACCGCCTCCAACGGCGGGGGTCCGGCTCCGCCCGCGATCGGACGCAGCCGCCGTGACAGCGCCAGCGAGTTCCTCGCGAAGTACGGCGTGCTGATCGCCTTCGTGCTGATGGTGCTCGTCTTCAGCCTCGCCAAGCCGGACACGTTCCCGACCTGGGAGAACTGGAAGAACATCCTCACCGCGGCGGCCCCCGCGCTGATCGTCGCCGCGGGCCTGACCGTCCCGCTCGTGATGCAGGACTTCGATCTGTCCTTTGGGGCGATGATCAGCCTCGCCGGCGGCGCCGCGGTGGCGCTGATGGTGAAGAACGACGTCGGCTGGGTGCTCGCGATCCTGGCCGGTCTCGGTCTCGGCGTTGCCGCCGGCTTGACGAACGGCTTCCTGATCGCCTACCTGGGCGGCTCCTCGTTCATCATCACGCTCGCGATGGGCACCGTCTTAACCGGTGTCGAGTTCGCCATCACGAGCCAGGACACGATCTTCAGCGGCGTCGCGACGACCTACATCGAGATCGCTCAGAACACGATCCTGGGCCTGAGCAACCAGGTTTGGATAGCGGCGGTCCTGGCCGTGGTCCTATGGATCCTGCTCGACTTCAGCGAGCCCGGGCGCTACATGTACGCGATCGGCGGGAACTCGGAGGCGGCGCGCCTGTCGGGCATCTCGACCCGCCGGCTGCGGCTTGTGGGCTTCGTCATCGTCGCGGTGATGGCAGCCGTGGCCGGCATCCTGCTGACCGGGAACTCGGCCTCCTACTCGCCAAGCTTCGGCGCGTCCTTCCTGCTGCCCGCGTACGCCGCGGTGTTCCTCGGCTCCGCGGTGCTGCGCCCGGGCGAGTTCAACCTCCCGGGCACCGCAATCGGAGTGATCTTCCTGGGCGCGATTCAGACCGGCCTCACCCAGCTCAACCTGGAGGCCTACGTGATCAACCTCGTCCAGGGCGGCATCCTCATCTTCGCGGTGCTGCTCAGCCGGCTCGGGCAACGCACGGTATGAGCGCGGCCGACAGCGCCCCACGGCCGCCCAAGCCGTTCCTCGTCGGCAAGGGGCTCACGAAGATCTACCCGGGCGTGGTGGCGCTCGACAACGTGGACGGGGCGATCATGCCCGGCGTCGTCCTCGGCCTGGTCGGCAAGAACGGAGCCGGCAAGAGCACGCTGCTGAAGGTCTTCGCCGGAGCCACCAGCCCCGACGAGGGGCAGATCATGATCGACGGCGAGGAGGTCAGCCTCAGCAGCCCGCACGACGCGACGAAGCGCGGCCTCGCCTTCGTCCATCAGGAGCTTGCGGACGTGCCCAACCTGTCCGTGGCCGAGAACATCGAGCTCGGCCTCGGCTACCCGCGGCGCGCCGGCCTGTTCGTCAACCAGCGCGCCCTGCGCCGCAAGACGCGCGAGGTGCTCGCGCGCCTGCAGGTGAAGCTCGACCCGCGCGCCCAGGTCGGGAGCCTGAGTCTCGCCGACCGCCGGCTCGTGATGATCGCCCGCGGCCTCGCGGCCGATGCGCGCCTGCTCGTACTCGACGAGCCGAGCGCGTCGCTCACCGAGGAGGAGATCAACCACCTTCACACAGTGGTCCGCTCGCTGCGCGAGGACGGCGTGGCGATCATCTACGTGAGCCACCGGCTCGACGAGATCCTCGAGTTGACCGACTTCGTCGGCGTGATGCGCGACGGCAGGCTCGTCTACAACGCGCGCACGAAGGACGTGTCGATGACCAAGCTGATCGAGGAGATCACCGGGTCGCTCGACGCGGCGCCGGAGCGCCGGGAGGCGCGCAAGGTCGAGGGCAAGGGCGAGGAGCTCCTCAGGGTGGAGAACCTGTCCTCGGCCGAGGGAGTCATCGACGCGAGCTTCGAGCTGCGCAAGGGCGAGCTGCTCGGCATCGCGGGACTGGTGGGTTCGCGCCGCACGGAGCTGGTGCGCGCCATCTTCGGAGCCGACCGGGCGACCGACGGCAAGATCGTCGTGCACGGCAAGGAGAGGACCATCCGCTCACCGCGCGAGGGGCTCAAGGCCGGCATCGTGCTGCTTCCCGAGGACCGCCGCCACCAGGGCACCGTCCAATCGTTCTCCGTTCGCAAGAACGTGACGCTGCCGTCGCTCAAGCGCTACCGGCGCGGTCCGTTCCCACTGCCGAAGATCTCGGCCGAGCGCAAGGGCACGAAGGTGCTGGTCGAGCGCCTGAACGTCAAGGTCGCCAACGTCGAGCACCCCGTGCGCTACCTCTCGGGCGGCAACCAGCAGAAGGTCGTGCTGGCCAAGTGGCTCGACTCGGGCGCCGACGTCTTCATCTTCGACGAGCCGACCGCCGGCATCGACGTCGAGGGCAAGGAGGAGGTCTACCGGCTCATGGAGGAGCTCGCCGACCAGGGCAAGGGCGTGATCTTCATCTCGTCGGAGTTCACCGAGCTGGTCGGTGCCTGCAGCCGCGTCGTCGTGATGCGCGAGGGCCGGATCGTGGGTGAGCTCGAGGGAGAGGCGATCACCGACGCCGCCCTGGTCGAGCGCTGCTACGCCGAGTGACGGCCCGCGCGCCGCCGCGGCGCGCGTTGCTTACCGATCAACCGTTTGGTACGTTCGCGCCCCTACCGGAGGAGAGTGCGAGCAACCCATGACCGAGAGCGTGCGGGAGATCAACTTCTTCGACAAGGAGACGAACGACTGCCCGTTCCACGCCTACGCGGAGCTGCGCCAGAGCAGCCCGGTGTGGAAGGACCCGGTCACGAACTTCTACGTGATCTCCCGTTACGACGACGTGCGCGCGGCGATCCTCGACACCAAGCGCTTCACGAACCAGGTGGCGCTCAGCAACGCCGGCTCGGCGATGGAGCCGGACGATCCCGAGAAGGCGCGCGAGCTGCTCGAGGCCGCGGCGCTCGAGGAAGAGGTGCAGCGCCTCTACCGCGAGAAGGGCTGGGTGCCGGCTGCCAACCTCGACGCCCTCGACGAGCCCCGGCACATGGAGATGCGCAAGCTGTTCGACTACGCGTTCCGGCCGGGCAAGATCAAGGAGCTCGATCCGTTCGTCGAGGAACTGGCCTACCGGCTCGTGGACGACTTCCTCGGCGACGGCCGCTGTGAGGTCGTCGCGCAGCTCGCGGTACCGCTGCCGCTCTACACGATCGGGCGCCAGATCGGGGTGCCCGAGGAGGACATGCCGCGCATCAAGGAGTGGACCGACGCCTGGGTCCAGCGCATGGGCCTGGCGCAGACTCCCGAGGAGCGCATCTGGTCGACCGAGATGGAGATCGAGGCGCAGCAGTACCTGCAGCCGATCTACGAGCGCCTGCGCGAGCAGCCCGACGACACGCTGCTGAGCGTGATCGTCAACCGCGAGGTGCCGGAGTGGGGGCGCGCGCTGACGAACGAGGAGCTCCACTCCGAGGTGATCGTCGACCTGTTCGTGGGCGGCTCCGAGACGACCACGAATGCGATCGCCGCCGGCGTGGTCAAGCTGATCGAGCAGCCCGAGATCTGGGACCGCCTGAAGGCGGATCCGGATGCCTACCTCGAGACATTCATCGAGGAGGTCGTGCGGCTCGAGGCTCCGGTGCAGGCGCTGATGCGCCAGGTCTCCGAAGACATCGAGCTGCACGGGACGACGATCCCCGAGGGCTCGCTCGTGCTGCTCCTGTACGGCTCGGCGAACCGCGACGAGGGCCGCTTCGAGTGCCCCGCCGACATCGACCTGGAGCGCAAGAAGCCGCGCTCGCACCTGGGCTTCGGCACCGGTTCACACCACTGCCTCGGCGCGCCGCTCGCGCGCCGCGAGCTGTACTACGGCTTCAGGGCGCTGCTGGACCGCGTCGACCGCATGTGGTTCATCGAGGGCGCGAACGACTTCGGCTACCAGCCCAACTACTTCTTCCGCGCGCTGAGGGAGCTGCACGTCGGCTTCGAGGCGGCGGCATGAGCGACCGCGAGCGGCTGCGCGCGCTCGTCGACGGCTACGCCACCGCCTGCGACAACCGCGACGGCGGGGCGTTCGCCTCGCTGTTCGCGCCGGACGCGACGCTGACGATCTACCAGCCGTTCGAGAGCGAGCCGCTCGTGACTATCGAGGGCGCCGACGCGATGCCGGGGGCGATTGCGCCGCTCAGCCAGTACCGGGCGACGCTCCACCTGATGGCGAACCACAGCGCGGACGTGGACGGCGACTCGGCGAGCGGCGAGACCTACTGCCTCGCGCATCATCTGCGACCCACGGACGACGGCGGCGTCGAGGACCTGGTGATGATGATCCGCTACGGCGACCGCTACGCGCGGGACGGGGAGCGCTGGCGCTTCACCCACCGCGACGTGCGGATCCTCTGGACCGAGATCCACCCCGCGACCGCCGACCCGATCCCCTTCTAGCTCGGCGGACTGACCCCTCTCTAGCCTGCCGGCGGGACCTCGGTACGCGGCCAGGACGCCGGCCGGCCGAACAGGTTGACCGGCGTGAAGCCGAAGTCGGGGTCGAACTCGCGCGGCTGGGCCGCGATCTCGAGCGACAGCCCCTGGTCGTCGGCGACGTAGGTGCCGCCGGCGGGCGAGTCCGGCAGGTCGGCGTTCACGCGCCCGCCCGACGAGCGGACGCTTTCGAGCAGCTCCTGGGCGAGGCCCCGGTCGCGGAACCCCACCGCGACGTTCATGAAGCCCTGGTCGCTCAGGACATAGTCGTCGGGCTTGGGGCGCGGTGCCGGGTCCGTGTACTGGACGAGCTCGATGTAGGCGTCGCCGCCGCGGACCACCGCCACGTCGCGGCGGGCGCCCGGGAGCTCCCAGAGCGCCTCCATCTCCTCGCCGTGGAGCGTGTCGGGCGGTTCCTCGACGAGCCCGAGCGTGTTCACGTAGAAGTCGCGCGCCTTGGCGAGGTCGGGCACCGACACCGCCGCGTAGACGACGGCGGGGCTCAGGTCGTAGAAGCGCGGGCGCACGCCGCCGGGGAGCGCGTCGCCGTCCTCCATCACCTCGACAACGATGCCGGTGCCGGGGTCGCGGAAGCACACGCGCCGCAGGCCGGCCTGGCTGATGGGCTCGCCGAGTGTGTCCACGCCGAAGGCGCGCAGCCGCTCGAGCGTCGCGTCGAAGTCGGGCACGGCCATGCCCCAGCGCACCCAGCCGTGGTCGCTCGGGCGCCAGTCCGCGGCCAGCGGCTTCTGCGCCGGCAGCGTGTGCTGGAAGAACTCGAGCTGCATCAGCTCCTGGCGGCCGACCATCCACCAGAGCAGGCAGGCGGCGTCGTCGCCCACGTCCTGGACGTGCGCGAGCCACTCACCCCAGAACTTGCGCCCGCCCGCGTCGGCGAAGCCGAAGACCTCGATGTACATGCGCAGCGTCTGGGGGAGGTCCGCGCTGCAGAAGGCGAGCTGGACCAGCCGCGGGACCGGCCTCGTCATCGGGTCGGCTGGGAACTGACGACCGCCGCCACGGCCTCGAACTCGTCCCGGCACGAGGTGGGGACGAGCGCGCCCTCGACGTCGCGGATCTGGTCGAGGTGCTCGTGGATCTCCTCCACGGTCGCGTGCCCGCTGGGGCACAGCCAGCCCTGCGTGTGCCCGTAGAAGACGCGCGCGTAGCGACCGGCCATGGCCGAGAAGCCCTCGCCGCTCACCGAGCAGGCGGGGCTGACGAGGTAGGCCACGAGCGGCCCGATCGTCTCGGGCCCGAAGTTCTGGCCCACCACGTCGAAGGCGGCCATGAAGCGCTCGTCCTCGGCGAAGCCCGGGATCGGGTCGTTCTCCATGATCGTGCTTTCGGCGTTCGGGAACAGCGCGTTGACGAGCACGCCGTGCTCGGCGCCTTCGAGCGCGAGCGACGTGGTCAAGCCGAACAGGCCCGCCTTCGCCGCGGCGTAGTTGATCAGCCCGTAGAGGCCGAAGGCGGTGTTGGAGCTGACGTTGAGGATGCGGCCGTAGCCGTTCTCCTTCATCACGCCGTACGCCGGCTGGGTCACGTAGAAGGCGCCCTTCAGGTGGACGGCGATCACCGAGTCGATCTGCTGGTCGGTCAGTTCCTCGAAGAGGTTGTTGCGCAGGATGCCCGCGTTGTTGACGAGCCCGTGCAGCGAGCCGTAGGCCGCGAGCGCGTCGTCGACGATCGCCTGCCCGCCCGCGCGGGTCGAGACGTCCCGGTAGGAGGCCGTCGCGCGGCCGCCCTCGCGCTCGATCTCGGTCACGACGTCGTCGGCGTCGGCGGTGCCGGGGATGTCGTTCACGACCACCGAGGCGCCGCGGCGCCCCAGCTCCAGCGCGTACGCGCGGCCGAGTCCCTTCCCGGCCCCTGTGACCGCTATGACCTGGTCGTTCAGGGCGATTCGCTCCACTGCGCTCCCCTCCGGGCTCGTCGTGATTCGGGCGCGACGATACTACCGGACGTTCGGTTGGTAAAAGTGTTAGCTTGGCACCGACGGCTCGAGGAGAGGAGCGGAGGATGCTCGACGGCAAGATCGCCCTGGTAACCGGCTCGGCCGGCGGTATCGGCCGCGCCGCGGCCATCGAGATGGCACGGCGAGGAGCGTCCGTGATCGTGTCCGACTTGAACGACGAAGGCGGTGAGGCGACCGTCGAGACGATCCGCGGCGAGGGCGGCACGGCCGAGTACATCCATGCCGACCTCGAGGAGATCGACGAGTGCCGCACGCTGATCGACAAGGCCGCGGCGGTCTGGGGCGGTCTCGACGTCCTCCACAACAACGCCGGCGTGCAGGAGTCCTACTTCACGACCGACCTCACGGTCGACACCCTCCCCGAGGAGGTCTGGGAGAAGGTCTACCGCATCAACCTGCGGGCGCCCTGGCTGCTGACGAAGTACGCAACGCCGCACCTGCGCCAGTCGACCAAGGGACCGTCGATCATCAACGCCGGCTCGACCGGCAGCCACCTCGGCTACCCCCAGTGCCCGGTCTACAACTCGACCAAGGGCGGGATCATGATGCTCACGAAGAGCACCGCGGTCGATCTCGCGCCCCAGGTGCGCTGCAACTGCTATTGCCCCGGCTCGGTGGACACGCCGATGGTCGAGCGCTTCCGTGCTGCCGCCGAGGACCCGGAGGCGCTCGAGCGCTTCATGGTGGCCACCCACCTGATCCCGCGCCTGGGACGGCCGGAGGACGTGGCCAAGCTGGTCTGCTTCCTGGCGTCGGACGACGCCGAGTGGATCACGGGCTCGGTTTACCTGATCGACGGCGGCTCGCTTGCCTGGCGCGGCGCGAACGCCTGATTCGCGAAGAGAGGAGACAGCGATGACACTCGAGGACAAGGTCTGTGTCGTGACCGGGTCGAGCGGCGGCATCGGCCGCGCGACCGCGATCGAGATGGGCAAGCGCGGCGCCAAGGTCGTCGTGACCGACGTGAACGACGACGGCGGCGAAGAGACCGTCTCGATGGTCGAGGGAGCAGGGGGCGAGGCGACCTACATCCACTGCGACGTCCGCAGCGAGGATGAGGTGATCGCGCTCATGAACGGCGCGGCCGACCGCTTCGGCGGGATCGACGTCGTCCACAACAACGCCGGCGTGCACGAGACCGACTTCACGAGCGAGGTGACGATCGACACGCTGCCGCTCGACGTCTGGACGAAGGTCTACGAGATCAACCTGCGCGGCATGTGGTTCTGCACCAAGCACGCGGCCTCCTACCTGCGCGAGTCGAAGCGCGGCCCGAACGTCGTGAACGCCGCCTCGATCGGCGGCCTCGCCGGCTACCCGATGGGCTCCGCCTACTGCTCGACGAAGGGCGCGGTGCTGCAGCTCACGCGCTGCACCGCCGTGGACCTCGGCCCGGACGTGCGGGCGAACTGCTACTGCCCCGGCTCGGTCGACACGCCGATGGTCGCCAAGTACATCGACGCCGCCGACGACAGGGACGCGATCATCAAGGTGCTGTCGGGAACGCACATCCAGCCCCGGCTCGGCGAGCCGGAGGAGGTCGCGAGCCTCGTCTGCTTCCTCGCGTCGGACGAGGCGTCGTTCATCACCGGCGCGACCTTCACCATCGACGGCGGCGCCATGGCCTGGCGCGGCCAGAACTCGTGAAGTACGACGTCGTAGTCGTCGGCGCCGGCGCCGCGGGCCTCTGCTGCGCCTCCCTGCTCGCCAACGAGGGCAAGAAGGTCGCGATGGTGGAGCGCCATCGCTACCTCGGCGGCCGGGCGATGGAGCGGCGCTTCCGGGGCCACCAGATCGGCATGGGCTCGCACCTGGTCGAGGATCCCGGCGACAGCCTCACGCGCGTCTGTGACCTCGTCGACGTGCCGGTCGAGACGAGCAAGCGCAGCGACTCGATGCCGTTCTGGGACGAGACGCGCTGGCGCCCGATCCAGGAGTACTACGGGGGCGGAGCCAAGCAGGGCCTGAAGCGCTGCATCGAGGCGGTGACCGAGTCCGAGTTCACCGACTTCGAGCAGTGGGACCACGCCTCGCTGCGTGAGTGGATGTCCCAGTACACGAGCGACGAGGGCGTGTACCTCGTCTGGGAGGCGATCTCGGTCCTCGAGCAGATCACCTTCCAGCCCTGGGAGCACTCCGCCTCGGAGAACCTCTACACGCGCAAGCTCCACTACGACCTGAAGCGAACGGCCGGCTACTCGTTCTGGCCGATGGGCGGCTGGGAGGCGCTCTGGAAGCGGATGGCCGCCGCCGTCGAGCGGCTCGGCGGGACGATCTACCAACCCGAGACGGTTCAGCGGGTGGTGGTGCGCGACGGCGTCGTCCAGGGCGTCGAGCTGCGCAACAAGGACGACAAGGACAAGCCCGGCGAGTTCATCGAGGCCGACGACGTCGTGATCAACGCGCCCGTCTGGGACGTGCCGCGGCTGTTCGACGACGACGTGCTGCCCTTCGACCTGCTCGAGCGCATCCGCATGCTCGCGCACAACAAGAACAAGGCGTGCTGGATCGGCTACTGGATCGCTGCGGAGGAGCCGGTGATCGCGTCGAGCGAGCTCGAGATGGCGTCGTTCATGTCCACGCCCCGTGCCGGCCTGCCGGGCTTCACGCTGAACTTCACGGGTTACGACCCCGGTGTTTCGCCGCCCGGCGAGTACCTCACCTGCGTGGGAGCGGCCTTCGATGCAGCCGAGCACTACGGCGACCGGCAATGGATCGACCGCAAGTTCGAGGAGCTCTGGGAGGACATCCTCGAGATGCTGCCCGCGGCCAGGGGCGCACTGTGGAACAAGCCGCACCTCGTCACGACCTACGGCGTGATCTGCAAGCCCGGTTTGGTCGGCTCGGTGCGACCCGACGCCGAGGTGCGCGGCCTCGGCGGGCTGTGGCTCACCGGCGACACCACCCGCGCGCG
This sequence comes from uncultured Thermoleophilaceae bacterium, assembly GCA_963739095.1. Lineage (GTDB taxonomy): Bacteria > Actinomycetota > Thermoleophilia > Solirubrobacterales > Thermoleophilaceae > JACVRW01. The sequence goes on from CAVTZF010000001.1 coordinate 167,153, forward strand.
CGGGATCGGGATCGACAAGGCGGCCCGCTCGGGCATCACGTCCGCGGAGGCGCTGCTCGGCAGGCGCCTGCCGCACTTCGCGGACACGGTTCGCTACTAGATGGCAGGCGCGCCCGTCGCGGTCGTGACCGGGGCCGGGCAGGGCATCGGTCGCGCCACGGCTGCGGTCCTGGTCGAGCAGGGCTACCGCGTGGCGCTGGTCGACCGCAACCAGGACCGCCTCGACGCGGCCGCCGAACCGCTCGGCGAGCCCGCGCTGCCGATGCGGGCGGACGTGGGCGACGAGTCGGCCGTGGCCGACCTCGCCGAGCGCATCGGATCGGAGCTCGGCCGCTGGGACGTGCTCGTCAACAACGCCGGCGCGCTTCGCTTCGGCGGCGTCGAGGAGACGACGCTGGAGGACTGGCAGCAGGTGTTCGCCGGCTGCGTGACCACCGCCTGGCTCTGCATGCGGGCCGCGGTGCCGCACATGCGCGCCGGCGGCGGCGGGCGGATCGTGAACATCGCCTCCGTCGTGGTTCAGGGCGCCGACTCGAACCGGCTGATCGCCTACACCGCCGCCAAGGCGGCGGTGGTCGGGCTCACGACCTCCGCCGCGCGCGAGCTCGGGCCGGCCGGGATCACGGTGAACGCCGTGTCCCCGGGCGCGGTCGACACGGGCGCGTTCGACAAGTTCCCGGATCCCGACGCGCTCCGCGCGAAGCGGGCGAGCACCTCGGTGCTCGGGCGGCTCGCCGAGCCCGAGGAGATCGGGCGCACGATCGCCTACCTCGTGTCGCCGGCCGCCGCGTTCGTCACCGGCCAGGTCCTGCTCGTCGACGGCGGGCGCACGGACAAGATGTGAGGTCGAGGGGAGATGAGCGATGGCTGACGGGCGCGTGACGGGCTTCTGGCACTCGGGCGTCACCGTGAAGGACATGGACGAGGCGCTGCGCTTCTACCGCGACACGCTCGGGCTCGAGATCGAGGACCGGTACGAGATCAAGGGCGACTACGCGGGTCCGATCGTGGGCCTCGACCCAGAGTCGATGCTGGTCGTCTTCCTGACCGTCCCCAACAGCGAGGCGAAGATCGAGCTGTTCGAGTACCGGGGCATCGAGCGGCACTCCGCGTCGGCGCGCCCGTGCGACTACGGGGCGGGCCACTTCTGCCTCTACGTCGACGACCTCGACTCGATCCACGCTCGGCTGCTCGACGCCGGCTTCTCGGCGCGCGGCTCCGTGATCCACATCGATCGCGGCCCGCGCAGGGGAGCCAAGGTGGTCTACACGATCGACCCCGACGGCTACCACGTGGAGCTCTATCAGCTGCCGGACGCATCGGCCGGCGGCGCGCCCGGCTGAGGCCAGAACGGGTGGGGGTCGAAGATGGCCCCCGGCGTGAAGCCGAACAGTGGGTCGAACTCGCGCGGCACGGCGAGCACCTCGAAGGAGTTGCCGTCGGCGTCCTCGAGGTAGGTGCCGCCGGCGCTGCCCGGCATCAGCTCGGTGTTCGGCCGGTAGCCGTTCGCCACGATGCGCTCGTAGAGCCGCTCGAGGTCAGGTCGCTCGCGGAAGCCGACCGCCAGGTTCATGAGCCCCTGGTCGCTGAGCGCGCTGCCCGGCGGGCGCGGCCTGCCGGGCGGGTCGTCGTAGCGGACGACCTCGATGTAGACGTCCCCGCCGCGGACGACGAAGCGCTCGCACGCGGCGCCCTCGAGGCCCCATAGCGCCTCCGATGCGCCGTCGTGGAGCAGCTCGGGCGGCTCCTCGGCGAGGCCGAGGGTGCCGACGAAGAAGGCCCGCGCGCGGTCGAGGTCCGGCACCGAGATCGCCGCGTACACGAGCGCCGGCACCAGGTCGTAGTGGCGCGGCCGGATGCCGCCCGGGAGCGCCGCGCCGTCCTCCATCACCTCGACCATCACGCCCACGTCCGGGTCGCGGAAGCAGGCGCGCCGCAGGCCGTCGCGCTCGGCGGGCTCGCTCACGGTCTCGATCCCCATGCCGCGCAGGCGCGCGAGCGCGGCGTCGAAGTCGGGCACCGCCAGCCCCCAGCGCACCCAACCGTGGTCGCTCGGCCGCCAGTCGCCGGGAAGCGGCCGCTGGGCGGGCGTGGTGTGGTGGAAGACCTCGAGCTGGACGAAGTCCTGGCGGCCGACGAGCCACCAGACGAGCGCCGCGGCGTCGGGGCCGAGCGCCTGGACGCCGAGCCAGGGCCCCCAGAAGGCGCGCCCGCCGGCGTCGGCGAAGCCGAAGACCTCGGTATACAGGCGCAGCGTCCGCGGCAGGTCGGCGCTGCACATCGCCACCTGGACGAGCCGCGGCTCGGCCAAGGTCAGACGCGCGACTCGGGGAACATCTCGACGGTCATCGCCGCGATCCGCTCGACGGGAGCGCTCAGCAGCTCGATCGCGTTGCCGTCGGGATCGGCGACGAAGGTCACCTTCGACGCCCCCCAATCCTTCACCTCGTCCCAGAGGTGGCTGCCGCCGGCCGCCAGCACGCGCTCCACGGTTCGGTCCACGTCGTCGCAGTCCATCGCGAAGTGCGGCACCCGGCCGGGCACGGGGCCCGGAGCCCACGCGGGAGCTCCATCGCCGACGAACTCGAACAGCTCCACGGCGCCGTTCTCGAAGGCGATGTAGACGAACTTGAAGGCAACGCCCGGGGCCGTGCCCATGACCATCTGGGACGTCTCGGGGTCCTGCAGCACCGGCTTGTGCATCGGAGTGCCCTCGAAGGCATCGACGTAGAACTGCGCCGCCCGGTCGACGTCGGACACCAATAGGCCCGAGTGGTGGAACATCCGGTTCGGCATCGCGTCGGCTCCCCTCGTTCGCCAGCGCCGGGGCCCCTCGCCCGGGCGGACCGTATAGTACGGCGTCAACCAATCACTTGGTAGGGAGCGAGAGGAGAGGGCGATGAAGGTCGGTCTGCTTTTCAAGGCCCAGGACCCGCCGGACGGCAAGAACATCGGCCGCCGCTGGCAGGAGATCCTCGCCGCCGCCCAGGTCGCCGAGGAGTCCGGCTTCGACGGCGTGTTCCTGCCCGAGCATCACATGATGCCCGACGGCTACCTGCCCTCCCAATGGGGTCCGCTCGGCGCGCTCGCCGCCCTCACGGAGCGCATCGACATCGGCACGACGGTCCACCTGCTGCCGTTCGAGCACCCGATCCACGTGGCCGAGCACAGCGCGATGATCGACATCCTCTCGGGCGGCCGGCTGAAGCTCGGCGTCGGCATGGGGAACTTCCCCGACGAGTTCCTTCTCTACGGGCTCAACCCGAAGACGCAGGTGTCGCGCTTCGAGGAGGCGATCGACATCGTCCGGCGCGCGTGGTCGGGCGAGAAGATCGACCACGAGGGCAAGCACTTCAAGATCAAGGGCCACATCACCCCGGTGCCCGCGTCACCGGAGCTGTGGCTCGGGGCCATGTCCGATCCGGGCGTCCAGCGCGCCGCCCGCTTCAGCGCTCCATGGGCCACGGACCCGCTTCACAACATCGACGTCATGAAGCGCTGGATGGACATCTACTACGAGGCGGGCGACGAGCACGGGACGAGGGACGACCTCGGCGTGGTCCTCCTGCGCGACGGCTGGGTGGCCGACTCGCTGGCCGACGTCGAGAAGGTCTGGTGGCCCTGCATCCGGCAGGAGCACTGGTTCTACTTCGAGAAGGTGCCGCGCTGGGTGGCCGAGCTCGAGCCGTTCGTCGCCGAGATCAAGTCCGAGGACGACTTCCAGTTCGATCGCCACCGCATCGACCGGCTGATCGTCGGGAGCCCCGAGGAGTGCATCGAGTCGATCGAGCGCTTCAAGGAGGTGATCGGGATGGACTACCTGATCATGTCCCTGCGCGAGGCTCACGGCCCGAGCCACGAGGAGGAGCTCGAGTGCATCCGCCGCTTCGGGCAGGAGGTGATTCCGGCTGTCAGGTAGCCGCGGGCGAGCCGCCGGCGAGCTCCCGGATCTCTCGCAGCCGCCGGCGAACGGCGTGCGAGTCGTACCAGGAGGAGAGCCGGGTGATCTTCCCGGCGCCGTCGAAGTCGAACACGTCGACGGCGTCGAACTCCATGCGCTCCCCGGACGCGAGAGCGCCGGTGAACGTGATCTCGACCGTCGCCGTGCTGTCGGCGAGGAGCACGCGCGTGGGCTGGTCGCGGTGCTCGGGATACGGGCGCAGCGCGGAGCGGAAGTACTCCCCGAGATCCGCCGATCCGCTGCGCGGCGGCGTGCCCGGTGCGATCAGCTCGGCGCCGTCCGCGAAGAGGGCCACGACCTCGTCGTAGCGCTCGCCGTTGAGCCCGTCGAAGTACGCATCGAGCGTGGCCTGCATGGCTGCACGATCCGTCACCGGGCGAAGGGTACTGCGGCGGGGCTCCCGGCCCGCTAGCTCGGAGGGTCCGCCGCCGTCTCATGCCGCAGCTCGACGAGGACACGCGGGAACGGTTCAGCGGCCGGGTCAGCCGCCTCCGGGCAGCTCGGACAGGCCGCCCGAGCTGCCCGACCTCGCCGAGCCGGAGGTGCGCGCGCGGCTGCTCGAGGCGCTGCGAGCGGAGTGGCGTCCCGACGTCGAGCTCGACCGCCTGCGGCGCGCCGAGGGCGGCTTCTCGAGCGAGACCTGGTTCGTCGACGTCAAGGCCGGCGGCGCTCCGGAGACCGTTGTGCTTCGGCGCCAGGCGCTGGTCGGCCCGCTCGAGCCGTACGACCTCGCGCGCGAGGTCGCCGTGGTGCGGGCGCTCGCCGATTCCGAGGTGCCGGTCGCCGAGATCTACGCGTTCTGCGGCGAGTACGAGCCGGTCGGCGCGCCCTTCGTGGTGATGCGCCTCGTCGAGGGGGACATCCCGGAGTACCGGACGCTGCCCGAGTATCCGCCCTGGGCCGACCCGGCCAATCGCTCCGCGATGGCACGCGAGTGCGTGCGCAAGCTGGCGGCGATCCAGCGGACCGACCTGCGCCGCAGCGGGCTCGACGAGCTGCTCGAGCGCGGCGAGCGCGGCGACCCGCCGGTCGTCGGCCGCGTGCGCTGGATACTCGACAAGCTCGAGTACCAGGTCGGCCGCGACGCCGTGATGCCGGTGCTGCGCGAGACGGCGAGCTGGCTGTGCGCCAACGCCCCGCAGCCGCCCGACGGGCCCGTGCTCGTCCACGGCGACTACAAGGTCGGCAACTTCGTCTGGCGCGGCAACACGATCGCCGCCGTGCTCGACTGGGAGGGCGCCGGCCTCGGCGATCCGCTCGAGGACGTCGGCTACGCGTGCCACCCGCTGATGCGCTCCCGCGAGCCGGAGCTGATGGCGATGCTCGTGCCGATCGACGAGCTGGAGCGGATCTACGAGGCGGAGACGGGCGAGGAGCTGGACCGGCGGCGGCTCCACTACTTCGTGATCTACGCCGTCTACTTCCACCTCTACACGCTCGTGTCGAGCGTCGTCGCGGCCACGAACGGCGCGGACTTCAGGGTCGCGCTCGGCTATGCGAAGTACCCGCGCGCCACGGCCGAGCTCGTGCGCCATATGGACGCCTGGGAGCGGGGCTCTCATGTTCTATGACGACTTCGGCCGCCTGCTGGAGGAGGCGAGCGCCGTGCTGCGGGGGACCGTGCGCGAGCACGTCGACAACGATCGCGTTCGCGCGGAGCTCGACGGGGTAGCGGCCATGCTGGCGGACCTGGCCGCAATGTGGGACGGCATGTTCGAGGCGCTCGAGCGGGAGACCCAGGTGCTCGAGGCGGCGCTCCGCGACGAAGGGCCGCCCGCGCGGCCGCCGCCCGATCCGCTCGAGCGCCAGCGCGCCGCGGTGGCGGCGCTGAACGAGCGCCTGGCCGCCCTCGACGAGTCCGCGCGGGACCCCGAGTCCGTGAAGGCAATGAGAGCGGCACTGCTCTCGGCGGCGGAGGCGCAGGGCGCGCTCGTGGCACGGGCCGCCGGGCGCCCGCCGCCGACCGGAATGCGCCGCATCTGACGATGGGAGAGGCATGCAGACGAAGCTGATCGGGATCGACGTGGGGGGAACGTTCACGGACGCCGTCGGGATGGCGGCGGACGGGTCGATGATCAGGGGGAAGGCCTCGACGACGCCCAGCGCCCACGTCGACGGAATCATGGACGCGCTCGAGCGGCTCGCCGAGGCGGCTGGGGCCGAGCGCGGCGAGCTGCTCCGGGAGGCCGACCTGCTGTCGGTCGGCACGACGGTCATCACGAACGCGATCGCCGAGATGAAGGGCCGGCGGACAGGCCTGCTCGTGACGAAGGGGTTCCGCGACACGCTGCGGATCGCGCGCTCGCCGCGCATCCCGACGGTCGACCCGTTCGTCCAGGCCCCGATGCCCGAGCTCGTGCCGCGCGGCCTGATCGCAGAGATCGACGAGCGCGTCGACGTGGACGGCGACGTCGTCGTGTCGCTCGACGAGCAGCAGGTGATCGAGCGCGTCGGCCGGCTGATCGAGGAGGAGGGGATCGAGGCGCTCGCCGTCTGTTACCTCTGGTCGTTCCTCAACCCCGTCCACGAGACGCGGACGCGGGAGATCGTGAGCGAGGCGTTCCCGGACCTCTTCCTGAGCGTCTCGTCGGAGCTCTATCCCGTGATCCGCGAGTACGAGCGCATGGTCACCACCTGCCTCAACGCATTCGTGAGCGAGGCGGTCACGAGCTACGTCGAGGAGCTCGACTCCCGGCTCACCGACGCGGGCTTCGAGGGCCGCGTGTACCTCGGCCAGTCGCTCGGCGGCTCCCTCGAGCCCGAGGAGGCCAAGCGGCGCCCGCTCCACCTGTTCAACTCGGGCCCGGTCGGGGGCGTGATCGGCGCGCGCCGGCTCGCCGACGCCATGGGCCTCACCGACATCATCACGGCCGACATGGGCGGGACGAGCTTCGATGTCGCGCTGGTGCGCGAGGGCCAGCCCGACGTGAGCCACCGCACCGTCATGGAGCGCTTCGAGACCGGCCTCAGCAAGGTCGACATCACGGTCGTCGGGGCCGGCGGCGGCTCGATCTGCTGGCTCGACGAGCGCGGCGCGCCGCGCGTCGGCCCGCACAGCGCGGGCGCCGTCCCGGGTCCCGCCTGCTACGGCCGCGGTGGCACCGAGCCGACCGTCACGGACGTCGCCGCCGTGCTCGGCCTGATCGATCCGGACTACTTCCTCGGCGGGACGATGGAGCTCGACATAGACGCCTCCCGCGCGGCGATCGAGTCGCGGCTCGGCGGCCTCGGCCAGTCGGCAGAGGAGATCGGCGCACACATGACGCGCATCATCGTCGGCAACATGCTCGCCGCGGTCCGCACGGTCTCCGTGCAGCGCGGCCGCGATCCGCGCGGGCTGACGATGTTCGCCTACGGCGGCGCCTCCGGCCTGTTCGCGGGGGAGATCTGCCGCGGCATCGGAATCTCGCGGATCATCGTGCCGAACTTCGCCGCGGTCTTCTCGGCCGCGGGGCTGCTCTCCGCCGACCCGATCCGCACCGAGGCCCGTACCGTCCAGTGGTCGCCCGAGGCGGGCGAGCTCGGCGTCATCAACGAGGCGCTCGAGTCGATGCGCGCAGCCGCCGTCGAGAACCTCGAGGGCCGCGGCTTCTCGAGCGACGAGATCGAGGTCGAGTACGTCCTGGCGATGAGGTTCGCCGGCCAGACGTTCGACGTCGACGTGCCGGTCGAGACGCGCCCGCTGAACGACGACGACCGGGCGCCGCTGATCGCAAGCTTCCAGCAGCGCTACGGCGAGCTCTACGGGGCCGGATCGGTCTGGGAGAACTTCCCGATGACCGTCATGACGGCACGCGTGATCGCGCGCGGCGTACGTCCCAAGCCGCCGCCTTCGCGCCTCGACGGCTCCGCGGACGGCGCCTCGGCCGCGACCGCGCTGCGCAAGCGCCGGCGCGTCTATCTGCCCGACGGCGGCGGATGGACGGAGGTCGACTGCTACGAGGCGGCCGGGCTGCCGCTCGGAGAGCACCTGAGCGGGCCCTGCATCGTCGAGGACGTGGACACCACGATCTTCGTCCCGGCCGGCGCACGGCTCGCGCGCGAGCCGTTTGGCGGCTTCGAGCTTCAGCTGAACGCGACCACGGGAGGCGGCGAGCGATGACCGTCGAGACTGCCAGGGACTACGACCCCGTCACGGCGGAGGTCGTCAACATGGCCATGCAGGCGATCGTCCTCGAGATGGGGATCACGATCGAGCGGACCTCGGGCCAGCCGGCCGCGACCGACGCCAAGGACTACTCCTGCGTCCTCTGCAAGGCCGACGGCGGCTCGATCGCCTACTACGGCAACAACCTCCAGCACCTCGGCGACTCGCTCACGGGCACGCAGGCGATCGTCGCCGCGTTCGACCCCGAGACCATCGATCCTGGCGACGCCTTCATCTACAACGACCCGTTCTCGACCGGCGCGCTCCACCAGTGCGACGTGGCGGTCCAGGCGCCGGTGTTCGCCGAGGAGCGGCTGGTCGCGTGGATCTTCACCAACATCCATCACGCGGACATCGGCGGGATGACGCCCGCCGGCTTCTGCCCCGAGAGCCGCGACGTGTACGGCGAGGGCCTGCGCATGCCGCCCATCAAGCTGATCGAGGCGGGCCGCATGAACGACAGCGTGATGGCGCTCATCGAGTCGAACGTCCGCACGCCGATCGTCCTCGGCGACATCCGTAGCCAGCTTGCGTCCATCAACGTGGGCCGGGCGCGCCTGCTGGAGGTGATCGGCGAGCACGGCATGGCCGAGTGGGAGCGGTACCTGTCGGTCAACGAGAAGCTCCTCACCGAGCTGCTCGCGGAGCGAATCGGCTCGATCCCACCGGGGCGCTACGAGTCTCTCGACTGGGTCGAGTACGACGCCTTCGGCGGCGAGACCTACGTGCCGATCAGGTGCGCCCTGGAGGTCACAGAGGACGCGCGGCTCGTGTTCGACTACAGCGGCTCGGGCCCGCAGATGCCGGGCTACGTGAACGGCAGCCGCGGCGCGATGCTCGGGTCGGTGATGCCGGTCCTGCTGGCCGCGCTGCTGCCGGACTACGACGTCAACGCCGGGGTCTACGACCGGCTGGACGTGCAGGTCGGGGACGAGGGCTCCATCACCAACCCGACGCTGCCGGCGGGCACCTCGGGCGGCCACATGGACACCGGTCCGCGGGCGATGCGCGCGGCCACGGCGCGCTCTCGCGCGCGATGGCGCTCAGCGACGATCCCTGGATTCGCAGCCGCTCGTACGCGCTCGGCGGGGTGACCGTCGGCGTGCCGGTGATGACGGGGCGTCGCCTGTCGGGCGACTGGGGCTACGCCTTCTTCCTCGACCAGCAGGCGATCGGCCACGGCGGTCTCCCGTCCGGGGACGGCGTGGCGTTCGGCGGCATCGACTACTCGATCGCCGGCCGCGAGCCCGACGTCGAGACCGCCGAGGCGGCCGGGCCGATCATGTACCTGTGGCGGCGCGAGATGGCCGACTCGGGCGGCCCCGGCGCGCACCGCGGCGGCAACTCGCTCGAGGCGGTGTTCGTGCCATGGAAGGTCGACCGCGCGGAGCTCGCGCACTCGTGCGCCGGCGGCGTGGTGCCGACGCGCGGCAACCGCGGCGGCTACCCCGGCGGCACGACCTGGGTGGAGGTGTTCCCGGACGCGCTCGAGGAGGGCTTCGAGCGCCTGCCCGATCCCGGAGGGTCTCGAGATCGAGCCGGAGCCCGTGCGCGCCAAGTGCGCCTCGTACGACCTGGGTCTGCGCGACGCGGTGCGCCAGCTCATGACGGGCGGGTCGGGCTGGGGCGATCCGCTGCTGCGGCCCGGTCGAGGACGTCCTGCGCGACATCGAGGCCGGCAGCATCACGGGCGCGGCCGCCACGGCCGCGTTCGGAGTGGTGCTCGCGAACGGCGCCGGGGCGGACCTCGAGGCCACCGCGGCGCTCCGCGGGGAGCGGCGCCGGGAGCGGCTCGGGCGCGAGCCCGCTGCCGATCCGCGGATCCGACCCCTCGGGCGGCCGTCCAGCCGAGCGACGGCAAGCTCGCCTGCAGCTTCTGCGACACCGCGCTCGGTGACATCGCCGGGGCGAACGACGGGCCCGCCGGGGCCGAGCGCCGCCGCTACCCGCTGGCCGACCGGCTCACTGCGTGGAACGTGCCGGTGCAGTCGGGCAAGCGTGAGCGCTTCGAGCTCGTCGAGCAGTGCTGTCCGGGCTGCGGGACGCTGCTCGAGGTCGACGTGGTGTCGCAGGCGTCGTGACGCCGGACCCACGCCGCCGGGCCACCCAGCTGACGCTCGGGGAGCTGCTTCGACGCAACGCGGTGCGGGCGCCCGCCGCGCCCGCGCTCCGCCTCGATGAGCGGACCGTGACCTACGGCGAGCTCGACGAGCGCTCGAGCACGGTGGCGGCAGCGCTGCGTGAGCGCGAGGTCCGCGAGGGCGACACGGTCGCCGTCCTCATGCACAACGGCATCGAGATGGTGGAGACGCTGTTCGCGATCCACAAGCTCGGGGCCGTCGCCGTGCCGCTCAACTTCCGCCTGAGCCCGGACGAGGTCGCGTTCATCCTGGGCGACGTGGGCTCGCGCGGGCTCGTCGCCGACGAGCCGCTGCTCGCGCAGGCCGGCGGCGCGGCGGGGCTCGACTGGACGCTGCCCGTGACCGGCGAGCCGGGCTCCCCGTACGAGCAGGCGATCGCGGCCGCGAGCCCGCTCGAGCCCGGGGAGGTGGACGACGACGCGCCCGCGTACGTGATGTACACGTCCGGCACGACGGGGCGCCCGAAGGGCGCGGTCCTCACGCACAAGAACCTGGTGGCCAACACCTGGAGCTGGGCGTTCGAGGTCGGCGTCGCGCGCGGCGACACCTATACGGCCGGATTCCCGCTATTCCACATCGGCGGCCTCGTCGGCCTCTATCCGTTCCTGCTGCTGGGCGAGTGCGTCGTGCTGCAGCGCAGCCGCGGCTTCGACCCGGACGCCGCGCTCGAGCTGATCGCGGGCAGCGGGGCGACGATCTGCGCGTTCGTCCCCGCCCAGTGGCAGCTGCTCGTGGACCGGCCTGGCGCGGGGGAGCGGCTGCGCCGGCAGCGCCGCGCTCTCTGGGGCGGCTCGCCCGCCTCGCGGCCGCTGCTCGAGCGCATGGTGGAGACGCTCCCGGCGGACAGCGTCATCAGCACGTTCGGCCAGACCGAGGTCACGGCCAACGCCACCTTCCTGGGCCCGGCCGACGCGCTTCGCAAGCTCGGCTCGGTCGGGAAGGCGGCCCCGACGATGGAGTACCGCATCGTCGACGACGAGGACCGCGACGTCCCGCCGGGCGAGGTCGGCGAGATCGCCTACCGCGGACCGACCGTGATGCGCGAGTACCTGGGCAGGCCCGAGGCCACCGCCGAGGCGTTCCGCGGCGGCTGGTTCCACGGAGGCGACCTCGTTCGCGAGGACGAGGAGGGCTACCTCTACGTGGTCGACCGCAAGAACGACATGATCATCAGCGGCGGCGAGAACATCTACCCGGCCGAGGTGGAGCGCGTGCTGGTCGAGCATCCCGCCGTCGCCGAGATCGCGATCGTCGGGGTTCCCGATCTCACCTGGGGGGAGACGCCGGTCGCCTTCGTGGTGACGCTGCCGGGCACCCAGCCCGATCCCGCGGAGCTCGCGGAGTTCGGCGGGGAGAGCCTGGCGCGCTACAAGCGCCCGTCGCGCGTCGTGTTCGTGGACGAGTTGCCACGCAACGCGAGCGGCAAGACCTTGAAACGGGACCTGCGCGAGCGGGCGACCCACGACGAAGGAGGACACTGATGGCGCTCGGAACGCTCCTCACCCCGCGCGACGCGCTCTTCCACCAGCCGGCTTACCGCGATCCCAGCTGGCTCGAGACGAACTGGTTCTCGTTCCTCGTCCCCGAGGCGAACCTGCGCTGCCACATGTACAACGGCTTCCGCACGAACCTGGGCGTCGTCTTCAGCCAGATCCACGTGTGGAGCACGGACTCGGCGACGCTGCTCGATTTCGACTACTGGGACTCGCAGGTCCACCTGCCGATCCCGCCGGGGAACCTCGACCACTACCGGCTCGCCAACGGGTTCGAGGTGAAGATGCACGAGCCGCTCAGGAGCTGGTCGGTCAGCTACGACGGCTTCGGCGACACACACTTCCGGCTGGAGTACGAGGCGCTGATGCCGGCGGTCGACAGCCGCGAGACACGCCTGCCGACGGGGGCGGACTTCAGCCACTTCCACGCGGTGGACCCGTCGCTCGCATCGACCGTCGGGCACATCGATCAGACGCTCGCGGTCAGGGGCGAGGTGGCGGTGAAGGGCAAGCGCTACGAGATCGACTTCCCCACCAACCGCGATCACTCGTGGAGCCCGCGGCCCGAGCGCGCGCACGGGCGCGGCTACTTCGACGAGGGCTACTTCGGCAAGGGCGAGCTCTGCTTCCACGTGCAGACCAAGACCGACGAGTTCGAGCGCGGCGACGTCACGAACGGCTACATCCTCGACCACGGCGACCTGCTCGCCGTCAAGGCGGGCGAGGGCCGCTACGTGATGGACGGCTGGTGGACGAAGCGGCTCGAGTACGAGCTGGAGGACGAGCGCGGCCGCACCCACCTGTTCGTCGGCGAGCCCACCGCGAGCACCTACCTGCCGACCTGGCGCAACCAGTACAACAACGCCGGCGTCGTTCGTTGGGAGAACGAGGGCGAGGTGGGCTGGGGCGAGTTCAAGTGGCACTGGGAGACCACGGAGATGCAGGACTACCAGCGGGCGCATCCGGAGTTCTCCTCGGTGCTGTAGTTCAAACCATCGATTGGTAGGATCTCGCGGCCCGCTGGCGGCATTCACCCGATCGGAGGAGAGGTGGAGCATGGTGCGACTCGCCCTTCCAGCGCGGGAGGCGACAGGCTGAAGTGACGGTGCAGTCCGCGAACGGCGGCACGGCCCGCGCGCTCATCGGAGTCGACGTCGGCGGGACCCACACGGACGTGTGCGTCAGCGACGGCGGCGAGCTCGTGCGCGGGAAGGCGCTGACCACCCACGACGACTACAGCGTCGGGGTCGTCGAGGCGATCGGCGTCGCGGCCGCCGAGCTCGACCGGTCGGCCGCGTCGGTGCTGGCGGACACGGAGGCGCTCGTGAGCGGCACGACCGTCGTCACGAACGCGCTAACCGAGCTGCGCGGCGCGAAGGTCGGAGTCCTGATCACGCGCGGCTTCAAGGACGTCTTCCGCTTCGCGGGCGGAGCGCGACGGCCGCTCTACGACGACCAGCAGCAGGACAACCCCCCCGACGTCGTCGAGCGCTCCTGCATCAAGGAGATCGACGAGCGCACGCTGAGCGACGGCTCTGAGCTCGTCCCGCTCGACGAGGAGCAGGTGCGCGCCGCGGTTCGCGAGCTGCGCGACGAGGGTGTCGAGACGCTCGCGATCTGCTTCCTCTGGTCGTTCCTCGAGCCCGCGCACGAGCGCCGGGCGGCCGAGATCGTCCGCGAGGAGTGGCCCGAGGTGTTCGTGACGCTCTCGAGCGCCATCTTCCCGGTGGTGCGCGAGCACGAGCGCTTCTTCAGCGCGGTCTTCAACTCCTACTGCCAGCCGTCGGTCGTCCGGCTGCTCGACACGCTCGCCGAGCGGCTGCGCGACGAGGGCTTCGCCGGCCACCTCTCGTTCTTCGCCGGCGCGGGCGGGGCGATCACGCGGGAGCTGGCGGGGCGCTTCCCGCTGCTCCTGCTCGCCTCCGGCCCGGCGGGCGGCGTGACCGGAGCGATCACCCTCGCGGAGCGGATGGGCACGCGCGACGTGCTCGTGGGCGACATGGGGGGGACGAGCTTCGACACGACCCTGATTCGCGACCTGCAGCCGATCGTCCGCCCGCGCGCCGAGATCTCCAATATGCCGGCCGGCCTGGCGACGCTCGACATCCTCTCGATCGGGGCAGGCGGCGGCAGCCTCGCGGGCGTCGACAGCCGCGGTGTGCCGAAGGTGGGCCCGCAGAGCGCGGGCTCGATGCCGGGACCGGTCTGTTACGGGCGCGGCGGCTCCGTTGCGACGGTCACGGACGCCGCCGTCGTCGCCGGCTACATCGATCCCGAGAACTACCTGAACGGCCGGCTCGCGCTCGACCGCGAGGGCGCCGCCCAGGCGATCGACCGGTTCGGCGCGAACTTCGGCTGGGAGGGCAACCAGAGCGTCGACGCGATCCTCGAGCTCACGGCCACCAACATGGCCGACGCTCTCAGGGCGGTGACGATCGAGCGCGGGCAGGACCCGCGTGACTGCACGATGTTCGCCTACGGGGGAACCCTGCCGATGTTCGCGGCGGCGATCTGCTCGAAGCTCGACATCGACCGCGTCGTGATCCCGCGCAACAGCTCGGTGTTCTCCGCCTACGGCGTGATGGTCGCGAAGTTCCTGCGCCGCTACTCGCGCTCGCTGCAGATGGCGCTCGTCGACCCCGCCGTGGCGGGCGAGATCGCGCGCATCCGCGAGGAGATGTCGCAGCAGGCGGTCGAGGAGGCGAGGGCCGGCGGTATCGAGGAGCCGGCGCTCTCGTTCGGCTGGGCCGCCGACCTGCGCTTCATGGGGCAGACCTTCGAGATCGAGGTGCCGCTCGGCGACGGCGAGCTGACGGCCGAGGCGGCCCACGCGCTCGCGGAGGGCTTCCCGGAGCGTTACGAGGAGGCGTACGGAAAGGGCACGGCCTGGGAGGGGTCGCCGGTGATGCTCGTGAACGTGAACCTGACCGTGACCGCCGAGCGCCCGGTGCCGGCCCTCGAGCCGGTCGCCCTGGACGGCGCCGGCGTCGAACAGGCGCAGAAGGAACGGCGCGAGATCCTGCTCCCGGGCGGCGAGCGGGCCGAGGTGCCGGTGTACGACGGGCCGCAGGTGGCCGCGGGGGCCTCGGTCACGGGTCCCGCGATCGTCGACGAGCACGACACGACCCTCGTGGTGCCGCCGGGCTGGACCTGCCGGCGCGACGAGTACCTCAACTACATCATGGAGCGCGAGAGCCGATGACCCGTACAACGCTCGCCACGCCTGGCGAACGCGCGGACTACGACGTCCTCAAGGCGGAGGTCCATCGCAAGGCGATGGAGGAGATCGCGATGGAGATGGGCATCACGCTCGTCCGCACGTCGGGGTCGCCGGTCGTGACCGAGGCCAAGGATCTCAGTTGCAGCGTGGTGGACGACAAGGTCGAGCAGATCGGCTTCTCGAGCTACGTGGGGCTGCACATCTCGACCTCGTTCCTCGGCATCCGCGCTCTGCTCGAGAACTACGACCTCGACGACATCGCCGCGGGCGACGCGTTCATCGTCAACGACCCGCACACCTCGGGCGCCCTGCACGAGGGCGACGTCGGCGTGATCATGCCCTACTACCACGACGGCGAGCTCGTGGCGTGGGGGTACGTGAACGAGCACACGATCGACGTCGGCGGCTCGGGCGTCTCCGGCTTCGCGGCCAGCGCGCGCGACTGCTTCTCCGAGGGGCTGCGCTTCCCGGCGCTGCGCTTCATGCGCGACGGAGTGATGAGCCCGGAGTGGCGGATGTTCCTCGGCAACAACGTGCGCGCGCCCTCGGCGGTGCTCAACGACCTGCGCAGCATGGTCGCCGCGGTCAACACGGGCGACCGCCGCCTGAAGGCGCTGATCGAGCGCATGGGCCTCGACCAGCACCGCGAGTTCTGCGAGATCAACAAGGGCCTGTCGGAGCGGATCGTGCGTGAGCGCGTCGCCGCGCTTCCCGACGGCCGCTACCGGAGCACGGACTGGGTCGAGTACGACGGCCTGGGCGAGCCGCTGCTGCTCGAGGTCAGCTGCACGATGGACGTGGCGGGCGACGCGCTCAAGCTGACCTTCCGCGGCGAGTCCCAGATCGCCGGGCCGATCAACGGCGCCCCGCCGGCAGTGCTCGGGCAGTCGATGAACACGCTCCAGTGCGTGCTGCTGCACGACGTGCCGGCGAACGCCGGGCTGTGGCGGCCGATCGAGTTCGACCTCGGCCCGCCCGGGACCGTCGTCAACTCGGTGCCGCCGGCGCCCGTGTGCTTCGCCCACGTCGGCACCGGGATGCGGATCGACAAGCTGGTGCGTGACGTGCTCGCCCAGGCGATGGCGCTCTCGGACGACGAATTCGTGCGCGGGCGCGTGTCGAGCCAGCCCTGCGAGGGCATCTTCCTGACCACGCTGGCAGGCGTCGACCGCCGCAGCGGGCAGCCGACCGTGGTGTTCCCGGTCGCTCCGACGGTGGGCCTGGGCGGCCCGGCCCAGACGACCGGGGACGGTCAGGACACCTACTCGAACACCTGCAACCTCGGCATCGGGATGGCCGCAGTCGAGGTCGACGAGTCGAGCTCGCCCGTGCTCATCCACTGGCGCAGGATCCAGCCCTCGACGGGCGGTGCGGGGATGACGCGCGGCGGCAACGGGATGACGACCGCCTTCCAGATCCACGGCGCCGACACGATGAGCGGCACGGTCAGCAACAACGCGGCCGACGTCCCGCCGCGCGGTGCGGGCGGAGGGCTGCCCGGCTCGGCCACCGACTACCGGATCCTGTCTGCCACCGAGTTCGAGCGGCTCGCCGCCGAGGGCCGGCTGCCGGAACCGGAGACGATCGGCGGCAGGCGCATGGAGACACCGGCCAACGCGACTGTCACCGTCGCCGAGGGCGACCTGTTCCACGTGACGAACGGAGGCGGCGGCGGGCTCGGCGACCCGCTGCTGCGCGACCCCGCGCTCGTAGCCCGCGACGTCGCCGACGGCTACGTCCTCGAGCACGTCGCGCGCGACGTGTACGGCGTCGTGCTGGACGCCGGCGGAGAGGTGGACGCGGCCGCGACGGAGACCGCCAGGGCGGGAATCAGGCGCGACCGGCTCGGAGCCGAGCCCTCGCGTCAGGTGCTCCCCGCCGCCGAGATCGAGGTGGGCGTCGGCGTGCGCGTGAACGGGGACGAGTGGGCCTGCGGCTACTGCGCCGGCGCGCTGGGCTCGCTGGACGACAACTACCGCGCAGGCTGCGTCGAGCGGACCGAGCTCGCGCCGGAGGCGCTCGCCAAGCTGGGCATGCACGCGCGCGCGCGGGAAACCGAGCGCGTGGTCGTCTCGGAGTACTTCTGCCGCGGGTGCGGAAGCTGCGTCCGTGCCGACGTCGGCCTCGAGGACGGCGAGATGGCGCCCGCTCCGCAGCTGGCCGGCCGCGAAGCAGCCGTGGGATAGCGCGCCGATGCTGTCGGCTGTCGAGGTGTCGCGCCTTCTCGAGGGGGTCGCGGCGGCCCTCCGAACCCACGTCGAGCCCCACGTCGACGACCGCTTCGCGCACATGCAGCTGCGGGCGATCGACGAGCTGCTGCGAAACCTCGCGGGGCGGGTCGAGTGGTCGCTCACGGAGCTGCAGGCAGAGGTCGCCGCGATCGAGGAGCTGCTCGGTGAGCTGGGAGCGGCCGGCTGGCCGGGCGGGAGCGGCGGCTCCGGGGCCCCGCTCGCCACCGCCGACGAGGCGCTGGCCCGCCGCAGCACGCTGCTCGGCGACCTCTCCGATGCCACGCGCTGGGCCCAGGAGGAGGGCTCAGAGCAGGCGCGGGCGCTCATGACCGCCTACCTGCGCGAGACCAACGACCGCGAGCGGGGCCGGCTCCAGTCCGGGATGTACAGGTAGATGGAGATCGACCTCGCCGATTCGCTCGCCGCCTTCCTCGCCTCGAAGCTCGAGCTCGAGGAGGCCGAGCCGACGAGCTTCCGGCGGCACGTCGAGGGCTTCTCCTGGGAGACCTACGAGGTCGGCATCCGCGGCCGCCGCAACGGCGACGCGGTCGACGCGGAGTTCATCGTCCACCGAGTGCCGGGCGCCGGGTTGCTCGAGCCGTACGACCCCCGGCCGGTCTTCGAGCTGCGGCGGGCGCTGGAGGAGGTCGACGGCGTGCCGGTACCGCGGACGTTGTGGCTCGACGAGGCCGGCGACGCCACGGGCCGCCCGCTCTACGTGGTCGAGAAGGTGGCCGGCGAGGTGCCCACGCAGTGGACGTCAGACACGTTCTTCCCGGACGACGATGCGCGCCGCGCCGTCGCGCGCCAGCTGATGGGCATCGCGGCGGCGCTGCACGAGGCGCCCGTGGAGCTTGCGCCCGGCGGCCTGCGCGGCAGCGGAGCGACCGGCTTCGAGGTGGTGGAGCTGTGGCACGAGCTGTACAGGCGCGACTGCCTCGAGCCCGTGCCCGCGCTCGACTGGGGCTTCGCCTGGCTGTACCGCAACCGCGACCAGGTCTCCGGCCGCCTGGCGATCCTGCACGGCGACCTCCGCACGGGCAACTACCTCGTGCGCGACGGCGGCATCGTGGCGATGCTCGACTTCGAGGACGCGCACGTGGGGGACCCGGTCCAGGACCTCGCCCATTGCGCGCTGCGCCTGTTCCGCGGGCGCACCCGCCAGCCCTCGGGGCTCGTGCCGCTCGGCGAGCTGCTCGCCATGTACGAGGACGCGGGCGGCTGGTCGGTGCCCCGCCACTCCTTCCACTTCTGGAGCGTCTTCGAGGCCGTCTACACGGCGATCACCCAGCACCGCGCCGCCAGCCTCTTCGCGCGCGGCAGGACCGACGACGTCCGCTACCCGGCGCTCGGCTACCAGGCGCATCACATCCACCGTTACGTCCTCGACTACATCGACGCCGCGGAGGCGGGGCGGGAGCCGGAATGACCATCTACGGTCCGCAGCACGACGCGCTCCAGGCCCGCGGCGAGCACGAGTCGCACAACGACAGCGCGTACTTCAACCTCACGCCCCGCTCCGGCGTCGCGGGCGCGGTCGTCAGGATCGGGATGCGCCCGAACGAGGGCTACAGCGAGGCCTCGGTGGTGATCCCGAAGGGCGACGGGACGGTCGTCTTCGAGTACGCCCGCAACCCGCTGGACGCCGAGAGCTTCCCGGTGGGGTCGCCGCGCTGGGAGTCGGGGGCGCTCACGCTGGAGGCCGTCGAGCCCGGGCGGCGCTGGCGGCTCAGCTATGGCGGCGGCGGGGCCAGGCTTGTGAGCGACCCGCTTGGCTTCGCCGAGCGGCCGGGAGAGGTCTGGCGGGCGAGCCCGCGGCTCGAGTGTGAGTTCGAGCTCGACTGGCAGGCCGAGTTCCCGGTTCACGTCCTGTCCGCCGAGGGCAACCTCATGCCGGGCGACGAAGAGGTGGCCTACGGGAGGAACCACTACGAGCAGTTCGGGCGCGTCGACGGAATGCTCCGGCTCGGCGACGATGAGCACCGCATCGAGGGCGCGCCGTCCTTTCGCGACCACTCGTGGGGACCGCGCGTATGGGAGAGCGCGCCCGATCAGGACTTCGTGACGGTCTACCTCGACGACGGGCGCAGGGCCGTCGCCGTGGCGAACCGCAGCGACGGGCGCGAGGATGCGCACGGCGTGATCTGGGTCCCGGGTGCCGAAGCTCCCGTGCAGATCGACCGCTACGAGATCCGCACGGCCTACGCGGGCGGGCCCTCGCCAGGGGACGCGATCGGCTGGACCTTCGAGGGCGAGGGGCAGGCGATCGACGTCGAGGGCGACGTGATCGGCTTCATGCCGCTGCGGGTCGGCAAGCGCGGTGTGCGGATCGCGCAGACGATCGTGCGCCTCGGAGGCGAGCTCCCGGGGCACGCCAAGACCGACCTCACGAGGCCGATCGCGGAGTCTGAGCGGGCTTGACCATCAACCGATCGCTTGGTAGAACGAGCGTGCACCGGAAGCCCGCGCCCGCAAGTGAAGTGAGGAGGGCACCATGACGAGTACCGACGGAGCTCTGGTGGATGACCTCCTCGCCCCGGAGGTCAACGCCGACCCGTACCCCTACTTCGCGGAGCTCCGCGAGGCGGATCCGGTGCACTGGTCCGAGCGCCACCAGGCCTGGATCGTCACGCGCTACGACGACGTGACAGCGGTGCTCATGGACTGGCAGCACTTTTCGTCGGAGCGGGTCGGGCCGCTGCTACGCGCAATGGACGAGAGCAGCGCTCCCGAGCAGATCGCCGTGATGCAGATGCTGAACGGCTGGATGGTGGTGACCGACCCACCCGTGCACAAGCGCCTGCGGCGGCTCGCGGCCAAGGCCTTCAATCCGCGGCGCGTGGCCGCCAAGGAGCCCCGTATCCAGGAGTTGGTGGACGAGCTGCTCGACTCGTTCATCGAGTCCGGCAGCGATCATTTCGTCAAGGACTTCGCCTTCCCGCTGCCTGCGACGGTCATCGCCGAGCTGATCGGCGCGCCGCCCGAGGACACCCCGCGCTTCAAGGATTGGTCGGACGACCTCGCCCAGGTCGCCTTCGGAGCCGGCGGCGACGAGCGCAACGACCGCTACGTCCGCGCCATGCACGGCATCGACGAGCTGTTCGCCTACTTCGAGCAGCGCATGGAGTACGCGTCCGAGAACCCCGGCGAGGACATGATCAGCGACCTGCTTGCGGGCGACGGCAAGGGTGACCGGCTCAGCGACGAGGAGATCAAGGCGATGTGCGCCCTGATGCTGTTCGCGGGCCACGAGACCACGACCACGACGATCACCTCGGCCATCCTGATGCTGTTGCGCAATCCGGATCAGCTCGAGCGCCTGCGCTCGGACCCGGGCGAATTCGCCGGCGGCGCCGTGGAGGAGGCGCTGCGCTACGACGGCGCCATCAAGGTGCTGATCCGATTCGTGACCGAGGACATCGAGCTGCGCGGGCGGCAGATCAAGGCGGGCCAGCGTGTCTTCATCCTGCCCGCCGCCGCCAACCGCGACCCGGAGCGCTTCGAGGACCCCGAGCAGGTGGACATCGGCCGCAACCCCAACCCGCACGTCGCGTTCGGCAAGGGCATCCACGCGTGCATCGGGGCGCAGCTGTCGCGCGTCGAGATGCGGGTGGCACTCGCCACGATCATGAGGCGCATGCCGGGACTGCGCTTCGCGGAGGCCGAGCCCACGCTGCACTACGCACCGAGCCTCGCCTCGCGCGCGCTGCAGGAGCTGCGGATCGCCTACGACGCCCCGGAGCGCTGAGATGGCCAAGGTCGACGTCATCGTGATCGGCGCCGGCGGCGCGGGCCTGACGGCCGCGGCGCTGCTCGCGAAGGAGGGCAAGAGCGTCGCCGTCGTCGAGGCGGGCAAGCATCTCGGTGGGCGCGGGATGGCGGTCCCGGACGAGGGCTTCAAGCTCAACCTCGGCGGCCACCTGCTCGAGGACTCCGGCAGCGGCATCACGAAGGTGTTCGAGTACGTGGGCAAGGAGCTCGTGCACGGCAACGTCTCGAGCGACATGCCGGTCTGGGACCACGAGAAGAGCCGCTGGGGCTCCATCCGCGACCGCTACTCGGGCGACAAGTCCGAGCTCAAGAAGGTGATCGGCGCGCTGGCCGACACGCCCTACGAGGAGCTCGACAAATGGGACGACCGGCCGCTGCGCGAGTGGATGCTCCAGCACACGAGCGACCAGGGCGTGATCGACCTGTGGGAGTTCATCTCGGTGCTCGAGTGCATGACCGACGATTGGTACGACCACTCGGCCTCGGACAACCTCTACTGCCGCAAGATGCACTACGCCGAGAAGCGCATGGCCGGCTACTCGTTCTGGCCGGGGCAGGGCTGGGACGGGATGTTCGACGATCTGCGCGACGCCGTCGTCGAGAACGGCGGAGAGGTCCTGATGAGCACGCCGGTCGAGACCGTGATCATCGAGAACAGCACCGTCAAGGGGGTCCTCCTCGGGCGCGACAAGATCCTTCCCAACGAGTTCCTCGAGGGCGAGGTGCTCGAGGCCGACTGCGTGATCTCCACGCTGCCGGTCTGGAACGTGCTGCGCGTGGTGCCCGAGTCCGAGCTGCCCGACTGGTACACGGCGCAGATCAGGTTCCTCGCCCAGGACCACCTGCGGATCACGTGGCTCGGCCTGTACCTGGCGACCAAGGAGCCGGTCCACGTGATCGACCCGCTCGAGCTCGGGACCTGGCTGCACGCTCCCGAGAGCCGCGTCTCCGGCTTCTTCTTCAACCAATCGGCGATGGACCCGCGAACCGCGCCGGAGGGCGTCAACCTCTACGTGTGCGGCGGCATCGTTCCCGGATCGAAGGGGCGCGATGTCGGCTACCTGCGGCGGATGTTCGAGCTCTTCGAGGAAGACCTGAAGGTCATGTTCCCGGGCCTGCGCGAGGCATACTGGCGCCGCCGTCATCTCGTGCACGACCCGTCCTTCGGCGTGATCCAGAAGCCGGGCCTCGTGGGCATGTTCCGGCCGCACTGGCGGGCGCCGAACGTGGAGGGCCTCTACTTCGCCTCCGAGACCTTCCGCAGCCGCGGCATCGGGGTCGACCGCGCCGCGCGCGCGGGCCTCACGGTCGTGGAGGACTACCTGGGGCGGCGCCTCGACGGCGGCTTCGGCTTCCGCTACTGAGCCCGTGACCCCTGCCTTCTTTCCAGACGGGCATGCAGAGGAGCACCCGGATCGCCCGGCGTACGTGCTCGCCCGCAGCGGGGAGGTGGTCACCTACCGCGAGCTGACGGAGCGCTCGCGCCGCGCCGCGCAGCTGATGCGCCAGGTCGGCGCGGAGAGGGGCTCGGCGATCGCCTTCATGCTCGAGAACCACCCGCGCTTCCTCGAGCTCGCCTGGGGCGCGCAGCGTGCGGGACTGCGCTACACGGCGATCTCACCGCGGCTGACAGCCGACGAGGTGGCCTACATGCTCGAGGACGCGGGGGCGCGCGTCGTGTTCGCGAGCGCGCAGACCGCCGATGTGGCGCGCGAGGCGGCGGCGCGTGCCGGCGGCGTCGGCACCTTGGTCTCGGTCGACGGGCCGCTCGACGGCTTGGAGAGCTACGACGAGCTGGTGGCCGGGCAGCCGGCAGAGCCGCTCGCGGACGAGGCCGAGGGGCTCGAGTTCCTGTACTCGTCGGGGACCACAGGACGCCCCAAGGCGATCAAGGCGGAGCTCGCGCTCGACCCGATCGGCACGCCGCCTGGGATCGTCCCGCTGTTCGAGCGCCTCTACGGCTTCGGTGCCGACACCGTCTACCTCTCGCCGGCGCCGCTGTACCACTCGGCGCCGCTGCGCTTCAACATGGCCGTGCACCGGCTCGGCGGCACGACGGTCGTGATGGACCGCTTCGATCCCAACTGGGCGCTCGAGCTCATCGAGCGGCACGGCGTTACCCACGTGCAGATGGTGCCGACGATGTTCATCCGGCTGCTGCGGCTGAGCGACGAGGAGCGGGCGGCGCACGACATCTCGTCGCTGCGCAAGGTGATCCACGCCGCGGCGCCCTGCCCGCCCGACGTCAAGCGAGAGATGATCGAGTGGCTCGGCCCGATCGTCGAGGAGTACTACTCGGCCACCGAGGTCTACCTGCTCACGGCGATCGACGCGGAGGACTGGCTCGCGCATCCTGGCTCGGTCGGCAAGGCGCTCGTCGGCACGCCGCACGTCGTCGACGACGACGGCCAGGAGCTGCCGGTCGGCGAGGTCGGCACGGTGTGGTCCGAGGGCGGCCCGAGCTTCGAGTACCACAACGCCCCCGAGAAGACGGCCGACTCGCGCGACGAGCGGGGCTGGACGACGGTGGGCGACATCGGCTACCTCGACGCGGACGGCTATCTCTACCTGACCGACCGCAAGGCCGACATGATCATCTCCGGTGGGGTCAACGTCTACCCGCAGGAGGCCGAGAACGTGCTGGCGACGCACCCGGCCGTGGCGGACGCGGCCGTCTTCGGCATCCCGCACGACGAGCTCGGCGAGGAGGTCAAGGGCGTCGTCCAGCCGCTGCCCGGCCAGCCTGCCGGCGACGAGCTCGAGGAGGAGCTGATCGCCTACTGCCACGAGCGGCTCGCGAAGTACAAGTGCCCGCGGACGATCGACTTCACCGACGAGCTGCCGCGCCACCCGACCGGGAAGCTGTACAAGCGGCTGCTGCGCGACCGCTACGCCGAGGCGGCGCGCGGGGCCTGAGTCACTCGTCCAGGCGGCGGCGCACGTAGCTGCCGGGCGCGGGCTCGAGCTCCGGATGGCTCGCGTCGCCGGCCCCCCGCGGCGCGCCGCGCGTGCCGCTCGAGCGCCGGCCGAGCCACTTGAGGTAGTGGTCCCACCAGCTGCCCGCGCTCTCGCTGGAGCGCTCCAGCCAGCGACCGGGGTCGCGCGGGGTGCCTCTGCCCGTGCGGAAGCCGGCCTGGCGGCCGCCCGGCGGGCGCAGGATCGCCTGCAGGTGCCCGCCGTTCACGAGCACGAAGCGGCACTCCGAGCCGAGCATGGCCGCCGTGCGGTAGCAGCTGCGCCAGGGCGTGAGGTTGTCGGTACGGCCGGCGAGCAGGTAGGCCGGGACCCTGACCTGGTCCAGGTCGACCGGCGCACCGAGCGTCTCGAGCGCGCCCGGGTTCGTCAGCTTGTTGTCGAGCGTCAGCTCGAGCAGATCGCGCACGAGCGCCGCGGGCAGGTTGGTCGTGTCCTCGGACCAGTGGAAGAGGTCCATCTTCGGGATGTCCGCGGCCAGCAGGTAGCGCTGCACCCAGGCCCACCAGATGCTGTCGATCGGGCGCAGCCAGGCGAGCGACTCGGCCATCTCGCGTCCGTCGACGAGCCCCGCCTTCTCGACGCGGCCGATCGCCGCCTCTGCGGTCTCGCGGTTCAGCAGCCCGGTCGGGCTGGTGGGATCGCCGTGATCGAGGATCGCGACCGTGAGCATCATGCTGGCCACCTGCTCCTGCTCGCCGCGCTCCGCGAGGTGGGCGAGCGCGATCGTGAGCAGCTGACCGCCGGCGCACACGCCGACCGTGTGGATGCGCTCCGCCCGGCTGATGGCCCGCGTCGTCTCGATGCCCTCGACTATTGCGGCGATGTAGGTGTCGAGATCGAAGCCGTGGTGCTCGCGGCCGGGGTTGATCCAGGACAGGTGGAACACCTCGTAGCCCCCGTCGAGCAGGTACTCGACCAGGCTTCGCCCCGGCGACAGGTCGGTCAGGTAGTACTTGTTGACGAGCGAGGGGACGACGAGGATCGGCTCCGAGCGAACGCGCGGCGTCCGCGCCCGGTACTGGATCAGCTCCATCGCCGGCGTCCGGTGCACGACCGTCCCCGGCGTCGCGGCCAGGTCCTTGCCGAGCTTGAAGTCGGACGGCTCGGAGCGGGCGGGCAGCCGCGGCGGTGCGCTCATGTCGTCCACGAGCCGGCGCGTGCCGGTCACGAGGCTCGCCCCGCCGGTGTCGATGGCCGCCTTCATGGCGGCCGGGTTGGAGAGCGGGAAGTTCGCCGGGGCGAGGGCCGCCACCAGGTTGCTTGAAAGAAGCCGCAGGCGGTAGTCGCTGCGCGGGTCGAGCGCCGCGCCCTCGAGCAGGTCCTCGACCGCGTCGCCCACCGCCGCGTGCGCCTGCGCGAGCGCGCGGAAGAAGGGGTTCCCGCTCCATGCGCGGTCGCCATAGCGGCGGTCGCGCTTCCAGGGCTCGAGCGTCGACTTGCCGCGCAGGATGCGTGTTCCCTCCGCCAGCAACCCGCCAAGCGGGCCGGCCGCGGTCTGCGGCCTGCGCGCGAGCGAGCGCGCGAGCCCGAGGCTCTCCCGCATCGCGAATGGGCGCCGGGCCCAGCCGAACGCGGTCGACAGCAGGGCCGCGTCGAACGCCACGCCCGGCTGGTCGGCGATCCAGGGCTCCTCCTCGAGTGCCTCCGGCGCGGGCGGCGGCTCGGGGCGCATCGGTGTCTGACCCCAGGCGACGCGGTTCCAGATCGTGGGTCTCCCCAGGGGCGGCTTGGACGGGTCGGTGGCCACTCGTCCCTAGCCTTCCCGGGCTGCGCTCACTCCAGAAACCAAGCGATTGGTAGGCTATCGTCGTTTGGCTGCGGTGACGGATGCCGGGGGTGGATCGCGTAATGAGGGCCGGGGAGAAAAATCATGATGGTGGTCGCCTCCGGGGCCGTTTCGGTGGGCATACCTGCGCGTTCGAGCCGCTTCGTATGTCAAGGTCTGCCGGTGACTCGAATGGATTCCGCAGTGGCTAGCAGGGCTCCGCGCGTACGCAACAAGCGCGGCGCAAGCGAGGACGGCAGCACCCGTACCCCCAAGCGGCGCGACCGCGAGGTCATCGACGCTGCGGCCAAGGTCTTCTACAGGCGCGGGTACGCCGACGCCTCTGTGCAGGACATCGCCGACGAGCTGGGCATCCTCAAGGGCAGCCTCTATCACTACATAGACACGAAGGAAGACCTGCTCTTCCGGCTGCTCTCGGAGACCCACGATGACGTCCACGCCATCCTCGACGAGGTCGCCGCGCTCGAGGATGTCGACCCGCTCGAGCGGCTGCGCCTGTACGTGCGCCGCCAGGTCGAGTTCAACGTCGACAACCTCACCAAGATCTCGGTCTACTACCACGACGTCGAGCGGCTCAGCGACGACCGCCGGGCCGAGATCCACGCGCGCCGGCGCGAGCACGAGCGCTGGGTCGTGGACCTGATCGCGCAGGCTCAGCGCGAGGGGCTCGCCGACCCGGACCTCGATCCGACGTTCCTGAGCCGGTGCATCTTCGCCACGATCATCTGGCCCTACCAGTGGTTCAGGCCCGGCCGCGACAAGCTGTCCGAGGTCGCCGAGACGTGTGCGAACTTCGCGCTCAGCGGCGTGATCGGCAACGTCAAGCGCTGAGCCGAGCCGGCAGCTCCCCCAAGTTAGGTTGAAGCGGCCGCTCGTCCGGCCTATCATCGACCGATCGTTTGGTGGTAAAACCGGCCGAAGGGGAGGGAACAGATGTCTGACGGCGTCTACCGCGTGACCGAGGTGATCGGTACCAGCACCGAATCGTGGGAGGCGGCGGCGCGCAACGCGGTCGAGACCGCCGCGAAGACCGTGCGCGACCTTCGCATCGCCGAGGTGATCCGCCAGGACCTCACGGTCGAGAACGGCGGCGTGAGCACCTTCCGCGTTCGCCTCGGCATCTCGTTCAAGTACGACTCCGGCGACTGAGCCGCGGGCGGCCGTGTCCGCGAGCAGGGCGCGCTCTCATGACCCCTTCGCCGGGCACCCCTCGGCGTCGCGGCGGAGCGTCTGCAGCCTGCTCGACGGCTGGGCCGAGCAGGGGCCCCGGGCGGCGGTGCTCTCGTTCCCGGCGTCCGAGTCGTCCTACGCCGAGCTGCGCGAGTCCTCGCTCGAGGCCGCCCGGCGCCTGCGCGCAGCCGGGGTCGGGGCGGGCGACCGCGTCGCCATCCTGCTGCGCGAGGCGAGCGAGCCGTACGTGGCATACGGGCTGGGGGCGATGCGCCTGGGCGCGATCTGCGTTCCGGTCAACGCCCGCAACAAGACCCATGAGCTCGCCTACGTGCTCGGCCACGCCGAGCCGCGGGTGCTCCTGACCGAGCCGGCCTTCGAGGGGCTCATCGAGTCGGCCGGCCTGCCCGGCGGCTGCCAGGCCGTCGTGATCGGCGAGGAGGGCGAGTTCGCCGCCGCCGGCGCCGGTGTGCCGGCGGCGGAGGTCGACGAGCTGGAGGAGGGCGTGGGGCGCGACGACCCGGCGCTCCTCCTCTACACGTCCGGCACGACCGCCAACCCCAAGGGCTGCCTCCACACCCACGCCAGCCTGCTGGCGGAGGGCGAGAACTGCTCCGGCCGCA
Organism: uncultured Thermoleophilaceae bacterium; assembly: GCA_963739095.1. GTDB lineage: Bacteria > Actinomycetota > Thermoleophilia > Solirubrobacterales > Thermoleophilaceae > JACVRW01. The sequence goes on from CAVTZF010000001.1 coordinate 194,672, forward strand.
TCGGCCTCGGCGCCGGCGAGCGCTTCTGGACGCCGCTTGCGATGTTCCACGTGGGCGGTTGGCAGGTGCTGATGAGCGCCATCACGCGCGGCGCATGCGCGAGCCACGTCGGCTTCTTCGAGGCAGGGACCGCGCTCGACCAGCTCGAACGGGAGCGCTGCACCCACGCCTTCCCGGCGTTCGAGCTGATCTGGCTGGGCGTGCTCGAGCACCCGCGCTTCCCGGAGGCGGACCTGAGCGCGCTGCGGGTCGTGATCAACGTCGGCGTGCCCGAGCGCATGCGCAGGATGCAGGAGCTGCTCCCGCACGTCTCGCAGGTGTCGTGCCTGGGGATGACCGAGTCGTGCGGCTCGCTCTGCATAGGGGAGGGCACCGACTCGCTGCACTCGCGGACGCACACGTCCGGGCATCTGCTGCCCGGGATGGAGGTGCGCGTGATCGACCCGGACACGCGCGAGGAGCGCCCCGCCGGGCTGCCGGGCGAGATGCTGTTCCGCGGCGTCACGGCCTTCGCCGGCTACTACCGCGATCCGGACACGACCGCGGCGGTCGTCGACGAGGACGGCTGGGTCAGCACGGGCGACCTCGTGCGGCGCGAGGAGGATGGCACGATCGGCTTCGTCAGCCGGCTCAAGGACATGCTCAAGGTGGGCGGCGAGAACGTCTCGGCCGCCGAGATCGAGGGCTACCTGATCACCCATCCCGAGGTGTCGGTGGCGGCCGTGGTGGGGGCGCCAGATGCCCGCTACGGCGAGGTGCCGGCCGCCTTCGTGCAGCTCCATGGCCGGGCGAGCCTCGACGAGCAGGAGCTGATCGACTACTGCATCGGCAGCATCGCGACCTACAAGGTCCCGCGCTACATCCGCTTCGTCGACGAGTTCCCCGCTACGGCGACGGCGAAGATCCAGAAGTTCGTCCTGCGCGGGCGGATCGAGTCTGAGCTGCAGGAGCGCGGGATCAGCGAGGCGCCGAAGCTCGCCTCGAGACCTTGACCAGAGAGGAGTGCCCCCGTGAGTGACGATCTGCTCCGCCTCCAGCCCGCATTCGAGCGTGCCCTGGTGACGGGCGCGGGGACGGGGCTCGGGCGCGGGATCACGCTGGCGCTCGCCGGCGCCGGCGTCGACGTCGTGGTGATGGGCCGGCGCGCGGAGCTCCTCGAGGAGACGCGCGAGCTGGCCTCGGGCCTGCCCGGCAACGTGCGGGTCGAGCCGGGAAGCGTGCGCGACGAGGAGGACGTCGAGCGCGTGTTCTCCGCAGCCGAGGAGGACGGCCCGCTGCCAATGCTCGTGCACGCGGCCGCCGGTGCGTTCCTCTCGTACGCCGAGGACATCTCGCCCAACGGCTTCCGCGCAGTCGTCGACACGGGCCTCAACGGGGCGTTCCTCGTGCTGCGGCGCTGGGCCCGCCCGCTGATCGACGCCGGCAGCCCGGGTGTCGCAACCTGCGTGTCGAGCGCGCTCGGCGCCCGCGAGGTCCCGGGCGCCGCCCACTCGAGCGCCGCCAAGGCCGGCCTCGAGGCCCTCACCCGCTCGCTCGCCGTCGAATGGGGCCGCTACGGCCTGCGCATCAACATCGTGGCGCCGGGCGCGGTCTCGACCGAGGGCGCCGACGCCGGCATGTGGTCGGACGACGTCGTCCGCGAGCGCGCCCAGAGCGCGATACCGCTCGGGCGCTTCGGGACGATCGACGAGGTCGTGGCGGCCACGCTCTTCCTGCTGAGCCGCCAGGGCGCCTACATCACGGGCAGCTCGATCGTCGTCGACGGCGGCTGGCATCTGGGCGACTGGCCGTTCATGGTGCCGCCCACCGGAGCGGAGGCCGGGACCGAGGCGGGAGCACGCTGACCGTGGACGAGCTGCTCCAGGGCAAGGGCGCCCAGCTGGGCCCCATCGCCACCCGCTTCCCGCTCGAGCAGCGGACGATGCTGCACGTGCTGGACGCGCAGGCGCGCGAGCGGCCCGACTCCACCTGGCTCGTCTTCGACGGGGCCGAGCGGCTCACGTTCGGCGAGGCGCAGGTGCTCGCCCACCGCTTCGGCAACGCGCTGCTCGAGGAGCTCGGCGGCCCCTGCCACGTCGGCCTCTACCTGCGCAACCAGGTCGAGTTCTTCCCCGTCTTCTACGGGGCGCTGGCGGCCGGCGGCGTGGCGGTGCCGCTCAACGCGGACGCGCGCGGTCCGCTCCTCGAGCGCGTGATCATCAAGTCCGACGCGCGCGTCCTCGTTGCGCGTGCCGACCTGCTCGCGACTCTGGCGGCGCTCGACACGCTCGGGCAGGTGGAGCTCGTGCTTGTCGCGGGGCCGGCGGACGAGCTGCCCGCGACGGTCTGCGGCGCGCGCGTCGTCCCGCTGTCCGCCTGGCTCGAGGGACGCAGCAGCGACCCCCCGGCGGAGCTGCCGGACAGCTCGGCCACGGCCCTGATCCAGTTCACGTCCGGCACGACCGGCTCCGCCAAGGGCGTCGTCTACCCGCACCACTTCCTCTTCCTCTACTCCGCCAACATCGCCGACGCCCAGGGCCACGGCGCCGACGACGTGCTGTCTTCGCCGCTGCCCGCCTACCACGTCGCGGCGCTTCACATCATCGCCAACGCGGCGCTGCACGCCGGCTGCCTCGCCCACCTGAAGAGCCGCTTCGCGGCGCGCAGCTACTGGTCCCAGATCGCCGAGGACGAGGCCACCTGGACGATCCTGCTGGGCCCGATCGCGGCGATCCTGCTGAAGACCTCGGAGAGCGCGCCGCCGCATCGCCTGAAGGCGATGTTCTGCGTGCCGTTCCCGCCGGACGGCGATGAGTTCGAGAGCCGCTTCGCCGTCAAGCTGCTCTGGCAGGGCTACGGCATGACCGAGATCTATCCGCACCCCATGCCGAGCGTGCTCGAGGAGGGGCTGCCCAAGGACACGATCGGGCATCCCGCCTCGTGGTTCGACTACGGCGTCGTCGACGAGAACGACCGCATGCTGCCGCCCGGCGAGGTTGGGGAGCTCGTCTACCGGCCGCGGCTCCCGCACTCGATGGCGCGCGAGTACTACAAGGACGCGGAGGCGACCGTCATCGCCTTCCGCAACTTCATGTTCCACACGGGCGACCTCGGCTATCGCGACGAGGAGGGGCGCCTGCACTACGCCGGCCGGCGCCAGGACCGGATCCGGCGCCGCGGTGAGAACGTGTCGGCCGCCGAGCTCGAGTTCATCGCGCTCGGGCACCCGGACGTGCTCGAGGCGGCGGCGTTCGGCGTGCCGGGCGAGCTCGGCGAGCACGAGATCAAGCTCGACGTTGTGGCCGCTGAGGGGCGTGAGCTCGACCTGGGCGCCTACCACGACTGGCTCGAGGAGCGCCTGCCGCGCTACATGGTGCCGCGCTACCTCGAGCTGCGCCCGTCGTTCCCGAAGACGCCGAGCGAGCGGATCGAGAAGTACAAGCTGATGCAGGAGGGCGTGGAGCGGTCGGCCGTGAGGGAGTTCGAGCCCGCGCGGCGCTGAGGCCGTGGCTCCCGATGCGTATCCGCCGATCGCCGACTACGCGCTCCTGAGCGACTGCCACTCGGCGGCGCTCGTTTCGCTCGACGGCTCGATCGACTGGTGCTGCTTCGACCGCTTCGACGCCCGGCCCGTCTTCGCCCGCCTGCTGGACCGTTCCCGCGGCGGTCACTTTCGCATCGCTCCCCGAGGCCCCCACCGGGTCGAGCGGCGCTACCTACCGGGGACGAACGTGCTCGAGACGCGCTTCGAGACGGACAGCGGCGTGCTCGTGCTCACCGACTGCCTGGCGGTCCACGAGCGCGCCCACCGGGACGCCGTCGACCCCTACCGGCAGCTGATCCGGCTCCTGCGCTGCGAGGAGGGCGAGGTCAGCGTCGAGCTCGAGCTCGAGCCCCGCTTCGATTACGGGCTCACCACCCCCGGCGTGCGCAGCCTGAGCGAGCAGCTGGCGGTGGTGATCGGCGGAGCCGACGCGCTCGTCGTCCAGTCGGACCTCGGCATCCACCGCGAGGGTCGCGGAGCGCGCACGCTCTGCGCCGGCGACAGCGCCCACGCGGTCGTGACGTACGCCCGGCCGCACCAGGTGCGAGCCGAGCTGCTGTCGCCCGCGAGGATCGCCCGCCGGTTGAACGCGACGCTCCGCTTCTGGCGCGAGTGGTCTGGCCGCTGCACCTACGACGGGCCCTACCGGGAGCAGGTCCTGCGGAGCGCGCTGGTGCTGAAGGGCCTGACGAACGCTCCCACCGGCGCCCTGGTCGCGGCCCCCACCACCTCGCTCCCGGAGGAGATCGGCGGGGTGCGCAACTGGGACTACCGCTACACCTGGCTGCGCGACTCCGCCTTCATCCTGTACGCCCTCAACACGCTCGGCTACACGGACGAGGCGCGGGCCTTCATCCGCTGGCTCGAGCGCACGGTCGCCGGCCGCGCGGAGCACCTGCAGGTGATGTACGGGGTCGGCGGCGAGCGCATGCTCCCGGAGGTCGAGCTGCACGAGCTGGAGGGCTACCGCGGCTCGCGCCCGGTGCGCATCGGGAACGCCGCCGCAGGCCAGTTCCAGCTCGACATCTACGGCGAGGTCGTGGACACGATCTGGCTCTACCACCGATACGGCGGCAGGATCGGTCGCGTCGGCTGGGAGCAGCTGGTCGACCTCGTCGACCACGTGGCGGAGCGCTGGACCGAGCCGGACGACGGCATCTGGGAGGTTCGCGGGGAGCGCCGCCACTTCGTGTACTCGAAGGTCATGGCCTGGGTCGCGGTCGACCGAGCCATCCGGCTCTCGCGGCGGCTCGAGATGCCCTGCCCGCTGGAGCGCTGGAAGGCGCTCCGGCAGGCGATGCGCGAGCGCATCGAGCGCGAGGGCGTCGACCCCGCCAGCGGGGCGTTCGTGCAGTCGTTCGGAAGCGACGCCGTGGACGCGTCGGCGCTGCTGATCCCCGAGGTCGGCTTCGTGCCGCGAGACGATCCGCGTGTGCGCGCGACCGTTGACCGGATCGAGCGCGAACTGTGCCGGGACGGCTTCGTCTACCGCTACCGCGACACCGACGACGGCCTGCCGGGCACCGAGGGAGCTTTCCTGATCTGCTCGTTCTGGCTCGTCGACAACCTCGTGTTCTCGGGCCGGCGCGAGCAGGCCCGCGAGCTGTTCGAGCGGCTGATCGCGCACGCGAACGACCTGGGGCTGCTCGCCGAGCAGTTCGATCCGGTGGCGGGCGAGCAGCTCGGGAACTTCCCGCAGGCCTTCAGCCACATGGGGCTGATCAACTCCGCGATCCAGCTCGCCCGCCCGGACGAGGCGCCGCCGCCGGTCGCCGGCGGCGCCATGGCGGGGTCGACGCTCGCATGAGGGTCGGCTACCTCCTGGACGCCAACCACCGGGAGCCGGGCGCCGCGCCCCCGAGCCCGGCCGAGGTGGCGAGCTCGCTGGACGCCCTGATCGAGGAGGCGGCGCTTGCGGAGCGAGCGGGCTTCCACTCGGTGGCCGTGCCGGACCGCCACCGCGCGCTCGAGTGCCGCTTCCCCGGGCCCGAGCAGCTGCTGACGCTCGTCGCGCGTGAGACCGAGCGCGTGGCGATCGGGACCTTCACCTTCGTCGGCACGCTCGTCCACCCGATGAAGGCTGCGGAGCAGTTCGCCGTGATCGACAACCTCTCGCGCGGGCGGCTCTTCACGACGGTCTCACGCGGCTTCCTGCCCGCGTTCTGGGGCCAGTTCGGCATACCGGAGGAGCGCATGCTGGGCCGCTTCCAGGAGACGATCCGGATCTGGCGGCGCGCCTTCGAGGGGGAGCGCTTCGACTACGACGGCGATCACTGGCAGGTGCGCTCGGGCATGCTCGCCCCGGCGCCCTACCAGCCCGGCGGCTGGCCGCTGTGGGGTGGCGGCAACGCCTCGCCGGCCGCGGCGCGGCGCTCCGCGGAGTACGCCGAGACCTGGACCTCCGATCCGCTCCCGATGACCGACGCGGTCTGGAACGAGCGCGCCGGCGCCTACCGCGAGCGGGCGCGCGAGCTGGGCAAGCGGCCGTTCGTGGTCGTGATGCGCGACGGCTGGGTGGCGGACAGCTTCGAGGAGGCCGCGCGGGAGTTCGGCGAGCACTTCGCCACGGTGGCCCGCTTCTACTTCCGCAAGGGCCAGTTCGCCGGCCATCCCGAGTTCGCCTCCGAGGCGGACCTCACGCCTGAGCGGCTCGCTCCGCATCTCGTGATGGGAACGCCGGAGCAGTGCCTCGAGCGGCTCGAGCGCCTCCACGAGGAGCGCGGGGTCGACTACGTGATGCTGTGCTGCCGGCTGACGACCGGGCCCTCCTTCGAGGCCACGCGCGAGCAGATCCTGCGCATGGGCGAGGAGGTCGTCCAGCCGCTGCACGCGCGCCACCCGGCGCCCGACCACCCCGCGATACCGAGCGGCTGCAGCGCGGGCTAGCTCGCCGCGGCCGGCTCGGTCTCGAGCAGCTCGCGCACGGTCTTCATCGCCTTGAAGGAGTACAGCGACTGCGACGGGTCGGCGAACGGCGTGATGTTCCAGAGCACGACGTCGCGCAGGCCGGCCTCCGCATAGGTGCGGATCTGGTCGGCGATTCGCTCGGGCGTGCCCGAGAGGGTGAGCTCGCGCACGATCCCGCCGGGGATGTGGGAGATGATGCGTTCGCACTCCGCCCGCGTGACGGTGGTCGGCATGAACGAGTGGAAGCCGGTGCCGCCCTCGAACGGCGAGCTCGACCCGTGGCGCTCGTACATCTCGGGCGAGAGGTCGACGGCCGCGAACAGGAGGCGCGCCAGCGGCGCCTCGTACATCTGCTCGAGCGTCTCCTCGTCGGGTGCGCAGATGACGTACGCGAGCATCGACGGTGTGATCGCGTCGGGATCGCGACCGGCCGCCTCGGCGCTCTCGCGGATCGCCCCGAGCTTCTCGGCGTAGCTCTCGGGCGGCATGTTGGTCGGCAGCCAGCCGTCGGCCAGGCGGCCCGTGATGCGCAGCATGCGCGGCCCGTGCGCCGCGAGCCAGATCGGCGGCGTCCGGCCCTCGTACGGGATCGAGGCCGATCACCGCGTTCTCGAGCCGGAAGAACTTGCCCTCGAAGCTGACCGGGCCGTCCGCCTCCCAGAGCAGGCGCAGGACCTTGATCGCCTCCTCGAGGCGGCCGACGGGCTTCTCCCACTCGAGCCCGTAGGGGGTCACGTTCATGCGCTCACCTGAGCCGAGCCCGAGGATCGAGCGCCCGCGGGCGAGGTGGTCGACGGTCAGCGACTCCTGGGCCAGCATCGCGGGGTGGCGGTGGATGGTGTCCGTCACGCACACGCCCACGCGGATCCGCTCGGTGGCCGCTCCGGCGGCGCCCATCATGACGAGCGGGTCGAAGAACAGATGCGGGTTGGGCTGGAACGCGGCCAGCTCCGTGAAGTCCTCGTTCCAGACTGCGTCCGGCACCCAGCCCATGAGGTGCCAGGGCCACCAGATCGTGTCGAAGCCGTCGGCCTCGGCCTGCTGGGCGAACTCGATGGCCTTCGAGGCCGGAGGCATGATGCGCCCCGGAGCGCCGAGGGTGACTCGCACGGCCGTATCCTATCCAACAACCATTTGATTGGGGACCGTTGATCGTCGCGCAACATCACCAGGGCCTGATGGTGGGCGACCTCGAGCGCGCCCTCCGCTTCTACGAGGACGCCTTCGGCGGCTCACCGCTGACGCTGCCGGTCGTGCTCGAGGGACGGGCGGCGGAGGCGGTGATGGACGGGCCGCCCGGCACGCGCTACTCGATGTGCCTGATCCGGATCGGGGCCGCCACGGTCGAGCTGTTCAGCTTCCACGGCGACTCACGCCCGGCGTGGGCGCGGGGCGCCCAGGGGCGCCTGCCGCACTTCGGCCTGCAGGTGGACGACGTCGAGGCGGCGCTCGAGCGGGTGGAGCGCGCGGGCGGCCGGCGGCTGTTCGAGCGGGTCGAGCGCTGGGGTCGCGCGCAGGTGGTCTACGTCGCCGATCCGGACGGGAACGTGATCGAGTTGCTGGACGCGCCGGTCGAGACGATCGCCGAGGAGGCGATCCGGATGTTCCCCGCCGCGGAGCCCGTCCCGCCAACCAATCGCTCGGTAGAGGAATAACCGCGAAAGCGTTATTGTCGTCGCCCATGCTGGCCTATCGCACAGATGGGCCGATCGGCTGGGCAACCCTGGATCGGCCGGACAAGCTCAACGCCATGACCCGAGAGTTCTGGTCGGAGCTGCGCGATGTTCTCGATGAGGCCGAGCAGGACGATCAGGTTCGGGTGCTCATCTTCCACGGCGCGGGCCGCTGCTTCTCGGTCGGCGGCGACATCGAGGGCTTCGGTGAGCTCTCCGGCGCCGCCGACAAGCGCGCCTACCTCCAGGAGGCGATCGGCGCGATGCGCGCCGTCGAGTCCTTCTCGAAGCCGACGATCGCGGCCGTGCACGGCCACGCGCTGGGCGGCGGCTGCGAGCTCACCTACGTGTGCGACATCGTGCTCGCCGACGAGACGGCCCGCTTCGGAACCCCGGAGGCACAGGTCGGTCTCGTGCCCGGGCCGGGCGTCGCGCGCGGCTCGGCGCACGTGAACCTGCACTGGATGAAGTTCATGATCTTCACCGGCGAGACGCTCGACGCCGAGGAGGCCCGGCTGGCCGGGATCGTCAACCGGGTCACGCCCCCCGGCGAGCACGTCGCAGCCGCCGAGGAGCTGGGCCGCAAGATCGCCCAGCGCGCACCGCTCGCCCTCGCGGTCGGCAAGCAGATCCTCAACCGTCAGACGCCGCAGGCGTTCGAGCACGCTGTGGACGGAGTGGCCTACCTCCAGGGCACCGAGGACTTCGCCGAGGGCATTGCGGCATTCAAGGAACGGCGCGAGCCACGATTTGAAGGACGGTAGAAGTTGGCAACTGAGGAGCCCACCAAGATCGCCGATGAGACCGACCCGCAGGCCGACCTCACCCGGCGCCGCGAGGCGGCCCGCGGCGGCGGTGGCCCGGATCGGGTGGCCAAGATCCACGACTCCGGCCGCCTCACCGGCCGCGAGCGGATCGATCGCCTGATCGACCCAGGGTCGTGGTACGAGCTCGGCATGCTGGCCGAGCCGGAGCTCCGGCGGCCGGAGCGCGTGACCACCGGCGACGGCGTCATCACCGGGCTCGCCCGGGTCGATGGCCGCAAGGTGGCGATCATCGCCGTCGACGCCACCGTCCTGACCGGCACCACCGGGCCGGTGAACATGCGCAAGCAGACGCGCATCGCAGCCTGGGCGGGGCGCCGCGGGCTGCCGCTCATCTGCCTGAGCGACAACGACGGCGGCCGGCTGCCGGACCTCCTCGGCTGGCGCTTCTCGGGCGTGCCGTTCGACTTCGCGACCTTCCTCCAGCCGCCGCCCGGCCATCCGGCCGTGCCGCGCATGACAGCCGCGCTCGGCCCCTCCTTCGGCGACGCGGCGCTGCACTGCGCGATGGGCCACTTCGTCGTGATGCAGAAGGACGCCGCGGTGGCCCTCTCGGGGCCGCCCGTGGTCCGGGCGGCGATCGGCGAGGACGTGGACAACTCCACCCTCGGCGGGCCCCAGGTCGCGCACGAGACGAGCGGCAGCGTGCACGCCGTCGTCGACGACGAGGAGGGGGCGTTCGGGGCCGTCAAGCGGTTCCTGTCCTACCTGCCCGACACCGCCGCCCAGCCGGCGCCGCTCACGGCGCCCGCCGAGCCCAAGCGCGACCCGGAGCGGCTCGCCGACATCGTGCCGCGCGAGGCGCGCCGCGGCTACGACATGCGCAAGGTCCTCGACTGCATCGTGGACGCCGACTCGCTGTTCCAGTGGGGCGAGCGCTACGGCCGCAGCCTGATCACGGCCTTCGCGCGGCTCGAGGGCCAGTCGGTCGGAATCCTGGCGAGCCAGCCCATGCAGCGCGCGGGCGTGCTGGACGTGCCGGCCTTGAAGAAGGAAGCCGCGTTCATCGATCTCTGCGACACCTTCAACCTGCCGCTCGTCTTCCTCCAGGACGTGCCCGGGCTGATGATCGGCACGGAAGCGGAGCGCGAGGGCATCCTGAAGGGCTACGAGGGCGTCGTCGTAAGGCTCGCCAGGGCGACCGTGCCCAAGGTCGCGATCGTCGTGCGCAAGGCCTACGGGGGCGGGCACATCGCGCTCGGCGGGCGGCCGGTGCACCCGGACCTGCTGCTCGCGTGGCCGACGGCGGAGATGGGCTTCATGGCCCCGGACACCGGCGTACAGACGGTCTACCGGCGTCGACTCGACAAGGTGCTGGCCGAGGAAGGGCGCGAGGCGCACGCCGATCTGGTGGCCGCGCTCGAGGCTGAGTGGGCGGCCGAGTCCGAGCCCTGGGAGGCTGCGGCGAACATCATCCTCGACGACATCATCCAGCCCGAGGAGACGCGCGACATGATCGTGCGCGGGATCGACTACGCGTGGGGCAGCGGGCAGCGCGTGACCGATGCCGGCACGGGCTGACCAACCGCTTGGTTGGTAGCCTTTAGGGACACCCGAATCGTCAGGCGGAGAACGTGAGCGGACAACTGGGTCGTGAAGTGGTCATCGTCGAGGCGGTGAGGACGCCGATCGGGCGTGGTCATCCCGACAAGGGCTACTACAAGGACACTCACCCGGCGGACCTGCTCGGCGCCACCTACACCGAGCTGATCGAGCGCTCCGGCGTCGACGCGGGCGAGGTCGAAGAGGTGATCGCCGGCTGCGCCCAGCAGATGGGTGAGCAGGCCATGAACGTCGCCCGTAACGCCTGGCTGCAGGAGGGCTTCCCGCTCGAGGCCGCCGCGACCACGCTCGACCGCCAGTGCGGCTCTGCGCAGACCGCCGTCAACTTCGGCGCGGCGCTGATCGGGACCGGCATCCACGACGTCGTGATCGGCTCGGGCGTGGAGCACATGGGCCACGTCTCGTTCCAAGTGGGTGAGGAGATCGCCGAGCGCTACGGCAGCCCGATCACCGACAAGTTCCGCGACCACTACGACGTCCGCGGCCAGGGCCTCGGCGCCGAGATGATCGCGGACCAGTGGGAGATCCCGCGCTCCGAGCTCGACGAGCTCGCGCTGCGCTCACACGAGCGCGCCGCGCGCGCGACGGACTCGGGCGCCTTCGAGCGTGAGATGGTCCCGATGCGCGTCAACGGCGACACGGTCGTGAGGGACCAGGGCATCCGCCCCGAAACGTCGCTCGAGGCACTCGCGCAGCTGAAGCCGGCCTTCAAGCCCGACGGCAAGGTCACGGCGGGCAACGCCTCGCAGATCTCCGACGGAGCGGCGGCCGTCCTGCTGATGTCGCGCGAGAAGGCGGACGAGCTCGGCCTCACGCCGCGGGCGCGGATCCTCGATCAGACCACGGTCGGCTGTGACCCGGTCAAGATGCTCGAGGGACCGATCCCCGCGACGACCAAGATTCTCGGCCGCAACAAGATGTCGATCGACGACATCGACTACGTCGAGATCAATGAGGCGTTTGCGCCGGTGGTGGCCGCGTGGGCGCGCGAGCACAACCCGGACATGGACCGGGTCAACCCGCGTGGCGGCGCGATGGCGCTCGGGCACCCGCTCGGCTCCACCGGCGCGCGTCTCATCACGACGCTCCTGCACGAGCTCGAGGACGACGACAAGGAGGTCGGCTTCGTGACGATGTGCTGTGGCGGCGGGCTCGGGACGGGCACGCTGATCCAGCGCATCTGAGGACGGCGCTCAGAAGATCTGGGCGGTCGCACCGCCGTCGACGGTCCAGGCCGAGCCGGCGACGTTTGCCGCCAGCGGCGAGGCGAGGAAGGCGATGACGGACGCGACCTCTTCGGGCGAGCCCACCTCGCGCCGCGGCAGCGCGGCGATGAGCCCCTCGACCACGGTCTCGAAGGACGCGCCGCGGGCGGCCGCCGCCTGCTCGTTGACGCCGCGCCACATGCTGGTGTCGATCGGCCCGGGAAGGACCGAGTTCACGATCACGCCGTGGCCGGCATAGGTGTCGGCGAACCCGCGCACGAGCGCGATCTGCGCGCTCTTGGTCGCGCCGTAGGCCACGTTCGCAGCCGACGGCCGCCGCCCCGACACCGAGGCGACCGACACGATGCTCCCCGAGCCGCGCTCGGCCATGTGCGGGGCCACGAGGCGGAGGAAGCGGAAGAGCGCCAGGACGTTGATCTCCCACTGTTGCTCGAGGTCCTCCTCCGCGAGCTCGGGCAACGGCCTGAAGCCGGTGCTGCCGGCGCAGTGCACGAACACGTCGATCCGCCCGAAGCGCTCGATGCAGCGCCCGGTCACCCGCTCCGCCGCGCCCGCCGCGGTCACGTCGCAGGCGAGCGTCTCGACCGCGTCGCCGCAGTCGGCGGCGGCGGCGGCGAGCGTCTCCTCGCTGCGGCCGATCAGGAGCACGCGGGCGCCCTCGGCGGCGAGTGTCGCCGACGTCGCGCGGCCGATCGCGCCTCCGGCGCCGGTCACGATGCACGCCGCGCCTTCCAGACCGAGGTCCATGGTCGGCGGCAGCGTACCCCCTCATCGCCGCTGAGGGAATCAAACGTATGGTTGAATTTCCTGGCGATGGCCGTCGAGATCAGCCGCCAGCCGGTGCCCGGCTCCGATGCCGGGAGCGCGCCGTGGGTTGAGCTGATGTCCGAGGGCGACGAGCGCTTCGGCCATCAGCACGTCGCCCCGGTCCTGGTGCCGAGCGCGCCGGGACCGCTCTGGGCCGAGCGCTGCTACCTCGCCGCGCGGCTCGGCCCCGACCTCCAGTTCAGCGCCGGCCGCGCCGTGTACCCGCACGGCGGCCGCCGGACCGGGTTGATCGGGGTGGCCACCGGAGGGAGGCTGCACGCCGTTCGCGTCGAGGAGCCGTTCGCGCTGGGCGACGACGCCGACGACCCTCAGATCGGGCCGGTGCGCATCGAGGTGGTGCGGCCGCTGCGGGAGGTCCGGATCGTGCTCGACGAGCCGGGCGTCCCGCTCGGGCTCGACCTGCGCTTCGAGGCACGCGGGCCGGCCGTGCCCAGCGACCGCAACGTGATCGTCGTGCGGGACGAGATCGTGACCGACTACATGAACTTCTACCAGTCGGGCTGGTACAGCGGCACGATCTCGATCGACGGGGATGAGCGGGTGGTCGAGCCGGTGCTGGGCTTCCGCGACCGGGGCTGGGGGATGCGAAAGCACGAGGGCTCGCCGCGGCGCGGCCTCGTGCTCTTCGGCGCTCACGAGTTCCCGGACCAAGCCCTCTGGTACCTGCTCTACGAGACGGCCTCGGGGCAGCGGGCCTTCACGAACGGCTGGCTCGCGTCGGCGTCCCGCGTCGAGGACACGATCAGCGCGATCGAGCACGACCTGGCCGTCGACGACTCGGGGCTGTGCACGGGCGGCGTGCTGCGGCTGACGGGCGCCTCCGGACGGGTCCGCGAGCTCGAGTTCGAGGTCGACGCACGGATGTACCTCGAGGCGATCGGCTACAGCGCCGCGCACGACTGGCCGCCGCTCGGCTACTCGGCCTACGACACCGGCGACGCCGCCACCGTGGCGCGCCTCAACGGCCAGAACGACAACGGCGGCCCCTGCCGCCTGGACGGCGTCGACGGGCACGGCTTCATCGAGACGGGCATCGGCGTTCATCCCAGATATCAAGCCGCGACAGCGAAGGAGGCCGCTGGATGAGTGAACCGCGGGACATCGGGGCGCGGCTCGAGGGCTCGCCCCGCAACTGGGGGCGCTGGGGCGGCGATGACGAGATCGGGATGCTGAACCTCCTCACGCCGGAGAAGGTCGTGGAGAGCGTGAGCTACGTCAGGAGCGGAAAGGTGTTCACGCTCGCGATCCCGATCGGGAGCCCCGGCGGCGACCCCGTCTGGCCCGGCCGCGGCGGACCGGTCAAGCACATGACCGTCGACAAGAGCGACTACGACAGCGGCCGCCAGGTGCGTTTCCCCGGCGAGGCGGAGTACGCCGACGACTGGATCGGCGCCTACCTGCAGGGCTCGACGCAGTACGACGCGATCGGGCACATGTGGTTCGGCGATCAGCTCTACAACGGGTTCCCGGCCGAGTCCACGATCGGCGGCCTGCGTCGCTGCAGCGTCGAGCGCATCGCCGAGAAGGGCGTGGTCGGGCGCGGCGTGCTGCTCGACATCGCCCGCCTGCGCGGAAAGCGCGCGCTCGACTCCGGCGAGCCGGTCACGCTTGCCGACCTCGAGACGGCGGCCGAGCAGCAGGGGGTGGAGATCCGCAGCGGCGACATCCTGCTCCTGCGCACCGGCTGGATCGGCGTCTTCTACGAGCAGGGGCCTGAGGCGTTCTACACGGAGCCGTTCCTCGAGCCCGGGCTCGTCTACTCGCCCGAGCTCGTCGACTGGTTCCACGAGCACGACATCGTGTCGCTCTCGACCGACACGATCGCCAACGAGATCACGATGGACCCCGAGACCGGCTGGGTCGCAACCCTGCACATCGCGCTGATGGCGAACCTCGGCGTCGCCTTCTCGGAGATCGTCCAGCTCGACGCCCTGGCGGACGACTGCGCCGAGGACGGGCAGTGGGACTTCCTCTACGCCGCCGCCCCGATGCGCATCGTCGAGGGGGCGGGCGCCCCCGTGAACCCGATCGCCATCAAGTAATGGCCGCCGGCGGCTCGCGTTTCGTCGTGCGGGCCACCACGGTCGGGGACCTGCTCAGCTCGGCTGCGCAGGAATGGCCGGAGGCCGAGATCATCTTCCCCTCCGAGCGGACGACGCTGCCCGAGCTCGACCGGCGAACCGACGCGCTTGCGCGCTCGCTCGTCGCTGCCGGCGCCGGGCCTGGACGGCACGTCGGGGTGCTCCTGCCGCCCTCGCTCGAGCTGGTCGCGACGCTCTTCGCGATCGCCAAGACCGGCGCCACGATCGTCCCGATCAACGACCGCTTCCGAGGGGCCGAGATCCGCTATCTCGTCACCCACGCCGACCTGACGCTGCTGGTCACGACGGCGGACGCCGGCGACGGCCCCGACCTGGTGGGCCGCGTGCGCGACGCGTTTCCCGACCTGGCCGACGCGCCGCTGCTGCGGCACGTGCTCGTGACGGGCGGGACGGAGCCCGCGGGAACCACCGCGCTCGCTTCGTTCGCCTCCGCGGCCGAGCGCGTGCCGGCGAGCGAGCTCGAGCGCATGCGCCAGGGCATTCGCCTCGGCGACGCTGCGTTCCTCATGTACACGTCCGGCACGTCGGCGGAGCCCAAGGGCTGCCTGCTGAGCCACGAGGCATGGACCCGCCAGGGACGCAGCATCGCGCTCGCGCGCTACGGGCTCGAGCCCGGCGACACCTTCTGGTGCCCGCTGCCGCTGTTCCACAACGGGGCCATCGCGACGCTGTTCGCTTGCCTGAGCTCCGGGGCGAGCTACTGCCACGCGGGCCGCTTCGATCCCGGAGTCGCGGTCGCGCAGCTGGCGGGCGAGCGCTGCACCCACGCCCTTCCCGCCTTCGAGACGATCTGGCTGCGGGTGCTCGACCACCCGGACTTCGCGACGGCCGACCTCAGCAACCTGCGGGTGCTGCTGAACGCCGGCTCACCCGATCTGCTGCGCGTGCTCCAGGAGCGCGTTCCGTGGGCGGTCCAGCTGTCCAACTACGGCTCGACCGAGGCGGCCGGGCACTTCTCCATGACGCTCGTCAGCGATCCGCTGGAGCGGCGGCTCCACACCTGCGGCGAGCCCCTGCCCGGCATGGAGGCGAGGATCGTCGACCCGGAGACGCGCACACCCCTGCCGGCCGGGGAGCGGGGCGAGATCGAGATCCGCGGGGTCTCCCGCTTCAGCGGCTACTACAAGGCTCCCGAGCTGACCGCGTCGGTGATCGACGAGGACGGCTGGTTCCGCACCGGCGACCTCGGCAGCCTCGACGCGGACGGGCGGCTCGCCTTCCACGGCCGCCTCAAGGACATGCTCAAGGTGGGGGGCGAGAACGTGGCCGCCGCGGAGGTCGAGGGCTTCCTGGCCCAGCATCCCGCCGTCAACGTGGCCCAGGTCGTGGGGGCTCCCGACGAGTACTACGCCGAGGTGCCCGCGGCCTTCGTCGAGCTGGCCCCGGGGGCGTCGCTCGAGGAGGGGGAGCTGATCGAGCACTGCCTCGGCCGCATCGCGACGTTCAAGGTGCCCCGCTACGTTCGCTTCGTCGATGAGTGGCCGATGTCGGGGACGAAGATCAAGAAGTTCGTGCTCCGGGAGCGGATCCGCACCGAGCTCGCGGAAGCGGGCATCCGCGCCGCCCCCAAGCTGCGGGCAGAGACACAGCGTCGATAGGAGATCCCAGATGCCGAACATCGAACTACCCCAGGCGGAGGGCAACGAGATCGCTCGCGCCCTCTCCTACGACCCCGATCTGGCCACGGCGTTCCGTGGCCTCTCCGAGGCGGTGCGGCACGCGGACCTCGACCCGCGCCTCCACGAGATCGTGCGGATGCGGGTGGCGCAGCTGAACGAGTGCCTCTACTGCCAGGCCTTCCGCGAGGAGGGCGCACGCAAGGCGGGCGTGACCGATGACCTGCTGGCGCTCGTGTCCGACTGGCGCATGAGTCCCGCCTTCCGCGACTCCGAGCGCGCGGCGCTCGAGTACACCGAGCGCTTCATGCTCGATTCGCCGGGCATCGACGCGGCATTGTTCGAGCGATTGCACGCGCACTTCTCGGACGCCGAGATCGTCCTGCTCACGGCGGCGATCGCCAAGTACATGGCGTGGGGGCGCTTCGTCCAGGTCCTGGATCTGGAGCAGACGTCCTGCTCTGTTGAGCCTGCGGCCTAACCGGGCGGCGGGCTGTAGGCGGGCACCATCGCGGCGCTGAGGCCGCCGTCCACGGGCAGCAGCGCGCCGGTCATCCACGCGGCCTCGTCGCTCGCGAGGAAGAGCGCCAGGTTCGCCACGTCGAGCGGATCGCCGAGCCGCCCGAGCGGGACGTCGCGCCCGCGCTCGCGCAGCATCTCGTCCACGTCGCCGCCGCGCTGCTCGTATGCCTCGAGCACGAGCGGCGTCACCACCGTGGCCGGGCACAGCGCGTTTATGCGGATGCCGTAGCCCGCGTAGTCGACCGCGATCTGACGCGTCAGGGCGGCCACGCCGCCCTTCGCGGCCGCGTAGGCCGCCTGCGCGGGGACGCCGGACAGCGCCGCGATGCTGGCGCTGGCGACGATCGAGCCCGCGCGGCGCTCCATCATGTGCGGCAGCACCGCGCGGATCGTGACGAAGGCGCCCGTGAGGTTGACGGCGATCACGCGCTCCCAGAGCTCGTCCGGCGTCGAGTGCGCCATGCCGCTGCCGGCGATGCCGGCGTTCGCCATCAGCACGTCGAGCTGCCCGAAGCGCTCGACGGCCCCCTCGACGGCTGCGGCGATCGCCGCGGCGTCGCTCACGTCGGCGGCGATCGCGTGCGTCTCGCCCCCGCTCGCCGCAACGCGCTTCGCCGCTGCCGCGAGGCGCGGCTCGTCGACGTCGACGCACACCACCCGCGCCCCCTCGGCAGCGAAGCGCTCCGCCGAGGCGAGCCCGATCCCCGAGGCCGCGCCGGTGACCAGCGCAACCTTGCCGGCAAGCCGCGGCGCGGATGCCATCAGGCGGTTACGGGGCGGCGCTGCAGCAGGTAGACGGAGTCACGCTCGATGGCCCACTCGATGTCGTGCGCGCCGTCGTAGACGGCCTCGCAGCGCACGGCGAGCTCGTGGAGGGCGGCGAGCTCACGCTCCCCGAGGCAGAGCGCGCGCACCTGCTCCTCGCCGACCTCCTCCTCGACGTGGCCGCCGTCCGGCAGCATCCGCAGGCGCTTGTCCTTGCGCCCGGGGGTCTGCTCGAGCAGCTCGCCCTCGCGGCTCAGCCGGTAGTGGTCGGGCGCGACCAGGCTGCCCACGACCGCCTCGCCGATGCCCCAGCTCGCGTCGATCACGCGCTCGTCGGCGCCGGTCAGCGGGTGGCGCGTGAACATCACGCCCGCGGTGTCCGGCATAACGAGCTGCTGCACCACCACCGCGATCTGCGGCTCGCCCTCGACCCCGAAGTGCTGCCGGTACATCATCACCGCCTCGGAGCGCCCGGACTCCCACACGCGCCGGACCGCATCGACGACGGCGTCCGCAGTGCGCACGTTCAGCACGGTCAGGTGCTGGCCCGCGAAGCTCGTCTGCTCGCTGTCCTCGCCGATGCCGGAGGAGCGGACCGAGACCGGCAGGCCGAGCCGGCCGTAGCGCTCCGCCAGCTCCGCTTCCGCCTGCTCGTCACCAGCTGCGACGGCCGCGACGAAATCGGCGGGCAGCGCGAAGCCGGGCGGCACCGGAAGGCCCGCTCGCAGCGCCGCGCCGAGCTGCACGGCCTTGCCCCCGAGGAGCCGCTCATCCTCCGCCGCGGACAGGTCGACTGGGGCGGATTTCGTCTCAGCCATCGATCAAACCTCCGTTTGGCCAACATAGCGCGAATGGGCTAAGGTCGCGCACACGTGTCGTCCGCCCCCGGGTCCCAACCGGCAGCGCCGCTCGCCGGCCACGTGGCCCTCGTGACGGGGGCCGCTCGCGGCATCGGCGCGTCCATCGCGCGCAGGCTCTCGGACGACGGCGCGGCCGTGATGGTCGGCGACCTCGACGAGGCGCCGAGCGCCTCCCTGGCGGCGGAGCTCGCCGGGCCGGCGGCCGGGGTTGCGATGGACGTGACCGACCCCGACTCGTTCAGCGCCGCCGCCGAGACGACCGTCGAGCGCTTCGGGAACCTGACGCTGCTCGTGAACAACGCCGGCGTGACCCGGCCCGCGTTCGTCCACCGGATGACCGACGCGGAGTGGGACCTGGTGCTGGACGTGGTGATGCGCGGCGCCTTCAACGGCTTCCGTGCCATCGCACCCTGGTTCCGTGACCGCGAGCGGAGCATGCCGCGACGCGTCGTCAACATCGGCTCGGTGGCACACCACGGCGGCATCGGCGGCGCCAACTACTCGGCCGCCAAGGCCGGGCTCGTGGGTCTGACCAAGGCGATGGCCGACGAGTGGGCGGCGTTCGGGGTGACCGTCAACGCCGTCGCGCCGGGGTTCATCGAGGTGGGCCTGAGCGAGGGCATCCCGGAGGAAACGCGCCGTCAGATCGCGGCGCGGATCCCGGTGGGACGGGCCGGCACTCCGGAGGACGTGGCGGCGGCCGTGGCCTTCTTCTGCTCGCCCGAGGCGGGCTTCGTGACGGGCCAGGTGCTCGAGGTCCACGGCGGCATGCCGGACATGCGCCCGAGCCCCGACGAGCAGCAGACCAGCCAATGAGCCAATCGTTTGGTAGAAATTGACTGCGAGCACCTAACGAGGAGAGGGGCATGAGCTACTACTGCGGCGTCGACATCGGCGGCACGTTCACCGACTGCGTGGTGCTCGACGAAGAGGGCAACGTCTTCAACACCAAGGCATCGTCGACGCCTCCCAACTTCTCGCAGGGCTTCCTCGACGTGCTGCAGCTCGCGGCCGACCGGCTCGAGATGCCGCTCGAGGAGTTCCTCGGCCAGACCCAGCTGCTCCTGCACGGCACCACGGTCGGCACCAACGTGCTGGTCCAGATGCGCGGCGCCAAGACCGGGTTGATCACCACCCGCGGACACGGCGACGCGCTGCTGATCATGCGCTCGTACGGCCGCTCGGCGGGTCTCCCCATCGAGCGCCTGCTGCACGTCTCGCGGCACCGCAAGCCGGACCCGATCGTCCCGCCGGGGCGGATCAAGGAGGTCTCGGAGCGGCTCGACTGGGCCGGGGAGGTCTTCCTTCCGCTGAACGAGGACGAGGCGCGCCAGGCGATCCTGGAGCTCGTCGACGAGGGCGTCGAGGCAATAGCCATCTCGTTTCTGTGGGGCTTCGTCAACCCCGTTCACGAGCTGCGTGTCAAGGAACTGGTCGAAGAGCTCGCGCCGGACGTGTTCATCAGCTGCGCGCACGAGCTGATCGCGAAGCCCGGCGAGTACGAGCGCACGGCCGCCACCGCGATCAATGCGTTCATCGGCCCGAGCACCGCCAAGTACGTGGAGGAGGTCGACCGCGCCACGACCGACCGCGGCTACGACCAGCCGCTCCTCATCATGCAGGCGGCCGGCGGCGTCGTGCCGGCGTCCGCGGCCGCCGGCAAGCCGCTCTTCACGATCGGCTCGGGACCGGTCGGCGGCGTCACGGGCGCCGCGTATCTGGCCGAGCTCATGGGCCATCAGAACGTGATTGCCGGCGACGTCGGCGGCACCTCGTACGACGTCGGCATCATCGCCGACGGCGAGCCGCTCGCCGCGTCCGAGACCGTGATCAACCAGTACACCTTCTACATGCCGCGGCTCGACATCGAGTCGATCGGCTCGGGCGGCGGCTCGATCGTCTGGGTGGACGAGCACAGCAGCACGCTGCGCGTGGGACCGGAGAGCGCCGGCGCCCTGCCCGGGCCCGCCTGCTACGGGCGCGGCGGCGAGCGGCCGACGGTTACCGACTGCGACCTGGTGCTGGGGCGCTACAACCCGGACACCTTCCTGGGCGGCGAGCTGAAGCTCGACGTCGCGGCGTCACGGCGTGCGCTCGAGAGCGTGTCCTCGGAGATCGGGATGGACCCCGTGGAGGCGGCCGACGGAGCGCTCCGCATCGTCGAGACGCAGATGGCCGACCTGATGCGCCAGATGACCGTCGAGCGGGGCCGCGACCCGCGCGACTTCGTGGTCTACGCGTTCGGAGGCGGGGGCGGCGCACGCGCGGTCGAGTTCGCGCGCGAGCTCGGCTGCAGCCAGGTGGTGGTCCCGCTCGGCGATCTGGCCTCCACCTGGTCGGCCCTGGGCGTGATGTCCTCGGACGTGCTGCACGTGCACGAGTACTCCGAGCTCGTGACCGCCCCCTTCCCGGCCGACAAGCTCAACGAGATCTATGCCGACCTCGAGACCGAGGCGCGCGAGCAGCTCGAGAGCGAGGGCTTCTCCGGCGACCAGATCGAGGTCACGCGCTTCGCGGACATGAAGTTCTCGATGCAGATCCATCAGGTCGAGGTGCCGGTCCCGGGCGGGACGCTCACGGCCGAGGACGCGGAGGGACAGATCGGCCGCTTCGTCGAGCGCTACGAGCAGACCTACGGCGAGGGCTCCGCGTTCTCCGAGGCCGGCACGCAGATCGGCGTGTTCCGGGTATTCGCACGCGGCCGGCTTCGCACCCCGGCGCTCCCGCCGATCGACGAGCGCGAGGCCCCTGCGGCCAGCTCACGCGAGGTCTACTGGCGCGACCTGGGCGGATTCCACGCCACGGACGTCTTCCCAGGGGACGCGCTCGGGGCCGGCTTCGAGTTCGAGGGGCCCTGCATCCTCGACCTGCCGGACACGACGGTCGTCGTCCCGCCGGGCGCGAGCGGGCGGGTCGACCGCCTCGGCAGCATCGTCATCGATGTCGGCCTGCCGGCCGACCAGGAAGCGAGCGAGCCCGCCGCGGCCGCGTCGCGGGCCTGAACGGAGGAACCATGGCCACCGCCGAGACGACCGAGATTTCCTGGGACGGCAAGGTCTATCCCTACATCCCGCCCGACGAGCTGACGATCCACGAGTCGGTCGAGCTCCACACGGAGACCGATGAGCGTGTCGACCCCGTCACCCACGAGGTCCTGCGGCACGCGCTCTGGAACATCAACGTGGAGCACGGCAACATGATCATGCGGATCTCCGGCTCGCCGATCTGCGCCTACGGCCACGACTTCAACCCGGTGATCCTCGACGAGGGCGGCGACTTCGTCTTCTTCGGCCCCTTCCTCCAGTACCTGGCCGCGGCCACCAGCTCGGCCGTGAAGTGGACGCTCGAGTACCGCTCCGAGAACCCGGGCATCGGCCCGGGCGACATCTTCATGTTCAACGACCCCTGGGTCGGCGCCACCCACCAGAGCGACGTGGGCGTGGCGGCGCCGGTCTTCGTCGACGGCAAGATCTTCTGCTGGGTCGCCAACACCCTCCACCAGTGGGACACCGGCGGCACCGCCCCGGGTGGGTTCAACCCAATGGCGCCCGACGTGTTCTGGGAGTCGCCCTGCATCCCGCCGGTGAAGATCGTCGAGGCCGGTCGCATCCGCCGCGACATCGAGGAGCAGTACACGCGTCTCTCGCGTCTGCCCCAGCTCGTCGCGCTCGACCTGCGCGCCGAGGTCGCCGGTTGCAAGATGGCGGCCGGCCGGATCGCCGGGCTCGTCGAGCGCTACGGCGCCGGCAGCGTCAAGGCGACCATGCGCAAGCTCCAGGACGACTCGGAGGCCGCCTTCTCGAAGCGCCTCGAGTCGATCCCCGACGGCACCTGGACCGAGGAGGGCTGGCTCGAGGTCTCGCTGCCCGGTGACCGCGGCCTCTACAAGAACCGCGTCAGCCTCACGAAGAGCGGCAACCGGCTGATCTTCTCGAACTTCGGATCGGCGCCCCAGGAGGGCACGCTCAACGCCGCCTTCCCGGCCTGGAAGGGCGCCGTCGTGTCGATGCTCAACTGCACGATGCTCTACGACCAGATGTTCTGCATCGAGGGCGCGCTCCGGCACTGCGACTTCGACGTCGAGCCGGGGACGATCACCTGCGCCACGCACCCCGCGGCGGTGTCGGGCGGCACGGCGCTGACGCTGCTGCACTCGATCGGGCTCGGTGGGCTCGTGATCTCGAAGATGCTCGCCACCTCGACCGACGAGGCGATGCTCTCCGAGGTACAGAGCTGCATGGGCGAGCTCTGCTTCCCGATCAACGCCACCTCGGGGATCGACCAGCGCGGCAACCCCTACTCGTCGTTCCTGCTCGACCCGGTCGGCGCCGCGCTGCCGGCGCTGTCGTGGCGCGACGGGCAGGACACCGGCGGCTTCTCCTGGGACCTGCAGTCGACGATGCCGAACGTCGAGGACAACGAGCTCTTCTACCCGCTGCTCTACCTGTGGCGGAAGGAGCTGCCCGACTCCGGCGGCGCCGGCAAGTTCCGCGGCGGCAACGGCTGCGAGGGGGCGATCGTCCCGCACAAGACGGACTCGATCGCGCTGGGCACCATCACCGGCGAGGTGGCCGTGCCCGGCCCCGGGCTGTTCGGCGGCTACCCGACCTCGACCAACAGCTACGTGCAGGTCAAGGGCGCGAAGGTGAAGGAGCGCGCCGGCGAGTCCGGCCGCATGCCGTCGTCGCTCGACGAGCTCGAGGGCGAGCGCGACGTCGTGCCCGCCAAGTCGTTCGACCGAGCGCCCACTCCGGAGGACGTCTGGGTCTTCGCCTGGTCGGGCGCCGGGGGCTACGGCGATCCGGTCGAGCGCGATCCCGAGCTCGTGCACGGGGACGTGGCCGCCGGTCGCGTGAGCAGCGGACTGGGCGGCGCGCGCGTACGGCGTCGTCCTCGGCGACGACGGCTCGGTGGACGCCTCGGCGACCGAGGCGGCCCGCGAGCAGATCGTCAAGCAGCGGCTGGCCGAGGGCAAGCGCTGGGAGGACGAGGCGGACGGCTCTGAGGGCGACGGCCCCGCGCCGCCGGACGGCCGGCTCACCGAGTACCTGCGCATCGAGGGCGGCGAGATCAAGTGCGGCGACGTCTCGCTCGGCCCGGCGCAGCGCAACTACAAGCTGGGCGCGCTGATCCGGGACCTGCCGGTGAGCGAGGCGAACCCACATATCCCCGATCCCAAGGTCCACACCGACCACGAGGTCAGGTTCCGCCAGGTCATCTGCCCGGAGACGGGCCGGCTGATCCAGACGGAGATCGCGGTCGACGACGAGGCGCCGCAGTGGGACGTGCGGCCCGGCAGGGTCTGATCCGGTGACGGGCGACCGGGCCGATCAGCTGGAGCGGGCCGAGTCGCTCGACGTCCCGGCGGACGAGGAGCTCCGGCTCACCGTCCTCGACGACTACCCCTGGCACCAGACGGCGGCGCCGATGCCGCTGCCCGCCACGTCCGACTCGCACTTCAACGACGGCTACTACTGGGGTTTCTTCACGCACGGCCGCTTCTGCTACTTCGGCCTGCGGCTGTACCCGAACACGAACGTGATGGACGGCTTCGCAGGCGGGGTGTTCGCGGGCGAGCAGCGCACGGTGAGGGCCTCGCGCGCGCTGCGCCCCCGGGTGCACGTGCTCGAGGCGGGGCCGCTGCGGCTGACGATCCTCGAACCGATGCGGCGCCAGCGCCTCGAGCTCACCGAGAACCCGTCGGGAATCGAGTTCGACGTGACGATCACCGCCACCAGCCCGGCCTTCTTCGAGAGCCCGGACATCCACTACCGCCGCGGCCGGCTCATCAACCACGTGCTGCGCTACACACAGCTCGGGCGCGCCGAGGGCATGCTGACGGTCGACGGCGAGACCGAGCCGATCGAGCGCTGGTACTCGGACCGCGACCACTCCTGGGGGATCCGCTCGTCGATGGGCCCGCAGATCCCGATCCGCGGGACCGAGCCCTCGCGCGGCGACCCGCGCGCGATCCGCATGTGGCTGCCGTTCGAGCTCGACGACCACTGCGCGATGTTCTCGCTGCACGAGGACTCGGACGGGAACCGGATCGACTTCGACGGCCGCATCTACCGCCGCGACGGCCGCGACGTCCACCTGGCGGACGCCCGCCACTCGTTCCGCTACCTGGAGGGCACGCGCCGGCTGCTCGGCGGCGAGCTCACCCTCATCACGGAGGACGGCGAGGAGCACGACTACGAGTTCGACGTCGTGGGCGACCCCTGGTCGGCGCAGGGCCTCGGCTACGTGCGCGGCTGGCAGGACGGCGGGACGCCCGGTACCTGGCGCGGCGAGTCGCACGTCGAGAGCGATCGCTTCGTCGTGAACGACCCGGCCGAGGTCGCCGGCCCGCCCCACGTCCCGGTCGAAAAGCGCCTGGGGGCGTGCGAGTACCCGATCGAGATCCGCGACACCAAGGGCCAGTCCGGCGTCGCCCAGTTCGAGCACATGGTGTACCGGCCCTACCGCCCCTACGGGCTCGAGTAGGCCCGGGCGCGCCAGTGGTCGATCACGGCGAACGCTTCATCCAGCTCGCCGGCGCCGACAACGTCCGTGATCTTGGCGGCCTGCCGGCGGAGGGAGGCCGCGTCACGCGCAGCGGCCGGCTCCTGCGCGGCGAGTTCACGCCCGGGCTGACCGAGGAGGACATCGAGCTGCTGGTGCGGCGCATGGGCCTGCGCACGGTCGTGGACCTGCGCACGCGCTCCGAGGTGCGCGACGCGCCGGGCGCGTTCGCCGACAGCGAGGTGCGGGTGGTGCCCGCCCCACTGCCGGTGATCTCGCACGAGCCGCTCCCGGGGGCCGAGGAGGACCTGCTCGGCACGTACCTCGGCTTCATCGAGGCCGACCCGGAGCCGATGCTGCGCGCCGTCCGGACGCTGATCGACCCCGCGAACCACCCGGCGCTGTTCCACTGCGCCGCGGGCAAGGACCGCACCGGGGCGCTCAGCGCGATCGTGCTCGAGCTGCTCGGGGTGCCGCGCGACGTGAACGCGCAGGACTACGCGCTCACTGCCGACCGCGTCGAGCGCGTGTTCGCCCGGCTGTCCGAGCTCGACCTCTACCGCGAACGGCTGAGCGGCCTCTCCGACGTGGTCCGCTCGGCCGACGAGGGCACGCTGATCGCCTTCCTCGAGGCCCTCGACGAGCGCCACGGGGGCGTCCAGGGTTGGGTGCGGGCCGGGGGGATCACGGACGCCGCGCTCGAGCGCTACCGCGCGGCGATGCTCAGCGAGTGACGCTGAGGCCGACGTCCTCCAGGGCGGGAGCGAGCTTCGTCGCGATCAGCTCGACGTGGCGGTCGGACAGGTCGTCGGGCATGCCGGCGATGCTCTCCCAGAAGTAGACGTCGACCACGGGCAGCGGCGCGAGCCAGCTCGTGAGGCGCTCGATCGCCTGCTCGGGGGTCACCACGTCCAGCGCCGGCGGCAGGGCCTCCGGCAGCGCCTGCCGCAGCGCCTCGGGATCCACGCGGGCGCCGCTGCCGTCGAGCGTGCCCGGCGCCAGGTCGCCCTCGGCGCCGTAGCGGTTGTAGGACTCGCGCTGGTACGCGAGGTGCGGCGCAATCCGCGGCCAGGCCGCCTCGGGGTCGTCGGCCAGGATCAGGTTGGCGAGTCCGGCCATGCGCGCGCTCGAGGGATCGTGGCCGCCCTCCTCGAGCCCTTGCCTGTAGTCCTCGAGCCGCTTCGAGGAGAGCCACAGGAGCCCCTCGCCGAGCCGGCCGGCCACGCGCGCCAGCCGTGGGCCGATCGCACCCAGCCAGATCGGCAGCGGGTCCTGGACCGGGGGCGGGGTGCAGATGCCCTCGCTCCAGAGGCGCCTGATCTCCCTGACCTGCGCTTCGAGCTTCGTGTAGCGCCCCCTGATGTCGCGCTCGAAGGCGCGGTACTCGCTCGCGCGGTAGCCGGTCCCGAGGCCGAGGTCGAGGCGGCCACCCGAGAGGATGTCGACCAGCGCGGCCTGCTCGGCCACGTCGAGCGCGGGGCGCAGCGGGCCAAGCATGATCGCGGTGCCGATCCGCACCCGGCTCGTGCGCGCCGCGATCGCCGCCGCGAACGTCAGCGGCTGGGGCATGTAGCCGTCCTCGAAGCCGTGGTGCTCGCTCACCCAGACCGAGCCGGCGCCGAGCCGCTCTGCTTCCACGATCCGCTCCAGCACCCGCTCGTAGTGGTCGTGCCACCCCCGCCGCCACTGGGGCGGGTTGCGCAGGTCGGTGTAGATGCCGACTCTCACGCCGAGGCGCTGCCCTCCGCGCCGGCGCCCGCGGTCGCGCGCTCGCCGGCCGCCTCTAGCACGAGGTTGCCGTCCTTGTCCGCCGATGCGCTCGCGCCCGGGGGGATCAGGATCGTCGTGGTCGCGGCGCCGACGATCGCGGGGCCGCTGATGCTGCCCGTGTCCGAGCCGAGCGTGGCGGCGGGCACGACTCGCGTCGCGAGCTCCTCGGGCCCGTCCGCGCCGGCCCAGATCGCCGTGCGCTCGTGCTCCTGCGCGGCCGCCTCCTCCTCGGTCGAGCGCGCCTCCGGCTGCGGCAGGCGGCCGCGGCCGACCACGCGCGCACCGACGATCTCGCTGCCGGCGCCCTCGAAGGCGGAGCCCTTGCCGTAGAGCTGGTCGTAGCGCTCCGCGAAGCGGGCGGCGATCGTTCCCGCGGCCGCCTCGTCGATCTCCTGCTCGGTCACCGGCACCTCGACGCGGTGGATCTGGAGCGGGTACTTCATCTCGACGAAGCGCTCGATGGTCTGGCGCTCCGCGCTGATGCCCTCGCTCGAGAGCTCGTCGCGGGCTGCCTGCTCGAGCTCGCCGAGCACCCTGCCGAGCTCGGCCGCGTCGAAGGGCGAGCTCAGGTGCAGGTTGCGCTCGTGGACGTGGATCACGTCCGAGGTGGCGCAGCCGTAGGCGGACCAGGTGGTCGAGAGCGTGCCGAGCGGGATGATCGCCCGCTCCGAGCCGAGCTCGCGCAGGTAGCCCTCGACGTGCAGGCCCGCGGCGCCGCCGTAGGCGTAGAGCGCGAAGTCGCGCGGGTCCATGCCGCGCTCGACCGTCATCTGGCGAATCAGGTCGGCCATCTGCGCCTCCACGATGTGCCGCGCAGCGAGCGCGGTCTCGACCGCGTCCATCCCGAGCGTCGAGCCGAGCTCCTCGAGGGCGGCGACCGCGGCGTCCCGGTCGAGCCGCAGCTCGCCGCCGAGGAATGCGTCGGGGTCGAGGTAGTCGAGCACGAGGTTGGCGTCGGTGACCGTCGGGCGCTCCCCGCCGTTGCCGTAGCAGACCGGCCCCGGGTAGGCGCCCGCGCTCTCCGGGCCCACGCGCAGCGTGCCCGACGCGGGGTCGCGCCACAGGATGCTGCCGCCGCCGCTCCCAATCGAGCGGATGTCCGCGCGCGGGAGGTAGAACTCGTACTGGTTGACGACCGTCGACTGCGAGCGGACCGGCTGACCGCCCGAGATGAGCGCCACGTCGAAGCTGGTGCCGCCCATGTCGGTCGCGATCACATCGGGCTCGCCACGGCGGCCCGCGAGCACGGAGCTCGCCGCAACGCCCGCCGACGGGCCCGAGCCGATCGTGAGCACGGGTAGCGACGCCGCCTGCTCGTCGGGCGCCACGCCGCCCGCCGCCTGCATGATCAGCAGTCGGCCGCTGAGGCCGGTGTCCACCAGGTCGCGCTTCAGGCGCGTCAGGTAGCCCTCGGTCTCGGGGCCGAGGAAGGCGTTGATCGCGGCCGCCGCGAAGCGCTCGTACTCGCCTGAGCGCGCCGACGCGAGGTGCGAGCAGGTCACGTAGAGATCAGGCGCCGCCTCCTGGACGAGCTCGCGTGCCCGCAGCTCGTGGTCGGGATTCGCGACCGACCAGAGGAAGCAGACCGCGATCGCCTGCGCGCCGGCGTCGACGAGGTCGCGCGCGGCCGACGCCACGCCCTGCTCGTCGAGCCCCACCACCACCTGCCCGGCCGAGTCGACTCGCTCGTCCACCTCCGCGATCAGCTCAGAGGTCACGATCGGCTCCGGCCGGTACTGCATCGAGGCGTGCAGGAGCCGGTCCACGGGCAGGCCCTTGGCGCGCCCGCTGGCGCGCATCACGGGCAGCGTGTCGCGGTGCCCACGCGTCGTGATCACGCCGACCTTTGCGCCGCGCAGCTGCACGAGCGCGTTGGTTGCGACGGTCGTCCCGTGCAGGACCAGCTCGCAGCCGCCGAGCAGCTCGCCCGCGCTGATCCCGCGCATGCCGGCCACCTTCTCGACGGCCGCCAGGAAGCCGCGCTCGAACTCCGGCGGCGTCGACGACGACTTGGTCGAGACGACGCTGCCGTCGTCGTCCAGGTGGACGATGTCCGTGAAGGTCCCGCCGATGTCCACTCCGAGATACGCCATCAGTTCGCCTCCTCCAGCCGGATGTCCCAGAGTGGCGGCTCCGAGCGCCGCCGCAGCTCGGTGTCGAGCAGCCGCACGCAGCCCGGGCACGCGAACTGCCGGAACACGACGTCGTCGTCCACGAACCGCTGGGGATCGGGACAGAGCAGGTTGCCCTCCTGGACGGGCAGCTCGTTGATGAGCGCGCCGTCCTTCCAGTTGCCGCCGGCCGAGGCCAGGACCGTCCCGCAGTTGCCGCAGCTGAGCGCGCCGTCGCGAAGCTCGAGGCCGGGGCCGACGGGCGCAGCCGGGGAGCCGCCGTTCCCGCCCTTCGAGGCTTCGCCGCCGCCGCTCCAGCCGCGCCGTGCCTCGATCGTCTCGGAGCGGAGCTTCTCGGTGGCGCCGACATCGACGCCTCCGTTCGAAAGCACGACGGCGTAGAGCCGCTCCGCCGACTCGGCGCTGACCGCGCCGGCGGCCACGTCGCGCGCGACCGTCTCGGCGTCGCGCTCGAGCGGGTCGCCGTAGCCGCCCGCGCCGCACCAGCGCAGGATGTAGATGTCGCCCCTGTTCTGCGGCACGCCGAACGCCTTCGGCTCGAGCTCCTCCTCGTTGCCGACCTTGGCCTGGTCGGGTGCGGGGATGCGGCCCGCCTCGAGCAGATCCATGGCGTCGGTGTCGCGCTGCAGGATGAAGCGGTTGACGTTGCTCGGATAGCCGCCGAACAGCGGCGACATCGGGACGGCGTGGTGTGCGGCCGAGGCGGTGTGGTGGAGGATCTGGTCGACGCCGTGAGGGATCACGGCGAGCTCCATCGAGTTGCCGCCGCGGTACCTGCCGGCGCCGCCCGAGTCGGGCACGACGCGCCGCCACAGGTGCAGGAACGGGTAGAAGGCCTCGGTCTCCTCGACGTTCGGCATCGCCACCTGCGGGTCCCAGGGCCAGCCGCCGACATCGAGCCCGTCGCGCCACGACCAGCCCGCCATGCCGGCCGCGACCGGATCGAGGAAGAGGCTCGCGAAGATGCGGCCGGACGGGTCGGAGCCCGAGAACGCGGCGATCGGGAACGTGGCCGCGCCCATCGAGGACTGGATCTCCTTGTGCAGCTCGGCGTCCTCGCTGCACGAGAGCATCTTCGACACGCACAGCGCGGCGAGGGCGATGCACTGGTCGAGCGTCAGCACCGCCAGCGAGAGCGCCGAGGGGTGCAGCGCCGACGTCAGCGTCCCCGGCTCGGCCTTGAAGTCGATGCGCCGCAGCGCGCCGCCGATCGCGAACAGCTGGTCGAACATGAGCTGCGAGTTCACCATCGCCGAGATCGCGCCCGACCAGGCCGCGAGCGTGCAGCTCAGCGTGCCGATCTGCGGGTCGGTGCCCTCGTTCGAGAACTCGAGCCGGCCGCCGGGCTTGCGCAGGACGAGCGAGTTCCGGTACAGGTTGCGATCGCCTGGACCGGCCATCTCGAGGAAGGCCTCGGTGCGCCACTCGCCGTCCGGGATCGTCTCCAGCCGGCTCACGAAGGCGCGCTCCGAGTCGTCCTGGATCTTGCGCATCACGCCCTTCAGGGTGGGCGCGCCGTAGCGGTCCAGGAGCGACTCAACGCGCTCGACCGCCACGCGGCAGCCGGCGATCTGAGCGCGCAGGTCGACGGCCACGAGCTCGGGCATGCGCGACCTGCGCATGTACTCCTCCTCGAGATCGGTGCGCAGCTCGCCGTCCTCGACGATCCGCACCGGCGGCACCACGCCCGACTCGGAGAAGATGTTCTCGGCCACCGGGTTGAAGCCGCCCGGCGCCGTGCCGCCGAGGTCCTGGTGGTGGAGGCTCGAGCCGACCCAGGCGAACACGCGGTCCTCCCAGAACACTGGCGCAAGCACGGCCAGGTCGTTCTGGTGGGTAGCCCCGATCCAGGGGTCGTTGGTCATGAACATCGAGCCGGGCTCTACCCCGGGGCGCGGATGACGGCGCTCGAGGATCCACTTGACGGCCGGGCTCGAGGCCGCGACCAGGTACTGCAGCCAGGGGCCGAAGTACACGTAGTCGCCCCACTCGTCGAGGATCACCGGGTTGAAGTCGTGGGCATACACGACGACCGGCGAGCCCGAGGTCCGGATGATCGTGTTGCCGTGCTCGATGTTGACGTTGAAGAGGGCGTGCCGGAGCACCTCGAAGTCGGTTGGGTCGACCTCGGCGCTCTCGCGGTGGAGCAGCCCGGCGACGTTCTCGGGCGGGTCGTCCGGAGGGACGTACGGATAGGTGCGGCCATCGAACGCCGGTGTGCTCATTGTCCCTCGCTTGTGGTGATCGCTTGTTCGTCGGGCCGGTAGCGCGCGTGCACGCCCACTCCGGTCTCCACGTACCCGTGTCCCTTGACGCCGTCGAGCCGGAAGTTGCAGCCGTGGTCGACCTGTCCGTCCAGCTCGGCCACGACGGCCGGGTCGGTCAGGTCGTGGCGACCGCGCCCGGGCGCGGCCGCGGCCGGGTCGGCGCTGTAGCCGACCGCGCTCAGAAAGAGCCTGTTGCGAGCCTCGATCTCGAGCGTCCGCGTGCCGCCCGCGCGCAGCTCGACCTCGATGCGCCCGCTCCGGAGCAGGGTGCCGTCGAGCTGCAGGTGGTGCTCCGCGGTGGCGACCGTGTCGCGCACGCCCTCCTCGCCGATCAGCCAGCCGTTCGTGAACACGCGCCGGCCCGAGGCGGCCTCGTACAGCAGCAGGTAGAGCGCCTCGTCGGGCAGCTCGCAGAAGCAGGCCAGCACGAGCCCGCGCCGCGGCGCCCCCTCGTGCTTGCGCAGTCCCCAGCCGCGGTCGCGGAAGCCCAGCCGGTCGGACAGCGTGCGCTCGCGCCCGTCGATCACGACGGTGCCCGAATAGCGGCCCGACTGGAAGAAGTTCATGTAGTCGGTCACGACCTCGCCGCGCAGCTCGATCCGGTTCGGCTCGGTGGCCACCGGGGCGAAGCGCGCCCGGTAGCTGAGGTCGAAGGAGACCGGGAAGCCCGGCTCGTCGAGGACGAGGCGGATCTCCTCGAGCGGCTTCACGACCTCGATGCGCAGCGCTCCCGTGTCGGGGCGGTCGGGATCGTCGCCCGCGGCCACCTCCTCGGCCACGCGCAGGTAGTGCTCCTCCGCGCCTGTCGAGATGCCGGCGAACGCCTTGCGGCGCCCGGCGTGCGGGTTGACCGAGCGGCCGACGTCGAGCATGAGCTCCTCGTCGACGAACAGGAGGTGGTAGCAGCGCTCGGCCCAGGCCGGGTCCGTGTGCTTGGTGATCCCGGCGGGCGCCACCAGCTGGTGCCGGAACGACTCGTCCTGCGCGCTGAGAGCGGGCTGCGTATTCAATCTACCGTCCGTTTGGGAGAAGACCTCAATCTACCTCAGCCGGGCCTCTCCTGGAAGCGCCGGTAGCTGGCGAGCTCGTCCGGCAGCGTACCCCGGCCGACCGGGCTCGCCGGCCAGTTGGCCGGCTCTTGCCGTAGCGGGTGGTCCGCGCGCGGCTGACCGAACCACAGCATGTGGCGGCGGACCAGGAAGAGCCAGTGGCCGCCGCGGCGCACGTAGCGGTCCTCGTAGAGAATCGACTGATCGATGAAACGCTCGCCCATGTCGATCTGCGCGAGGCAGTAGACGCTGCCGCGGGCGTTGTCGTCGTCGTCGAACTCGACGATGTGGTTGCACACGGCGAGCACCGTCGGGCCGAGGCCGTACAGCCACTGGTCGAAGTCCTCGCGCACGGTGTGGATGTCGATCTCGGGCGCCTGCGCCGGCGTGTCGGTCTCGGCCCAGAGCGTTGCGAGCGCATCCACGTCACGGGAGTCGAACGCGAACGCGTAGCGGTAGGCGAGCTGCTGGATCTCGTGCACCGACCAGAGGCGATCGAGGCGGTTCTCGTCCATCGCACTGCTCCTCTCATCTCGGCTTCCGCGGAAGCTCCAACCCGGGTAGATTGCCTATCAACCGTCTGGTTGGTGTCCAAGGGTTTCATGAACAGGCTGCGACGACAGGCCGCCGCATGAGCGCCGGCGCCGCACCGCCCTCGGCGGAGCGCCTCGCCGCTGCCGTGGCAGCGCTCGCGGGCCGCGTGAGCGAGCCCGAGGCGCGCGCCCAGCTGCACGCGCTGGGCGCGCTGCTCGACGGCTACGAGCCGGACGCGCCCGGAACGGACGCGCGCGAGCCACTCGAACAGGCGATCCTGACGGCGATCGAGGCGGAGGACGAGCCCGGG
This sequence comes from uncultured Thermoleophilaceae bacterium, assembly GCA_963739095.1. Lineage (GTDB taxonomy): Bacteria > Actinomycetota > Thermoleophilia > Solirubrobacterales > Thermoleophilaceae > JACVRW01. Next base: position 227,647 of record CAVTZF010000001.1, read on the forward strand.
CTGGTGCGCGCGATGCGCGCGCTCGCCGCCATCGACCGCGCTGCCGTGCGGGACGTCAACTGGTCGGCGGCATCCGGTGGCTGACTCGGAGGCGACGATCCGCGAGGGGCTCGAGCAGTGGCTGCGGGCCCGCGGCAGCGAGGCCAGCGTCGAGGTGCGCGGCCGCGCGACCGTCGGCCTCTCGCAGGACACATGGTTCGTCGGCGTCGCTGTCGACGGCGATCAGCACGACGCGGTCCTGAGGCTGCCCACGCCCGCCTCGGGCACGCGCGCGATCATCACCCAGCGCGCCTCGCTCGAGGCGGTCGCCGGGCGGCTGCCGGCGCCGGCGCTGCTCTGGCACGACGACGGCGAGGAGAACCCGTTCGGCCGCCCGTTCCTCGTCATGGCGCGCGTGGACGGCGAGGTGCCGGTGGGCTGGCACGACCTGCCGCAACCGCGCCGCACGCGGCTCGGCGAGCACGCCATGGACGTGCTGGCCACGCTGCACGCCACCGACCCGGGCCCGCTCGCGCCGGCCAAGGGAGGCCGGGCCGCCCCGACGGAGCTCGACTGGTACACGCGGCGGCTCGAGCGGCTCGCGCCGCTGCCGGCCGTGCTGACCGGCGCGCTCTGGTGGCTCGAGCGTCACCGGCCGCCCGCTCCGCAGCGGCCCGTGCTCGTCCACGGCGACTACCGGATGGGCAACCTGATCGTCGACGGCGACCGCATCGCCGCCGTGCTCGACTGGGAGATGGCAGCGCCCGGCGACGCGCTGGGGGACCTCGCCTGGTGCTTCATCCCGCTGTGGGCGCCGCCCGGCGTCGACGAGCCGGCGCTGGTGGCGCGCTACGCGGAGCGGACCGGCACGGAGGTCGACGACGAGCGCTTCCACTGGCACCGGGTGCTGGGCTACGTGCGGCTCGCGTACTACGCGCTGGCGGGGACGCGCGCCTTCGACTCGGGGCACTCGGACGACCTGCGTCTGGCGGCGCTGCGGCTGCAGCTGCCGGTTCATCTGGATCGCCTGGCGGCTACGCTCGCCGGGGAGGATGTCGCTTGAGAGAGAGGAGCGATCGATGAGCGGCTGGGCCGAGGCCACCACCATCGGTGACCTGTTGATGCGGTCGGCGGAGGACCGCCCCGACCACGAGGCGATCGTGTTCCCGCACGCCCGCTTCACCTACGGCGAGGTCGCCCAGCGCGCCACGCTGGCCGCCCGCTCGCTGGCCGCCCTGGGCGTCGGGCGCGGCGATCACGTGGGCCTGCTCATGCCGAACTGCCCCGACTTCGTCTTCAGCTTCTTCGGCATCCAGCTGCTCGGCGCCGTCCCGGTGCCGATCAACACTCGCTTCCGCGCGCGCGAGCTCGCGTTCGTGATCGACAACGCCGACCTCGTGGTCCTGCTGACGAGCGACATCGTCGACGACCAGGTCGACTTCGTGGAGCGCCTCGGCGAGACCTTCGAGGACCTGTCGGGCTCGGAGGATCCCGCGGCGCTCGCCCTCGCCGGGGCGCCCAAGCTCCGCTCGGTGGTGCTCCTGGGCGAGAAGGAGTCGCCCGGCTTCCTCTCCCAGAGCGCCTACGACGCAAAGGCTGAAGAGGTCGAGGAGTCCCACGTGATGACCGAGCGCGCAATGGTGCGCGTCCGCGACATCGGGCTGATCCTCTTCACGTCGGGAACGACCGCGAACCCGAAGGGCTGCCTGCTCACGCACGAGGCGGTGGTGCGCGTCTGGTGCACGGCCGCGTGGAAGCTCCGCATCACGCCCGAGGACCGCGTCTGGGATGCGCTGCCCATGTTCCACATGTCCTGCCTCGGCCCGATGATGTTCAGCTTCAACATGGGCGCGACGCTCGTGTCCATGCTCCACTTCGAGCCCGGCGCGGCCCTGGAGCAGATCGAGAAGGAGAGGGCGACCTGGCTCTACTCGGTGTTCCCGCCGATCGCGATGGCGCTGATTCGGCACCCCGACTTCGGCGCGCGGGACCTGTCCTCGGTCCGCGGGCTCCTGAACGTCGCGCCGCCCGACACGCTGCGCCTCATGCAGGACGCCTTCCGGCCGGCGGTCCAGGTGGGCGGCCACTTCGGCATGACCGAGTGCGCCGGCGCGATCACGTGCAACGAGTGGGAGGCAAGCGAGGAGCACCAGGCCGAGACCTGCGGCCCTGCGCTGCCCGGCGTCGAGGTCAGGGTCGTCGACCCCGAGACCGGCGCTCCGCTCGGGCCGCACCAGACCGGCGAGCTCCAGATCCGCGGCTGCGGCCTCTTCGAGGGCTACTACCGGCAGCCCGACGAGACCGCCGAGATGTTCGACGCCGACGGCTGGCTCCGCTCCGGCGACCAGGGGCGGATGGACGAGGACGGCCGCGTGACCTACCTCGGCCGGCTGAAGGACATGCTGAAGGTCGGCGGGGAGAACGTCGCGCCGTCCGAGATCGAGTCGCATCTCTCCACCCACCCGGCCGTCAAGCTCGTGCAGGTCGTGGCCGCGCCCGACGAGCGGCTCGACGAGGTTCCGGCCGCCTTCATCGAGCTCGTACCCGGGGAGGAGTTGTCGGCGCACGAGGCCATCGAGTACTGCCGCGGCCAGATCGCCAGCTTCAAGGTCCCGCGCCACGTTCGCTTCGTGACCGCCGAGGAGTGGCCGATGTCGGCGACCAAGATCCAGAAGTTCCGGCTCGAGGAGCGCATCTCCAACGAGCTCGGCGAGGGGTCTCCGGCGCTGGAGGCCACCTCGTGAAGCCCCCCGCGTCCTGACGGCGGCCGGGGCGCTCAGGAAGGGCCCGGCAGGCTGCCCTCGCGGAGCAGCGTGCGCAGCAGCCCGGGCGACCAGGTGTCCTGGTGCTCCCCGAAGGCCTCGGTGCCGTCGGGGAGCGTCCAGCGCACGACCGAGGCCCACACGAACCAGGGCGTGCTCGGCATCGACATGCGGCTCACGACCTCGCCCTCCGGTTCGAAGGGCCGGTCCGGTGTCTCGCGGACCCGCCGGGCCCAGAGCTCGCGTCCGGTCTGCTCCGGCGCCGAGCTCATGCCGCCAGCGTGATGCTCCCGTCCTGTCCCAGCTCGACGCGCTTGCCGTCCGCCGCGGCCGGGTCCTCGATCTCGGCTCCGACGATGCACGGCAGCCCGAACTCGCGGGACACGATGGCGAGGTGCGACGTCATGCCGCCCGAGCGGCAGACGATGCCGCGCACCTTGGCGAGCAGCGGGATGACCGCCGTCGCCGCCGCGGACTCTGTCAGCAGGATCACCTGGTCCAGGTCGGGCCGCTTCATCAGCTCGAGCACCTGCTCGATCTGGTCGGCGCTGCAGAGGATGCCCTCGGCCCCCTTGCCCGACACCACCTGCCCGCTTCCGATCGTGGTCACCAGCCCTCCTCACGCGTGCGGACGAGGCTCCGCCCGACGGCGGCGAAACATACCACTGAACTGCCAAACGTTTGATAGAAAACAGGGGGCGGCCGCCGGCCGGCGGCGCGGTGCGTCAAGGAGGCGAGGCTCGAATGAGGATCGGCTATCTGATCGACCTGAACAAGGGCGGCTACGACCAGCCGATGCCCACGCCTCAGGACGCTCACGACACCATGGAGGCGATGATCCAGGAAGGGATCATCGCCGAGGAGTCGGGTTTCCACTCGCTCCAGGTGCCGCACAGGCACGGGCGCACCGAGTGCTACCTGCCGGGGCCCGAGCAGATCCTGACCGTCCTCGCGCGGGAGACCGAGAAGGTCGCGCTCGGGAGCTTCACCTACATCGGGACGCTCTACCACCCGATGAAGGGCGCCGAGCAGTTCTCCGTGATCGACAACCTGTCGAAGGGCCGCGTCTACACGACCGTCTCGCGCGGATTCCACCCGGGCTACTGGATGCAGTACGGCATCCCGCAGGAGCACCTGCTCGGCCGCTTCAACGAGCAGATCGCGATCTGGCGCGAGGCGTTCAAGGGCGAGCGCTTCGACTTCGACGGCAAGTACTGGCAGGTCGAGCAGGGCCTGCTCGCGCCGCAGCCCTACCAGGAGGGCGGCTGGCCGCTGTGGGGCGGGGGCAACGCGAACCCCGCGGCGATCAGGCGCTCGGCCAAGTACGGCGAGGCGTGGACCTGCGACCCCTCACCGCTCGACAAGGCCGTCTGGGACGAGCGCACCACCTCCTACAAGGAGTACGCGGAGGAGCTCGGCAAGCAGCCCTTCATCGTGCTGATGCGCGACGGCTGGGTCTCCGACACCTACGAGCAGGCGGCGGAGGAGTTCGGGACCCACTACGTGAACGAGACGATGTTCTACTTCCGCCAGGGCATCTACACGCACCACCCGGACTTCAACACGGAGGCCGACATCACGATGGAGAAGCTCCGTCCCCATCTGATCATCGGCAACGCGCAGCAGTGCATCGAGGCGCTCGAGCGCTACCACGAGGATTTCGGCGTCGACTACTTCACGATGCGCTTCCGCATGGTCGAGGGGCCGTCGCTCGAGATGGCGGCCGAGCAGATCCGGCGCTTCGGCGAGGAGGTCGTGCAGCCGATCCACAAGAAGTACCCGGCGCCCGACCATCCCGCCATCCCCGCGGTCTGCAGGTGGTAGCCGTGGGCTTCGACCGGCTATTCGACGACGAGCAGCTGGACCTGCTCGCCACGCCGCTGTCGATCCGGCTCGAGCGCGCAGCCAAGGCGCGGGACGCCGAGGCTGCGGCGGGCATCGCCGACGAGATGGACGGCGAGACGCTCGCTATCTACGACGCCTACCTCAACTGGATGGGCGTGCTCCAGGGCTACATCGTGCGGCGCGGGGGCGAGGAGGCCCACGACGAGGCGATGCGCTGGGTCGCGGAGCACGGCCTGCGCCCGTTCCTGCGCGCCTATGAGGGTCTTGACCTCCGCGGCCGGGCGCTGCTGCTCGCCGAGCAGCTGCGCGCGAACGGCTCGACCTTCTCGGTCGAGGCGAGCCCCGGGCGCGTGCGCTTCGTCTGCGACCCGTGGGGCCCGCAGCGCTGGTGGCGCGCCCGCTCCGGGTGGGAGGACAGCGAGCCGCGCCGATACGAGGGCGAGCGGATCGTCTACCCGAGCTACGGCGGCGGCGAGGATGCTCGCGGCAACTTCCCGACCCTCCACGGAGCCCGAGCGCTGACGCAGGGCCGCGACTCGCTGCCCTGCGTGCTCGTGCCGGAGATCCAGTTCCTCGAGATCATCCCGATCGAGATGTGGGGCCGGCCGCTCGCCGTCCTCGGCCTACCGGACGAGCCCGACGGGGTGGTCACGCTCGACATGTACGCGGACCCGGCGGACGTGCCGGCCGAGGCCTACGAACGCGTCGGCTTCGCGCGACCCGAGTCGGGCGTGGAGGCGGACGACCCGGCGTCGACGCTGTCAGCCGAGGAGGCGGAGCGCGCCGCAACGCCGCTGTCGGTCCAGGTCCGCAAGGCGCTCGCGGCCGGTGACTGGGAGCGCGTGCTCGAGGTGTCGGCCGGCATGGACCGCGAGCTCGTGGGGGCGAAGGACCCCTACGGCGTCGAGATCGCCGGGCTGCTCTCGTGGATCGCGCGCCGCTACGGCGAGGCGGCCGGCGAGGAGTCGCTCGCGGAGACGGCCGAGGTCGTGATGAAGCCGTTCCTCGAGGGCGTGCGCGACCTCGACATCAGCGAATCCGTGCCGGCCTGGGCGGTCGCGTGGCGCTCGCACGGCTCGACCTTCTGGATCGAGGAGCACGACGAGTACGTCGTCTTCCGCGGCCGGCCACTCGGGGCATGCGCGCGCATGTGGGCCTCCGCTTACCAGCCCGAGGTGGAGCGGATCTCCGAGAGCCGCGTGCGCTACCCGACCTTCGGGTCCTTCCAGGCGCCCGCGTCGTTCCACAAGATGCGCGAGCCGCGCGGGATCACGCACGGCAAGGTCGGCTACCCGATCTACTCGTGCCACTGCCACATGCTGCACGAGATCTATCCGATCGATCAGATCGGGCGGCCGCTGTGGGTCGAGCTGCACCCGCTCGACGATCCCGACGGCGAGACCGTCCACGTGCACTGGAAGGACCCCGACGCCTGGCCCGAGCACTACTACGAGCAGGTCGGCCGGCGCAAGCCGGCGTCCGTGGGAGGCGAGTAAATGAGCACCGAGAGCGTGCGGCTGCCCATCATCGGTCCGCAGGGAGAGCCGCGGCTGCCGGCGGTGCCGGGCGTGGACGGCAAGTTCAACGGCGTGATGGCGTGGCGGCCGGAGCTGATGGAAGCCTTCTTCGGCTTCTACGCCACGCTCTGGACCGACGGCGTCCTCGACATGCGCATCAAGGACCTCGCGCGCATGAAGATCGCCCGCACGGTCGGCTGCCGGATCTGCCAGAACACGCGCTTCAAGGTCGCCGAGGGCCATACGGTCGAGGCCGACTACGCGGAAATCGACCGCGTCGACGAGGGCTCGTACACGGACGCCGAGAAGGCCGCGCTGAACTACGTCGAGGCCTTCTGCGTGAACGCGGCGATGATCACCGACGAGATGGTCGAGGAGCTGCGCCGCCACTTCTCGGAGGCCGAGATCATCGAGCTGTCGATCCTCATCGGCACGGTCAGCGGGTTCGCGAAGATCAACGTCGCGCTGAACATCGCGCCGGACAACGAGGAGCTGCAGCTGTTCGACTTCGCGAAGCCGGTCGCGTGAGCGTGGGCAGCGAAGCGGACGAACGCCTCGCCCTGCGGGCTCTCGTCGACTCCTACGCGCAGGCGGTGGATGCGCGCGACGCGGACCGCTTCGCGGGGCTGTTCGCGCCTGACGGCGAGCTGGTCGTGTACGAGCCCGAGGAGGACGAGCCCTCGATCGCCTGGCGCGGGCCCGACGAGCTGCGCGCCGTGATGAAGCTGCTCTCCTCGTACAGCACGACCTTCCACCTGATGGCGAACCACACCTGCGAGCTCGACGGCGACACGGCGTCCGGCGAGGTGTACTGCCTCGCCCATCACCTCACGGAGGAGGGCTCGAAGGGCGACAACACGTTGATGGTGATCCGCTACCGCGACCGCTACACGAAGGCCGACGGCGCCTGGCGCTTCGAACGGCGCGACGTGATGCGGCAGTGGACGGAGCACCACTCGGCGGAGCGAGCCCGGCTGGTCTGATGACCCTCGAGGGCGCCGGGGCGGTGGTGACCGGGGCGGGCTCGGGGATGGGACGCGCGACGTCGCACGCCGCCGCCGCTGCCGGCATGCGGGTGATGTGCGTCGACGTGGCCGGCGCCGGCGCGACGGTCGACGAGCTCACGGGCACGGGATGCGACGCGCACGCGCTCGAGGCGGACGTGAGCAGCGCGGCCGACTGGGAGCGCGTCGCCGCGAGCGCGCCCGAGCTCGTCGGCGAGGTCCTACTGCTCGCGAACATCGCCGGTGTACAGCCGCAGGGCGACACCGTCCTCGACCAGGACGAGGACGGCTGGGACCGGATCGTCGGGGTCAACCTGAAGGGCGTGTGGCTCGGCATGCGTGCGTTCCTGCCGGGCATGCTCGAGCGCGGCAAGGGGCGCATCGTGAACGTCGCCTCGCTCGCGGCCGAGGTCGGGCTGCCGGGGCTCGCCGCCTACAGCGCCTCCAAGGCGGGGGTGGCGGGGCTCACGCGGCAGGCGGCGGTCGAGTACGCCGCCGCGGGGATCTGCATCAACGCGCTGGCGCCCGGGATGATCGAGACGCCGATGATCACCCACAACCCGCCGGAGGCGCTCGCAGCGTTCCTGGAGAAGACGCCGGCGGGCCGCCCGGGTCGGCCGGAGGAGATCGCGGAGATCATCCTCTTCCTGGCGGGCCCGGGCGCGGCGTTCATAACTGGTCAAACGATCTCCGTCGATGGGGGGTGGGGCATCCGGGGCTGACCGGATGCGAGCCATGGGACGACTGGACGGACGGGTTGGACTGATCACGGGCGCGGCGCGCGGCCAGGGCCGCTCGCACGCCGTCAACTTCGCGGAGGAGGGAGCTGATCTCGTCCTCCTCGACATCGGGAAGGACATCCCGGAGAGCGACTACAAGCTCGGGAGCAACGAGCAGCTCGAGGCCACCGCGGAGCGCTGCCGCGAGCTCGGCAGGCGCGTCGTCACGGTCCTGTGCGACGTGCGCGACCACGAGGCCGTCGACGAGGCCACGGCCTCCGCGGTCGCGGAGATCGGCAAGATCGACGTGCTGATCAACAACGCCGGCATCTCGAGCCCGACGGGGGCCAGCCACGAGCTCCCGGTGGAGGGCTGGCGGCGCGTCATGGACATCAACCTCGACGGCTCATGGCACGTGGGCCGCGCGGTGGCCCGTCACATGATCGAGCGCGGTGAGGGCGGGGCGATCATCAACATCGCGTCGGCGGCCGGGCTGAAGGCGTTCGCGGGCAACGTCGCCTACGTGGCGTCGAAGCACGGCGTGATCGGGCTGACCCGCGCAATGGCGGTCGATCTGGCGCCCTACCGGATCCGGGTCAACGCGCTCTGCCCCGGCTCGGTTCGCGACGACCCGGACCTCGACAGCCAGATGCTGAGCGCGCTGGCCGACGAGTGGCAGGTGCCTCAGGATCAGTACGAGGAGGCGTTCGCCGAGTACCACCTGCTGCCGACGCTGCTCGAGGCGCGAGACATCTCGCGCGCATGCGTCTGGCTCGCCTCCGACGACGGCATGCGTGTGACGGGCTCCATCATCCCGGTCGACGCCGGGCTGGTCACGCGCTAGCGCGCCCGCCGGTGCGTCAACCCAACGTTTGGTTAACATCGCGGCGGTGACCGAGCCGGGCGTTCGCTCCGCACCGCCGCCTCGGACCATCCTCGCGACGGTCGCCAGTGCGGCGCTGGCCTACTCCTTCATGCAGACGCTGGTGCTGCCGGCGCTGCCCGCCTTCGAGAGCGACCTCGACGCCACACCCACCGCGGCCGCCTGGATCGTCTCCGGGTTCTTCCTGTCGTCCTCGATCAACATCCCGATCTTCGGGCGGCTCGGGGACTCGCTCGGCAAGGTGCGCGTGCTGACGATCGTGTTGATCGTGCTCGCCGTCGCCACCGTTGGGGCGGCGCTGGCGCCGAGCCTCGAGGTGCTGATCTTCTTCCGCGTGCTCCAGGGTGTGGCCGGCTCGGTCTTCCCACTCAGCTTCGGGATCGTCCGTGACGAGCTGCCGACCGAGCGCGTGGGCTTCGGGATCGGCGTGGTGAGCGCGATCTTCGGCATAGGGAGCGGCTTCGGCTACGTCGCCAGCGGGATCGTGCTCGAGCTGCTCAGCTGGCGCTGGCTGTTCGTGTTCGCGCTCGTGCCGGTGCTGATCGCCATCGCGCTCGTGCCGCGCCTGCCCGAGTCGCGCGAGCTCGCGCCGGGGCGGCCCGACTGGCTCGGCGGCCTGCTGCTCTCGCTCAGCCTGCTTGCGCTGCTCGTCGGGCTGACGGAGGGCAAGAACTGGGGCTGGACGAGCCCCGCGGTACTGGGCCTGTTCGCCGCCGGGCTGTTGTTCCTGGTGATCTGGACCGCCGTCGAGCGGCGGATCAGATACCCGATGGTCGACCTCGACGTGTTCGCGCGTCCCGCGATCGCGCTGCTCAGCGTGTGCACGTTCTTGATCGGCTACGCGATGTTCGCGGTCTACTCGATCATGCCCGCCTTCGTGTCGGCCGACCCGGCGGAGACCGGCTACGGCTTCAGCGCCTCGCCCATCGAGATCGGCCTGTTCCTGCTGCCGGTTGCCGTGGCGATGCTCGTGAGCGGGCCGCCCGCCGGCGGCGCGCGGCGGATCGCGCCGGTCAACGTCCTGCGGCTGGGCATCGTCGCGTTGACGGTCTCGCTCGCGCTGATCGCCTTCGCCCACGACGATCGAGCCCTGCTGTACGTGTGGCTCGCGCTGCTCGGCATCGGCACGGGCGTGACGCTCGCCGTGCTCGGGCGTCTGGCCGTGGAGGCGGTGCGCCCCGATCAGACCGGCATCGCGGGCGGAATCAACACGCTCATGCGCACCGTCGGCGGCGCCGTCGCAGCGCAGGCGAGCGCCGTCATCACGGCCGGCTTCCTGCTGTCCGACGGCACGCGCGCCGAGAAGGGCTTCGTGATCGCGTTCGTGGTGGCCGCCGTCGCAGGGCTGGCGGCGCTCGTCGCGTCGATCCCGCTCGCTCGCGCGCAGGTCGGCCTCACGCCCGCTTTTGCGCAGTACCAACCGACCAACCGTTTGCCTTAGACTGGCGCCAGCTCTGCGACCTGAGGAGAGGTGCATGAAATTCGGTCTGCTGTTCCGCGTCCAGGATCCGCCGAATGCCGAGAACATCGTGGGCCGCTGGCAGGAGGCGCTCGAGACGGCGAAGGTGGCCGAGGAGTCGGGCTTCGACGGCGTCTTCCTGCCCGAGCACCACATGATGCCCGACGCCTACCTGCCCTCTCAGTGGCCGGTGCTCGGCGCGCTGGCCGCGATCACCGACCGGCTCGAGATCGGCACCACCGTCCATCTCCTTCCGTTCGAGCACCCGATCCACACGGCCGAGCACGGCGCAATGGTCGACGTCCTCTCGAACGGCCGACTGCGGCTCGGCGTCGGCATGGCGAACTTCCCGGAGGAGTTCGACCTGTTCGGGCTCGAGCACAAGCGCCAGGTCTCGCGCTTCGAGGAGGGCATCGAGATCGTGCAGCGAGCCTGGGCCGGCGAGCAGCTCGACTTCGAGGGCAAGCACTTCAAGGTCAAGGGCCAGATCACCCCGAAGCCGGTGGGCGCAGAGCTCTGGATCGGCGCGATGTCCGAGCCGGGCGTGCGCCGCGCCGCGCGCTTCGGCACCCGCTGGCCGACGGACCCGCTGCACAACCTCGACGTCATGAAGTACTGGGCCGACCTCTACCGCGAGGCTGGGATCGAGTACGGGACCTCCGACAAGCTGGGCGTGGTGCTGCTGCGCGACGGCTGGGTGGCGGACTCGCTCGAGGAGGTCGAGAAGACCTGGTGGCCGTGCATCCGCAGCGAGCACTGGTTCTACTTCGAGCGCGTCCCGCGCTGGGTGGCCGATCGCGAGCCGTTCATCGCCGACATCAAGTCGGAGGACGACTTCAAGTTCGAGCAGCACCACATCGACCGGCTGATCGTCGGCAGCCCCGAGGACTGCATCGAGAAGATCCGCAAGTTCCAGGAGGTGCTCGACCCCGACTACCTGGTCCTCTCCTTCCGTGTCGCGCTCGGCCCGAGCTTCGAGGAGGAGCTCGAGTGCGTGCGCCGCTTCGGACAGGATGTGATTCCGGCCTTCAAGCCGGTCGCGACCACCGGTGGGTAGGCCCGCGGCCGCGGCGGACCCGGCCGGGGCGGCGCCCGCCCCGCGGCTCAGCGTGCGGGTCGGGGTCGGTTGGAACCCCTTCGCGGGTGATGGGCTCGGCGACGGCCGCTTCTGGGAGGCGGTCGAGGCGATGGAGGAGGTCGGCTACGACTCCGTCTGGCTGGCAGACACCGCCGCGCTGCCCGGTGCCGCGCCGCTGCCGCTGCTCGCCGCCGTCGCGGCGCGCACCGAGCGGCTCAAGCTCGGCATCGGCGTGCTGGTGCTGCCGCCGCGCAATCCGGTGCTGCTCGCGCGCGAGCTCGCCACGGTCGACGTGATCTCCGGTGGCCGCCTGCTCCCGGCCGGGGGGCTCGGCATCAACATCCCGGCCGAGCTGGAGGCGATGGGGGTGCGGCGCGAGGACCGCGTCGGCAGGCTCGAGGAGTCGGTCCAGATCGTCAAGGCGCTCTGGCCGGGCGAGCCCGTGACGATGCGCGGGCGCCACTGGTCGCTCACCGACGTGCGGCTCGAGCCGCGCCCGGTCCGCCGCAAGCTCGAGTTCTGGCTCGGCGGCTCGGCGCCGCCGGCGCTGCGCCGGGTGGGGCGGATCGCCGACGGCTGGCTCACCTCGTTCGTCGGCCCGGACGAGTTCGCGGGCATGGCCGACGTGATCCGCGCGAGCGCCGCCGAGGCGGGCCGCTCGATCGACGAGGACCACTACGGCGCCACGGTCTTCGCCGCGCCGAGCGAGGACCAGCTGCCGGCCGCCGCGCGCCGGCTGCTCGGGCGCCGTCCCGAGCTGGCGCGCGAGGACCACATCGCCTACGGCACCGGCGAGCTGCGCCGGCTGCTCGAGCGCTTCCGTGCCGCCGGGGCGACGAAGTTCGTGGCGATACCGATCGCAGACGAGACCGTGCCCTGGTTGCGCGAGATGTACGCCGAGGCGATCGGGCCCTTCGAGGCGACGGCGTGAGCATGGCGGGCGACGTCGACGTCGAGCGCACCAACGAGCTGATCAAGCTCTTCGGCGAGCACCAGTACGCGGACATGCGCGTCGAGCGGCGTGAGGCGATGCGCTCGGTCCTCTTCGACCTTCCGCGCCGCTCACCGCTCGGCTGGCAGTGCCTCTACGAGCACGCGCCGGCGTTCCTGCGCGAGGTGTCCGAGCAGGCGACGCCGGAGCAGATCGGCGCCGGCATGCGCACGGTCGGGTCGCGCCCGTATGCGCTGCAGCCGTTCATCTTCGTCTGCAGCTACCTGGGGGCGCGTCAGATGCGGATGCTCGAGCTCGGCCTCTCGCAGGGCCAGCCGTTCGCCGAGGAACGCCCGGCGGACCTCGCGTTCATCATGGACTTCTGGGCCCGCCTGATGGGCGCCTACCGCTCCGACGACGCGTTGCTACCGCGCCAGGCGGGCGGCAGCCTCCCGATCCTCGACGGCGATGCGATCGCCGAGCTGAGCGAGCGTGCGCGCCCCGCCTCCGAGGACGACCGCACGGCGATCCGGCGCATGGCGGCCACGCTCGAGCTGTTGAACTTCATCCTCCACGGCGAGCAGCGCGACGGCATCTTCGGCCACGGGCCGTACGACCTGGGCGGCGGCTCCGTGCTGCTCGGCAAGGAGTTCAACGACCTGCGCAACGACTACATGCCCTGGGCGCTCACGGAGACGCGCGTGCCGCTCGCGAACGTCGCCGTGATCCAGGTGGCGCACGACGTCGAGGTCAGCTGCGACATGTTCGGCTCGATGACGATCCATCCGCACGAGATCGACGACCGCCTCGAGCGGATCGTCGTGCTCACGAACGAGGGCGGCAGCCTGCGCGAGCTCGACATGGACGAGGTCGTCGCCGTCCAGCACGCGGCCGCCGACGCGCAGGAGGAGCTCTTCCTGAAGGCGGTCGAGTGGGATGACCGCTACAAGATCGTCTACGGCGCGCCGATGTTCGCGAACCACCTCAAGCCGTTTCTCGACGCGGCGGACCTTGGTGACGATGCCGCCCAGCGGCTGATGGACGCCTGCCAGGGCACGGCGGACCGCATGGTGGACGACATGCTCGAGGTCGAGCTGCCGCCGATCTGGGGCCACATGGCCAAGCCGCAGGGCGACTTCTACTGGCCGCTGTCGGCCTGAAGCAGCAGGGCGTCGACAGCCGTCGCGCCCTGCCCGCGCGGGTGCACGAGCAGCGGGTTGACCTCGATCGCGTCGAGCCGCTCGCCCGCGGCGAGCGCGACGGCGGCCACGCCCTCGATCGCCGTGACGGCGGCGTCGAGGTCGGCCTCGGGCGCCCCGCGGTAGCCGCGCAGCAGCGGCGTCACGGGCAGCTCGTCGAGCATCGCGCGCGCCTCGCCGGCCCGTAGCGGCAGCATCCGTCGCGACACCTGGGGGAGCAGCTCGGCGAGCAGCCCGCCCGCGCCCACCACGAGTACCGGGCCGAGCACCGGATCACGACGCGCCCCGATGATCAGCTCGATCCCCTCGGGCGCCATCGCCTGGACGACCGATCCCTCGGGATCGGCGCCCGCGGCCCGCGCGGCCTCGACCACGCGCTCGTGCGCGGCCGCCACGGCGTCCGCGCCCGACACGCCGACGACCACCGCGCCGGCCTCGCTCTTGTGCGGTAGATCGCGCGCAGAGGCCTTGACGACGAACGGGCCGTCGCCGGGCTCTCCGGCGGCGCTGCGCGCCTCATCGGCGCTGCGGCAGAGCACGGTGCGTGCCGTCGGCACGCCGGCCGCCGCGAGCAGCGCGAGCGCCTCGGCCTCGGTCGAGGCGGCCTCAGCCGGCAGCTCGAGCGCGAGCGGCTGCTGCTCGAGCTCGTCCGGCGCCGGGCTGCCGACCGCCGCTCGCGCCGCCAGCGCGCGCATGCAGCGCGCCGCGTCCTCGAACACGGCCAGGCCGGCCTCGCTCAAGCGCCGGCGCGCGGGCAGGCTCATCTCGCCGGCGGTCCAGAGTACGGCGAGGTTGGTGGCGTCGGCGCCGAGCACCAGGTCGGCGAGCCGGTCCGAGTCCTCGGGCCTGTGCACGGTCAGGACGAGCACGGCGGTGCCGAACTCCTCGGCCTCCGTGAACGCGCGCAGCGACTCCTGGAAGATCTCAGGCTTCTCCGAGAACATTCCGCTCATGTCGACCGGGTTCGAGAGCGCGGCGAAGTCCGGCACGACGGCGGCGAGCCGCTCGCGCGTCTCGGGGCGCAGGTCGGGCAGCTCGAGGCCCGCGCGCTCGGCGGCCTCGGTCGAGATCACGCCGGCGCCACCCGAGGTCGTGAGGATGCCGACTCCGCGGCTCGAGGACGGTCCCAGCCGCTCGAGCGCGACGCACGCATCGATCAGGTCGTCGAAGCCGTAGACGCGGACGGCGCCGTGCCGGGCGAGGAATGCGTCGACCACGTCGTCCTCGGTGGCGAGCGCTCCGGTGTGTGCGGCGCTCGCGCGCGCCGCGGCGGCGGTTGCGCCCGCCTTGAGCACCACCACCGGCTTGCCGACCGCGCGCAGCGCGTCGAGGCCGCCGGCGAACGTGTCCGGGTCGCGGATGCCCTCGAGGAAGATGCCGACCACCTTCGTGGGCTCGTGCTCGGCGAGCCACCAGAGCAGCTCGCCGACCTTCAGGTCGGCCTCGTTGCCGGTACATACGGCCACGCTGAGGCCGGCGCCGGCGTCCTGGGAGCGCTCAACGAGCAGGCCCGCCACACCGCCCGACTGAGCGAGCAGCGAGATCCCGCCGCTCGCGAACGACGGCCGGAAGCCGACCCCGGACGCGATTACGCAGGTCGAGTCGGCTCTGTTGATGAGACCGGGGCTGTTGGGGCCGACCACGCGCAGGCCGGTGCGGCGCGCGAGCTCGGTGATCCGGCGCTCCTCCTCGGCGCCCTCTTCGCCGACCTCCGAGAAACCGGACGAGAAGATCACCGCCCCGCCGACGCCTGCCTCCGCGCACTCCTCGATGCCGGTGAGGACCTTGCTCTGGGGAAGCGAGATGACGGCGAGATCGATCGGCTCGTCGGCCGCCGCGGCGGCGATGCTCGGCGCGCAGGGCAGGCCGTCGATGACGTCGCGGGCCGGGTTGACCGGCACGATCCGCCCCTCGAAGCCATGGCGCTGGAGGCCGGTGATGAAACGGCTGGAGAGCGCGCCGGGACGCGAAGACGCACCGAGCACGGCGACCGATCTCGGTCGCAGGACCCGGTCGAGGCCGGCCACCTGGCTGGGAGCCTCGGCGCTCACGCGAATCAGCCTAGTCCATCAGACGAACGATTGGTTGGTTTAGGAACCGTCCTCGGCGGCTTCTGCCTCGCTGCGCTCCCGCTCGCGCCAGGCACGGTAGCTCGGCAGCTCCTCCGGCAGCGGGCCGCGGCCCGTGTAGCCGCTCGGCCACCCGGCGGGCTCCTGGACCATCGGGTTGCGCTCGCGCTCGACGCCGTACCAGAGCAGGTGGCGGCGGTCGCGGAAGAGCCAGCGACCGTCGCGGCGCACGTAGCGGTCCTGATAGAGGATGAGCTGGTCGACGAACTCCTCGCCGAAGTCGAGCGCCGCCCAGCAGTAGACCGTGCCGCTCGCCTCGTCGGGCCCCGCCAGGTCGACGATGTGGTTGCCGACGAAGTGGATCGTCGCGCCCTTGCGGAACCAGCGGGCGGCGTTGCTGCGGACGGTGTGGATGTCGATCACCGGCGGACTCGCCGGCTCGTTCGTCTCGGCCCACAGCGACAGCAGCAGCTCCATGTCGCGCGAGTCCTGGGCGAAGGCGTAGCGATAGACGAGCTGCCGGATCTCGTGGACGGCCCAGAGGCGGTCGAAGCCCTCGTCGCCCATCGTCAGTCGTAGCGCCGGTCCTGGAGGCCGGCGGCCAGGACGCCGGCGTCGACCTGGATGTCGCTGCCCGTGCACATCGCGGCGAGGTCACTTGCGCAGAACAGCGCCACGCGCGCTAGCTGGTCGGGCTCGCGCTCGCCCGCCAGCGGGTGGAAGTCGGGGGCCTCGTTCGTGCTCACCTGCGCGCCGATCTCCGCGCGCGCCTCGGCGAGCCCCTCGGTCGGGAACGAGCTTGGGGACAGCGACATCACACGCACCCGGTGCGGGCCGAGCTCCACCGCGAAGCTCTTGGTGAGACCGCGCACGCCGTGCTTCGAGCTCACGTAGTGGGCGAGACCCGGGCCGTAGCCGCGATGCCCCGCGGTGGAGGCCATGTTGAGGATCACGCCGCCGGCCCCGCGCTCGACCATCCGCCTGCCCGCCGCGCGGCAGCCGAAGAAGCTGGCGCGCAGGTTCAGGTCGAGCACGAAGTCCCACTCCTCGTCGGTCATCCTCACGGCGGGGCTGCGTGGGAAGACGCCGGCGTTGTTGACCCAGATGTCGATCGCGCCCAGCTCGGCGACCGCGCGGTCGGCGACCGCCTCCACCTGTGCCGAGTCCCGGACGTCGGCGCCCATGCCGGTCGCCGTCACGCCGTGTTCGGCGGCGAGCCGAGCCGCGGCATCGCTGGCGGGGGATTCCTCGAGGTCGGCGAGCAGCAGGCCGGCGCCCGCCTCGGCGAAGCGCTGCGCGATCGCGTAGCCGAGACCGCGCGCTCCGCCGGTGATCACGGCGGCTCGCCCCTCGAGCGACACGAGCTCGGCGAGAGGGATCACGCGCCCGGCCTCAGGCGGACGGGAAGCCCGTGCAGCTGGCGCATCATCGCGGCGCCCTGGAAGACGAGCTCGCCGGGGTCGACGCCCAGCTCGATGTCGGGGAAGCGCCGGGCGAGCTCGGTGAAGGCGATCTCGCCCTCGAGCCGGGCGAGCGAGGCGCCGAGGCAGAAGTGCGGGCCGTGGCCGAAGCTCAGGTGCTTGCGGGCGTCCTCGCGTGTGATGTCGAGCTCGTCGGCGCGCTCGAACACCTCCGGGTCGCGGTTCGCGCCGGCCAGCATGGTGAGGACGGTCTGGCCGCGCTCGAGCGCGGTGCCGCCGATCTCGACGTCGTCGACCACGAGCCGCTGCTCCCACTGCACCGGCGTGACCCAGCGCAGCAGCTCCTCGACCGCGCTCGGCGCGAGCGCCGGGTCGGCGCACAGGAGCTCCCACTGCTCGCGCCGGCGCAGCAGCTCCACGAGCCCGATGCTGATCAGGTTGGTGGTGGTCTCGTGGCCGGCGAACAGCAGCACCACGAACATCGCCGCCAGCTCGTCCTCGCTCAGCTGATCCTCGTCCTGCGCGCCGAGGAGCACCGTGACGAGCTCCGAGCCGGCCTCGGGGTCCTCGCGATGGCGGGCGATCACGCCGCCCACATAGGCCCGGAAGTCCTCGATCGCGTGGTGGGCGTCGATCACGAGGGCGGGGTCGGACGAGCCGAAGTGGCGCGCGATCCGGTTGCCCCAGCTGCGGATCTCGTCGCGGCCCTCCTCGTCGGGCACGCTCAGGATGTCCGCGATCACCATCAGCGGGAATCGGTACGCGAACGGCATCAGGTCGCACTCGTCCTCGCCCTCGAGCGGGTCGAGCAGCGCGTTGCAGTGGCCCTGGATCATCGCCCGCATGTCTGCGATCCGGCTCGGCGTGAAGGCGCGGTGCGCGATGCGACGCAGGCGCTCGTGGTCCTCGCCCTCGGTGCGGCTGACCTGCAGCCCCTGGAATGCGGCCACGCGGTCGAAGGCGTCCTGGGCGTCGGGAGGCAGCGACCCACGGATCGCCTCCGCGCGGCTGCCCTCGAAGAAGCCGCGGCGGCTGCCGTGGACCCCGTCGCGGTGGAGCTCCTTGATGTCCGCGTAGCGCGTCAGCAGGACGGTGTGCTCGTGGTGGTAGGCGCGGTGCTGCTCGCGCAGGCGGCGCCACAGCGAGTGCGGGTTCGCCATCGTCACCGGGTCGGAGGCGAACACGAGCGCCAGCTCCTCGTCGAGCGAGTGGGCGGCGGGCGCGCTCACCGTGCCTCCACGAGGCCGAGCGCCGACGCGATGAAGCGCACCTCGTCGTATATGTCCGTGGGCACCGCGAAGTCGTCGAGCGCGCGGATCTCGTCGATGCGCGTGGCCAGCTCCTCGGGCGCGACGGCGGACTCGTCGGGTGCGATCCAGCCCGGGGTCTCGCCGACGAACACGCGCGCGAAACGGCCGAACCCGACCGAAAAGGCTTCGCCGCTCACCGCGCAGGCCCGGCTCGCCAGATAGACGACGAACGGCGCGACCGAGCGCACGTGGCGGCGCGGTGCGAGCGCGGCCCGGACGTCCTCCGGGTAGTGGCGCTCGTAGTCCGGCACCGGCTGGGCCGCCTCGATGCGAGTGCCCGCCATCGGCAGCAGCGCGTTCACGCGGATGCCGTGCTCGCGGCCCTCGAACGAGAGCGCCTTGGTGAGCCCGTACACGCCCGCCTTGGCGGCCGCGTAGTTGCACTCCGCCTGCATGGCGAAGAGGCCTCCCGCCGAGCAGGTCATCACGACCCGGCCCTCGCCCGCGCGGCGCAGCGCCGGCCAGGCCGCGCGCGTGACGAGGAAGCTGCCGCGCAGATGGACGTCGAGCACCGCGTCGAAGTCCTCGATCGCGAGCTGCTCGACGTACGCGTTGCGCATGAAGCCCGCGTTGTTGACGAGGGCGTCGAGGCGGCCGTAGCGCTCGAGCGCGGCCGCCACGATCGCCTGCGCGCCCTCGGGGGTCGTGACCGACTCCTCGCAGGCGAGGGCGGTGCCGCCGGCGCCCTCGATCTCGCCCGCCACCTCGCGCGCGTGCTCGCCGGAGACGTCGTTCACGACGACCGCCGCACCGCGGCGCGCGAGCTCGACTGCGTAGGCGCGCCCGAGTCCCCGTCCAGAGCCGGTCACGACCGCCACCTGCCCGTCGAACGAGAGCGTGGAGCTCATTGGAACAGCCGCAGGACCATTTCGCAGACACAGACGGGGCGATCGCCGCCCTCGCGCTCGCCCGTGACAGCCACACGGCACTCGTAGCCGCCGCGCGCCTCGGCCACGGCGATGACCTCGAAGCGCACGCGCAGGCGCGAACCCACCGGCACGGGGGCGGGGAAGCGGACGCGCTCGAAGCCGGCGAGCACCACGGCGCTGAAGCCCTCGATCGCGATCGCCTGCTCGAAGAGCGGTGGCAGCAGCGCGAGCGTGTGCGTGCCGTGCGCGGCCTCGGCGCTGTCCGGGCCTCCGTAGTTCGTGGAGGGCCGGTGGAAGGTGGCCTCGTCGAAGAGCCCGAGCTCGCGCCGGCCGAGCGTCAGCCACTCCGAGGGGGGGAGCTCGGCGCCGACCAGCGTCTCGAGGCCGGGCCCACCCGTCACGCGTGGCTGCACGGCGACACGATCGCCCGCGTCCTCCATCGGGCGCGAGCGTAGCACCAACCAAACATCAGGTCGAAAACAAGTCAGCGGCGGTCGGCGCGGAAGGCCTCGCCCGGGAAGCGCGGCAGCGACCAGCTCGAGATCCAGTCGCCGATCTCGGCGCTCGTCACGGTGCGCGACTCGCCCGCCGGCGTGAAGAGGAAGCGGCCGTAGTCCTGGGTCAGCTTGCGGACCGGCGGCTCGGCGAGCGCGTCGGTCAGGATCGCGCGCGCCACCTCCGTCCAGTTGACCGAACGCAGCTGGGCCCACTCGAACAGCGTGATCTCGGAGTCGCCGGGTCCGCGGCGGGTCACAACCGCCCGGTTGCGCGCCGGACGGCGGACGACATAGGCGAGCGCGTCGGCCTCCGGCTGCAGCCTGGGCTCCACGCGGCGACGCTAGCACCCGCGGCTCGGGCGCGACATACTCGGTGCGTTTCAACCATGCGATTGGTGGAATCCGAAGCGGGGAAGTCGCTGCCCGAGGACGTCCGGGCGGTCCCGCGCAAGGCGAGCGACGTGCGCGTCACGGAGCTGGCGGACGGCATCGCGTGCCTGCGCCTCCCGCTGCCCTACCCGTCACCGGCGCCCGGCTCGGTCAACTGCTACCTGCTCGCCGGCCCGGACGGGTACACGATCGTCGACGCCGGCACGAGTCTCGCGCCCGGCTGGGAGGCGCTCGAGCGGGGGCTGGCGAAGGCGGGCGTCGAGCCCGGTGCGATCCAAACGCTCGTGATCACCCACATGCACTCCGACCACGCCGGCGGCGCCGCCGCGCTCGTGGAGCGGACCGGCTGCCGGGTGCTGCGCCTGCCGGGACCCGACACCGCCAACGACGCCTTTCGCGACGTCCGGGCTCCGCTCGAGGAGCGCCAGGCCGCGTGCCTACGCGAGGGGGTCCCGGCTGACGAGCTGCACAGCTGGGCCGACATCAACCTCGCCGACGACGGGCACCACCCGCGTGTCGAGCCAGACCGCTGGCTGGCGGAGGACGACCTCGTGGAGACGGGCTCCGGCTCCTGGCGCGTCGTCGCAACACCCGGCCACTCGCCGACCCAGATCGCGTTGTTCGAGGAGCGCAGCCGTTGGGTGCTCTCGGCCGACCTCGCCTACGGCCGCGGCACGCCCTTCCTCGAGTTCGGGCACAGCCCCGACCCGATCGCCGAGCACCTCGGCTCGCTGGAGCGGGTGGAGCAGCTCCAGCCCGAGCGCCTGCTTCCCGGGCACGGGCGGCCGGCGGAGACGCCGCTGCGCGTGCTTGCCCGGGCGCGCAACGCGACCCTCGCCGCCTGCGCGCGCGTTCGCGGCGAGCTCTCGGCTGAGCCGCGCAGCGCCTACGAGATCGCGCTCGCCAGGCTTGGCGGCGAGCCAAACACGAACCGCCGCCAGGAGGGTCTCGCGCTCACCGCCACGGTGCTGGCCCACTTCGAGCGCCGCGCCGAGCTCGTCGCCGAGCTCGGCGACGACGGCGTCCGGCGGGTCCGGCTCGCCGCCCGGGGCGATCCGTGAGCCGGCCGGCGTGGATCGTCGTGGGCGTGGTGATCGCGATCGCCGTGCCCGCGCTCGTGATCGTGGCCTTGGACGACTCGGGTGGTCCGGGCGCGCCGCCGGCCGAGCCCGCCCAGCCTGCGCAGCGAAAGGTGCGCCCTGCACTCTCCGGACCGACGATCCTGCGCGCCTCCGGGCCTCGCGACGAGCCGATGCCGGTACCTGCCGGGCTGGCTCCCACGGTCAGGCGCGTGCGCCGCGAGCTGAGCGCCGCGCCCCAGTCGGGCTTCGTGCTCGGTGACCCCGATGCGCCAATTTCGATCACCGAGTACGGCGATCCGCGTTGCCTCGAGTGCGCTCTGATCCACCGCGACGTGATCCCGGAGGTGGTCCGCCGCTACGTGCGCACGGGACAGGCCTCGCTCAGCTTCAGGCCCTGGCCCCTCTACGGGGCGCGGTCCGAGGCGCTCGGCCGCGCCGTGCTGGCGGCGTCGCGGCAGGGGCGCTACTGGGACTACCTCCAGCTCGCATTCCTGCGCGCCACGCTCAAGGGCGCGCCGGAGCGCCCCGCCGGCTGGGCTTCCGCTCTGGGCCTGGACGTCGCCCGCTGGCGCCGCGACCTCCGGCTGCCGAGGTGGCAGACCGAGATGGACGCGACGGTGAGCGTGGCGGAGGCGGTGCACCTGCCCGTGATGCCCGTATTCCTGGTGCGCCCCCGGAAGGGAGGGCCGATGACCGTTCTCGCCGAACCACGTTCGGCCGACGACTTCCTCCTGGCCATCGCGCGGACCGGCGACAACCCGCGCGGGCCTGCCTGAAGCGGCCCGCGCTTGTGTTGAAAGCGTGTTGTGGGCGCGGTCTTGTCTTGACACTAACCGCAGACAGGAACTAGAGTCGCGACATCTTTGACCTACCGATTGGTCGGCTGGCTCGAGAAAGAGGAGGGGTGGGACTAATGAACAGACGCCTACTGGCGCTTCTGTGCGCCGTGGCGGCGATAGGTCTCTTCGTCGCCGGGTGCGGCGACGACGACGATGATGGTGGTACGAGCGGCGGCGGAGGCATCGGGGCCGGCACCGGTTCCGCCAAGGCCAAGGCCCAGAAGTCCGGCGCCCAGGCCGCGAAGGACGACGGCACGGCCGAGCTGCCGCCCAACAAGACGATCGGCTTCCTCCAGATCCTGGGCGGGATCGAGTCCGCCGACCGGACGGCCAACGCGGTCAAGACCGCGCTCGCCGAGGTCGGCTACAAGATGGTGCTCTGCGACGGGCAGGGCGACCCCACGAAGTGGGCGACCTGCGCGGACAGCCTCCTCGGCCGTGGCGTCGACGCCATCTTCACCACCGGCATCGAGCCCAACGCCGTCGCGCCGCAGCTGAAGAAGGCCAAGTCGCAGGACGTCCCGTTCATCCAGGTCGGCGGCCTCGTCTCGCCAGGCTACGACGGCTCCTACTACCCGGACGAGCCCGAGGCGGGCAAGATCCTCGCCGAGTACACGCTCAAGGATCTGACCGACAACGTCTCGGAGAAGCCGGCGCAGATCATCGTCCACGACTACCCGGCCCCGTGGGCCACGTCGCGCACGGACGAGCTCGAGAAGCAGGTCAAGGCCAGCCCGGACGACTACGAGATCACGGCGACCACCCAGACCGACCCCGCCAACCTGGTCAACGGCACGCGCAAGACCGTGACCGACCAGATCACCGCGAACCCGGACACGAACATGTTCTGGTTCTCGTTCGACTCGGCGGGTCAGGTCGGTGGGCAGGCCGTCTCGGCGAAGTACCCGGGCAAGCAGTTCCCGGACAAGCCGCTGGTGGCGACGTTCCACGCCGATCTCGGGACGCTCGAGCTGATGAGGGCCGGCAACGTCGACGTCGCGCTCGACGTGCCGTACGACGCGGGCCCGTGGGTTGGAGTCGACCAGCTGCTCCAGCACTGGGGCCTTGACAAGCCGTTCGCCAAGGAGCCCCAGCCCAGCTATCCGGGCATCGGGACGGTGTACGACTACGAGGTCGTCACCAAGGACAACCTCCCGCCGGAGGGCCAGTACCGCACTCCGAAGAACGACTTCGTGACCTTCTTCAAGACGAAGTGGGCCGATCAGTTTGGGGGTGGCGGCGCCAACTAGAGCGCCGCAGGCAGGTCAAGCAGGACCACCGGGGGGCGGCCGCAGGGCCGCCCCCCGGTGCGTTCGGGGTGCGGCAGGTCGGGCCACTCAGCTCACGACGAAGGGCTGCACGGCGGTCAGCACCTCCTGCATGTCGAGCGCCGCGTCGAAGGCGCCCTCCGCGGGCTGCTCGCCGTTGAGGCCGCGGATGGCGGCGGCGTGCCTGGCCTCGACCTGCACGATGCTGCCCGCGGCGCCGAGGACCTCCTTCGACCTGATCGCCGGCGCCGCGCCGTTGTAGGCGCCGACGCCGGTGTCCTCGAAGGTCTGAGCCAGCCTGAGGAAGGCGGCGGGGCTCCTGAAGGCGTCGCCGAAGTCGACACCGGGCGCTTTGACGGGCTTGCCGCCGAGCTGCTTGATGGTCCCGGTGAGCGCCTTCACGTGCACGTCCTCGTTGGCGCCGATCTCCTCGGCAAGCGAGCGCACGGAGCTCGGCAGGCCACGGACCTGCCGAAGCGCCTGTGCGTAGAACGCCGCCTCGAGGTACTCGAGGGTGAGCGCGAAGTTGAGGATCTCGAGATCGCCGCCGCCGTCCTCGGCGAGCGCCGAGCGCACGAACGGGGAGACGGTCGAGAGTCCGTAGACAGCACCCACGGCGATGGCGCCGCGCACCATGAAGGCCTGGCGGGTCACTCCCTGCACGTCGATGGCCGCCAGCTCTGGGGCGGCGAGGTCATGCCTGGTCATCTGAACGGTCCTTTCTAGGCGAGGAACGGCATCACCTTCGGAAGAACCTCCTCCATGGAGGCCGGCTTCGCGAAGGCGCCGTCGGGGACGATCGTCTTGCCGACCACGGCGTTGAGCGCGGCCGCGTGGCGCGCCTCGACCGAGTGGATCGACAGGGCGGCGGCGAGGATGTCCTTCGACTTGATCCTCGGCGCCTGGCCCAGGTAGGCAGCCGCGCCCAGGTTCTCGACCGCAGCGGCGGTCTCGAGCACCTTGCGCTCGCCGCCGTTGAGGACGGAGTCGAAGTTCGTCTTGGGCCGCTTCGGGGTTCCGCCGAGGTCCTTGGCCACCCCGGTCAGGGTGTCGACGTGGGCCTGCTCGGCGTCGCGGATCAGCTTCGCGGTCTCGCCAAGCTTCCTGTTCTTCACGACGCCCGAGTCCAGCACCGCGTTGTAGAAGTCCGTCTCGAGGTGCTCGAGCGTCAGCGCGTACTGGACGATCTCGAGGTCACCCGGGTCCGCCATCTTCTCGGGCTCCGACGCCATGCCGCCGCCTGAGCTGTCGTCGTCGTCATCTCCACAGGCGGCGAGGAACACCGCGAACGCCGAGGCGGCTCCAGCGCCGCCCACGAGCTTGAAGAAGCTCTTGCGCGACGCGGATTCGCTCTCCCGCTCGCGCACCGCCTCCCCTCCACGTGACTCTTCCCGCTGAATCGTTTCCATGCCCCCCTTGTGCGTGCGGAAGGCGAAACGGATCACTCGCGGGGTGATCCGGGCGTAAAGGCGCTACGAAGGACCCGGGTATGCCAAGCATCGGACCGCTGGAACTCGTCATCGTGCTCGTGATCGCGCTGCTGATCCTCGGGCCCAAGCGCCTCCCGGACGCGGGCCGCTCGCTGGGGCGGGGCATGCGCGAGTTCAGGGACTCGCTCACGGGACGGGCCGAGCGACCCGCTGAGCTGCCGGAGTCAGACCCGGCACCGGTGCGCAAGCCTTGAGCCCAGGGCGTCGAGACGACGGGTACGGCTTATGGCGTATAGGGCATGCGCGCGCCGCCGATCGGCCGTAGGTTGGCCCGGTGACTCGCACCCGCCGGCTGACTGTCGTCGCCGTGGCCGGGCTCGTGCTGCTGGCGTGCGCAGCACCGGCGCGCGCGATCCCCTTCGGCGCTGACCTCAACCTGCCCGCGAACGGGCAGTTCGACTGCACGGTCCTGCCCCTGCCGACGGCGTTCGGGAACGGCTGGTTCGCCGCGCCCAGCGGCGCCCCGACCTGTACGTGGGCGAACGTCGGCACGGTCAACAATCCCCGCGCCGGCAGCTTCGCGGTGCCCGTGGCCGGAACGGTCACCGCGATCCGGGTGCGCGTGGGGCCCGTCACCGGGCCGATGCAGGTCGTGGTGCTGCGGGCCTTCCGCGACGCGAACTCGACGGCCTCGCCCGTCTGCTGCGTCGAGGCGGGTCGGACGCCGGTCTTCCAGCCCGCGCCCAACGCGGTGACGACGATCGCCACGGCCCTGCCGGTGCGCATGGACGTCGTCCCGAACCCGGTCAACAACACGCTCACCTTCGACTCGCTCGCGCTGTCGGTGCTGGCGCCGGGTGTACCCGTGCCGGCGTTCGACACGGGCGCCACGATCCGAGTGACTTCAACAGCCCGCTCGCGGTGGCCTTCCATCCGGCGGTTGGCCCCGCCCAGGAGCGCTTCCTGAATTCGGGCGTGGGCGGCTTCCAGATCCTGATGGACGCAGACGTGACGCCCTCGCAGAGCGGCGCCGGTCCGCCCGGACAGGGCGGCACGGCGCCGGCCGCCATCGCGCTCGTGCAGCGGGCGGTGAGTGTCCGCAACGGCGTCGCGCCGCTCCTGGTCCGCTGCGGCCTCGCGACCGGCACGTGCACCGGCACGCTGCTGCTCCAGCCCGGCGCGGGCGCCGCGGCGGCCCGCCGCTCGGTCACCTACGGCCGCGCCAAGGTCAGCGTCGCCGCGGGCAAGCGAAGCCGGGTGCGGGTGAAGCTCACGCGGGCCGGCAGACGGCTCGTCAAGCGTCACAAGAGCGTCAAGGTTTGGGCGAACGTGAGCTACGGCGGCAGCCACTTCCGCCTGGCTCGCGTGACGCTGCGGCGCTGACGAACGTCGTACGTTCGGCGCCCTGGTTGCGCCGAGGCCCTGCTCGTAGTACCTTAGTCACTCGTATTAGTCGTTCGTCTAACAGCAGCAGGAGGCGAGAATGACCGTCACTACGCACGCCGCCGCTACCACCGAGCAGACGCGCGCTCGCTATCCGGACGCTGAGGGCTATGTGGAGCGCGACGGAGTGCGGAGCTTCTACGAGGTCTACGGCGACGGCGACACGACGGTGCTGCTCATGCCGACCTGGTCGATCATCCACTCGCGCTTCTGGAAGATGCAGATCCCGTATCTCGCGCGCCGCTTCCGCGTCGTGACGTTCGACGGGCGCGGCAACGGGAAGTCGGACCGCCCGCCGCTGCCCGAGCAGTACACCGAGCCCGAGTTCGCTGCAGACGCGCTCGCGGTGATGGACGCAACGGGCACCGAGCGCGCGGTGCTCGCGGCGTTGTCCCGCGGGACCGAGCGGTCGCTGCTGCTCGCGGCCGGACACCCGGAGCGGGTCGACGGAATCGCGTTCATCGGGCCCGCCCTGCCGCTCGGATCGGCGATGTCGCGCGCCCAGGCGGCCGCTGACTTCAACGAGGAGCGCGCCACCCACGAAGGTTGGGAGAAGTGGAACCGCCACTACTGGCTGGAGGACTATGAGGACTTCCTCGAGTTCTTCTTCTCCCAGTGCTTCAGCGAGCCGCACTCGACGAAGCAGCGCGAGGACGCGGTCGGCTGGGGTCTCGACACCAGCCCCGAGACGCTGATCGCGACCCAGCTCGCCCCGCGCCTGGCGAACGAGGCCGAGGTGCGCGAGCTGACCGACCGCATCCGCTGCCCCGTGCTGGTGATTCACGGAAGCGACGACCACATCCGCCCGCACGACTCCGGCGAGGCGCTCGCCGAGCTGACCGGCGGAGCGCTCGTCACGCTGGAGGGCTCGGGGCACATCCCGCTGGCGCGCGATCCGGTCAAGGTCAACCTGCTGCTGCGCGACTTCGCGGAGCGGGTTGGGCCACGCGGCGCGGGGGCGGTCACGCCCACCTCCGCCTGGACGCGCGGGCGCTCCCGGCGCAAGCGGGCGCTCTACATCTCCTCGCCGATCGGCCTCGGGCACGCCCGGCGAGACGTGGCGATCGCGAAGGAGCTCCGTCACCTGGTGCCGGACCTCGAGATCGACTGGCTCGCGCAGGATCCGGTCACCCGGGTCCTGGCGGGTGAGGGCGAGCGCATCCACCCCGCGAGCGCCGAGCTCGCGAACGAGTCCCACCACGTCGAGAGCGAGTCGGCCGAGCACGACCTGCACGCGTTCCAGGCGATCCGCCGCATGGACGAGATCCTCTGCTCGAACTACATGGTCTTCGACGACCTCGTGTCCGAGGAGCAGTACGACCTCTGGATCGCGGACGAGGGCTGGGAGATCGACTACTACCTGCACGAGAACCCGGAGCGCAAGCGGGCGGCCTACGTCTGGCTGACGGACTTCGTCGGCTGGCTGCCGATGCCGGACGGCGAGGAGCACGAGGCTTTCCTCACCGCCGACTACAACGCCGAGATGATCGAACACATCGCGCGCTTCCCACGCGTGCGCGACCGCGCGCTGTTCGTCGGTAACCCGGACGACGTCGTGCCCGACAGCTTCGGGCCCGACCTGCCGCTCATCCGCGACTGGACCGAGGACCACTTCGAGTTCCCGGGATACGTCAGCGGTTTCGACCCGAGCGCGTTCGCCGACCGCGAGCGGCTGCGGGCGGAGCTGGGCTACGGGCCCGACGAGCGGGTCTGCATCGTCACCGTGGGCGGGTCGGGCGTCGGCGAAGCCCTGCTTCGGCGCGTGATCGACGCCTTCCCGCGTGCGCGTGACCTGGTTCCGCAGCTGCGCTTCGTCGTGGTGGCCGGCCCCCGCATCGATCCGGCCTCGCTCCCCGAGAGCGAGGGCTTCGAGGTGCGGGCGTACGTGCACGACCTCTACAAGCACCTCGCGGCATGCGACCTCGCGATCGTTCAGGGCGGCCTGACGACGTCGATGGAGCTGACGGCCAATCGCCGGCCGTTCCTCTACTTCCCGCTCCGGCACCACTTCGAGCAGAACTTCCACGTCTGCCACCGCCTCGACCGTTACGGGGCGGGCCGGCGCATGGACTTCGAGAGCGACGGCCCCGCCGAGATCGCGGCCGCGATCGCCGAGGAGATCGGCCGCGAGGTGGACTACGCACCCGTCGAGACCGACGGTGCGCGACAGGCCGCCGCGCGCATCGCGGAGATGCTGTGAGCATCACGAAGCTCCCGCGCGGGGACGCCGAGGACCGCTTTCTGGACGCGGCCGAGCGGCTTCTGGTCGACGTGGGGCACGCGCAGATCACCACGCGGCGTGTGGCAAAGGAGGCGGATGCCAACCACGGGCTCGTGCACTACTACTTCGGCTCGATGGAGAACCTGCTGGCCCGGGTTCTGGAGCGCTTCACCGAGCGCCTGATCGAGCGCCAGCGCCGGCTCTACGCGAGCGACGCCCCGTTCCTCGAGAAGTGGCGAACGGCGATGCGCTACCTCGAGGCGGACGAGCACTACCAGCGCATCTGGTACGAGCTCCAGGCGCTTGCGTGGAGCCGGCCTGAGCTTCGCGAACGCGTGGCCCTCGTCAACGCCGAGTGGCGAGCCGTGTTGCGGGAGGCGCTGTCGGAGCCGCTCGAGCGCTACGGCCTGCCGATCCCGCTCGAGGCGCTCGTCTCGCTCGTCGTCACCTTCAACGAGGGGTTGATCTGGGAGCGCCTGTCCGGAATCGATACCGGGCACGCCGAGCTGCTCGATTGGATCGACGGCTGGCTGGAGGAGCAGGAAGCCCAAGCGCCGGATTGACTTTGGCGCGCGCCCCGGCCAGTGCGGCGGCCACCCGGGTTATGCTTGACGTGGCAGCGGCTTGGGGGTGGTTGGACTACCAACATGAGGTGCGGTCACTGCGGTCTCGAAAGCCCCGCAGGACAGAGGTTCTGCGGTGGTTGCGGTGGCCGCCTCGAGGATGGGCCCGCCGCCGTCCCGCCCATGGGCGATCCCGGCGCCGGGCAGCGCCGTCAGATGACCGTGCTCTTCTGCGACCTCGTCGGGTCGACGCCGCTCGCCGGATCGCTTGACCCCGAGGACTGGCGCGAGGTCCTCAGCGCCTACCAGCACGCGTGCGTGCGCGCCATCGATCGCTTCGACGGCTATACGGCCCAGTACCTCGGCGACGGCGTGGTTGCCTACTTCGGCTACCCGCGCGCGCATGAGGACGATGCCCAGCGGGCCGTGCACGCCGGCCTTGGGATCGTGGACGAGGTGGTACCCGTGAACGCGTACTTCCGCGAGCGACTCGACATCTCGGTCGAGGTCCGGGTCGGGCTGCACACCGGAGTCGTGGTCGTGGGGGAGATGGGCGCCGGCGAAGCCCGCTCGCAGCACGACATCGTCGGGGAGACTCCGCACATCTCTGCACGGCTCCAGTCGGCCGCCGAGCCGGGATCGGTCGTGATCAGCGGGGATACGCACGAGCTGATCGAGGGTTACTTCGAGACCGAGCCGCTCGGTGAGATGGCGCTCAAGGGGGTATCGCGGCCGATAGACGTATATCGAGCCGTGCGTCCGACCGGCGCTGTCGGCCGCCTCGAGGTCGCGGGCGCACGCCGCATGACCCCGGTGATGGGCCGCAATCGCGAGCTCGAGACGCTCACGGAGGCTTGGCGGCAGGCGGCGAGCGGGCAGGGCGCGATGGTTCATGTCACGGGGGAGGCGGGGATCGGCAAGAGCCGCCTCGTCCACGCGCTGAGGGAGGGCGAGGGACGGCACGCCGCTGCCGAGCACGTGTGGCAGTGCTCGGCTCACCACGAGACCACGGCCCTCTACCCGGTCATCCGGTTCCTCGAGCGCCTGCTCGGCCTCGAAAGAACGGACACGGGCGGCCAGCACCTGGAGGTGCTGGAGCAGGCGCTCGTCGCCACGGGCCTCGACCCGGCGGAGGCCGTGCCGCTGGTCGCGGAGCTCCTGTCGATCCGCGGCGGGAACGGCGCTTCCGGCGCCGAACTCAGCCCCCGCGACGCCAGGACCGCGACGTTGCGAATCCTCGAGTCCATGCTCGTCACCCACCCGGCTCGTCATCCGCTGCTCCTCGTCGTCGAGGATCTCCACTGGGCCGATCCCACGACTGTCGAGTTGCTCGGGCGAATCGTCGCGAGCCTGCCTGGCCTCCCGGTCCTTTGTGTCCTGACGTTCCGGCCCGAGTTCGAGCCGCCCTGGACGCAGCGCCGGCCGGTGCTCGAGATCGAGCTTGGGCCGCTGACGTCCACCGAGGTGAGAGCGATGGCGACGGCGGCGAGCGGTTCCACCCTCGACTCCGCCGTGTTGGAGTGGTTGGACTCGGCCGCCGACGGGGTCCCGCTGTTCGTCGAAGAAATGTTGAAGATGCTCGAGCGCGGGGCCGGGTCGGACACGGCCGGGCAGGCGCCGGCGACAACGATGGTGCCGCCGACCCTCGACGGCCTCCTCACCGAGCGTCTCGACCGGCTGCCGGATCTGGCCGACGTGATCGACGTGGCCGCCATCATCGGACGCGAGTTCGACCGATCGCTCCTCGGCCTGGTCGCCGCGCGCAACGGGGATCTCGAGCCTGCGCTGGCGCAGCTCGCCGCACAGGATGTGCTCCGGCCGGTGGTCGGGTTGCCGCAGCGCTGCGAGTTCACGCACGCCCTCCTCCAGGAGGCGGCCTACAAGCGGATCCTGCGCCACCGCCGTCACGCGCTCCACGGTCAGGTGGCCGACACCCTCGTCCGGAGCTTTCCCGACGTGGCCCAGCGAGAGCCTGAGGTCGTCGCCTACCACTGGTCCTCTGCGGGCGAGCCCGCCCGGGCGCTGCACTTCTGGTACGCCGCCGGGACACGCGCCCTCGAGCGCGCGGCCTACCTGGAGGCCGCCGAGCATTTCCGGCGCGGGTCGGAAGCGCTCGACGCGACGGACCCGCATCCCGGCGACGATCTGGAGCGCGTCGAGTTCCTGACACACCTCGCGGCCTCGCTGCAGGCGGGACACGGCTACGCGGCGGCGGGCGTCGACGACGCGTATGCGATAGCGAGAACGGCGTGCGAGCGGACCCGCAACGACGACCGGCTCGTGGCCGTGATCCGCGGGCAGTGGATGTTCCAGCTGCTGCGCGGCAGGTACGGGACCGCGCTCGAGCTGGCGGACGAGATGCTGGCGCTCGGCGAGCGCGACGATCACCCGGCTCGCCTGGCGGAGGGACACCTCTACCTCGGGCTCGTCCACATGTATCTGGCCAACTTCGACCTCGCCCGTGAGCGGCTCGACGATGCGTTCGCCCGCTACCGGCAACCCGACCGCTCGGACCACATCTACGAGGCTCAGGGGGACACCGGGGTGGGAGCTCTCGCCTACATCGCGTTGGTGCTGTGGAACCTGGGCCACGCCGAGGCGTCGCGCGAGCGCAGCGACCTCAGCCTCGAGCGCGCCGAACGGGTCGGCGGGCCGGTCACGCGCGCGCAGGCCTGGGGCATGCGCAGCTTCCTGCACCTGAGCCGCAGCGAGCTTCCCGAGTTCGGCATTTGGGTCGAGAGGACCCGTGCGCACAGCATCGACCACGACATCGGCTACTGGCGGGCCGTGTCGTCTCTGCTCGCCGGATGGCTGCGGGGACGCGCAGGCGAGCTCGCGCTCGGGACGGCTCGCGTCGAGCAGAGCCTCGACGCCTATCTCCGCTCGGGCTCCCGGCTCGGCCTTCCGCACCTGTACGTGCTGCTGGCCGATCTGCGGCTCGCCGCGGATGACAGGCCCGGTGCGCTCGACGTGCTCAGCGCCGGCGAGGAATACATGGAGGAGACCGGTGAGCGCTTCTCCGCGTCCGAGCTGTTCCGCTTCAAGGGACGGGCGCTCATGGCGGGAGACTCGCCCGACCCCGAGGGCGCCACCACGGCCTACGAGGCGGCCGTTCGGGCCGCGCGCGAGCAGAACGCGAAGCTGCTCGAGCTGCGTGCGGCCACACGCCTCGCGGAGCACCAGCGCGCGATCGGCGGACCGCGCAGCGCGATCGACCGGGTCGTGGCGCTGTGCGATTGGTTCGGGTCGGCGTCGGAGCTGGCAGACGTCGTTCGGGCGCGCAATCTGGTCGCGTCGGAGACAATGGCTCGATGACCGATTCGCCGCGTGTCACCGTTGCCGGCGGTGGCCTCTCCGGCCTCACGGCTGCGTTGCGCCTGGCCCAGCGTGGATACCGGGTCAAGCTCTACGAACAGAAGGCCATTCTCGGGGGCGACCTCGGGTCGCGCCCGTTTGGCGACGGTGTCGACCTCGACGTCTACCCGCACATGTACCTGAGCTGGTACGGGAACTTCTGGCGCCTGCTGGAGGAGGTCACGGGCCAGGACAGGAACGAGCTCTTCCGCCCGTTCCGGACCGTCAAGCAGCTGCGCCGCGGGGAGTTCCCGAGGTTCACCGAGGTCGGCAACGCCCAATCCGTGATGGGCCTGTGGCGCGACGTGTTCTCCGGGGTGGGTTCCCCCGCGGACATGTTCCTGTTCGCGTACGCAACCGTGGACCTGCTGGCCGAGCGGCTGAATCCCACGATGTCGCTGGACGACGTGAGCGTGAACGGGTTCCTGAGGTCGCGGCCCTACATGACGGACGGGGCCGCGGCGGCCTGCGACGCCTTCATCACGAGGGTGTGGGCGATTCGCAGCTACCTGACCGCAGCCGACGACTACCGCGACTTCCTCGAGTACAACATGGCCGAGCCGGCGCCGACGTTCTGGCTGGCACGCGGCCCTGCCTCGCGGCAGGTGATCGAGCCGCTCACCGCAGCGCTCGAGAGGGCGGGCGTCGAGATCGTCCGGGAGACGCCGGTCACGAGCGTCTCGTGCAAGGACGGCCGCGTGACCGAGATCGGCTTCGAGGGCGGCCGGAGCGAGGAGGTCGACGAGCTCATCCTCGCGGTGCCGGAGGCCGCTTTGCTGTGCCTGGTGCGCTCCGGGGAGTCCGGGCAGCGCGTCGTCGAGGCTCTGCCGAGGCTCGCCGAGGTGTCCCGGCTGCAGTCGCAGCGGATCCCGATCGTCCATCTCTACTTCAAGCGCAAGCTGCGCAACATCCCACCCGAGCCCGTCGGCCTCTTCGGCTCGGAGCTCGCTCTCGCGTTCACCGACATCTCCCAGACGTGGGAGGGAGTGCCCGGCTTCAGGGGCACGGTCCTCTCGCTCTCGTCGTCGGACCTGTACGGGCTCCCCGGCACGGGGGATGACGACGATGCGATGGCGATGCTGCGCGAGCTCGCCGAGTACATCGACTTCGACCCCGGCGAGCGCTGGGGCCAGTCGAGGGACATCGACTGGAAGCGAACGCGGTTCGAATCGAACACGGACGCAACCCTGTTCGTCAACGAGACCGGCTCCGACATCTGGCGCCCGCCGGCCGCGTGCGACGGCGTCGAGAACCTCACCTTTGCGGGCGACTTCTGCGCCAACCGAGTCGGGATGACGGTCATCGAGTCCGCGGTCACCAGCGGTCTCGACGCGGCCCGCGTGATCGTCGAACGGCGTGGCGTCGGGAGGCCTGTCGAGATCGACGAGCCGGACTCCGGGTTCACCCTGCGCTACGTGTGGCTCCGTTACGCCTGGGCGCCCTCCGCGTTCGCCGCGAAGGCGTGGTCGACGGGCAACGACTGGGTCGGCTCGATGCGGCATCTCCTGACGCCGACCAGACCTCCGGAGCGCTAGCGGCGGGAGAGCTGGCGCACCTGGTCCACGAGCGCGAGGAGCGGCTCGGGATCGCTCGCGAACTGCGCCGCCTCGGTGCGAGCCGAGTCGGCGACGCCGTCCAGCACTCCCTCCGCGTGATCGAGCTGGGCGCGGAAGGCGTCGGCCAGCGCCGTGAGCCGCTCCTGATCGTCGTCGTCGACGAGGAAGAGCTCGCGGATCTCCGTGTCGCGGATGGCGAGGGCGGCGGGCAGCGTCAGGATCCCGTCACGGATGTCCTCCTCGCCGCCGCCCCCGAGAGCCTCGAGGCCGCGCTGGTCGCCGACGTCGTCGCAGCCGTGGTAGAGCACTCCCAGGTGGTGGCCGTAGCGCCGCAGCCGCTCGGAGCGCCCACCCAGCACCGCGCAGATCTCGAACATCGACCCGGTGTCCTCGCCGGCGATTCGCAGCCAGTCCTCGACGCCCAGCGGTTGGCGCCGCAGCCGCCACTGCAGGCACTCCGCCGCCCCGAGCCGGCGCAGCAGCTCGGACAGGTGCCGTACGGCGAAGTCGTCGGCGGCGACCGAGTCGAAGGCGTCGGCCACGAGATAGCCCGAGGTCATCAGCGCCGTCAGGCGACCGAACCTCGTCTCCACCGTCGCGATGCCGCGGCGCTCGTCCGACCCGTCGAGGACGTCGTCGACGACGAGCGACATGTTGTGCATCAGCTCGACCGCAAACGCGAGCTCGACGGCCTCGGACGGCGGCGTGTCGAGCGCCGCCTGATGACAGGCGAACAGCGTCAGCGGGCGGAAGTGCTTAGGCGTCCCGGCCAGCGCCCAGCTGAGCGGCTCACGCAGCTCGTCATCGACGCCCTCGAGCCACGTCGCGATCCGCTCGCGCAGCAGTTCGATCTCCGCGCTCGCCCCGAGCTCGGCGATGACGTCGTCGCTCGCGACGGCCCCGGTGGTCACGGCTTGGCCCTGTAGGGACGGTGCGGTTGCGCGCTCGGCTCCTCGTCAGGTCGAGTGAACGCGTCGAAGTCGTCGAGACCCCGCCGCAGCTCGCGCCACGACACCTCTGCCGAGTCGCGAGCGAGGGCGAGGACATCGTCGCGAAACTCCGCTTGGGCGGTCGCCCCCCCGGGGCCGCCCACGGATGCCCGGACGGCCAGCCTCACGAGGAGCGGAGTTCGCTCGAGCAACAGCGACAGCTGGCCCACACCCACTCGAAACGCGGTGGTGGATGACGCCAACGAACCGGCTGCAAGCATGCGGGGCACCAGCAGAGGGCTCAAGGGGCGGAGGCTACCGGGCCGTAGGCTCTGCTTCCCCGATCGAGTGCTCATGTGAACCGGCTGCACCATTGGTACTGCAACCGCGAGGCGTGGAAGAGCCACGTGCGCGAGGACCTCGTCCCGCCGGCGATCGGCGACCTCGACCTCGGCGGTGCGGTACTGGAGGTCGGCCCTGGATTCGGGCCGGCCACAGAGGTGCTGTCGGACAGGGCGGGGCGCCTGACCGCGCTCGAGATCGACCGCCGCCTGGCGGCGTCACTGCGTGGGCGGCTCGGAGATCGAGCCGAGATCGTCGAGGGCGACGGGACCGCGATGCCGTTCGCCGACGCCTCGTTCGATGTCGTCGCCTGCTTCACGATGCTCCACCACGTGCCCTCGGCCGGCGCGCAGGACCGTCTGTTCGCCGAGGTCGCGCGCGTTCTGCGGCCGGGCGGCGCGTTCGTCGGCACCGACAGCATCGGCCGCGGGATCGGTTTCTGGCTTCTGCACATCGGCGATACGAAGGTGCTCATTCCGCCGGCCGGCCTGCCGGGTCGGCTGTCCGACGCCGGCTTTCGCGACGTTGAGGTCAGCACGGAAGACGACGCGCTGCGTTTCTCGGCTCGGCGCTAGTCGCAGCTGGCCGCGCGTCTAGTGTCTCCCCACCAGCCGTGGTAACGCCCGAGGAAATAGCCGGTGTCGCGCTTTTTGCCGGCCTCGACCCCAGCCAGCGCGAGAGGCTCGCCCGGGTGGCGGCGGATCTACAGCTCGTGGCCGGCGAATACGCGGCACACGAGGGGGGTGAGCGCGCCCTGTTCGTCGTGCTCGAGGGTCGCATCGAGCCGACCAGGCTGGTCGATGGCAGCGAGCGCGTGCTCGGCGAGCGTCTGCCGGGCGACGTCTTCGGGGAGGTGCCGATCGTCCTCGGAACGGTGTTCCCGGTGGGTTTCCGGGCCGCCGAAGCGTCGCGGGTCATGCGGGTCGAGTCCCGGGACTACCACGCGGTCGCGGCCGTCGTGCCGGAGCTGGCGGAGCAGGTGGGGAAGCTCGCGGCGCACCGGATGGGCGGGCCGGGTGGCCTGCAGGGAATCGCCGCGGAGCCGACGCCGCCGCGCGCGATCGTGGTCGGGCATCGCTGGGACGCGTCCTGTGCGGAGCTGCGGCACTTCCTCGACCGCAACCAGGTCACCTTCAGGTGGCTCACGCCGGACCAACTGGACGCGGAGGCCGAGTGGGGCGGGCCGCTCCCGCCGGAAGACGACTGGCCGGCGATTCAGGTCATCGACGGCAAGACCGTGATCCGGCCGCATCTCCGGAGGGTCGCCGAGCTGCTCGGCCTCGGCACCGAGGCGGACGCCGCCGAGTACGACACGGTGATCGTCGGCGCCGGTCCGGCCGGGCTGGCCGCGGCCGTGTACGGAGCATCGGAGGGCCTGCGGACGCTCGCGATCGAGCGAGAGGCGCCCGGCGGCCAGGCGGGTACCTCCTCACGAATCGAGAACTATCTCGGCTTCCCGTCCGGCGTCTCGGGGGACGAGCTCGCCAGCCGCGCGCTCCGGCAGGCGCGCAGGCTCGGCGCCGAGATCCTCGTGACCCGTTCGATCTCGCGAATAGACGCCGCGACCCGGCAGCTGCATCTGGACGGCGGAGACGTCCTGCGGGCGCGGACGATCATCCTCGCCTGCGGAGTCGCGTGGAGGCACCTCGCCATCGACGGGTTCGACCGGCTTGCCGGCAAGGGCATCTCGTACGGCGCGGCGCGCAGCGAAGCGCCGAACACCCACGGCCTGGACGTCCACATCGTCGGTGCGGGCAACTCGGCAGGGCAGGCGGCGCTGTTCTTCTCCGCGCACGCGCGCAGCGTGACCATCCTCTGCCGCGGCGACCGGCTGGAGAAGAGCATGTCGCGTTATCTCATCGACCAGCTCGCCACGCGACCGAACATCCACACCATGTTCGGGGCCGGGGTCACGGCCGTGCACGGCGAGCAGTCGCTCGAGGCGATCGACGTCCGCGACTCCGCGACGGCTGCCACGAGCCGCCTCGACTCGGGCGGCCTCTACATCTTCATCGGCGCGGATGCCCAGACCGACTGGCTTCCGCCGGAGATCGCGCTCGATCACCACGGCTACGTGCTGACAGGCTCCGACATGCGCGCTACCGGGCGCTGGACGCTTGATCGCGACCCGTACCTCCTGGAGACGAGCGTCCCCGGCATCTTTGCCTGCGGCGACGTTCGCTTCAGCCCCGTCAAGCGGGTCGCCGCCGCGGTCGGCGAGGGCAGCATGGCGATCGCGTTCGTGCACCAGTACCTGAGGGAGGCCGACGAGTTGCGCGGGTCCGGATCCCGCTGATACGGTCGGCCCGCTGTGGTGGAGTATGCCGTGCCCCCGAAAGGGTCAACGTTGCGTCTGGTCACCTCCGTAGCCCTCGCGGTCGGCCTGCTCGTGCTCGTGCCAGCCGCCGCTCCCGCCACGTCCGGCGGCGCCACGGTGTTCACGCATTCCGCCACGAGCGGTGAGCTTCGAGGGGGCTTGCTGACCCTGCGCGGCGTGGGCAGCCGCCTCACCTGGGCCCACAACAGCGGCCGCGCCGGGACCGTCTCGGTCGCGCGCTTGCACCGACGGCTGTTCTCCCCCGAGACGCCCCCGGTCGGCACGCTCCACGTCGCCGGCCGGCGCCCCGGGCGGGTGCATGCGTTCAGGCTCAGTCGGCCGCGCTACAACGCCGCGCGCCACTGGGTGCGCTACCGGGTGGAGCGCCTCGGTAGGCGCCCGCGGGCTTCGCAAGGGTCTGGGACCAGTCAGTTCGGGGCCGCGTCGCTGTCGATCGTCGGCCATCCGTCGCGGCTGGGCAGCAGCGATACCGGCGGAAGCTGGTGCGGAGCGGGGATTCTCAACCTGACCATCCACGAGCTCCAGGCGGCGAGCGCATCGAAGTGGGACACCGACAGCTGGGACAACGCGATCCCCTTCAACGATGTGGTCGACAACCTGGGAGGCACAGAGAGCTGGGGGTCGGACGCCGGCTTTCTGCGCGGCTGCTCGAACACCGTCGTCTGGGTGACCAGCTCCGATCCTCCCGCCTCGTTTACGGTCACGACGACTCATCCCTGGAAAAACCGCAGCATCGAAACCTGCAGGTCCTCTGATCCGACGTTCAGCTGTGTACGGACGTTCGGCCTCGATCAGGTCAATTGGGTGATCCGGCCGACCCTCTGACGGGCGAACTGGGGGAAGTCCGGTGATGGCTCTTTACCCCGCCCGTGGGGCGGAGCAGAATGCTCCTCGTGTCCCGGAGGCGTTGGCGGTGTGCCTTGATCGCGCTCGTGTGCGCGACGGCTCTGGCCGGCTGCGGGGGCGACGACGGGCAAGATCGGTCGAAAGGCGGCTCGATCAACGTCGCGATCGTCGACGCGCCCAACCCTCAGGATCTCGCCCATCTCACGCCGTCGCTCTTCAGCGCGAAGAGCCACATCAAGGTGAACTACACGATCCTCGACGAGGGCACCCTGCGTGAGGTCACGACGAACAACGTGCCAGCCGGCGGCCACGAGTTCGACGTGGTGATGATCGGGACGTACGAGGCGCCGCAGTTCGGCAGGGACGGCTACATCACAGATCTGACGCACATGGCCTCCTCCGACCGCGCCTACAGGCTGGGCGACATCATCCCCACGGTACGGAAGGTCCTGTCATACCGGGGCAAGCTCTACGCGGCTCCGTTCTACGCAGAGTCGTCATTCCTGATCTACCGGAAGGACATCCTGAGGGACGCCGGCATCGAGATGCCCGCGAACCCCACCTGGAGACAGGTTGCAGACATCGCCCGGCGGATCGACGAGCCCGACAGGGCCGGCATCTGCATGCGCGGCAAGCCGGGCTGGGGTGAGCTCGGCGCACCGTTCACGACCGTGCTGAACACCTTCGGCGGGACGTGGTTCTCCGCCAAGCCGGACGGCTCGGTGGGAAGGGCGATGGTCGACCAGCCTCCGTTCCGGAAGGCGCTCCAGTTCTACGTCGACCTCACCAGGGACGTGGGCCAGAGCCACGCCGCCGCAGCGAGCTTCAACGCCTGCCTCGCCCAGTACCAGGGCGGCAAGGCGGCGATGTGGTACGACGCGACCTCCGCCGCCGGCCCGCTCGAGGCCGACAACAGCCCCGTCAAGGGCAAGAACGGCTACGCCCCCGCCCCGGTCGAGCGAACCAAGACGTCGGGCTGGCTATGGTCGTGGGCTCTCGCCATTCCGACATCGTCGAGCAAGGCGGACCTCGCCTGGCGTTACATCTCGTGGGCGACCGGGCCGCAGTACGCGAAGGAGGCCGGACCGAGGATCCCGGGCGGCTGGGCGGCGATCCCACCGGGCGCGCGCCGGTCGACCTACGCGATTCCTGAGTACCGGCGCGCCGCGCGTGTGTTCGCCCAGCAGACGCTGGACGCGATCGAGTCCGCCCCGGCCGACAACCCGGGCACGACCAAGCGGCCCGGCAACCCGGCTGTCCAGTACGTCGGCATCCCCGAGTTCCAGGACGTCGGCAACGAATGCACCGAGCAGTTCTCCGCGGTGATCGCCGGCAGGTCGTCGATCGACTCAGCGCTGAAGAACTGCCAGAGCATCGCTTCGCGCGTGAAGCAATGACCTGACAGGCAACGCCCGCCTTGCC
Organism: uncultured Thermoleophilaceae bacterium; assembly: GCA_963739095.1. Taxonomy (GTDB): domain Bacteria; phylum Actinomycetota; class Thermoleophilia; order Solirubrobacterales; family Thermoleophilaceae; genus JACVRW01. The sequence continues at coordinate 267,212 of CAVTZF010000001.1, forward strand.
GCGGGCCTTGCTACGGAGCAGAATCCTCGGGATGCCCGGAGCCTCGCCGTGCGGCCGCGACAGATTGCATCAGTAGCGCTGGTTCTCGCGCTGACCGTTGCGGGTTTCGTCATCGCCCGCCTGCTCGCCGAAGGAGACGCGCGGCGCGACTCCGAGCGCCGCGCCGATGTTGCGGCGGCGCAAATTCATGGCCGCGTCACGCAGGCGGCGTCGCTCACCGAGAGTCTCCGGCAGTTCATGCTGGACGCCAGCGGTACCGGCGTCACGAGCGACCAGTTCGCGAGGAACGCGTTGAGATGGCTCAGCCCGGCGGGCTTTCCGGCCGCCGCATGGGCCGAGCGGGTTCCCGACTCACGGCGTCAGGCATACGAGCAGGGGATCGGCCAGCCGATCGTGACGTCCGACGAGCGCCGTCAGGAGGTGCCCGTGGGATCTCGCTCCTCCTATCTGCCGGCGACGCTCGTTTCCGGCTTCCATCCCATGGCCGTGCCCGGCACCGATCTGAGCCGCGAACCCGGGATGGCCAGGGCAGTCGCTCTTGCGACGCGCCTTGATCAGGTGGCCACGACCCCCGCGACGCCGCCAGGCCGGGGCGCGGGCGGGCTCTTCCTCGTCGCTCCGGCGCCCAATCTCATCGGCGAGGTCCTCAGCCCGGGGTACGTGGTCGTCTTCGCATCGGACCGGACGCTGCGTTCGGCGGCAAGGGGGGCGCCGGCGGTGCGGATCACCGCCGCGGGGGCGTCGGGGGAACGCGCTGAGCGTGGGAACGTTGCCATCAGCTCGTTCACGGAGGCGGGACAGCGGTTCGACGTTCTCGTGCCTCGGGAAGCGGTGAGCGGGCTGGCGGCCGTGGTGCCCTGGATCGTCCTGGGCGCAGGCCTGATCCTCGCCGCCCTGGCAGCCGCGCTCGGGGTCACCTCGGCCCGGCGAGCCAAGGCACAGGACGACCTCGACCGGATCTTCACTCTCTCGCCCGACCTGATCGCGGTCGCAGATTTCGAAGGGCACTTCACGCGCGTGAATCCGGCAGTCGAGCAGGTGCTCGGCTACACGCAGGACGAGTTCGTCGGGACGCCGTACCTGGACCTGGTCCATCCGGACGACCGTGAGAAAACGGTGGGGGAGGCCGCCGCGATCGGTGAGGGCAAGGCGACGCGGTCGTTCGAGAACCGCTACCTCCGCAAGGACGGTTCGCACCGAGTGCTCGAGTGGACTTCCACCCCGGTCGTCGAGGACGGGGTCATGTATGGCATGGCGCGTGACGTGACCGAGCGCCGCCGGGCCGAGGCGGAGGCGCAGCGGCTCGCCGACGAGCACGCCGCGCTGCGACGGGTCGCGACGCTGGTCGCGGAGGGCGCCTCGCCTGGTGCGGTGCTTGACGCCGTCGCCGCGGAGATGGAGGCCCTGCTCGACGCTGACCAGGTGGCGCTCAACCGCTTCGAGCCCGGCGAGGAGATAACCGTGCTCGCCCACCGCGGTCTGGATGTGGAGCGGACGCCGGTCGGCTCGCACCTGAGCACCGAGGGTGAGAGCGCGACCGCGAAGGTGCGCCGCACCGGGAGACCGGCCCGGATGGACGACTACGAGTCGGCTGGCGGCGCCCTCGCGGAGCTGGCCCGCGCGACGGGCCTGCGCTCGAGCGTCTCGGCACCGATCACGGTCGGGGGCCGGCTTTGGGGGTTGATCACGGCGAGCTGGAAGGCCGAGCAGCCGCCCCCGCCAGACACGGAGGAGCGGATGGTCAAGTTCGCCGGCCTGTTGGACACGGCCATCGCGAACACCGACGCGCGCAGAGAGGTGGAGCGGCTCGCCGGGGAGCAGGCAGCGCTGCGCCGAGTCGCCACGCTTGTTGCGGAGGGCGCCTCGCCGACCGCCGTCTTCGACGCCGTCGCCACGGAGATGGAGGGCCTGCTGGGAGCCGCTCACGTCCTCGTGTGCCGCTACGAGTCCGGCGCCGACCTGACCGTGCTCGCGCATCGGGGCTCGAGCGCGCAGGAAGCACGGCCTGGTGTGCGGATAAACCATGAGGCCGACAGCGTCGAGGGAGCGGTGCGGCGCACCGAGCGGTCCGCAAGGATCGAGACGGCAGTTGGAGCGCCGATCGTCGTGGAGGGACGCCTCTGGGGCGTCGTTTCCGCGGGCTGGAACTCGGATGAGTCGCCGCCGGCCGACACTGAGCAGCGCATGGCGGGGTTCGCCCAGCTGCTCGACACAGCGATCGCCAACGCGGACAGCCGCGATCAGCTGATGGCCTCGCGCGCACGCCTCGTGACCGCGGCGGACGAAGCGCGGCGTCGCGTGGTGCGCGACCTGCACGACGGCGCGCAGCAGCGGCTCGTGCACATGGTCGTGACGCTCAAGCTCGCCCAGCGTGCGTTCCAACAGGAAGAGGGAAAGGCCGAGGCTCTCGTGGGCGAGGCGCTCGGGCACGCCGAGCGGGGCAATGCGGAGCTACGCGAGCTCGCGCACGGGATCCTGCCCGCGGTCCTGACGCACGGCGGCCTGCGGGTGGCCGTCGACGCGGTCGTGGCTCGGCTCGACCTGCCCGTTCAAGTCGATGTTCCGGCGGAGCGCTTTCCTGCTGACGTCGAGGCGAGTGCGTACTTCATCATCGCCGAGGCGCTCACCAACGTCGTCAAGCACTCGCGCGCCACACGCGCCGAGGTCACGGGCTCCGTTCGCGACGGGGTGCTCCGCGTGGAGGTCCGCGACGACGGGATCGGAGGCGCCGATCCCAAGGGTCACGGGCTGGTGGGGATGAGCGACAGGGTGACCGCGCTTGGAGGACGGTTACGGATCGACAGCCCTGCCGGCGGCGGCACGCTGGTGGCCGCCTCGCTGCCGCTCTGAGCCGGCCTCCCGGCCGGGCGGCTTGCATCCGGGGCTCGGTGTGACACATGCTTGACCGGTGACGCCGGTGGCTGAGCCACCCGAGGTGGTCGGGCGCGAGCAGGAGCTCGAGACGGTTGGCGCCTTTGCCGTCGACGAGGGCTCGATGGCTCTCGTCATCGAGGGCGAGGCCGGGATCGGCAAGACGACGCTGTTGCGCGAGGCGGTCGCTGCCGCCTCGGGCGCCGGCGCGAGCGTGCTCATGGCCTGGCCGGCGCCCGCGGAGGCCGAGCTGGCGTTCTCCGGTCTCGGCGACCTGCTCGCCGGAGCGCTCGACGAGGTGGTGCCGGAGCTGCCGGAGCCACAGGCGAAAGCGTTGGAGATCGCCTTGCTTCGTCGGCAAGCCGGGGGGCGACCGGTGGATGCGCACACCGTGTCGGCAGGGGTGCTGAGCGCCCTGCGGACGCTTGCCGAACGCAACCCGGTCGTGGTGGCCGTCGATGACGTGCAGTGGCTCGATCGCGGGACGGCGGCGGCGTTGGCGTTCGCGCTTCGCAGACTGACCGGGGCGAGGGTGAGCCTGGTCGCGTCGCTGCGGGTCGAGCACGGCTCGGTCCAGTCGGAGCTGATCGAGTCGTTGCCGCCGGAGCGAGTTGTGCGCCTCCCGATCGGCTCCTTGGACGCCGGGGCGTTGCATCGGGCGATCCGGGTCCACACGGGTCGTGCGCTGCCCCGGCCGGTGCTGGAGCGCATCCACGAGCTGACGGGCGGCAACCCCTTCTACGCGCTGGAGCTCGCGCGGTCCCTGGCCGAGCATGAGCCATCGGCGTCGCTTCAGATGCCGGCGTCGCTGGAAGCCCTGACCCAAGAGCGGCTCGCCCGTTTGCAGCGGCCCGTGCGGCGCCTGCTCGAGCCGGCCGCCCTGTTGCGGGACCCCACCGTGGGCATGCTCGAGGCACTCTCAACAGAGCCGAAGCGGGTGGGCGAACGGCTCGACCGCGCTGTCGCCGCCGGCGTGATCGAGATCTCCGCCGACAGCGTGCGCTTCGTGCACCCGCTGCTCGCGGAGGGCATGGCGGCGATGATCGGCCCCCGCCGCGGGCGCGAGCTGCACGCCGATCTGGCCCGGCTGGTGGAGGAGCCGGAGCAACGTGCGCGGCACCTTGCGCAGGCCAGCTCACGGCCCTCCACCGCTGTGGCGGACGAGATCGAGGCCGGCGCGCGGGCGGCGGCCGCTCGCGGTGCGTCGGCGGCGGCCGCCGAGCTGCTCGAGATGGCGGCGACCCTCACGCCACCGGACCACGAGGAGGATCGCCGCCGGCGCACCATCGAGGCCGCGCGCGCATACAAGCCGGCGGGGCTCCCGGGGCGGGGCAGGGAGCTGCTCGAGAGCGCCCTTGGCGAGCTGCCTTCCGGCGTGCAGCGAGCGGACGCCCTGCTCGCCCTCGCCCGGCTGAGCAACGACGACTTCGAGGCCGCCGATCGCGCGCTCGAGCAGGCGCTCGCCGACGCGCGAGGGGACGACGAGCGGCTCAGCGTCATCCACGCCGAGAGGGCCTACGGCTCCAGTTCACATGTTGGCCACGAGGCCGCGTTGCGGCACGCCGAGTTGGCGGTTGCCGCCGCCACGCGCTCCGGTGAGCCCCGGGTCCTCATCCCGGCGCTGTCGTTCGTCGCCGCGCTCGAGGTCTGGAGCGGTCGCGCCGATCAGGGGTCTCTTGATCGGGCGCTCGAGCTCCAGCGGCGCGAGCGTCTTACCCTCGCCTATACCGACTCGCCGAGTCTGGTTCTCGGCCTGAGGAGAATGTGCGCGGACCGCCTCGATGAGGCGCGCGAGCTGTTCGAGGCCGAGGCCGCCGCTGCCGAGACGCTCGGCGACGACTACACGTACTCGTCGCTGCTCGTCTACCTCACGGAGCTCGAGTGCCGGGCCGCGAACTTCCAGGCCGCGGCAGCGCACGCATCCGAGTGCTGGGCGCGCTCCGAGCAGCGGGGGGAGCGATATCAGGGAGGCGCGGCTCTCTGGGCGAAGGCGCTGGCCGATGCTCATCTGGGTCGCGTCGAGGAGGCACGTGCAGCGGCCGAGCGAGGCACGGCGCTCTCAACGGAGATCGGGGAAGAGGTCTATCGAGTCCTGAACCGGTTCGCGCTCGGCTTTCTGGAGCTCTCGCTCGGGGACGCGGCGCGGGCCGACGCGGTCCTGCGGCTCCTGCCGCTCCGCCTGGTGGACCTGGGCTGGGACGAACCGAGCCTCTTCCCGGTCTGGCCGAACGCGATCGAGGCGCTCATCGGGGTCGGGGAGCTCGATGTGGCTGCGCGCTATCTCGGCCTGTACAGGGAACGCGCCGTCCGCTGCGACTGCCCCTGGGCGCTTGCCACAGCCGCCCGCTGCCAGGGACGGCTCCTACTTGCCGAGGGGGACACCGACGGCGCGCTGACGGCGTTCGATGATGCCCTCCACGAACACCGCCGCACGCCGGGCGCATTCGAGCGCTGTCGCACGCTCCTGGCGCTCGGCTCCGCGCAACGCCGGGCGCGCCGGTTGAGAGCCGCGCGTGAGACCCTGGACGCTGCGCTCACGGGCTTCGAGGAGCTCGGTGCTCCGCTATGGGCCGGGCAGGCACGGGCCGAGCTGGGACGGATCGGCGGGCGAACCAGGTCACGCGACGAGTTGACGCCGGCCGAGCAGCGGGTGGCCGGCCTGGTCGCCGAGGGCAGGACGAACAAGGAGGTCGCCGCGGCGCTGGTCGTGTCGGTCCACACCGTCGAGGCCGCGCTGACGCAGGTGTACAGGAAGCTCGACATCCGATCCCGGACGGAGCTGGCGCGCCGGTTACCCCCGCCGGAGTGAGCAGAGACTAGGGATTTCCAGGTTTCGGGGACAAGGGCCGGCTGGGACGCTCGTCGGCATGCACCCACTCATGGCGATCCATCTAGCCGATGCCCTGAAAGAGACCAGGCGCGCTCGCCCAAAGGAGAGATATGCCGCTTCGCATGATCCATCACATCGACCTCGCGGTCAGCGACGTCGAGCGATCGCTCGCCTTCTATCTGGCCGTGCTCGGGCCAGTCGGCCTGCACGAAGAGGTCCGCTATCCGAGCTACCGCGGAACTGAGGAGGTCGTCTACCTCCGCTTCGGCGACGGGTACCTGGGGCTCCGGCCGGCGGACGGCGGTCAGCACGACTACTACCACGTCGGCATCGAGCACTTCGCCTTCTACGTCGACACTCGGGAGGAGGTGGACTCCGCCTATCAGCGGTGTCTCGACATCGGCGCCCGAATCCACTTCCCTCCCGAGGAGGATCGAGACATCGAGGGCTTCTACGAGCTCTTCGTCTTCGATCCGGACGGGCTTCGCGTCGAGGTCGCCTGCGGCCCGCCCGGGTGGTTCGAGCAGGAGAGGGATCCCTCACTGCGCTGAGCAGGACGGGCCCCGTGCTCGAGGCTAGGCGCGCGGGGGTACAGCCAGCTCCACCGCCTCGGCGAGCAGCTCGGGGGCGAAACTCCCGCCCTCGTCGAGCCAGCGGTCCGTTTCGAGGTGCGCGTCAGCGGCAGCCCTGCCGCCCGAAATGTCAGCCACTCGCTCGGCGACGCGCGGCGGGACCTCTGCATCGAACACGTTCGGCGAGTGGAATCCCAGCACCTCGGTGAGCTTCACCACCGGCTCGAGTGCCGACCCACATTGAGGGCACGATCCGTCGCTGAGAGCGGTGCCGGCACCCGCTTTCGAGACGCGGATCTTGCACGGCACACACTTGAGGTAGGCCACGGGTGCCTTTCTATCGAGGGCCCGCCTACCGTAGCACCTTGATTCTAGAAACGAAGTTCAATAGTTGCCTGAGCGGCAACTCACTAACCGCGCTCAGTCGAGCGCGCCGGCGGGCAACACGTATCGGGCCGGCCCCCGCGGCGCGGGCCCGCTCGGACCGCTGACCCCCGGGCTGTGCAGTCCCCGTTTGGACGACTTGCCGGCGGGCGCCTCGGGCTCGCCGGCATGTTCGAGGATCCAGGCCACCACCATGGCCGAGTCGGCCCCCTCGGCGACGATTGCCGCGCGCTCGATCACTCTGCCGCCGGACGGATGGCGCCGCGACAAGCGGCTCAGAAGGGCTCGGATCTCGTCGTCATTGAGCATAGGGGGGACTCTAGTCCTAGGCGAGCTCGACCCCGGCGCGGCGGGCGATCACTGGAGTGCTGCCAGATGGGTACGCGCCTCGAGTTGTTGCTCGGAGGGGTCGCGCAGCGAGAAGGCGAACAGCCACAGCGCGGCCTTCTCGTCCATCGTCAGGTCTTCGACCGCATCGATGGAGTCCTCGATGTCACCGAACGGGGCACCTGCCCTGAGCCGCTCCGTGACAGCGTCTCGGTAGGTGGCCAAAACCGACGGTTGCTGGGTCCCGCTCAAGGCGGCCCCCTCTGTGTGATCCCGTCGCTGCCGTGACACGTCAGCGCCAGTCTCATCGGGAAACACCGAATTATCACCCAGACGGCGAGCCCAACACAAGAACTTCGAGCGGTTTCAGACAAGTTGGGGCAGGGACCTTCCCGGAAAATGCGCGCGTTTCGCGTCAACCCGGACCGAGGAGGAGTAGGGTCGACGTACACGCTGCTACTGGGACTCTTGCGTTTCCTCTCCCGCTTGTGGTGCATACACCCGCCGAGGACGCGCGGATCGAAGGTGCCCTATGGACATGCAGCACGAAGGCGTTGGGTCGAGCCCGATGATCTCGACCGCAGCGGTTCAGCTCCTCCATGAGTACACCGGTCGAGGGCCCACCAGGGCAAAGACCTTGATCAACGAGGACCTGGTGACAATCGTGCTGGCGGACACGCTCACGAAGGGCGAGCAGAAACTGGTCGGCAACGGTCTCGCTGACCGAGTCCTCGAACTACGCCACGACTACCAGTTGACGATGCGCGGCGAGCTGGTCGAGATTGTCGAACGGCAGCTAGGTCGCAGGGTGATCGCCTTCATGAGCCAGAACCACATAGACCCCGACCTCGCCGTCGAGGTGTTCGTCCTCGAGCCTGCCGAAGCGGAGTAGGAGAGAGCGAGCGCGCGAGGGCGTGTCATGGTGGCCTACCCCAAGCCGTTACGTGTGGCCGTCGAGGAGTCGGACGCCACCTTGCACGTGCGGCTTGCAGGGGAGCTCGACCTCGCGACCGTCCCGCTGGTTGAGCAGGCCCTCGACCGCCTCTCGCGACCACCCGTCCTAAGGCGCGTCGTCCTCGACCTAAGCGCGGTCTGCTTCCTGGACCTGGCAGGCCTGCGGACAATCCTCCGGGCCGACGCGCGGGGGCGGGCGGAGTCCTTCGAGGTCGTCGTCGTACGACCGCGCGGCACTGCCAGCCGCGTCTTCACGCTAACTCGCATAGGAGAGCAGCTCAGCATCGTGAACGAGGCGGAGGCTACGTAACAAGCCCAATTCCGAACCGTGTGACATAGCATCGTTGCGAGCGCTGACCGGACGTAGACTCAGCCTGTGCGCGCGTGTCCCAGCTGTGGCGAGCAGGCGCCTGAGGAAGCGAGATTCTGTCCCGTCTGCGGAACGGCGCTCGGCTCCGCTCCGGCGGCCCAGGGGCTCAGGAAGATCGTCACGATCGTGCGCTCCGACCTGGTCGGCTCGACGAAGCTCGGGGAGGCGCTCAGTCCTGAGACGCTGCGCCAGGTGCTGGCCCGCTACTTCGACGCCATGAGCGAGGTGCTGATGCGCCACGAGGGGGCCTCGCAGAGGTTCATCGGCGATGCCGTCATGGCCGTCTTCGGCATACCGACCGTGCACGAGGACGACGCCCTGCGCGCGGTCCGGGCCGCGAGCGAGATGCGCGCGGCTCTCCGCGAGCTGAACGAGCAGCTCGACCTGCGTTGGGGCGTTCGCTTGCAGGCCAGGACGGGAGTCAACACCGGCGAGGCGATCGTTGGAGACCCTTCGCAGGGGGAGGACTTCGTGAGCGGTGAGGCCGTCAACGTCGCCACGCGGCTCGAGCGGTCGGCACCGCCGCGGGAGATCCTGATCGGAGAGCAGACGCTGGAGCTGGTCCGGGGCGCGGTGTTGGTCCAGGCGGTCGCGCCGCTCGAGGTCGAGGGGAAGAGGCAACCCGTGCGGGCGTTCCGGCTGCTCGACGTCGCGAGCCCGGACAGGGGAATCGACCGTGGCCTGAGCTCGCCTCTGGTCGGCCGCGAGCTCGGGCTGCATGAGCTGCGCGAGGCCTTCGACCGGACGGTCAGCGCTGGAACCTGCGAGCTGGTGACCGTCGTCGGACCTGCCGGAGTCGGCAAGACCCGGCTGACGAGCGACTTCGTGCGATCCCTGGGCGGTGCAGCCACGGCGGTGACCGGACGCTGCCTCTCATACGGGCAGGGCCTGACCTTCTGGCCGCTGCGAGAGATCGTCGCGGAGCTGGCCGGCACCGAGGACGGCGACAGCCCCGACGAGGTTCTGACGGCGCTCAACCGCCTGTTGCCGGCGGACGACGACCGGGCCACGGTGGCCGAGCGCGTCGCGGGAGCGCTCGGGGTGGTGGATTCCAGCGCCTACCCGGAGGACACGTTTTGGGCGCTGCGCAAGCTGCTGGAGGCGGTCGCGAGCGAGCGCCCGCTGGTGGTGGTTCTCGAGGACGTTCAGTGGGCCGAGCCCACGTTTCTCGAGCTCATCGAGTACCTGCCGATGGCGATCGGCTCCCTCCCGATCCTGCTCATCGCGGTCACCCGAGCCGAGCTCTTCGACATCAGACCGAACTTCGCCCAGGGCCTGCCCGACGCCCGGCGAATCGACGTCGAGCCGCTGAGTGAGGCCGACTGCCAGGCGCTCGTGGAGCAGCTGGTCGGTGAGGCGGGGGTGGCCACGGACCTCTCTGATCGGGTGGCCTTGAGCGCCGAAGGAAATCCGTTGTTCGTCGAGGAGCTCGTCCGCATGCTGATCGAGGAGCGCCATCTCGGGCAGGACGCATCCACTCTGCCCATGCCGCCCACGATCCAAGCGGTGCTGGCCGCGCGGCTCGATCGACTTGACTCCGCGGAGCTCGCGATCGTCAAGGCGGCGGCCGTCATCGGTAAGTCGTTCAGCAGCGAGGCGGCGCTGCTGCTGGCCGGTCGGAGCGACCGCTCCGAGGTGGAGTCTCATCTCGGCGCGCTGGTGCGCAAGCAGATCATCGAGGCGGACGGCGGACGCTTCGGTGGCCGAAGGACGTTCAGCTTCAAGCACATCCTCCTGTGCGACGTGGCCTACCAGAGCATCCTCAAGGCGCAACGCGCTGATCTCCACGAGCGCTACGCGGACTGGCTGGAACGCGAGGCGGGCGAGCGCGCGAGCGAATACCAGGAGATCCTCGGACACCACCTCGAGCGTGCCGTCCACAACCTGTCGGAGCTGGCGCCGATCGACGAGCGACCCGAGCTCGCAACTCGCGCTGCCCGCCACCTGGGCGCCTCCGGTACCCGCGCGCTCGCGCGAGGCGACATTCGCCCGGCGGTCAGCCTGCTCGAGCGAGCGGTGTCACTGCTTCCGGACGATGACCCCGCCCGCCGCGACCTCACGCTCAAGCTGGGGATCGGCCTCGCCGAAAGCGGCGACCTGTCCCGTGCCGACGCCCTGCTCGCAGACCGGATCCGGGCTGAGCGGCAAGGGAGGGCGTTCGTCGCCTTGCACGACGGCGGTGGAAGCCAGCGAGTCGTCACGCTCGAGAACGAGCGCTCGCCGATCACGATCGGCCGGCGCCCGGACAACGACATCGTGCTGTCGTGGGACAGCGAGGTCTCCCGGCGGCACGCCCAGCTGTTGCACACCGGCGAGGGCTGGGCGCTCGTCGACGACGAGTCCCGCAATGGGTCCTACCTGAACGGCGAGCGCGTCACCCGGCAACGCCCGCTGCGCGACGGCGACGTGTTCCGGTTCGGCGATACCGTCGTGCTCTTCCGGGCGCCGGTGCTGGACGAGCACCGCGCCCGGGACGTCTTCCTCGAGCCCGAGCAGGTCACGTACATGGGACAGAGCTCCACGCACGCGCCCAAGCCGGACGCGGAATAGGCCAGGCGACTCCGCTTCAGTCGAAGTCGAGCACGCTCACCGTGTCCGTCGGCTCGACGTGGCCGGCGGCGGCGGCGCCGCCGATCGCGTAGAGCGAATCCCCGAGCGCGGCCACGGCGACCCCGTGGCGCGGGGCGGGCAGCGCCGGGAGCTGCGACCATCGGCTCGACTCCACGTCGAAGGCCTGCACCGCGTCGGAGGGCTCCGTGACGCCCTCGCCGCCAACGGTGACCACGAGGCCGTCGACGTAGGCGGCCCCCACGCTGCCGACGGAGTCGGGCATGTCGTCCAGGTTCGTCCAGGAGTCGTCAGCGGGGTCGTAGCGCTCGAGCGTCGGCAGGTTCTTGGCTGCCGACAGGTCGCGGCCGCCGACCGCGTACAGGTAGCGGCCGTCGGAGGCCGCGGCGATGTGCTCGCGCGGCGTGGGTATGTCGGCGGCGTCCGTCCAGCGCTCGCCGTCGAACACCTCGGTCTGCGGCACGAGCTTGCCGTCGGCCTGGCCTCCGACCACGACGATCTTGTCGCCCACGACCGCCGCGGCCGCCGCGGCACGGGGGTGGTTCAGAGACGGCAGCCGCTCCCAGGAGCCTCCACGCAGGGCATACACGCGGTCCGATTGCTTGGACGTGAGCTCCTCGCCCGGTATGAAGCCGCCGATCACCACCGCCTCGCCTTCATACGTCACCGCCGACGCATGGTGCAGGGGCACGGGCAGCTCGGGCCCGGGCGTCCAGTTGTTGATCGCCCGGTCGTAGGCGGCAGTTTCGGTGCCCGCGCCCCCGTCTGCGCCGATCCCGCCGAACAGCCACAGTCTGCCCCCCACCTCTGTCGAGGCGGCATATTCACGCCTGGACGGCGCGGGCGCGAGCGCGCGCCACTCGAGGTCCGGGGTGCCCTGAGCCGCGCCCGGCTTGCCGGACAGGTCGAGCGCCTCCGCCTCCTTCGTCGACCCGAGATGGCCGGCCGCCGTCGCGCCGCCGATCGCGTAGACGGTGTCGCCGATGGCGGCCACGGAGACCCCGTGCCGTGCCCGGGGCAGGGCCGGCAGCCGCGACCAGCTTTCGTCCTGGATGTCGTACGCCTGGACGGTGTCCGACGCCGCCGTCGTCCCCTCGCCGCCGATCGCGACCACTCGACCGCCCGCATACGCCGCGCTCAGGCCTCCGGCCGCCTCCGGCATCCCATCGAGCTCCGTCCAGCTGTCGTCCGCCGGGTCATAGCGCTCGATCGCGGTCGAGCTCTTGTCCGCCGACAGCTCGCGGCCGCCGACCGCGTACAGGTAGCGGCCGTCGGAGGCCGCGGCGAGGTGCTCGCGCGGCGTGGGTATCTCCGCCACGTCCGTCCAGCGCTCGCCGTCGAAGACCTCCGTCTGGGGCACGAGCTTGCCGTCCGCTTGGCCTCCGACCACGACGATCTTGTCGCCCACGACCGCCGCGGCCGCCGCGGCACGGGGGTGGTTCAGAGACGGCAGCCGCTCCCAGGAGCCTCCACGCAGGGCATACACGCGGTCCGATTGCTCGGACGTGAGCTCCTCGCCCGGTATGAAGCCGCCGATCACCACCGCCTCGCCTTCATACGTCACCGCCGAGGCGTGGTGCAGTGCACTGGGCAGGCCCGGCCCGGTGGTCCAGCTGTCCGTCCCGGGGTCGTAGATCTTCGTGGTGGTGCTCGCATCCCTGACCCCGATCCCGCCGATAACGATCACCTTGCCGTCCACCGCGGTGGCCGCCGCGTACTGACGCTGAAACGATGGGCTCGCGATCGGGCGCCACGCAAGGTCCGAGGGCAGCTTCGTCGCCACCGGCCCGGCCACTGCCGAGGGGGAGGCTTCGTCCTCGTTCCCGCCATCGCCCCCGGTCAACAGGACGGCGGCCAGTACGCCCAGCACCACCACGACGCCGGCGACCGCGGCCACCACGAGCGTTCTCGCGCCGCGCCCGCTGGAAGCAGCAGGGGCAGCCTCCGACCCGTCGCCGCCGGGCGGTGGAGTCGGGGGCGCCTCCGCGTCAACGGCCTCCGGTGCCGAGCCCCGGGTGGGCGCCGAGACGAACACGTCATGCTCGTCGGCCGAGGCAGCGATGCCGGCCGCGCCGGTCGCGGGAACGGCATTTGCGCCGAGGCCCGCGCTCTGCTCGGCGACGGCGCGATCGACCGCGTCGGCGAGGTCCGAGGCCTTGGCGTACCGGTCGTTTGGATCCTTGGCCGTCGCGCGTGACACGACGTCGTCGAAGGCCTCCACGAGCTCGGGGCGCGTCAGGCGCGGCGAGGGCGGCGGATCCTGAACGTGCGCCCACAGCTTTGCCATGTCGTTGTCCTTCGGGTACGCGACGCTCCCCGTGAGCATCTCGTAGAGCACGCAGCCGAGCGAATAGACGTCAGTGCGTCCATCCACCGCCCCACCCTGGATCTGCTCCGGCGCGACGTAGTCCGCGGTTCCGACCCACGCGCCGGTCCGTGTGAGGCTCCCGGGCGATCCGAGCTTCTTGGTGAGCCCGAAGTCGGTCAGGTAGATCTGCTCGCGGGCGCCCCCTCCGGTGATCAGGATGTTGGCCGGCTTGACGTCGCGGTGCACCAGTCCGCGCTCGTGCGCCGCGTCGAGGGCGGACGCCACCGAGCGCACCACTCGCTGGACGCGGTCGAGACCGAGCTGGCCCCCGTCGATGACCTGTCGCAGGTTCGTGCCTGGCACGTAACGCATCGCCAGATAGAGGACGCCCTGGTACTCGCCGCCGCGGTGGATCGGGACGATGTTGGGATGCTCGAGCGAAGCCGCCAGCCGGGCCTCCGACTTGAAGCGGGTCACGGCGTCCGGGTTTTGCGTGTGCTCGGGGGCGATGATCTTCAGCGCCACCGTACGCTCGAGTTCCGCGTCGGTGGCCTTGTAGACCAGACCCATCCCGCCGCGGTCGAGGATGCCGTCGATGCGATAGCCGGCGAACAGCGAGCCCGGTTCTAGTCGACCCAGACGCTCCGTGATCTCATCCACGTGGCACCGTTTCCGGCCAGCCGGATGCCGCCGCGAAGCCCATCCGCGACACTAGAGCAGCGCCCGGCATGGGAATCAAGGGGCAGAGCTTTGCCACCGCCGCACAGTGCCACCCAGCCCGGACAGGTTGTGAGCGATAACGCACAGTTTGCGGGGCAATTCGTCCCGCGGTGTGGGAAACGGCCGGGGTTCGCAAGTGCGCGCTCCTACCCGCGGAGCTCGCGCTCGCCGATGCCGACCGCCCGCACACCGGGCGGGCCTTCCGCGATTCGTACTGGTAGCTCGCCGCCGCCAAGCCAGTGCTCGAGCAAGGCGCCGTCACCTGCGACCTCGATCCAAACGATTCTCCCTGCATCGCCCACTGCTCCCGGGTCGGACACTCCCGAGTCGCGCGATATGAAGAACGGCAGGAACGGCCGATGCAGCGACTCGGCCAGGCCGGTCAGCCGCGCGGTCAGGCCCTGCCTGGCGATGGTGGTGACCGAGGTTTCAAGTCGGGCGGCCATAGGCTCCACGTCATCGACCGCTATCGCCCAGCCCATGAGTCCCTCAGCTTGCTGCTCGATCCGCGCCTGAAGCGCGGCGCCCAGCATCGAACTCGCCGCCTCCTCCGGATCACAGACGGCCAGCAGCTCGAGATAGCCGCCACCCAGCGGCACGATCCGATTGTGGGTTCCCAGCCCTTCGTGGCGACCGCCGGTGAGCGCGGCGATTCCCAGCTCGCTCTCGAGTCGCGCAGCTGCTCGGTCGAGATCGCGAGTGGCGTAGATGACATGGTCGATGCGCATCGATTGGCCGGCAGCCGTCCCAGCCGCCTTGACACGATAGCCATCGTTTGGTCGAATGTCTTAGACGATTGACTAAGGAGGTCTTCGATGACGGAGATCAGCACGACCTTCCACGCCTCCCCAGCCGAAGCGCTGGAGGCGCCGCCCGAGCAGTTCCTCTACCTCGCCTGCCTGCACGTGGGCACCGGCGTGAACGAGCCGGACTTCATCGCCGTGGTGGACGCGAAGGAGGGCCGAGTGGTGCATGAGACGCCGATGCCGAACGTCGGCGACGAGCTCCACCACTTTGGCTGGAACCGCTGCAGCTCGGCGTGCCACGGGCCGGATCGCTCGCACCTGATCGTGCCGGGATTTCGATCGTCGCGGATTCACGTCCTGAACGTGGCGGACGACCCGCAACGGCCGCGGATCGAGAAGGTGATCGAGCCGGAGGAGTTGCTCGAGAAGACGGGCTACACGCGTCCTCATACCGTCCATTGCATGCCCGGCGACAACGTCGTGGTGAGCATGCTGGGCGACGGTGACGGGGCCGGCGCGGGCGGATTCGCGGTGCTCGACGCGCGCAGCTTCGAGGTCAAGGGCCGCTGGGAGAACGGCGGCGAGCGGCCGCCCCTGAACTACGACTTCTGGTACCAGCCACGCAAGAACGTTCTCATCTCCTCGGAGTTCGGTGAGCCAAACGCATACGAGGGAGGCTTCGACATCGAAGACGTCGTCGCCGGCCGCTACGGACGCAGGCTCCACTTCTGGGACCTCGCCGAGCGACGGCTCGAGCAGACGATCGACCTGGGTGAGCAGGGCCTCATTCCGCTCGAGGTGCGCTGGCTGCACGACCCCGACAGCGAGCAGGGCTTCGTCGGCGCGACGCTGGCCAGCAACATCCTCCGCTTCCACCGCGACAACGGCCGCTTCCAGGCCGAGCCTGTGATCGAGGTCGAGAACGAGGAGCTCGAGGGCTGGCCGCTACCTGGGGGCGTGCCGGGCCTGATCACCGATCTGGTCCTCTCCATGGACGACCGCTTCCTCTATTTCTCGGACTGGCTCCACGGCGACCTGCGCCAATACGACGTCTCGGATCCCGCCAACCCGCGGCTGACGGGCCGGCTCTGGCTCGGCGGGCTGCTCGGCAAGCCAACCGACGCCGGTCGCGAGCTCACGGGCGGACCGCAGATGCTCCAGCTGTCGCTGGACGGGCGGAGGCTGTACGTCACCAACTCGCTCTACTCGAGCTGGGACAACCAGTTCTATCCGGGACTGCGCTCCTGGCTGCTGCGGGTCAACTGCTCACCGGATGGCGGGATGGAGGTCGACAAGGACTTCTTCGTCGACTTCCATGACCGGCGCGACGGTCCGGCACGGACCCACGAGGTGCGCCTCCAGGGCGGGGACTGCACTACGGAGATCTTCCAGTGATCGGCTCGCCCCTCGCGCACGTGGGCGGCATCCCCATCGAGGAGACGGTCGGACCCCTCGGCTCGGCGCTGCTCATCGGTTTCGGCGTGGCATGGGCGAACATTCGCGCCCGCCTGCGTCCGGCTGCCGGCTCGAGTGACGCAAGAAGCGCCGAGGGACGAAGGACCAACGAGCACGCGCGTACGACGAATGAGCGCCGAGGCACGCGAGCCCATAGGACAACTCCGGGACGAGGGGGCCGAGGCATGGCTGATGACACGGAAGAAGATCGCTTCCGGCTCCCCTTGGGAATCGGAATTCGGCTACTCACGGGCGGTTCGCGTGGGCGACCAAGTCTTCGTTGGTGCGACGGTCGGCAGGTGCGCGGACGGCTCTCCAGCGAGGGGCCCGTATGCCCAAGCCCGGCAGGCGCTGGAGATCATAGGAACCGCGCTGGTCGAGGCCGGCGGCAGCCTCGCTGACGTTGTCCGCACCCGCATCTTCGTCACGGACTTCGGGGACTTCGAGGACATCGCGCGCGCCCATAGGGAGGTCTTCGCGGAGATCCGTCCTGCCACCAGCATGGTGCAGAGCTCAGCCCTGATCGAGCCCGCCTATGTGCTGGAGATAGAGGCAGACGCGGTGATCGGCTAAGGCGCGCCCAATCCGCGGCACCCTGCCGCTGTCGCCTAATCAGCCTTAGCGGCCCCGCCAAGCTCGAAGACTGCGGCCAGGTCCTGATCGGCGTGGTCCTGGTTTGCGGTTACAAAGCGCTCGAGAACCACGTCCAGCAGTGGCATCGTGGCTCGGGAGCTCTGCTCAACCTCGCGTACGCATCGTGATCACAACGCCGGCGCCGCTGCACCACCTCGCTTGGCCCTTCGGCCGGCTCGCCACCGCGACCCTCGAGAGCACGAAGATGCTCAGCGTCGCGGTCCCACGCGATGACGGCGATGTCCCGGTCAAGCAGCCGACTCCGGGGCCTCCGCGGTCATCACACACGTCGTACTCTTGGGGCCGGCTATCTGCGGCATCTCCCCGTCGGGGATCGCCGCTCGTGCACTCGAGGAAGGATTCACGGACGCGATGTCATCACGGTCCGAGAACACCGACGACGCGGCGCGGCGGATGCTCGGTGCGGTGCCGGGGGCGCCCGCGCTCGGTCGCGGTCCGGTCCCGAACGGCGGCTTCTCGCGCCACGACTACGACCATCCGGCCGCGGGCTGGGGCGCCGCGCGAAGCGTCGGGCAGGTGCTCGAGAAAGGGGGCGACCCGATCGACGGCGCCCACGCGCTCTTCGTGATGAACCATCAGAACGGGGGCTTTGACTGCCCCGGCTGCGCCTGGCCGGACGACCCGAACGGCCTCCGCCTTGACATCTGCGAGAACGGCGTCAAGCACGTCACCTGGGAGCTGACGCGCAAGCAGGTCGACCGTGAGTTCTTCGCCGCGCACACGGTGAGCGAGCTCGCCGGGTGGAGCGACTACGACCTCGAGGCCGCGGGGCGGCTGGCTGAGCCGATGAGCTACGACGCAGCGAGCGACAGCTACGTGCCGATCTCGTGGGAGGAGGCCACCGAGCTCGTAGGGCAAACCCTGCGAGGCCTCGACAGTCCTCACGAGGCCTGCTTCTACACCTCTGGGCGGCTCAGCAACGAGGCAACTTTCCTCTACCAGCTGTGGGTGCGCGAGCTCGGGACGAACAACCTCCCCGACTGCTCGAACATGTGCCACGAGGCGAGCGGCCGCGCGCTGACGGCGGCGATCGGGAGCGGCAAGGGCACGGTCGACCTGGGCGACTGGGAGCAGACCGACGCGATCATCCTGATCGGCGAGAACGCCGCCACCAACGCGCCGCGGATGCTCACCTGGCTGGCCGAGGCCGAACGGCGCGGCGCCCAGCTCGTCCACATCAACCCGCTGATCGAAGCGGCGTCGAGGCGGACGATCGTCCCCCACGAGCTCGTCGACATGGCCACATTCCACGCGACCAAGATCGGCACGATGAACGTGCAGGTGCGAATCGGAGGCGATCTGGCACTGCTGCGAGGCACCGCGAAGGCCGTGTTTGAGGCCGCGGTGGCCGACCCGGAGGTGCTCGACCGCCCGTTCATCGAGAGGTACACGCGCGGCTACGACGAGTACCGCTCGCTGTGCGAGGCCACTTCGTGGGCCGACCTGGTGCGTGACTCCGGCGTGGACGAGGCCTCGATCCGCAAGCTCGCCGGCGTCTACATGGAGTCGGAGCGGGTGATCGTCGCCTGGTGCCTGGGCCTGACGCAGCACGAGCACGGCGTCGACACGGTACGCGAGATCGTCAACCTGCTGCTCTTGCGCGGCAACATCGGCCGCGAAGGCGCCGGCCCGTGCCCGATCCGCGGGCACAGCAACGTGCAGGGCAACCGCACGTGTGGGATCAACCACCGCCCCGACGAGGCATTCCTCGACCGGCTGGCCGAGGTCTGCAAGATCGACCCACCGCGCGACCACGGGCTCGGGACGGTCCAGACGATCGAGGCGATGCAAAGCGGCGACGTGAAGGTGTTCGTCAGCCTGGGCGGCAACTTCGCGCTCGCCACGCCAGACACGCCTTACACGTTCGAGGCGCTTCAGAACTGCGAGCTCACCGTCCAGGTGAGCACCAAGCTCAACCGCAGCCACATCGTGCACGGCAAGCGAGCGCTGATTCTGCCCTGCTTGGCACGCAGCGACAAGGACCACCAGGCCAGCGGCCCGCAGGGGATCACCGTCGAGGACTCGATGTCGATGGTGCACATCTCCTACGGGATGAAGGAGCCCGTCTCGCCGCAGCTTCGGTCCGAGTGCGCGATCCTCGCCGCACTGGCCCAAGCCACGCTGCCCGAGAGCAAGACGCCCTGGCGAGAGTACGCCGAGGACTACGACCGCATCCGCGACACGATGGCGCAGGTGCTCGACGGGTTCGAGGACTTCAACCGCCGCGCCCGCCACCCTCACGGCTTCCGCATCCGCCAGTTGGCTCGCGAGCGCGTGTTTGTCACTGCCTCGGATCGCGCCGAGTTCTCGCTCGCGCCGCTCCCCGACGACGTCGATCCCGGAGAGGGACGACTGATGCTGACGACCGTGCGCTCGCACGACCAGTTCAACACCACCATCTATTCCAATGACGATCGCTATCGGGGGCTGAAAGGCCTGCGAACCGTGGTCTTCATGAACGAGAACGACATGCGCGAGCGCGGCCTCGACGACTTCGACCTCGTCGACATCACGAGCATCTCGAAGGACGGCAGCACGCGGATCGCGCACGGGTACCGTGCGGTCCGTTACGACATCCCGCCCAGCTGCGCCGCGGGGTACATGCCGGAGCTGAACGTCCTCTGCGGGATAACCGACTTCAGCAGTCAGAGCGAGCAGCCGGTGACGAAGCACCTCGTCGTCGAGGTCACGCGGGAGCTCGGCCGGCGGAGATCACCTAGCTCCTCGCAGGCGGATGAGCGACCTCCTTCGCGTACTCGCGGTGCTGGCGCTGGTGGCTGGCAACGCGTTCTTCGTGACATGCGAGTACGCAGTAGTGACGGCACGTCGAGCGGTGTTGGCGCCGGCGGCCGAGCGCGGTCATATGGGTGCGCGGGCGGCGCTGCGGCTGATGGACAATCCGGTGCGCGTGATTTCGACGGTCCAGGTCGGGATCACCGTGATCGGCCTTCTGACCGGCGCTATCGGCGAGGACTTGGTGCGGGCGCTGCTCGGCGATGCCATCCCGACTTGGTTGGCCTTCGCGCTCTCGTTCGCCGCGATCACCTATCTGAGCGTCGTGTTCGGCGAGCTGGTCCCGAAGGCCCTCACGCTCGATCGCGCGGAGACGCTCGCCGCGATTGTCGCTCCGCCGATCGAGGTGATCTCGAAGGCGGTGCGGCCGCTCGTCTGGGTGCTCGAGAGGTCGGCGCAGATAGCGCTGCGACCGTTCGGCGTGCGCGAGGTGGTCGCCGGCGACACCATCCGTTCGCCTGAGGAGCTGAGGGCGCTGGTAGACGAAGCCGAGGACTCCGGGGTGATCCCACGCGCCCAGGAAGAGCTGCTGCACAACGTTTTCGACTTCGCCAGCCTGGAGGCGGCCGACGTGATGGTGCCGGCGCCCGAGGTCGACTGGCTTGACGCCGACTTCACCGTTGACGCCGCATTGGCGAGGACCGTCGAGCGCCGGCGCACGCGCTACCCCGTAGGCGCCGGATCGCTGGACAACCTCGTCGGCGTCGTGCACATACAGGAGATGGTGGCGGCGGCCCGCACCAACCCCGAGTCGCGCGTCGGAACGCTCGCGCAACCGGCACTCATCGTCCCCAAGACCAAGGATCTCGGTGCGCTGCTGCGTGAACTCCGCGAGGCGCGGCAGCAGCTCGCAGTCGTCATCGACGAGTACGGCGGAACGGGCGGCATCGTAACGATGGAGGACATCCTCGAGGAGATCGTCGGCGAAATCGAAGGCGAGTACGAGCTTCCCGACGCCACACTCACCCGCGTCGAAGACCACATGTTCCTCGTCGCAGGCTCGATGACCATCGACGACTTCAACGAAGCCGTCGGGACCCAACTGCCCCAGGACGGAGCCCGAACCATGGCCGGCCTCGTCTTCAACGCCCTCGGTCGCCGCCCGCTGCCAGGCGACACCATCACCGTCGACTCAGTCCGGCTGACAGTCGAGCAGATGGACGGCATGCGCATCACCCAGCTCCGGGTCGAGCTCGAGACGGCCGGGGCGAGCGCCTGAGCAGGCCAGAGCTCGACCCACCGGCCGCAGCGGTGCCGGCTCTCTCGCTCACGGGCCTGGGTGCGGTCGAGTGTCGCGGCCGGTGCGGAGCAGGGACGCCGCAATGGCGATGCTGATGACCGCGACGATGACCAGTAGTGAGATCCCGACACCGATGTCGACGACGTCGGTGAGCAGGAACTTGACGCCGATGAAGACGAGGATGACCGCGAGGCCGGTGTCGAGGTAGACGAAGCGGTCGCGCAGGCCGGCGAGCAAGAAGTACATCGAGCGCAGCCCGATCAGCGCGAGCGCGGTGGCGCTGAAGACGATGAACGGTTCGCGGGTGACGCCGAAGATCGCGGGGATCGAGTCGACGGCGAAGATCACGTCGGTGAGCTCGATCACGACGAGAACGGCGAGCATCGGCGTCGCGTACCAGCGCCCGAGGATTGGTTTGCGCGATGGACGTTCGGCCTCGGCGACGTCGCGCTTGCGGACGAACAGGTGCGCCCCCTCCAACCCTCGCGTGGTCGGCAGATAGCGGCGCAGCAGCCGGACGGCGAAGCTCGACTGCGGGTCCATCTCGGTGCCGCCGCGGAGCAGCCGCACCCCGCTCCAGAGGAGCAGCACGCCGAACACGTACACGACCCACTCGAAACGCCTGAGCAGCTCGGCGCCGGCGGCCACAAAGGCGCCGCGCAGCACGAGTGCGCCGAAGATGCCGTAGAACAGCACGCGGTGCTGATAGGCGGCCGGGATCGAGAAGGCGCTGAGCAGCAATGCCCAGACGAACACGTTGTCGAGCGACAGCGACAGCTCGAGCAGGTATCCGGCGAAGAACTGCGCGCCGACGTGGTGGCTCTCGACCACTGACAGCACGACGCCGAACGCGATGGCGACGGCGACAAAGCCGGCGCTCGACCACGCGGCGTTGCGCAGCGAAACCTCTTGCGTGCCGCGGTGGAGGACCAGCAGGTCCAGCAGCAACAGCACGACGAGGCCCGCCAGGAGCCCTGCCCAGGCGATGAACGTGACGTCCATCCCTACCAACCGTGGAACGGGCCGTTGGCGCGTGTTCTCAATGTCCTAGCGGCGTCGCCAGGCCGTGATCAACCAGGAACGCGAATCCAGGACCACGCCGCGCTCGTCGCTGTGGTGCGCCGCGAGCATCTCGCGCAGGCGCTCGACGGTACGAGCCGCCTCGGCGTCGCTCAGGCTCGCGAGGGCCGCGCTCGTGTCCTGAAACCCCCGGACGAATGCGAGCGCGGCGTCGAGGTCGTGTCCATAGAAGACCGGCTCGCGGACGTCCTCGAAGCGCATGCCGTCGAAGCCCGCGCCCTCGAGGATGTCCGCGGTGGCTTCGGCATTGCCGAGCGAGAAAGGGTCCGCGCCCGGCTGCGGGGGCTGCGCCGCGTCGCCCAGCGCGGCGTCGATCGCCCGCGCCCATTCGTTGTCCTCGTGTCGCTGCCAGACGAGCAGCACCAGGCGCGCCTCGGCTCGAAGGGCGGCGGCGATGTTGGCGAACGCGGCGGCCGGATCGGAGAAGAACATCGTCCCGAAGCGGCTGATCGCCACGTCGAAGCCGGCGGGGTCGAAGCGATGGACCTGGGCGTCTCCCAGCTCGTACCGGACGTTGTCGAGCCGTTCGGCCGCAGTCACCTGACGGGCGCGCTCAAGCATGCGCTCGGAAACGTCGACGCCGACAACGCGGCCCGGCGCCGCGGCGCGCGCCGCCTCGCGAGTCGTCAGCCCGGTTCCGCACCCGATGTCGACCACCGCGTCACCGCGGCTGATCCCGTAGGCCGCGCGAAGGTGCTCGTGGTGAGCGCGCAACTCGCCGTCGTAGAAGTCCAGGCTGTCCGGCGAGGACACCGACGCGATGCTAATTAACCAGGGCCGCGCGCCGCGAGTCGCCTCCGCCCGCGCCTCGAAATGGGTGGTGCTCCGTCGACCGCCGGTCCTGCCGCCGACGGTCGAGCACGATGCGAGACACTGGGAACGCGGTGTCACAGGAGAACGTCGAACTGGTCCGCCGACTCTACGCGGAGCTTGCGAGCGAGGGCTCCACACGAGAGTTCGAGCAGCGCATGTCCGACGACGCTCTCGGTCGTTTCTTGGATCCGGAGATCGAGTGGGTCCCGGTGAGTGAGTCATTGCTTGCCGTCGACAGTTACCGCGGCTTTGACGGTGTGCGGCGCTTCTGGAGTGAGTTCCTCTCGGCTTGGGAGAGCTACCGGGTTGAGACGCTGAGGTTCGACGACGCCGGTGATCAGGTAGCGGTCGTCGTGCACATCGTCGGCCGGACGCACGAGCTCGAAGTCGATGAGACCCGATCCTCGCTCTTGACCGTCCGCGGTGGGCGGGTCGTCCGCGTCCAATCATTTGCCGACTCCGACCGGGCGCGCCAGGCCGCCGGGTTGCCGCCATAGGCGGAATGCCGGCAGTGCCGCTTGCGACCGGATTGCTTTGCGAGGTCTGAGACAGCGCAGTCCCGGGTAGAACGCCGTTGCGCTTGGCGCTCATGGGTGTCGAGGCGGCCGCCGCTGGCGGTCAAGACCGGGCCTAGTGCAGGCCCTCCATTCACTGGGGAAGAAGGAGATCCACGTGAGGAAGCTCATCCTCCTGGTCGCACTCGCGGCCATTGCAGTCCTCGCCCCCGCCGGTGCGGCAAGCGCACAGCGGGACGGCAGCCCGGGTGATCCTCGGGCCAAGGCGTTCGTCAAAGAGGTCTCGGTAGACCGCGTCGAGCACCATCAGCAGCGCCTGCAGGACATCGCGACGGCCAACGGCGGTACGCGCGACATATTCGGCTCGGGCTACACCGGGTCGCTGAACTATGTGGTCCGGGTGCTCCGGAACGCCGGCTACGACCCGGAGATCACGCCGTTCAACTATCCGTTCTGGGAGGAGACCGCTCCGCCGGTGCTCAACCAGGTGACGCCCACGCCCAAGACCTACCGGCCCGGCACCGCCGCCCAGAACGACAGCCCCGACGTCGACTTCATCTCGATGCCAGGGTCGCCGGCCGTCTCGCTCGACAACGTGCCGGTCGTGCCGGCCGCCGGGATCCTGATCCCGAGCACGGGCGGCAGCGAAAGCGGCTGTGAGGCCGAGGACTACCCCGCCGCCGTGGCCGGAGCCGTCGCGCTGGTCCAGCGCGGCTTTTGCCCGTTCGTGCAGAAGTGGGAGGTCGCGCAGAAGGCGGGCGCGCGTGCCGTGATCATCTTCAACGAGGGCAACACGCCCGATCGCCAGAACGCTCTGTTCATCGACAACCAGCTCGCTGACGCTACGGCCCCGGCCGTGATCTCGAGCTTCGCGCTCGGCCAAGAGCTCTATGCGGCCTACCAGGCGGGTCAGAACCCGACCGTGGACCTCCAGACGTTCGGCACCTTCACGGATCGTTTCTTCAACCAGGTGATCGCCGAGACGCCCAAGGGCGACCCGGACAACGTGGTGGTGGTCGGCGCACACCTCGACTCGGTCCCCGAGGGACCGGGAATCAACGACGACGGCAGCGGCACCGCGCTGCTGCTCACGATGGCCCAGCGCCTCGCGCGTCCCGGTCATCCGCTGAAGCAGAAGATCCGCTTCGGCTGGTGGGGCGCCGAGGAGGAGGGCCTCATCGGCTCGAGCTACTACGCCGACAACCTCTCCGACGACGAGGTGTCGAAGATCGACGTGATGCTCGACTACGACATGCTCTCCTCGCCGAACTACGCGCGCCTCGTGTACGACGGTGACGGCTCCGAGGGCGACAACCCCGCCGGCCCCGACGGCTCCGGCACGGTCGAGGAGGTCTTCCGCGAGTGGTTCGCCTCCAAGCGCCAGCCCGTGGTCGGCATCCCGTTCGACGGGCGCTCGGACTATGTCGGCTTCACCGACCGGGGCATCCCCGCCGGCGGAGTGTTCGCTGGTGCCGAGGGTGTCAAGACCGAGAATCAGGAGCGGATCTTCGGCGGCGACGCCGGCTCCTGGTACGACCCCTGCTACCACCAGGCATGCGACGACATCACCACGGTGCTGACCGGCGTTCCGCCGCTCGAAGCCGAGGGGCTGGCCTTCGACATCGAGGATGCGACCGACGCCGACAAGGCGGTCGCAGCGCAGAAGATGCGCGGTGGCTCGCGTCGCAGCATGGTCGAGCTCGGCGCCGCCGCGACGTACGCGACGTGGTACTTCAGCTCGGTGAGCGACCCGTTCGGCACCGGCGCGAGGGCCGCGAGCATCGCACGCGCCTCGGCAACGAAGGCGGCCAAGAAGCGCGCGCGCAACGCGCACTTCCGCTTCGACGGCCACAAGCGGCTCAGCCGCTAAGACCACCGGGTACGCCGGGCGCCGTTCGCGGCGCCCGGCGGCCGCCCGGTCGCTCAGGTCAGGTAGAACTACCGAAGCGCCCGGAATGCCGCCCGGATCTCGGTGGAGAAGAGCTCCGGCTCCTCCCAGGCGGCGAAGTGACCGCCCCTTTCGGCCTTGTTGAAGTAGGTGAGGCTGGGGTACGACTGCTCGACCCAGCTGCGCGGGGCCCGCCAGATCTCGCCGGGGAACGTGGTGAAGCCGACCGGGAGCGAGACCTCCGGAGGAGCTTGGCCCGACGCAAGAGCTGCGGCTTGCGCGCGTCCATCCTCCCAGTACGACCGCGCTGCCGAGGCGCCGGTGCCGGTCAGCCAATACAGCGTGATGTTGTCGAGGATGTGGTCGCGGGTGAGATTGCCGGAGGGCTGACCGTCGACAAAGGCGCTGGAGATCTTGTAGTAGCTGTCCGTGTCGTGGTCGAGCATCCACGCCGCCAGGGCGACGGGTGAATCCAGTTGGGCGTAGCCGATCGTCTGCGGCCGCGTGGCCATCTCCAGGAAGTAGCCGAACCCGTCCGTCTTGAATGTCTCGGTTGCGTCGAGCGCGGCGCGTTCCTCCTCGGATTCCGACGGCAAGGGGCCCCCGGCCAGGATCGTCACGAGCAAGTTCACGTGGATGCCCAGCAGCCCCTCAGGTGCCTGGCGGCCCATTGCGTCGGTGACGGCGGCGCCCACGTCGCCACCCTGGGCGACGTAGCGGGTATAGCCGAGGCGGCGCATCAGCTCCGCCCACGCCGGCGCGACGCGGCCGACGTTCCAGCCGAGCTCCGTCGGCTCTGCCGAGAAGCCGTAGCCGGGCAGGGACGGCAGCACCAGGTCGAACGCGTCCTCGGCGCGACCGCCGTGCGCGGTCGGGTCCGTGAGCGGGCCGACGACCTCGAGCAGCTCGATGACCGAGCCGGGCCAGCCGTGCGTCATGATCAGCGGCATCGCGTCCTCGTGCCGCGACTTCACGTGGATGAAGTGGATGTCCACCCCGTCGATCTCGGTCGTGAACTGCGGCAGCGCGTTCAGTCTCGCCTCGCACGCGCGCCAGTCGTAATCGGTCGCCCAGTAGCGCGCGAGCGCTTGCATCGTCGCCAGCTGCACGCCCTGCGACCGATCTGCGACGAGCTCTCTGGTCGGCCAGCGCGTCGCGTCGACGCGGCCGCGCAGCTCATCGAGCTGCTCCTGCGGAACGTCTATCCGGAACGGGCGGATCGCTGTTGGTTCGGCCGTCACGGACATAGCGGCGCTCCTTGGATCGCTGACAGCACGAAGCCTCGTGGTCTTCTCCGCGCGTTGTCAAGTATGGGAGGTCGCCGTCGAGGTTAGGTGGGCACGATGACGCCGTTAATCGAGCAGTTGCCTGTGTCGGCGCCGGCGTCGTCGCTGATGAAGAGGAACATGTGGAAGTCGAGCGTGCCGCTTGGGCTGCTGTAGACGCCCTCAACCGCGACCCGCACGTAGCCGTCGGTGGCGGCAGGACCGCCGCCCGGCGATGAAGTGCCGGCGGGCAGGTCGATCTGGAGGTTTGCGCTCTCGGCGGGCGACGGCGTGGTCGGGTCGGTGCCTCCGTCGGTCGTGATCGTTTCGTAGATCGTGGCCGCCTGGGCAGAGCCGACGCTGAGGTTCAGCGTCGTGGTTCCGCCGCTCACCTCGCAGCTGGCTCGCAGAGTCAACCCGCCGGTCTCGAAGACGGTCGCGAACGCCGGCGTCCCACCGGCCGCGGCCGCGTAGCGGACGGGCACGGCACCGGGCCCCCGCGGTCCGGTTGCGCCCTCGGGGCCTCTCGGCCCCGGCGAACCCGGCGCCGCGCGGCGGCGGAGCTGGGTGCGGATCCAGGGCGACAGCGTGCGCTTGGTCACCGTGACCTCAGTTCCGCTCCCTTGCTCCTCGAGCCGCCGTGCCGCTCAAACCGAGCGGCACGGCACTCGTTCGTCCCTGTCTGTTCCGGGTGGCTAGCGGTCGGAGCCCCTGCTGCCTTCCTCGGGGCCACCGTCGTAGCGGACGCCCGGCTGCTGGGCGGGGACCACGCCGCGGGTGCCCTCTTCGGGGCCGCCGTCGTAACGCACGCCGGGCGACTCCTTGATCGAGTTGGGGTCGAAGGTCGCGGGCGCCGAGCGCTGGGTAAGCGCGGCGGTTCCTTCCTCGGGGCCACCGTCGTAGCGGACGCCCGGCTGCCGGGCGGGGACCACGCCGCGGGTGCCCTCTTCGGGGCCGCCGTCGTAACGGGTGCCGATCGGGCTGGGCGCGCTCGTTTGCGTTGCCGAGCCAGCGCTCGTGTCACGGTCATCGTCTGTGGCGAGGATCACCACGGCGGCGGCGAGGCCGACGAGGCCTATCGTCGCGATGGCGAGCAGGGCCCGTAGGTGGTTGAAGCGGGAGCGGAGCACGACTGCGGGGTGCTGGCTGGGGATTGCCTGGCCCATTACTGCCTCCTGTCCGGGGCGGCCGCCTGCGGCTCGCCCACTTGCGTTTGTCGGTCGACGTCGATGCCGATCGTGCAGGGGCGGGGTTTCAACGCGGCGACGAGGCGGCAGCAGCTCGGCAGCGCAGGGTTGGCGGGGTGCGCTGGGCTGCTGTACGTTGGATTTCCTGGCCCCCGTCGCCCCGCCGGCATGGATTTCCGCGTTCTAGGCCCCCTCGAGGCCCTCGATGAGGGCCGCCCGGTCAGGCTGGGCGGAGGCAAGCAACGCGCGCTGTTGGCTCTGTTTCTGGTGCACGCCAACGAGACGCTCAGCACCGACCGGCTGATCGACGAGCTTTGGGGAGAGCGCCCGCCGGCCACCGCCTCCAAGACCGTGCAGGTCTACATCTCCCGGCTGCGGAAGGCGCTCACAGGCGGAGCGGACGACGCGGCGGCCGGCGTGCTCGTGACCCGCGACCACGGCTACGAGCTCGCGCTCGATCCTGACCGTCTCGACGCGCATCGCTTCGAGGCGCTCGTGGCCAAGGGGAGAAGCGAGCTCGCTGCGGGCCGCCCGGGGCGTGCCGCCCCGGTGCTCGAGGAGTCGCTCTCCCTGTGGCGCGGCCCGCCGCTGGCGGACCTCGCCTACGAGCGGTTCGCGCAGCGCGAGATCGCTCGACTCGACGACCTGCGGGTCGCGGCGTTCGAGCAACTGGTCGAAGCGAAGCTGGCGCTCGGTGCCCACGCCGAGGTGGTGGGCGAGCTGGAGGCGCTGATCGGCGAGCATCCCTTCCGCGAACGCTTGCGCGGACAGCTGATGCTGGCCCTCTACCGCTGTGAGCGGCAGGCCGATGCGCTGCAGGCCTTCCAAGACGCGCGCAGGACGCTGGTCGAGGAGCTGGGCATCGAGCCGGGCGACCATCTACGCGAGCTCGAGCGGGCGATACTCGCGCAGGACCCGGGACTCCAGCTGGCAGCGGCGCAGGAGCCGGCGGCGGCCGAGCGCACAGTCGAGAGTCCGCGCAGCGCGTTTGTGGGACGCGAGCGCGAGCTCGCCGAGCTCGTCGGGGGTCTCGATGACGCGATCGCCGGGCGCGGACGGCTTTTCCTGCTCGTGGGTGAGCCCGGTATCGGCAAGAGCCGTCTCGCCGAGGAGCTGATCGCACACGCCAGAGCCCGCGAAGCGCGAATTCTCGTCGGGCGCTGCTGGGAGGCAGGCGGCGCCCCCGCCTACTGGCCCTGGGTGCAGTCGCTGCGATCGTACCTTCGCGACAGCGACGCGGACACTCTCCGATCCCAACTTCGCGAGGGAGCCGCTGACGTGGCGCAGCTCCTTCCCGAGCTCCGCGAGCTCCTCCCCGATCTGGCGCCGGCGCCCCCGCTCGAGTCCGAGGGAGCGCGCTTCCGACTCTTCGATTCCATGACGGCCTTCCTTAAGAGCGCGGCGGCCGCGCGTCCGCTCGTGCTCGTGCTCGACGATCTGCATGCCGCAGACGAGCCATCGCTTCTGCTCCTCCAGTTCGTCGCTCGCGAGCTCGGCGACAGCCGCCTGCTGATCGTCGGCGCGTACCGCGACGTCGATCCCACCCCGGCGGATTCTCTTACGACGACCCTCACCGAGCTCGCTCGCGAGCCGGTCACGCGACGGGTCGCGCTCGCCGGCCTCGGCGAGGCCGACGTCGTCAACTTCATCGAGCTCGCGGCGCCGGGCAGGTCCGGAACGGAGCTGGCTCCGGCCTTGCATGCGGAGACCGAGGGAAACCCCCTGTTCGTGGGCGAGATCGTGCGCCTGCTCGCCGAGGAGAACCTCCTGGAGGACTCCGTGACCGCGCCACTGGCGATCCCGCAGAGCGTGAGAGAGGTGATCGGCCGCCGTCTGCGCAATCTCTCGGACGCATGCAACCGGCTTCTCACGCTGGCCTCGGTGCTCGGCCGCGAGTTCGATCTCGAGGCACTCGCGGCTGTCAGTGGACTCAGTCGTGGTGCGATCCTCGAGCTGCTCGACGAGGCGATCGAGACGCGCGTCGTCTCAGAGGTGCCCGGCGCAATCGGCCGCATGCGCTTCGCCCATGCCTTGATCCGCGACACGGCCTACCACGGTCTGACGACGAGTGGCCGGGTGCAACTCCATCGGCAGGTTGGCGAGGCCCTCGAGGCTCTCTACTCGCCTGACCTCGATCCGCATCTTCCGGAGCTCGCGCACCACTATTTCGAGTCCGCCGCGGGCGGAGACGGCGAGAAGGCGGTCGAGTACGCCCGGCGCGCCGGCTCCCTGGCCGTCGCTTTGCTCGCGTACGAGGAGGCGGTGCGCCTGTACGAGATGGCGCTCGAGGCGCTCGCGCTGGACGGCGCCGCGAGCGCGCAACTCCGCTGTGAGCTGCTGCTGGCCTTGGGCGAAGCGCAGAGTCGCGCTGGGGACGACCCCGGGGCGAAGTCGACCTTTCTGCGCGTGGCCGACCTGGCGCGCGCCGCGCGGCTGCCCGAGATGCTCGCCCGCGCGGCCGCGGGCTACGGTGGACGATTCGTCTGGCAGCACGCCCTCATGGACGAACGGCTCGTCCCCCTGCTCGAGGAGGGGCTCTCCGCTGTGGGCGAGGCGGACAGCGTGCTGCGGGTCCAACTGCTCTCGCGCCTCGCAACAGCGCTCCGCCACGAACCGTCTCGCAGGCCTAGAGAGCGAATCATCGAGGAGGCCCTCCAGATCGCCGGCAGGATCGGCGACTCCACGACGCTCGCTTACGCTGCCACCGCGGCAGCGTCGGCCCTGATCGCCCCCTGGACCGCCGACAGGCAATTGGCGGAAGGGAGCGAGATCGTCTCCCTGGCAGCCAGGACCGGGGACAGGGAGAGGCTCTTCGACGGGCACGATCACGCGTTCTGGGCTTCCTGGGAGCTCGGCGACTCCGACCGACGCGCGGCGGAGCTCGATTCGATGATCTGCGTTGCCGAGGAGCTGAGGCAGCCGGCCCAGCATTGGGCGCTTGCGACGGCGCAGTCCGTGCTCGCGCTGTCACAGGGCCGATTCGCCGAGGCGCACGGAGCTGATCGACCGAGCGGCGGCGGTGGGCGACCGCGTCCTCGCATGGGGCGCGCTGGCCGCGCGCAAGCTCCAGCTCTTCCTGCTGCGTCGCGAGCAGGGGCGACTCGGGGGCTTCGAGGGGGAGGTCGTCGATTGCGAGAGGGAATTCCCTTCACCGCTCGTGCACGGGGCCGTTCTCGCTCATGTTTACGCCCGCTCGGAGCGGCCCAAAGAGGCAGAGGCTCTCCTCCACGAGCTCACGCGCCGCGACCTCTCCGACTGGCATGTCGACGAGGAGTGGCTCTTCGGTATCTGCCTGCTCGCGGAGACCTGCGCAATCCTCGGAGACACCCGGCCTGCCGCTCCCCTCTACGAGCTGATGCTGCCCTACGGCTCGCTCAACGCCGTCGCCGTGCCCGAGGTCGCACTCGATTCCGTCAGCCGGCCGCTCGGCATCCTCGCGACCCTGCTGGGCCGCTTCGAGGACGCCGCGGGACACTTCGAGGAGGCGGCGCAGATGAACGAGAGGATGGGGGCTCGCCCGGCCCTCGCCCACACGCAGAAGGACCATGCCCGCATGCTGCTTCAGCGCAACTCGCGGGGAGACCGACAGCTGGCGCAGGAATATCTGTCACAGGCTCTCGCGACCTACCATGAGCTCGACATGCGGCCTGACGCGGCCGAAGCAGCGTCGCTCGCACGGACCGTGCTCCTCGAGCCGCCGTGCCGCTCAAACCGAGCGGCACGGCACTCGTTCGTCCCTGTCTGTTCCGGGTGGCTAGCGGTCGGAGCCCCTGCTGCCTTCCTCGGGGCCACCGTCGTAGCGGACGCCCGGCTGCTGGGCGGGGACCACGCCGCGGGTGCCCTCTTCGGGGCCGCCGTCGTAACGCACGCCGGGCGACTCCTTGATCGAGTTGGGGTCGAAGGTCGCGGGCGCCGAGCGCTGGGTAAGCGCGGCGGTTCCTTCCTCGGGGCCACCGTCGTAGCGGACGCCCGGCTGCCGGGCGGGGACCACGCCGCGGGTGCCCTCTTCGGGGCCGCCGTCGTAACGGGTGCCGATCGGGCTGGGCGCGCTCGTTTGCGTTGCCGAGCCAGCGCTCGTGTCACGGTCATCGTCTGTGGCGAGGATCACCACGGCGGCGGCGAGGCCGACGAGGCCTATCGTCGCGATGGCGAGCAGGGCCCGTAGGTGGTTGAAGCGGGAGCGGAGCACGACTGCGGGGTGCTGGCTGGGGATTGCCTGGCCCATTACTGCCTCCTGTCCGGGGCGGCCGCCTGCGGCTCGCCCACTTGCGTTTGTCGGTCGACGTCGATGCCGATCGTGCAGGGGCGGGGTTTCAACGCGGCGACGAGGCGGCAGCAGC
Organism: uncultured Thermoleophilaceae bacterium; assembly: GCA_963739095.1. Taxonomy (GTDB): domain Bacteria; phylum Actinomycetota; class Thermoleophilia; order Solirubrobacterales; family Thermoleophilaceae; genus JACVRW01. The sequence continues at coordinate 299,092 of CAVTZF010000001.1, forward strand.
TCGGCAGCGCAGGGTTGGCGGGGTGCGCTGGGCTGCTGTACGTTGGATTTCCTGGCCCCCGTCGCCCCGCCGGCATGGATTTCCGCGTTCTAGGCCCCCTCGAGGCCCTCGATGAGGGCCGCCCGGTCAGGCTGGGCGGAGGCAAGCAACGCGCGCTGTTGGCTCTGTTTCTGCTGCACGCCAACGAGACGCTCAGCACCGACCGGCTGATCGACGAGCTTTGGGGAGAGCGCCCGCCGGCCACCGCCTCCAAGACCGTGCAGGTCTACATCTCCCGGCTGCGGAAGGCGCTCACAGGCGGGCAGCGGACGACGCGGCGGCCGGCGTGCTTGTGACCCGCGACCACGGCGACCCAGCTCGCGCTCGATCCTGACCGTCTCGACGCGCATCGCTTCGAGGCGCTCGTGGCCAAGGGGAGAAGCTGGCTTCGCGGCGGGCCGCCCGGGGCGTGCCGCCCCGGTGCTCGAGGAGTCGCTCTCCCTGTGGCGCGGCCCGCCGCTGGCGGACCTCGCCTACGAGCGGTTCGCGCAGCGCGAGATCGCTCGACTCGACGACCTGCGGGTCGCGGCGTTCGAGCAACTGGTCGAAGCGAAGCTGGCGCTCGGTGCCCACGCCGAGGTGGTGGGCGAGCTGGAGGCGCTGATCGGCGAGCATCCCTTCCGCGAACGCTTGCGCGGACAGCTGATGCTGGCCCTCTACCGCTGTGAGCGGCAGGCCGATGCGCTGCAGGCCTTCCAAGACGCGCGCAGGACGCTGGTCGAGGAGCTGGGCATCGAGCCGGGCGACCATCTACGCGAGCTCGAGCGGGCGATACTCGCGCAGGACCCGGGACTCCAGCTGGCAGCGGCGCAGGAGCCGGCGGCGGCCGATCGCGCAGCTCGAGGGTCCGCGCAGCGCGTTTGTGGGCCGCGAGCGCGAACTCGCCGAGCTCGTCGGGGGTCTCGATGACGCGGTGGCCGGCCGCGGAGGGCTTTTTCTGCTGGTGGGCGAACCCGGCATCGGCAAGAGCCGTCTCGCCGAGGAGCTGATCGCACACGCCAGAGCGCGCGGAGCGCGAATTCTCGTCGGCCGCTGCTGGGAGGCTGGCGGCGCCCCCGCCTACTGGCCCTGGGTGCAGTCGCTGCGATCGTACCTGCGCGATAGCGACGCGGACACTCTCCGATCCCAACTTCGCGAGGGAGCCGCTGACGTGGCGCAGCTCCTTCCCGAGCTCCGCGACCTCCTCCCCGATCTGGCGCCGGCGCCCCCGCTCGAGTCCGAGGGAGCGCGCTTCCGACTCTTCGATTCCATGACGGCCTTCCTGAAGAGCGCGGCGGCCGCGCGTCCCCTCGTG
>CAVTZF010000002.1:0-23350 GCA_963739095.1 uncultured Thermoleophilaceae bacterium
GTCCCGGCGTCGATCGAAGCGGAGATGGACGAGTCTGAGCGCCGCAACTATCTCGTCTCGTGCCTGCGCGCCGAGCTCTACCGCTCGTTCTACTGCCATGGCGGTGCCGTGTCGGCGAACTGGGACGAGCGTGGGCCGGCCTCGGCGGATCCGTGGTTGGTCGAGGCGATGTCGGAGGCCAACAGCGGGCACGGGAGCTGGGAGCCGGGGTGGAAGGTCGAACGACTCGACGGTGACGAGGCGGTCGTTGCGACCGCGCGCCTGCGCGCGCGTGTGCCAGTCGGCGACTGTCGCGCGCCTGCGGAATCGATACGTCCTGGCGCTGCCGTCGACGTCCGGGTGCCCAAGGAGCTCTCGGAGCTGTCGCCCGGGTTCTACACGGTCGTGAGCGACGCCTCCACCGATCCCGCGTCGTGGGCGAGCGCCGTACGCGTCTACTGGAACCTTGCGCGCGCAGGCGCCCCCCGGCTGGTTCGTGCGGTCACGTCGCGACTCAACCGCGAGGGCGCGCCTTTCCGACTGAAGGTCGCCGACCACCCATTCCGCCTGGAACGCTGCGACGCCGCGGTCCTGTACCTGGAGGGCGAGATCTTCCGAGAACTGCGCGGGGCGCTGCGCGAGGTGGCCACCGCGCTGGCCGTGCATCTGCCGCCGCGGATCCCGGCCTTCACGCTCGAGCTCGCCCCCGGCGTGGGACTCGCCGAGGACACCGGCGACGGCGAGAGCTTCGGCGAGGTGCGCTGCGCGCTGCTCGCCGACGGGATCATCCGTACACACGAGCGAGGCATCGTGCAAGCGTCCGCACGCGTCGACGCGGTCGCGGCTCGCTTCGCGGAGGACGGGGTGCTGATCGAGGCGCCGTATCTCCAGCCTTCTCTGGCCGGCCGGCATGTCCTCTAACGACGCGTTCCTCGACGCATCGGTGGCGATCAGCCGCCGCATCGTGGCCGACGCCGTGTGGCACGAGGGCCGGTGCAGCTGGGTGGGTGCCGTCATGGACAGCGCGCAGCCCTGGCGTGCGGAGTACCGCGCCCTTGGAGCGGACCTGTACGGCGGCACTGCAGGTGTCGGTCTTTTCCTGGCACAGCTCGCCGCCGTGACCACCGACGCCGACTTCCACCGCACCGCTGTCGGAGCGCTGCGTCACGCCGTCGCGCGGTCGGCGGCGGTGCCCGCTGCTCGCCGAGACGGCTTTCATGCGGGTTCGCTCGGCGTGGCGTGGGCTGCCGCTCGCGCCGCCGCGCTCCTCGGCGAGGAGGAGCTGCATGCCGGCGCTCGCACGGTGCTGACCGACGCGAGCCCGCCGTCCGGGCCGGATCGATGCCCGGACGTCGCCATGGGGAGCGCGGGCTCGATCCTCGCGCTCCTGGCGCTGGCCGACACATTCGATGATCGAGCACTCATCCAGGACGCGGTCGGGGTCGGCAAGGAACTGATTCGACGCGCAACCGTTACGCGCCACGGCTGGTCCTGGGCAATCCCCGGCCGCCGCTATCCACATCATCTCTGCGGCCTCTCTCACGGCGCGGCAGGCATCGGCTGGGCGCTGCTCGAGCTCTTCGCCGCGACCGGCGACGAGCGGTTTCGCGCCGGCGCGACGGGCGCGTACGCCTACGAGCGCTCATGGCTCGATGCCGGCTCAGGCACGTGGCCGGATCTCCGCATCGGCGGCCAGCGGCGCTCGCGGCGACGCGCATCGCATCGCCGGCAGTCGGCACGTGGTGTCACGGCGAGGGCGGCATCGCGCTCACGCGCTTGCGCTCGATCGCCTTGCTCGGTCCAAACGCTGGGCTGCACGACGCCGAGGTCGCGCTCGAGACCACCCGTCGATTCCTCGCAGGGAGCGCTGCCGCACGAAATCGAGGATCTCTCGCTCTGCCACGGAGCGGCCGGCGCTGCCGACGTGCTGCTGTGCGGGGCGGATTCGCTCGGCGAGCCGTGGCGCGAGGCAGCGGGGTTGGCGCCGCAACTCGGACGCGTGGCACTCGAGCGGTACGGCGCACCGCCGATCCGTGGCCATGCGGCGCGGCCGGTGCCACGACGCCAGGGCTTTTCCGCGGACTCAGCGGGATCGCCTGGTGGTTCCTGCGCCTACACGACGACGCGATCCCTTCGCCGCTGACCATGCCGATCGGCGGTTGACAGCGATGCTCGTAGTGGGCGTAGGTTGGACATACCGGTCAGCGCCCACTTGCGTCGAGATCGTTGCCTGCAACCTGGAGGTGAGGCATGGACGCGGTTCCGCATCCGCTCGTGGCCGGGCTCGTGCAGCGTACTCCTGAAACGGCGGTTCAACGGATACACCCACGCCGAGAAAAAGCCGGTCGCGAGGCGGGTCGCCGACCCAGCCAAAGTCGCCGACGTCAAGGCGATCCAGGCCGCGTCCGAGAATGCCGCAGGCAAGAATACGCTCAAGGACGCGATAGCGCAGTCCTCGACAAGGATCCGCGAGATAACTGACCGCTGAGGAGACGAGGCGTCTCGTTCAAGCGGCCGAGGGCGTCGACTTCCCCGACGTGGTCGCCCTCACCGGGTACCTTGGCGGCACGATCAGCTGGGCCGCCGCCCGGCCGAGCGGGCGATTGGCGGATCTTGTACCTCGACTCCCAGCTGCAGAACTGGCTGCTGATTCCCGACGAGGACATTTTCGTCTTCAGCCGGACGTGCGGAACGAGGACGCAGCATTCAACCTACGCGACGTGATTTGGGTGGACCGCGACGCGCTCACGGCGAGCGGCGGTGCGCCGCCACGGCCGGAGGCGCAGGCGAGGTACCTTCGCGGCGACTTCACCCGTGCGGGCGATCTCGAGGCGCCGGGCATCGGCGGTGGACCGTCATCTGACCCCCAGACCGGCGTCTTCTGCCCGATCACGCCGCGGTGCTGCACTAGGCCTGTGCGGCCGACCGCGGGTGCTGAGCGAGATCACGGCGCGGAGGCCAGGAACCGGCGCTTCTCCTCCAGGCGTGAGCGACCGCGCGGCGCGCGAGCGCGCGAGCGCGCGCAGCTGCGCCACGCCGCCACAGACGTCGCACCTTGAGACTCGCACCATCTGATCGCCGAGGGTCCCGATCTTCCCGTCGGCGCTCACCGCCAGGTGATACAGGGGGCCGTTGCCGGAATCCAGCACCGCAAGCGCCTCGCCACCGCGAACGTCCCAGAGGCGAACGGTGCCGTCGCCGCTCGAGCTGAGCACGCGACGCCCGTCGCGCGTGAACGCGACGCCTGTCAAGTCCTGCTCGTGGCCTCGCAGCACCGTCTCGCGCCCGCCACGCGAGCTCCAGACGCGGACCGTCCGGTCTTCTCCTGCGGTGGCGATCCGCTCGCCGTCCGGGCTGTAAGCCAGGGTGGCGACGTGTCCATGGTGTCCGCGGAGCACCCGCTCCGGCTTGGCCGGGCGGTCGAGATCCCACACCACGAGCGGTCCCTTCTCCGTAGCTGCGGCGACGTGGCGTCCGTCGGGACTGAAGCGGACATCCCAGACCTGGTCGCGATAGCCTCCCAGCGGCGTCTCCGCCCCGGATCGCAGGTCGTGCACGACGATCCTGCTCTCATCGTCGGCGTAAACGATTCGCTGACCCGTGTCATCGAAGCTGGCTGCATTCCCCACGTGGCCGGCGCGGAGCTTCGCGACATCGCGCGCGGCGGTATCGCCGATCCGCCAGATCCGCACCGTCGGCTGGTCGCCGATGATCACGAGGCTGTCGGCACGCGGTGAGAACCTCGCCAACTCGAACCCTGGTGGTCCCGGCAAACTCGCATGGGGGCTGCCGGTCGAGGCGTCCCACACCCGCACGGTGCCATCGTCGGCGCCACTGGCCGCGACGAGCTGCCCGTCGCCGCTGAAGTCGATCGCGTAGCGCCTGCGACGGTGCCGTCCAGGACTGCGTCCGTCCCGCATCCCAGATCCTCACCGTGCCGTCGCCTCCCGCGCTGATCACGCGATCGCTCCTCGAGCCGAAGCCGACGTCGAGGACCCGCGCGGGGCCGCGCAGCACGGCGACGGGAGGTCCGCCGGCACTGCTCCACACGCGGATGGCGCCATCCTGGCCACCTGCCGCGAAGCGGCGTCCGTCGGAGCTGAACGCGGCCGTCAGCAGCTCGCGACCCTTGCCTCTGACGAGTACCGCGGCCCCTCCACGGCGGACATCCCAGAGCCGCACGAACCCGTCGTGACCGGCAGCGAGCAGGCGCTCGCCGTCCGGGCTGAAGCTCACCGCCGTCTGCGGTCGGCTCCCCGTGTGCAGGTCCCGGACGCTGGAATCGGCCACGTCCCAGAGCCGGACGCTGCCGTCCAGTCCCGCACTCGCGACGCGGCCGCCGTCGGCCGAGATGTCTACGGCTAGGACCCCGTTCCTGTGGGAGCCCAGCACCCGAGCCGGCCCGCTGCCATCGTCGCTGATGAGGCGCACCGTCCCATCCCCGAATCCGGCGGCGACCCGTGTGCCGTCACCGTTGACTGCGACGCTCGAAGCCGGCGCTCGTGGCACTTGCAGGATGCTCCGGAGCCCCGCCAGCGACGAATCCGTCACGGCGACCGTGCCGTCCTCGAATCCGAGCACGATTCGTTCGCCGTCCCGCGAATACTGTGCTGCCAGCAGTTCGCCGTGATGCGCATCCAGGCGCGCCGTTTCGCGTCGCGTCGTGACGTCCCACTGGTGGACGATTCCGTCGCTCCCACCGCCGATCGCCGTGTTGCCTGCGCGGACTGAGTGCCGCCGTATTCGCGTTCTCCGAGTCCCCCCGCAGCTCGGCGAGCTCGCGGTAGGACAGCGTAGCTTGGCGGAGAGCGGCCACCGCCGGCGGGGTCTGCGAGGTGTCCACAGCCCGGAGCGCGAGGGCCAGGCTCAGCCCGGGATCGGCCTCCAGCGAGTTCGCCGACTGCAGGGCCAGCTCACGCGAAACCGCGATGTTCCGCTGCTGCTCGGCATCGCTCCGCTCGTCCAGCGCCACGAGCGCGACGGCGCCGATCGCGACGATGCCCAGCGCAAGAGCGCCGAACGCGAACCGCAGGCGCCGGCGACGCGCACCACGTTCGCGCCGTTGGCGAGCGAGGCTCGCGCCGATGAACTCCTGCTCCAGGTCGGTCGGCCGTAGGTAGGTGTCCTTCGACCACTCACGTGCCTCGGCGAGCCGCGAGCCGCGGTAGAGGGCGCCCTCGTCTCGGCCGAGACGTTCCCACTCCTGCGCCGCTGTGCTCAGGTTCCGGTGGATCCGCAGGTTCTCGCGGTCGTCCTCGATCCAGTCGCGCAGGCGTGGCCACTCGCGGAGCAGCGCCTCGTGTGCGAACTCGACGCTGCCGGCGCTGACCGTGAGCAGGCGGGCATCCGCGAGCAGGTCGACCACGGCGGCGACGTCGGGACGCCCGTCCTCGACCTCCTCTCGCGGAAGCCGAAGGCGCTCGACCCCTCCCTCGATCTCCACCTCGGCCAGCCGCAGGAACACCGTCCGGGCGACGGCCTGTTGAGCGTCGTCGAGCCGGCCGAAGGCGTCCTCGGCAAGGCGCGCGACCGCGCCGCGCACCCCGCCGGTGTCCTCGTAGGTCGAGAGCCGCAGGTGCTGGCCGTCGCGTCGCTGCCAGAGCTCGAGCAGCGCCGACGACAGCAGCGGCAACTCGCCGGGCTCGTCCTCGACGTCGTTGACGAGTGCCTCGACGAGCTCGGGCTCCACGACGAGGCCGACGCGCTCGGCCGGGCCGAGGACGGCGCGCCGAAGCTCGACGTGTTGCATGGCTCCAACGAGCACGTGTTTCTCGGCCAGTAGGCGCGACAGATCTGGGTATGCGGCGCAGCGCCCGTAGAAGTCAGCGCGGAGCGCAATCACGACCACGGCGCCCGCGTCTCGTTCCGGGACGCTCACGAGCTCGGAGATGAACGCGGCTCGCTCCTCCTCGTCACGGCAGGCTGTGAACGTCTCCTCGAACTGGTCGACCGCGAGGACGATCTTTTCGTCCGAGTTCACCCGGGCCAGAGCGCGGTGGAGCTCCGCGAGCGGATGCTCGCCCGGCCGCATCACCACCTGCTTGCACTCGTCGCTCCCCGGCAAAACTCCCTCCGCTAGGGCGGGCAGCAGGCCGGCCCGAACGACGGAGGACTTGCCGCTTCCCGACGGTCCGACCACACCCAGCAGCGGCGTCCCGACAAGCCGCGCGACGAGCTCGGCGACGAGCCGCTCGCGGCCGAAGAAGTACTCCGCATCAGCGACGTCGAATGGGGCGAGTCCCTTGAAGGGGCAGACGACGGATCGTTGCTTGTCGCCCACCAGCGCAAGACGCTCGCTTGCGCGCTGGAGCTCGACCACGCCGCCGGTCAGCTCGTTCTCCATCGAGCGCAACTCGGCGCGGCCGGCCGCGGTTCGTCCGGCCATCTCGTCCACTCGGAGCGAGGCCTGGTGCCGGGCCCATTGGCTGGCGAGCTCATGTATGCGGCCGGGGACGCCCTCCGTGGCCTCGAGCAGCCGATCGACCGGCACGTCGTCGCGTTCCGAATCGGAGGCGTAGAGGGCTGCGATCTCCCGGACCGCCTCCGCATCGAGTGGAGCGAGATCGAGCGTGCCGTCGACGCCCGGGTGCGCGATCGCCTCGCGGCGTTCCCCGGTCGCAAGCGCGAGCACAGGCATGGTCGTGATTACGCTCGCCAGCTCGGCGAGCTTGTCTAGCACTTGCTCACCGGCCCGATCCGCATCGTCGATCACCAGCAAAGTTGGGCGCGTGGCCTCGAATGCGCCGTTCATCGCGGCGAGGGCGGCATCCGCGGGGCCGGCTCCCGCCGCGTACAGCACCGTGGCCCCGGAGCGATGGGCGTCGCCGGCCAGCTCGGCGCCCAGCCGGCTTCGTCCCATCCCGTGTGGGCCGATCATCGTGACAAGCGAGCCGGAGCCGCGCTGAGCCTGGTGCCAGCGCTCCTCCAGCCAGGCGAGCTCGGCGGCCCGCCCGACGAGCCGCGGCGCCGCGGTCGCGTCCAGCTCGCGCGGCAGTTCGGGGCGGATCGCGGGTGCCTCGAGCGAAGGATCCTGGCGCAGGATCGCGTCGTGCATGCGGCGCAGCTCCGGCCCCGGCTCCACGCCGATCTCCTCGACGAGCCGCTCGCGAGCGCGGCGGTACTCCTCGAGCGCCTCCACCTGCCTTCCGCAGCGGTAGAGCGCCAGCATGAGTTGCCCGGCGAGACCCTCCCGGGTTGGATTGTCGGCCACCAGCTGACGCAGCTCGCCGACGAGCGCGGCGTGCTCGCCGGCGGCGAGGTCGGCGTCCACGCGCGTTTCGAGCGCGGCCAGCCGCTGCTCCTCGAGCCGGGCGATGTCGTTTTCCGCGAACGACTCGACCGCAAGATCCGCGAGCGCCGGTCCGCGCCAGAGCGCGAGCCCTTCGCGCAAGGCGGCCGCAGCCCGTTCGGGATCGCCGGCGGCCAGCGCGTGTCGTCCGTCATCGACCAGCCCCTGGAAGAGATCTGCGTCGAGCTCACCGGGACGCACTCGTACCTCGTAGCTCTTGCCCTTGGTCGCCACGATCCCGGGCTCATCAAGCGCCTTGCGCAACCGCGAAACGCACACCTGGAGCGACTTGCGGTTCTCGTACGACTCCTCTTCGCCCCACACGGCCTCCACGAGCCGGTCCGAACTCACCGGCTCGTTGGCATGCAGCAGCAAGACGGCCAGTACCGCGCGCGGTTTGGGGCCTCCAAGGTTCACCCCGCCGCGCTCGCTGCTCACCTCGAGCGGTCCAAGGACGCGAAAGTCCATTTTTAGTCCTCCGCACCACCGTAACCCACCCCGTACGCCGCCGCTGAAAGTCGTTCTCTTGACGTATATGCCTCAATGGTTATATTCAACGTCCATGACCGCCGTCGAGGCCCTTGCACAGCCCACCCGCCGGCAGATCCTCGACCTGCTGCGCGAAGGCGAGCGCCCCGTGGGCGATCTCGTCGAACGGCTCGACATGAGCCAGCCGGCCGTGTCGAAGCACCTGCGCGTGCTGCGCGAGGTCGGGCTGGTCGGCGTGCGCGCCGATGCCCAGCGCCGGCTCTACCGCGTGCGCCCCGAGCCGCTCGCCGAGCTCGACGCCTGGCTCGCCCCCTACCGGCGGCTCTGGTCGCGCAGCCTCGACGCCCTCGAACGGCACCTGGACGAAAGGAACGGCGAACCATGAACGGCACCTACCTCGAGATCGGCGGCCGCCCGGCCCTGCGCTTCGAGCGCTCTCTCCCGCACCCCGCCGAGAAGGTCTGGCGGGCGATCACGGACCCCGCGGAGATCCGCCAGTGGTTCCCGGCCGCGGTCGACTACGAGCAGCACGTGGGGGCACCCATGTCGTTCAGGTTCGACGACCCCGACGCGCCAGCGACGCGAGGGCGAGGTCACGGAGCTCGACCCGCCGCGGCTGTTCGCCTTCGACTGGGGCGGCGAGCAGCTGCGCTTCGAGCTCGAACCTGCCGGCGACGGCTGCCGGCTGCTGTTCACGCATTTCCTGAGCGAGCGCATCCAGGCCGCCCGCGACGCCGCCGGCTGGGAGACGTGCCTGACCGAGCTCGACCGGCTGTTGGCGGGCGAGGCGGCCGAGGCGCCGCGGCATCGGGGCCACGCCCGAATGGCGCGCGCTCTACGACAAGTACGTCGCGGCGGGGCTGCCGTCGGGCGCCGAGGTCCCGGGGATCTAGTTCAGCCCGGCACGCCGGACGAGCCGGTCGGCGGCGTCGACTATCCCTGCCACGCTCCGCTCCACCACCACGCGCGGATCGGGCAGGACAGCGGGCGGGACGCCCGCCCCTCCGAGGATTAGCCCGATGCGGGCATCCGCCTCGGTGATCGCGTCGACCGCCGCCGGCACGCGCTCCCCGGCCTCGGGCATGGTCGCGCTGAGCGCGACCAGCGCCGGGCTGTGATCGGCGACCACGCCGGGCAGGTCGCTCGTCGGCACGTCGGCGCCGAGCGTGAGCACCTCGTAGCCGGCCGACTCGAGCAGCTTGGCCCCCATGTCGAGCGCCACGACGTGCTGCTCGCCCTCGACCGCGGCCAGCATCGCCCGTTGTTCTGCGCGCTGCGCCGCCACGCCCGCCGCCTCGTGGGCGAGTACGAGCACTCGGGTGGCGATCTGGGTGGCCAGGTGCTCGTGCCCGACGCCTATCTCACCGGCGGCCCAGAGCCCGCCGATGCGATGCATGGCCGGCCCGACCACGAGGTCGTAGAGCATCGCCTCGGTCAGCGAAAGCTCGAGCGCCTCGCGCGCGATCTCCTCGGCCGCTCTGGCGTCGCCTGCGACGAGCGCCAGGCCGAACTGCTCCGAGAGCGACTCGGCCAGCAGGCGCCTGTGGAACTCGTCGTGACGTCCCAATGCTCAAACGCTACGCCTCCCCGGCCGCTCACGCCCCCGTCGGGCCAGGCGTCTCACCTCTATGCGTAAGCCGGGGTGCCGATCGTCGGCTTATAACCCATCGTGCGGCCGAGCGCCGCGCCCATGGCGAGCGCCGCCCGCTGCATCCAGGCCGGGACGTTGGGCAGGCGCACCGTGTCGAAGTGGGCCCGCGCGATCACGGCGAGGCGGAACGGGTTGGGCATGCCCTTGCGGTTCGTCTTGCCCTCCGCGGCGAGCGTGAACATCGTCTCGATCAGCGACTCGAACTCGAGCGCCGGGCTCACCTCGCATAGGAAGCGGGCGTCGGTCTCGCCGGAGTTCCAGAAGCGATGCGGTGTGCCGGGCTCCACGGTCACGACCTCACCGGGACCGGCGACGATCTCCTCGCGCCCGGCCCTGAGGCCGACCTCGCCCTCGAGCACCTCGAAGCGCTCGGTCTGGTGTGGATGAACGTGGGCCGCCGCGACGCTGCCGTCGGGGCTGACGATCGTCTCGACGAGCACGGACTCGCCGTTCGTCTCCTGCGAGGTCTTGTGGAAGATGAGAATCTCGCCGGTGACGGGGTTCTCGAGACGGTCTCCCTTGCGAATCATCTTGCTGTCCTTTCGTCCGTTTCGGAATGGCTGATTGATGCCTGGACAGCCTGAATTCGCGCCGCCGTTCTGTCGTCGTCTCGGCGGCTGATCCTCGGTCACTCGGGAGGGTGATTCCGAAGCCCTCCTCGAGGATGACGTCAGCCCGGCCGGATAAGCCCGGTCTCGTAGGCGAAGATGACCGCCTGCACGCGGTCGCGCGCGTCGAGCTTGGCCAGGACGCGCTTGACGTGGGTCTTGACGGTCGACTCCTCGATCACGAGTGCAGCGGCGATCTCGGCGTTCGACAGGCCGCGCGCCACGTGCTCGAGCACCTCCCGCTCACGCGCGGTGAGCTCCTCCAGGCGCGGGTCCCGCGCCGCGTCGGGCGCGGGCAGCCCGGCCATCTGCTGGATCACCCTGCTCGTGACCGACGGGGACAGGAGTGAGTCGCCGGCGGCGATCGTGTGGATCGCGTCGATCAGCTCCTCCGGCCGCGTCCGCTTGAGGAGGAACCCCGACGCGCCGGCGCTGAGCGCCCCGAAGATGTAGTCGTCCTGCTCGAAGGTCGTCAGGATCACGACCTTGACGTCGGGGAACGCCTCCAGCACCTCCCGGGTGGCGGAGATGCCGTCGAGATCGGGCATGCGAACGTCCATCACCACGACGTCAGGCTCGAGCAGCCGGGTTCGATAGGCGGCCTGGCGCCCGTCGTCAGCCTCCCCGACGAGCTCGATTCCTTCGTCACTCGCGAGGACGCCGCGCAGACCGGCGCGCATCAGGGCGTCGTCGTCGACGATCAGCACCTTCACGCGCGGCGTCATGCGGGCTTGTCGGAGAAGGGCAACCGCGCGCGCAGCTGGAAGTGCCCGTTCTGGGGGCCCGCCTCGAGACTGCCGCCGAGCAGCGCCGCGCGCTCGCGCATGCCGATGACGCCATGCCCACCGCCGCTGTGGTTCGCGGGCACGCGCGGCAGCCGGTTCGCGACGCTCACCTCGAGCGCATCGGGCCGGTAGGCGAGCTCCACCTCGGCGCTGCCGTCACCGTGACGGGCGGCGTTTGTCAGGGCCTCCTGCAGGATCCGATAGGCGCCGCGATCAAGGCCCGGCGGGAGCGGCCGCTGCGCGCCGCTGACCTCGGTCGTAACGCGCAGGCCGGCGGCGCGATGACGCTCGACGAGGCCGTCGAACGCGGCGAGGCCAGGTGGCGGCTCGACCTCGCCGCCCGTGGCAGGGAGCGCCGCGTGCTCGCGGAGCACTCGCACCATCTGATCGATCTCGCCGACCGACTCGCGCGCGACGTCCTCGATCGTCGCGAACGCCTCGCGCGCGTCCTCCGGGTCATCCGCGCTCTTGATCCGGCCGAGGCCCGCATGGACGAGGATCACGTTCATCGCGTGCCCGGCGGAGTCGTGCAGGTCGCGAGCGATCCGCCCGCGCTCCTCCGCGGCCGCAAGCCGGCGCTCGCGCTCGGCCTCGCGCTCCGCCCGCATCGCGCGCTCCTCGAGCGCCGCCATTCGTTCGCGCCGCAGGCGTGTCCGGTCGCCTGCCAGCCAGGCCCCGGTCCAGAGGGCCACGCCGAACAGCATCCCGGCGTCGAGGAACTCGCCGCTCGTGACCACGTGACCGGCGAAAATCGCGATTACCAGTCCGACGGCGAGCGCGAGATGGGACCGTGACGGACTGCCGGCTGCCGCCACCCAGTAGAGCGCGAGCGTGGCGCCGAGCGGCGGGCCATCGGGATCCGCGACCAGCTGCAGCCCGATGCCGGCGAGCCCCGTGATGACGAACACCGCGAGCGGGGCCCGCCGGACCCAGAAGACCGGCAGCGAGGCGAGCACCGCGAACAGCACTCCCGCCACGCTGAGCTCGCCGCCCTGCGCGTGCTCGCCCGCGGCGAGCAGCCCGATCGATCCTGCGAGCACGCCGACCGTGATCGCGGCGTCGAGCAGTAGATCGTTGCGGCTGCGCCCGTCGGGGGTCATCTCGGAGGCGAGCGTAGCGCCACACCGGCGCGCTGAAATCGCCCCTGGGTGGGACGGAAGCATCCACCTCAGGGGGTACGCCGGATCACTCGCGCGGGCGTTCTCGGCAAGGCGCGCCGGGCGTACCGTCGCCGACATGATGTCGTCACTCACACGTTGGGTCCTGCGCCACAAGCGCACGGTCGTGATCACCTGGATCGCGCTCACCCTCGCCGGGATCGCGGCCGCCGGCCCCGCCTCCAATGCGCTCGAAAACGATTTCTCCATACCCGACAAGGAGAGCTGGAAGACGAACGTCCAGATCGCCGAGCGCTACAGCGGAGACCGCAACGGCGGCACTCCGCTGCTGCCGGTCGTGACCCTCCCGGAGGGAGAGAGCGTGCGCTCGCCCGGCGTTCGCGCCGACCTGGAGCGCCTCGACGCTCGCCTCGAGCGGGCGCTGCCGGACGCCCGGATCGCCTCCTACACCTCGACCGGCGACAGCACCTTCGTCTCGAAGGACGGGCGCACCACCTTCGCCCTCGTCTACCCGCGTCCCGATCCGCGCTCGGCGTTCGGCGAGAACCCGCGGGCCGAACGGGCCGCGAGCGCGGCAGTCCGCGGAGTCGAGGTGGGCGGCAGGCCCGTGCACCTCACCGGGTTCGACGCGCTCGCCGAGGACAGCGGCAGCGACTCGGGCGGGCCCGGCGTGCTGCTCGAGGCCGTGCTCGGGGCGCTCGGCGCGCTCGTCGTGCTCGCCTTCGTGTTCGCGTCCCTGCTCGCGTTCGTGCCGCTCGTCATGGCGTTCGTTTCGATCATGACCACCTTCCTGCTGTTGTTCGGCCTCACCGAGCTGACCTCCGTGTCGCCGATCGTGCAGTTCCTGATCGCCCTGATCGGGCTCGGCGTGGCGATCGACTACTCGCTGCTCGTCGCGACGCGCTGGCGCGAGGAACGCGCGCACGGCCGCAGCGGCGACGAGGCGGTTCAGCGGGCGATGGAGACCGCCGGACGCGCGGTCGTGTTCAGCGGCCTTACCGTGGCGATCGGGCTCTTCGCGTTGATCGCGCTGCCGCTGCCGTTCCTGCGCTCGATGGGCTACGGCGGCATGCTTATCCCGCTCGTCTCAACCGCCGTGGCGATCACGCTGCTCCCGGTGCTGCTGGCCAAGCTCGGCCCCCGCCTCGACTGGCCCCACCGGCGCACCGACGACAAGGCGAGTCGCGCCTGGACGCGCTGGGCCGCCGCCGTCACGCGGCGCCGCTGGGTGGCCGCGGGCGCCGGCATGACGGTGATCCTCGCGCTTGCCCTCGCCGCCACGGACCTCCAGCTCGGCAGCTCGGATGCCGACACGGTCGCCCGCTCCGGCGACGCCAAGCAGGGCCTCGTCGCGCTCGAACGGGCCGGCATCGGAGAGGGGGCGCTGCTCCCCCACGAGATCCTGGTCGACGGCAGCACGGATCCCGAGCGGGTCGCGGCCGATCTGCGCGAGGTGGACGGAATCCACGGCGCGGTCGCCCCCGACGAGGCGTCATGGCGGCGCGACGGGTCGGCGCTGGTCGAGGCGATCCCGGTGAGCGACAGCGGCTCCGATGAGGGTGGCGCCACTCTCGACAGGGTGCGCGAAACGGCGCACGCCGCGGGGCCGGATGTGAGTCTCGGCGGCCAGCCGGCGGCCAACGCCGACTTCGTCGACGCCGTCTACGGAAGCTTCCCGTTGATGATCGCGCTGATCACGATCACGACGTTCATCCTGCTGGCCCGCGCATTCCGATCGCTGTTGCTGCCCGCCAAGGCGATCGTCCTGAACGTGCTCAGCATCGCCGCGGCCTGGGGAGTGCTCGTGCTCGTCTGGCAGCACGGCTACGGCTCGGAGCTGATCTGGGACATCCAGGCAACCGGCTCGATCCCGTCCTGGATGCCGCTAATGATCTTCGCCTTCCTGTTCGGCCTTTCGATGGACTACGAGGTGTTCATCCTCAGCCGCATGCGCGAGGAGTACGACCGCACGGGCTCGACCGAGACGGCCGTCGTGCAGGGCATCGGCCGGACTGGGCGGCTCGTTACGAGCGCTGCGCTGATCCTGTTCCTCTCGTTCATCTCGATGGCCTCGGGTCCGGAAACCGACGTGAAGATGCTCGCCACCGGCCTTGCGGCCGGGATCCTGATCGACGCGACCGTGATTCGCGCGCTGATCGTTCCTGCGGTGATCTCACTGATGGGGCGCTGGAACTGGTGGCTGCCGCGCCTGCCGGCGCGACTGCTGCGCGTCGATCCCTCGCTGCCGCGACGCCCGGCTCTGGGCGAGGAGCGCTAGGCGCTGCTCGACTCCTCCCAGAGGTTGATGCCGACCTCGACCGCGTGCCGGTCGATCTCCGCGAGCTCGTCATCGGAGAACTCGAGGTTGTCGAGCGCCGCAAGGTTCTCGTCGAGCTGCTCGACGCTGCTCGCCCCGATCAGGGCCGAAGTCACGCGCGGGTCGCGCAGCACCCAGGCGATCGCCATCTGCGCGAGCTTCTGCCCGCGCGCGGCGGCGAGGTCGTTGAGCGCGCGCACGTGCTCGAGGCGCTCCTCGGTGAGCATGTCCGTCGTGAGGGAGTCGCCCTCCGCCGCGCGCGAGTCCTCGGGCACGCCGTCGAGGTATTTCGAGGTCAGCATTCCCTGGGCGAGCGGCGAGAAGGCGATGCAGCCGACGCCCTCCTCCTCCAGCACGTCGAGCAGGCCCTGCTCGACCCAGCGGTTCAGCAGCGAGTAGGAGGGCTGATGGATGAGGAGCGGCGTGCCCAGCGAGCGCAGGATCGCCGCCGCCTCGGCCGTCCGCTCGGCGCCGTAGGAGGAGATGCCGGCGTAGAGCGCCTTGCCCTGGTGGACGGCGCTGGCGAGCGCGCCCATCGTCTCCTCAAGCGGGGTGTCGGGGTCGAAGCGGTGCGAATAGAAGATGTCGACGTAGTCGAGGCCCATGCGCGCGAGGCTCTGGTCGAGGCTCGCCAGCAGGTACTTGCGCGAACCCCACTCGCCGTAGGGGCCAGGCCACATGTCCCAGCCCGCCTTGGTCGAGATGATCAGCTCGTCGCGGTAGGGGCGCAGGTCGCTCTCGAGGATGCGCCCGAAGTTGCTCTCGGCGGAGCCGTAGGGCGGGCCGTAGTTGTTCGCCAGGTCGAAGTGGGTGACGCCCCGATCGAAGGCGCGCAGGAGCATCGCGCGGCAGCGCTCGAGCGGCCGGTCGTGGCCGAAGTTGTGCCACAGCCCGAGCGACAGTGGCGGCAGCTTCAGGCCCGAGCGCCCACAGCGCCGGTAGTCCATCGAGTCGTAACGATCGTCGGCGGGGATGTGCGTCATGTCCTGGAACATAGGCGGCTGCGAGGAGGGGTGAGGTTCACCCTCAGGGTGGATTCCCGGCGGCGCGGGCGGCGCCGACAATCGCCACATGGCTCGCATCGACATCAGCTCCCCCGCTCCCCCTTGCCGCGTCGGCCGCTTCGCCGCCGGCCTTCTCATCGCCGGCGCGCTCTATCTGGCGGGCGGCGTCGACGCCGCCGACGCCGACGTGACCTGCAGCTTCTCCGCGGGCGGCGCGCTCACGATCCAGAGCGGTCAGGCGATCGACAGCGCCACGATCGTTCGCAGCGGCAACGACATCGTGGTGAAGGACAGCCAGACCCCCGTGAGCTGCGGCGGCCAGCCGACGGTGCTCAACACCCACGTGATCGCCCATACGGACAACTCGGGCGGCGAGAGCTACTTCACGATCGACCTGCGGGGCGGCCCGTTCAGTCCCGGCCAGGTGAACGAGCCCGGCAACAGCGACGAGATCGACATCCAGGCGCTCATGGGCGCCGGCCCCGACCGGCTCTACATCTGGGGCGGCCCCGGCGACGACTTCTGGCGCCTCGGCCGCACCACGGGCGGCGTGGGCGTCAACCTGAATGCCGACCAGGAGGCCGCGCCGGGCGAGACGCCCAACGTCGACGTCGACCTCCGCGACGCCGAGATGGCCGTGCTCCTGTCCGGCCCGGGCAACGACCGGGTGCTGGCCAACGGCGGCCCGGAGTTCAGCGGCCCGCTGCCGTTCCGCGCCGACATCAACGCCGACGAGGGCGACGACCTCGTGTTCGGTTCCAGCGGATCCGGGTTCATCACCGCCGGCCCCGGACGCGACGAGGTGCACGGCGGCGAGGGCAGCGACTGGATGAGCGAGTACGGCCCCACGAGCGAGGACGACGTCTACGACGGCGGCCCGGGCAGGGACGAGATCGCCTGGGGCGAGTTCGACAGCTCGGTGCGCGCCGACCTGCGCCTGGCCGGACGCCAGGACACGGGCGCCGGCGGGCGCGACCAGCTCAGCTCGATCGAGGATGCGGCGGTCTTCGACACGACCGCCGATGCCGTCCTGATCGGAACCGACGGCGACAACGACCTCAGCACGGGCGACGGGAACGACCTGATCGCGGGTCTCGGTGGGGACGACCGGATACGCAGCATCGGCGGGAACGACACGGCGAGCTACGCCACCCCGCCCGCGGGCGTCCGGCAGGGTGTGACCGTCGACCTCACCAAGGTCGACGTCCCCCAGGACACGGGCGGCGCCGGCATCGACCGCCTCGAGGGAATCGCCAACATCATCGGCAGCCCGTTCGCGGACCGGCTGAGCGGCTCGCAGGTCGCCAATCGCTTCGAGGTTCGCGACGGCAGCGGCGACACCGTCGCCTGCAGCGACGGCGCGGACAGCGTTGTCGCCGACGTCGAGGGCACCGACCCGATCAGCGCGGACTGCGAATCGGTGCAGTTCGACTTCCGCCCCGACACGCGCATCGAGGCCGGGCCGGCCGACCTCTCGAGGAACACCGCTCCGAGCTTCCGTTTCAGCACCACCAAGCAGGGATCGACGTTCGAGTGCTCGCTCGACGGGCGAGCGTTCGCCGCATGCGAAGCCGTGCACACGCTCGCCGCCGTGAAGGACGGCGCCCATGTGCTCCGCGTGCGCGCGCGCGACATCTTCGGCGCACTCGACCTGAGCCCGGCGGCGCACGCCTTCTCGGTCGACACGATGGCGCCGCGGATCGCCCGCGCGCGCCTGTCGGCGAGCAAGCGGCTGAGCTACCGGCTCTCCGAGCGCGCCACGGTGAGGATCACCCTCGCGCGCGGCAAGCGCTCCCGCACGCTGATCCGTGACGCGGCGGGCGGCGCCAACCGCGTCGGCCTGACGCGCGTCGTCCGGCGGCTGAAGGCGCGCGGCGGGCGCCTCGCTCTGGTCGCCACCGACCGCGCCGGCAACCGCTCCAAGCCGGTGCGCCTGCGGCTCAAGTAGCGCGTCTCGCTTGACATATTCCTATATCGGTATATATTTGCCGCATGGCACGAGCGGCAACCACGGCAGACGCGTTCAACGCGGTCGCGGAGCCCCGGCGGCGTCAGATCCTTGACGTGCTGGCCGGCGGCGAGCGGCCCGTGGGTGACCTCGTCGAGGAGCTGGGACTCGCACAGCCGCAGGTGTCCAAGCACCTGCGGGTGTTGCGTGAGGTCGGCGCCGTCGTGGTGCGCAGCGACGGCCGCCGGCGGCTCTACCGGCTGAACGGCGAGGTGCTCAAGCCGATCCACGACTGGGTCAAGGGCTATGAGCAGTTCTGGTCCGAGCGGTTCGAGCAGCTCGATGTCGTACTCGAGGAACTCAAGGACAAGGAGCAAGGAGATGGCTGAGATGACGACCAGCGGCAGCGCACAGGTGACGTTGCCCACCGACGAGCAGATCCTGATCACGCGCGAGTTCGACGCGCCCAAGCACCTCGTCTACCGGGCCTGGACCACGCCCGAGCTGGTCGAGCGCTGGTGGAGCGGTCGTCGCGGCCGCGTCACGAGCGCCGAGATCGACCTGCGTGTCGGCGGCCAGTGGCGTTACGTGATGGTCGCGAGTGGGGGCTACGAGGTCGCCTTCCACGGCGAGTACCGCGAGATCGTCGCGGACGAGCGGCTCGTCAACACGGAGGTGTACGAGATGCCCGGCGCCGACCCGCTGCCCGCCGAGGACGAGCCGGTGAACACGATCACGTTCACCGAGACGGACGGGCGCACCACGCTCTCGTGCCTCATGCAGTGCCCGAGCAAGGAGCTGCGCGAC
Organism: uncultured Thermoleophilaceae bacterium; assembly: GCA_963739095.1. Taxonomy (GTDB): domain Bacteria; phylum Actinomycetota; class Thermoleophilia; order Solirubrobacterales; family Thermoleophilaceae; genus JACVRW01. Next base: position 17,995 of record CAVTZF010000002.1, read on the forward strand.
ATGATCATCGAGTCCGGCATGGAGGCCGGGATGCAGGAGTCGATGGACCTCCTGGAGGAGGTCGCGGTCTCACTGCGATGACGCGTGCAGGCGGGCCACCGGGCGCTCGGTGGCCCGCCGCCCGCTCAGCTCCGCTCTGCGCGCTCGCGAACGTCCGCCGGGTCGCTCACCGGAGAGTGCTTCGGCTCCGAGCCCGGAGTGTGCAGGAGGTTGTTGACGCCCTTGACGCCGCTCACCTTTGCGGCGGCGGCTCCCAGGGCCGTGAGCTCCTCGGGGTCCCGGACCACGCCGCGCAGCTCGACGACACCGTGTTGCGCGCTGACGGCGACGGCGCCCTTGGGAGCATCCGCGTCGCGGAGTATCTCCGACTCGACCTTGCGCGCCAGCGTCACGTCGTCGTACTCGCGGCCCGCGTGACGGACCGGCGCCGTCGCCTCCTGGACCGCACCCTTGGCCCGCTGTCGGCGCTTGCGGCTGCCGAGGAACGCAACCGCGCCGGCGAGTGCCGCGAGACCGGCGCCCACGGCGATGAGCGGCAGGGCTCTATTGCTGGGCTTCTTCTTCCGTTCTAGCTTCATCTGAACTCGCTACCCGAAGCGCGCCGGTCGAACCGGTCACACTGGGCTCATGGGGATATACGGCGATCAGGTTCTCCCGCGAGTAGTCAACTTCGCCTGCGGCATGAAGAACGCCGAGCCGCAGCGCCGGAGGGTCTGCGAGGGACTTGCCGGCGAGGTCGTCGAGATCGGCTTCGGCTCCGGCCACAACGTCCCGTTCTATCCGGCGGCCGTGACCCGCGTGGCGGCGGTCGAGCCCGCCGACCTCGGCTGGAAGCTCGCAGAGAAGCGCCTGGCGGCGGCGAGCACGCCGATCGAGCGCTCGGGCCTGGACGGCCAGTCGCTGCCGTTCCCCGACGACAGCTTCGACGCCGCCCTCTCGACCTGGACGATGTGCACGATCCCGGACCTGGGCACGGCGCTCGCGGAGCTGCGGCGCGTGCTGAAGCCGGGCGGCACGCTCCACTTCGTCGAGCACGGGCTCGCCCCCGATGAGGGCGTGCAGGTCTGGCAGCACCGCCTGGAGCCGGTGCAGAAGCGGGTGTTCGGCGGCTGCCACCTCACCCGGCCGATCGTCGACCTCGTGTCGGGCGCCGGCTTCGAGGTCACCGGCGTGGACGTCTACTACGAGGAGGGCACCCCGAAGGTCTTCGGGGCGAACTCGCTCGGCACCGCCGTCTCGCCCTAGACGCCGGCCGGCTGGTAGCTTCCGCCCGTTTCGCGCGTCCACGGAAAGAACATCCGATGGGTGTCGCGACGGTCGAGGAGTAGCGCAGCTCAGCGGTCGCGAACGACCGTCGCCAAGCGCTCAACCGCCTGCTCGAGCCCGGGCTCCGTGAGATGGCTGAACGACAGCCGCATGGTGTTGCGGCCCCGGTCGCCGACGAAGAACGGCGGGCCCGGCACGTAGGCGACGCCGGCCTCGAGCGCGGCCGGCCGCAGCGCCACCGTGTCGACCGCCTCGGGGAGCGTGAGCCAGGTCAGGAAGCCGCCCACGGGCTGCGTCCACTCGACGCCGTCGGGCATGTGGCGCTCGAGCGCCGCCGACAGCGCCGCCCAGTGCGACGCATACAGCGCCCGCGCCGCAGGTAGGTGTCGCTCGAAGCCGCCGCTGCGGCCGTACTCCTCGACCATCCGCTGCCCGAGGCCACCGGCGCACTGGTCGGTGTTCTGCTTCGCGGCGGCCAGCTCTGCCACCACCGCTCGCGGGCCGACGGCCCAGCCGAGCCGCACGCCCGGGAAGAAGCTCTTCGAGAAGGTGCCCGCCTGCAGCACGATCTCGGGCGCGAGCGACCAGAGCGTGGGCAGCGAGGTCCCGTCGAAGGACAGCTCCCGGTAGGCGACGTCCTCCAGGATCAGGACGCCGTGCGCTCGGCAGACCTCGACGAGCGCCTCACGCCGCTCGAGCGGGAGCGTCCGCCCCGTCGGGTTCTGGTACTCCGGGATCGTGTAGACGAACTTCGGCCGCAGCCCGTCGGCGAGCTGCGCCTCGAGCTCGTCGACTCGCAATCCGTCTTCGTCCATCGCGATGGGCACGGGCGCTGCCTCGGCCCGGCCGAGGGCCATCAGGGCGGCGAGGTACGTCGGCGACTCGACCACGACCGGATCGCCGGGATCGACGAGCGCCTGGCACATCAGCGTGATGCACTCCATCCCGCCGCTCGTCACGATCAGCTCCGCGGTCTCGGGGCGGCGGCCCTGGAGCCGCTCCTGGCGCTCCACCAGGTACTCGCGCACGCTCGGCAGACCCTCGCAGGGCGTGTACTGCATCGCGACGGCGGAGTCCTCGCTCAGCAGGCGGCCGGCGATCTCGTCGAGCTCATCGGTCGGGAACGTCTTCGGGTTGGGGAAGCCGCCCGTCATCGAGAGCACGCCGGGCGGGCTCCCCGCGAGGATCGTCGCGAGCTCGCTGCCGCCCGCGACATGCGTCCTGCGCGCGAAGGCGTGCCTGAAGTCAGTGACGCTCATCGACCCGGAACTCCAGCGCGCTCGTCTCGCCGCGGTCGAGCGCGGCCACGTGCTCGTCGTAGTTCGTCAGGGCGTGGAGCGCCTCACCGCGGCCCTGCGCGGCGAGGATCGAGCGCTCGCTGCGCCCGATCAGCTCCGCGGTGTCCAGCGCCGCGGCGATCCGCTCCTCGGTCGCGATCAGGAGCCCGTCGTCGTCGCCGAAGACGATGTCGCCCGGCGACACGTCCACGCCGCCGACGGCGATCGTCGCTCCGGAGGCGGCGCGCGACACCGTCGTGCCGGAACGCGGCGTCGTGCCGCGCGCGAACACCGGCAGCCCGATCTCGCGCAGCCCGCGCAGGTCGCGGCAGTAGCCGTCGGCGACGATCCCGGCAAGCCCGCGCCGGCGCGCCTCGGTCGCAAACAGCTCGCCGAACACGGCGCGCGAGCTACCGCCCGTCGCGATCACGAGCACCTCGCCGGGCGCGGCCTCGGCGAGCCCGGCCATGACGGGCAGGTGGTCGTCCTCGGCGAGGACGGTGAAGGCAGGCCCGGCCATGCGCACGTCCGGGATCATCGCCCGCAGCGCGGGATCGACCACGGCCAGCGTCTTGTCCGCGTCCGAGAGGGCCGAGACGTCGATCTGCAGCAGCCGTTCGACCAGGTTCACCCGACAGAGCCTGGCACGACGACGTGCCGGTTGCGCTACGCCACGCTCGGCTTAGTCCGCCCGGCGAGCGGCGGCCAGCGCCGCCGCCTCGTCGCTGAACTCCTCGACGCGCACGATCCGCGCGCCGTCGAGGGTGATCAGATTCCAGAGCGGCATCGAGGTCTCGGCCCCGCTGCCCAGCCCGCGCATGTGGACCCGGAAGGCGGCGAGCACGCTGCGCTCGTCGATCGCCGTCAACTCGAGCTCCTCGATCCGCATTGCGCCCGTCTCGAAGCGCCTCCGGAAGAGCTCCGCCACCGCGCCGCGCCCGCGGTGAGTCCCGCCCCGGGGGCCGCGGCGAACTCCACGAACTCGACCTCGGGGTGCAGGTAGTCGCGAGCGAGGACGTCCGGAAACGCCGTCCCCGCCGTGTTGTGGACGTCGTAGAGACTTCGAAGCCAGTCGAGTTCCACGAGCGTCACCTTTCCAGGAACCGCCGCGTTTAGCTTCATCGGACCCGGGTAGATCCCCGGTCGCCATCCGGCAGGGGGCCGTCTGCTCATCCGCCAGATTGGTCCCCAACCGGCCAGTCGACAAGAGGAGAGCCCCAGGATGAGATCCGCCGTCGCCCGCCGAGTGCTGGTCGCCCTACTCGTTTGTGCTTCTGCGTGGTTGGCGGTCGCGGGGACCGCCTCGGCGCAGGTTGGACGGGGCATCGATCCCCACCAGGGTCTGAGCCTCGTCGAGGTCAACCTGCCGAGCAAGGTGGCGGCCATGCGCCTGCAGGTGAGGGCGCATCGCTACAAGGTCGAGTTCAACGAGCACTATCTCCGCCGCAACAGCGATGGATCGGTGACGGCGACTGTGTTCGGGACCAAGCGGGGCTTCGCCAAGCTGGCCCGGGCCGGCTATGACCTGGGCACCACGATCGAGGGCCCGGCCACCTGGAAGAAGCGCGTCGCCCAGATGATGCGCGGCAGGCGTGCAGAGCGCCGGGCGAGCGCGGCCGCCCGCGGCAAGTCGATCGGGACGGCGTCCCACCAGGACGAGATCGTGATCCTGCGAGTCGACTACTTCGAGAACTACGCCGGCCGCTTCCTGTCCGTCGAGGCCAAGGACCGGCTGGGCGGCTCAACGCCGGAGGGCGCGACCTACACGGGCCCGGCGCTGTCGCTCTCGTGGGATCGCGGGCCGGGCACGCCGATCGACTCGCCGCCGCGGCCGATGAGCGTGAACATCGATCCCGACACCACGCCGGACACCTACATCGAGCATCGCCTGCTGGTCCGGATCGGCGACGTCAACACTCTGGACCCGCCGCGGCCGGCGCGCGTCCGGGTCGGCTCGAGCACCCCCGGTGTAGCGGCCGAGGCCGATGTCAACACATGGCTCGGCGGCGGACTGCCGCCGATGGGAGCGGGCTTCCTCTCCGACTTCACGACCCGCTACCTGGACCCGACAGAGGTCTACGGACGCATCCGCCAGCTCGCGGGCGAGTTCCCGAACATCGCGAGGCTGGTGCAGCTGCCGAACAAGACGAACGGCTACCAGCGGCGGGCGCAGGCCACGATGGCCGGCACGAACCCGCCCGGCAACTCGGTGCCATCGGGCTCCGAGGGCAGGGCCGTCGTGCTCACGTCACGGGCCTGGGGCCACGAGGGCGGCAACGACCTCACCGCCGAGTTCCGAGCCGCCCCCGTCCCCAACGGGGATCTCGACGTCGTAGTGAGCGGGAACAACATCGTGGTCGAGCTGGCCACGGACGCCAACGGGGCGCCCTCTAGCACAGCCGCGCAGGTTGCTCGCGAGATCAACCTCGACCGGCAGGCGAGCCGACGGCTCGTTGCGACCACCTATCGCGGCGACGCAGGGGCCGGCATCGTCGAGCCGCGCGTCAGGACCCCGCTGTCCGATTTCCTGACGACACCGACGAACGCGCACGTCCAGCGCGGACCGTTCAAGTATCAGGTGCTCCGCATCGGCAATAACTCAGGCGGGAAGCAGGGGAACAAGGTCGGCGTCTTCCTCTACTGCCAGCAGCACGCGCGCGAGTGGGCAACGCCGCTCACCTGCCTCGAGACTGCCGAGCGGCTCCTGCGCAACTACGCGATTGACCCGCTCACGAGGCGGCTCGTCGACAACCTCGACATCTTCATTCTGCCGTCGTCGAACCCTGACGGCGCGCACTACTCGATGCACAACT
>CAVTZF010000003.1:0-18949 GCA_963739095.1 uncultured Thermoleophilaceae bacterium
CCTCCAGCATACGGAGGGGTCCTCGCTTGACGTATATGCCTCACTGGTTATATTCAACGTCCATGACCGCCGTCGAGGCCCTTGCACAGCCCACCCGCCGGCAGATCCTCGACCTGCTGCGGGAACGCGAGCGCCCAGTGGGCGATCTCGTCGAACGGCTCGACATGAGCCAGCCGGCCGTGTCGAAGCACCTGCGCGTGCTGCGCGAGGTCGGGCTGGTCGGCGTGCGCGCCGACGCCCAGCGCCGGCTCTACCGCGTGCGCCCCGAGCCGCTCGCGGAGCTCGACGCCTGGCTCGCCCCCTACCGGCGGCTCTGGTCGCGCAGCCTCGACGGCCTCGAACGGCACCTGGACGAAAGGAACGACGAACCATGAACGGCACCTACCTCGAGATCGGCGGCCGCCCGGCCCTGCGCTTCGAGCGCTCGCTCCCGCACCCCGTCGAGAAGGTCTGGCGGGCGATCACGGACCCCGCGGAGATCCGCCAGTGGTTCCCGGCCGCGGTCGACTACGAGCAGCACGTGGGGGCACCCATGTCGTTCAGGTTCGACGACCCCGACGCGCCGCCGACCGAGGGCGAGGTCACGGAGCTCGACCCGCCGCAGCTGTTCGCCTTCGACTGGGGCGGCGAGCAGCTGCGCTTCGAGCTCGAACCTGCCGGCGACGGCTGCCGGCTGCTCTTCACGCATTTCCTGAGCGAGCGCATCCAGGCCGCCCGCGACGCCGCCGGCTGGGAGACGTGCCTGACCGAGCTCGACCGGCTGCTGGCGGGCGAGGCGGCCGAGGCGCCCGGGATCGGCGCCACGCCTGCGTGGCGGGAGCTCTACGACAAGTACGTCGCGGAAGGGCTGCCGTCGGGCGCGGAGGTCCCGGGGCTCTAGTTCAGCCCGGCGCGCCGCACGAGCCGGTCGGCCGCGTCGACTATGCCCGCGACGCTCCGCTCGACCACGACGCGCGGATCGGGCAGCACGGCGGGTGGGATGCCGGCCCCGCCGAGGATGAGACCGACATCGGCGTCCGTCTGGGTGATCGCGTCGACGGCTGCGGGCACGCGCGCCCCGGTCTCGGGCATGGTCGCGGAAAGCGCGAACAGCGCCGGGCTGTGGTCCGCGATCACGCCGGGCAGGTCGCTCGTCGGAACGTCCGGGCCGAGCGTGAGCACGTCGTAGCCGGCCGACTCGAGCAGCTTCGCCCCCATGTCGAGCGCCACGACGTGCTGCTCGCCCTCGACGGCGGCGAGCATCGCCCGTCGCTGGGCTCGGTCGGCCGCCACGCCGGCCGCCTCGTGGGCGAGCACGAGCACCCGGGTGGCGATCTGCGTGGCCAGGTGCTCGTGCCCGACGCCTATCTCACCGGTGGCCCAGAGCCGGCCGATGCGATGCATGGCCGGCCCGACCACCAGGTCGTAGAGCATCGCCTCGGTGAGCGAAAGCTCGAGCGCCTCGCGCGCGATCTCCTCGGCCGCGCGGGCGTCGCCCGCGACGAGCGCCAGGCCGAACTGCTCCGAGAGCGACTCGGCCAGCATGCGCTTGTTGAACTCGTCGCGACGTCCCTCCAATGCTCCAAAGCTACGCCTCCGCGGCTGCAGACGCCAGCCGTCGCGCCTAGGCGTGCGCCGGCGTCAGCGTGCGGCTCTGATAGCCGAACGGCGCGAGGTCCATCACCGGCCGGATCTCGATCGATCCCGCGCGCAGCGGCACCTTGCGCGCCCACGCGAGCGCCTCATCGGCGTCCGCGCATTCGAGCAGGCAGAAGCCGCCGAGTTGCTCCTTCGACTCCGCGAACGGACCGTCGGTCAGCACCGGCTCGCCCTCGCGTGGGACGCGGAGGGTTCTGCTCGTCGAGCTCTCCTCGAGCGGCTCGCAGGCGATCAGCGCCCCGGCCGTCGCGGCCTCCTCATCGAACGCGCTCCAGCGCTCGAGGGCTTCGCGCATCTCCTCGGGCGAGCTGTCCATCGCGCCCTCCTCGACGACGAAAGTCAGCAGGTACTTCATCGGGCCTCCTTCGATCGGAGCGGCGCCTCTCGCCGCTGCACCCTAACGACGAACGGGAGGGCGCCCGATCGACAGCGGGCCATGCGGCGGCAGTCGCGCTGCCGCCGCAGGCGTCTCACCTCTATGCGTAAGCCGGGGCGCCGAACGTCGGCTTGTAACCCATCGTGCGGCCGAGCGCCGCGCCCATCGCGAGCGCCGCCCGCTGCATCCAGGCCGGGACCTTGGGCAGGCGCACCGTGTCGAAGTGGGCCCGCGCGATCACGGCGAGCCGGAACGGGTTGGGCATGCCCTTGCGGTTCGTCTTGCCCTCCGCGGCGAGCGTGAACATCGTCTCGATCAGCGACTCGAACTCGAGCGCCGGGCTCACCTCGCACAGGAAGCGGGCGTCGGTCTCGCCGGCGTTCCAGAAGCGGTGCGGTGTGCCGGGCTCCACGGTCACGACCTCACCGGGCCCGGCGACGATCTCCTCGCGCCCGGCCCTCAAGCCGACCTCGCCCTCGAGCACCTCGAAGCGCTCGGTCTGGTGTGGATGAACGTGGGCCGCCGCGACGCTGCCGTCGGGGCTGACGATCGTCTCGACGAGCACGGACTCGCCGTTCGTCTCCTGCGAGGTCTTGTGGAAGATGAGAATCTCGCCGGTCACGGGGTTCTCGAGACGGTCTCCCTTGCGAATCATCTTGCTGTCCTTTCGTCCGTTTCGGAATGGCTGATTGATGCCTGGACAGCCTGAATTCGCGCCGCCGTTCTGTCGTCGTCTCGGCGGCTGATCCTTGGTCACTCGGGAGGGTGATTCCGAAGCCCTCCTCGAGGATGACGTCAGCCCGGCCGGATAAGCCCGGTCTCGTAGGCGAAGATGACCGCCTGCACGCGGTCGCGCGCGTCGAGCTTGGCCAGGACGCGCTTGACGTGGGTCTTGACGGTCGACTCCTCGATCACGAGTGCAGCGGCGATCTCGGCGTTCGACAGGCCGCGCGCCACGTGCTCGAGCACCTCCCGCTCACGCGCGGTGAGCTCCTCCAGGCGCGGGTCCCGCGCCGCGTCGGGCGCGGGCAGCCCGGCCATCTGCTGGATCACCCTGCTCGTGACCGACGGGGACAGGAGTGAGTCGCCGGCGGCGATCGTGTGGATCGCGTCGATCAGCTCCTCCGGCCGCGTCCGCTTGAGGAGGAACCCCGACGCGCCGGCGCTGAGCGCCCCGAAGATGTAGTCGTCCTGCTCGAAGGTCGTCAGGATCACGACCTTCACGTCGGGGAACGCCGCCAGCACTTCCCGGGTGGCGGAGATGCCATCGAGATCGGGCATGCGAACGTCCATCACCACGACGTCAGGCTCGAGCAGCCGGGTTCGATAGGCGGCCTGGCGCCCGTCGTCAGCCTCCCCGACGAGCTCGATTCCTTCGTCACTCGCGAGGACGCCGCGCAGACCGGCGCGCATCAGGGCGTCGTCGTCGACGATCAGCACCTTCACGCGCGGCGTCATGCGGGCTTGTCGGAGAAGGGCAACCGCGCGCGCAGCTGGAAGTGCCCGTTCTGGGGGCCCGCCTCGAGACTGCCGCCGAGCAGCGCCGCGCGCTCGCGCATGCCGATGACGCCATGCCCACCGCCGCTGTGGTTCGCGGGCACGCGCGGCAGCCGGTTCGCGACGCTCACCTCGAGCGCATCGGGCCGGTAGGCGAGCTCCACCTCGGCGCTGCCGTCACCGTGACGGGCGGCGTTTGTCAGGGCCTCCTGCAGGATCCGATAGGCGCCGCGGTCAAGGCCCGGCGGGAGCGGCCGCTGCGCGCCGCTGACCTCGGTCGTAACGCGCAGGCCGGCGGCGCGATGACGCTCGACGAGGCCGTCGAACGCGGCGAGGCCAGGTGGCGGCTCGACCTCGCCGCCCGTGGCAGGGAGCGCCGCGTGCTCGCGGAGCACTCGCACCATCTGATCGATCTCGCCGACCGACTCGCGCGCGACGTCCTCGATCGTCGCGAACGCCTCGCGCGCGTCCTCCGGGTCATCCGCGCTCTTGATCCGGCCGAGGCCCGCATGGACGAGGATCACGTTCATCGCGTGCCCGGCGGAGTCGTGCAGGTCGCGAGCGATCCGCCCGCGCTCCTCCGCGGCCGCAAGCCGGCGCTCGCGCTCGGCCTCGCGCTCCGCCCGCATCGCGCGCTCCTCGAGCGCCGCCATTCGTTCGCGCCGCAGGCGTGTCCGGTCGCCTGCCAGCCAGGCCCCGGTCCAGAGGGCCACGCCGAACAGCATCCCGGCGTCGAGGAACTCGCCGCTCGTGACCACGTGACCGGCGAAAATCGCGATTACCAGTCCGACGGCGAGCGCGAGATGGGACCGTGACGGACTGCCGGCTGCCGCCACCCAGTAGAGCGCGAGCGTGGCGCCGAGCGGCGGGCCATCGGGATCCGCGACCAGCTGCAGCCCGATGCCGGCGAGCCCCGTGATGACGAACACCGCGAGCGGGGCCCGCCGGACCCAGAAGACCGGCAGCGAGGCGAGCACCGCGAACAGCACTCCCGCCACGCTGAGCTCGCCGCCCTGCGCGTGCTCGCCCGCGGCGAGCAGCCCGATCGATCCTGCGAGCACGCCGACCGTGATCGCGGCGTCGAGCAGTAGATCGTTGCGGCTGCGCCCGTCGGGGGTCATCTCGGAGGCGAGCGTAGCGCCACACCGGCGCGCTGAAATCGCCCCTGGGTGGGACGGAAGCATCCACCTCAGGGGGTACGCCGGATCACTCGCGCGGGCGTTCTCGGCAAGGCGCGCCGGGCCTACCGTCGCCGACATGATGTCGTCACTCACACGTTGGGTCCTGCGCCACAAGCGCACGGTCGTGATCACCTGGATCGCGCTCACCATCGCCGGGATCGCGGCCGCCGGCCCCGCCTCCAATGCGCTCGAAAACGATTTCTCCATACCCGACAAGGAGAGCTGGAAGACGAACGTCCAGATCGCCGAGCGCTTCAACGGCGACCGCAACGGCGGCACTCCGCTGCTGCCGGTCGTGACCCTCCCGGAGGGAGAGAGCGTGCGCTCGCCCGGCGTTCGCGCCGACCTGGAGCGCCTCGACGCTCGCCTCGAGCGGGCGCTGCCGGACGCCCGGATCGCCTCCTACACCTCGACCGGCGACAGCACCTTCGTCTCGAAGGACGGGCGAACCATCTTCGCCCTCGTCTATCCGCGTCCCGATCCGCGCTCGGCGTTCGGCGAGAACCTGCGGGCCGAACGGGCCGCCAGCGCGGCAGTCCGAAGGGAGTCGAGGTGGGCGGCAGGCCGGTGCACCTCACCGGTTTCGACGCGCTCGCCGAGGACAGCGGCAGCGACACGGGCGGTCCAGGAGTGCTGCTCGAGGCGGTACTGGGTGCGCTGGGCGCGCTCGTCGTGCTGGCGTTCGTGTTCGCTTCCTTCCTCGCGTTCGTCCCGCTGGTCATGGCGTTCGTGTCGATCATGACCACGTTCCTGCTCCTGCTCGGCCTCACCGAGCTGACCTCCGTGTCGCCGATCGTCCAGTTCCTGATCGCCCTGATCGGACTCGGCGTGGCAATCGACTACTCACTCCTCGTCGTCACGCGCTGGCGCGAGGAACGCGCTCACGGCCGCAGCGGCGACGAGGCGGTTCAGCGTGCGATGGAGACGGCCGGGCGCGCGGTTGTGTTCAGCGGCCTGACCGTCGCAATCGGGCTCTTGGCCCTGATCGCGCTGCCGCTGCCGTTCCTGCGCTCGATGGGCTACGGCGGCATGCTGATCCCGCTCGTCTCCACCGTCGTGGCGATCACGCTGCTCCCCGTGCTGCTGGCCAAGCTCGGCCCACGCCTCGACTGGCCCCACCGGCGCACCGACAACAAGGCGAGTCGCGCCTGGACCCGCTGGGCCGAGGCCGTCTCGCGACGCCGCTGGCTGGCTGCGGGCGCGGGCATGGCGGTGATCCTCGCGCTTGCCTTCGCCGCCACGAATCTCCAGCTCGGCACCTCCGACGCCGACACGGTTGCGCGCTCCGGCGACGCCAAGCAGGGCCTACTGGCCCTCGAGCGGGCGGGCATCGGCGAGGGTGCCCTGCTCCCCCACGAGATCCTGGTCGAGGGCGACACCGACCCCGAGCAAGGTCGCGGCCGATCTGCGCGAGCGTGGACGGGATCCACGGCGCGGTCGCGCCCGCCGACGCCGCATGGCGGCGCGGCGGGGCGGCGCTCGTCGAGGCGATCCCCGTCGCCGACAGCGGCTCCGACCAGGGCGGGGCCACGCTCGACGCGGTTCGCGACACGGCGCATGCCGCGGGTCCGGACGTGCGCCTCGGCGGCCAGCCGGCGGCCAACGCCGACTTCGTCGACGCCGTCTACGGGAGCTTCCCGCTGATGATCGCGCTGATCACGATCACGACCTTCATCCTGCTGGCCCGGGCATTCCGATCGCTGCTGCTGCCCGCCAAGGCCATCGTGCTGAACGTGCTCAGCATCGCCGCCGCTTGGGGCGTGCTGGTGCTCGTCTGGCAGCAGGGCTACGGCTCGGAGCTGATCTGGGACATCCAGGCCACCGGCTCGATTCCGTCCTGGATGCCGCTCATGGTCTTCGCCTTCCTGTTCGGGCTCTCGATGGACTACGAGGTGTTCATCCTCAGCCGCATGCGCGAGGAGTACGACCGCACGGGCTCTACCGAGACCGCCGTCGTCCAGGGCATCGGCCGGACGGGGCGGCTCGTGACGAGCGCTGCCCTGATCCTGTTCCTCTCGTTCATCTCGATGGCCTCGGGTCCGGAAACCGACGTGAAGATGCTCGCCACCGGCCTAGCGGCCGGGATCCTGATCGACGCGACCGTGATTCGAGCGCTGATCGTCCCTGCGGTGATCGCGCTGATGGGGCGCTGGAACTGGTGGCTGCCGCGCCTGCCGGCGCGACTGCTGCGGGTCGATCCCTCACTGCCGCGGCGGCCGGCTCTGAGCGAGGAGCGCTAGGCGCTGCTCGACTCCTCCCAGAGGTTGATGCCGACCTCGACCGCGTGCCGGTCGATCGCCTCGAGCTCCTCATCCGAGAAGTCGAGGTTGTCGAGCGCCGCAAGGTTCTCGTCGAGCTGCTCGACGCTGCTCGCCCCTATCAGGGCCGACGTCACCCGCGGGTCGCGCAGCACCCAGGCGATCGCCATCTGCGAGAGCTTCTGCCCGCGCGCGGCTGCGATCTCGTTGAGCGCGCGCACGTGCTCGAGGCGCTCCTCGGTGAGCATGTCCGTCGTCAGGGAGTCGCCCTCCGCCGCGCGCGAGTCCTCCGGCACACCGTCGAGGTATTTCGAGGTCAGCATTCCCTGGGCGAGCGGCGAGAAGGCGATGCAGCCGACGCCCTCCTCCTCCAGCACGTCGAGCAGGCCCTGCTCGACCCAGCGGTTCAGCAGCGAGTAGGAGGGCTGATGGATGAGGAGCGGCGTGCCCAGCGAGCGCAGGATCGCCGCCGCCTCGGCCGTCCGCTCGGCGCCGTAGGAGGAGATGCCGGCGTAGAGCGCCTTGCCCTGGTGGACGGCGCTGGCGAGCGCGCCCATCGTCTCCTCAAGCGGGGTGTCGGGGTCGAAGCGGTGCGAGTAGAAGATGTCGACGTAGTCGAGGCCCATGCGCGCGAGGCTTTGGTCGAGGCTCGCCAGCAGGTACTTGCGCGAACCCCACTCGCCGTAGGGGCCAGGCCACATGTCCCAGCCCGCCTTGGTCGAGATGATCAGCTCGTCGCGGTAGGGGCGCAGGTCGCTCTCGAGGATGCGCCCGAAGTTGCTCTCGGCGGAGCCGTAGGGCGGGCCGTAGTTGTTCGCCAGGTCGAAGTGGGTGACGCCCCGATCGAAGGCGCGCAGGAGCATCGCGCGGCAGCGCTCGAGCGGCCGGTCGTGGCCGAAGTTGTGCCACAGCCCGAGCGACAGTGGCGGCAGCTTCAGGCCCGAACGCCCACAGCGCCGGTAGTCCATCGAGTCGTAACGATCGTCGGCGGGGATGTGCGTCATGTCCTGGAACATAGGCGGCTGCGAGGAGGGGTGAGGTTCACCCTCAGGGTGGATTCCCGGCGGCGCGGGCGGCGCCGACAATCGCCACATGGCTCGCATCGACATCAGCTCCCCCGCTCCCCCTTGCCGCGTCGGCCGCTTCGCCGCCGGCCTTCTCATCGCCGGCGCGCTCTATCTCGCGGGCGGCGTCGACGCCGCCGACGCCGACGTGACCTGCAGCTTCTCCGCGGGCGGCGCGCTCACGATCCAGAGCGGTCAGGCGATCGACAGCGCCACGATCGTTCGCAGCGGCAACGACATCGTGGTGAAGGACAGCCAGACCCCCGTGAGCTGCGGCGGCCAGCCGACGGTGCTCAACACCCACGTGATCGCCCATACGGACAACTCGGGCGGCGAGAGCTACTTCACGATCGACCTGCGGGGCGGCCCGTTCACGTCCCGGCCAGGTGAACGAGCCCGGCAACAGCGACGAGATCGACATCCAGGCGCTCATGGGCGCCGGCCCCGACCGGCTCTACATCTGGGGCGGCCCCGGCGACGACTTCTGGCGCCTCGGCCGCACCACGGCCGGCGTGGGCGTCAACCTGAATGCCGACCAGGAGGCCGCGCCGGGCGAGACGCCCAACGTCGACGTCGACCTCCGCGACGCCGAGATGGCCGTGCTCCTGTCCGGCCCGGGCAACGACCGGGTGCTGGCCAACGGCGGCCCGGAGTTCAGCGGCCCGCTGCCGTTCCGCGCCGACATCAACGCCGACGAGGGCGACGACCTCGTGTTCGGTTCCAGCGGTTCCGGGTTCATCACCGCCGGGCCCGGACGCGACGAGGTGCACGGCGGCGAGGGCAGCGACTGGATGAGCGAGTACGGCCCCACGACTGAGGACGACGTCTACGACGGCGGCCCGGGCAGGGACGAGATCGCCTGGGGCGAGTTCGACAGCTCGGTGCGCGCCGACCTGCGCCTGGCCGGACGCCAGGACACGGGCGCCGGCGGGCGCGACCAGCTCAGCTCGATCGAGGATGCGGCGGTCTTCGACACGACCGCCGATGCCATCCTGATCGGAACCGACGGCGACAACGACCTCAGCACGGGCGACGGGAACGACCTGATCGCGGGTCTCGGTGGGGACGACCGGATACGCAGCATCGCGGGGAACGACACGGCGAGCTACGCCACCCCGCCCGCGGGCGTCCGGCAGGGTGTGACCGTCGACCTCACCAAGGTCGACGTCCCTCAGGACACGGGCGGCGCCGGCATCGACCGCCTCGAGGGAATCGCCAACATCATCGGCAGCCCGTTCGCGGACCGGCTGAGCGGCTCGCAGGTCGCCAATCGCTTCGAGGTTCGCGACGGCAGCGGCGACACCGTCGCCTGCAGCGACGGCGCGGACAGCGTTGTCGCCGACGTCGAGGGCACCGACCCGATCAGCGCGGACTGCGAATCGGTGCAGTTCGACTTCCGCCCCGACACGCGCATCGAGGCCGGGCCGGCCGACCTCTCGAGGAACACGGCTCCGAGCTTCCGTTTCAGCACCACCAAGCAGGGATCGACGTTCGAGTGCTCGCTCGACGGGCGAGCGTTCGCCGCATGCGAAGCCGTGCACACGCTCGCCGCCGTGAAGGACGGCGCCCATGTGCTTCGCGTGCGCGCGCGCGACATCTTCGGCGCACTCGACCTGAGCCCGGCGGCGCACGCCTTCTCGGTCGACACGATGGCGCCGCGGATCGCCCGCGCGCGCCTGTCGGCGAGCAAGCGGCTGAGCTACCGGCTCTCCGAGCGCGCCACGGTGAGGATCACCCTCGCGCGCGGCAAGCGCTCCCGCACGCTGATCCGTGAGGCGGCGGGCGGCGCCAACCGCGTCGGCCTGACGCGCGTCGTCCGGCGGCTGAAGGCGCGCGGCGGGCGCCTCGCTCTGGTCGCCACCGACCGCGCCGGCAACCGCTCCAAGCCGGTGCGCCTGCGGCTCAAGTAGCGCGTCTCGCTTGACATATTCCTATATCGGTATATATTTGCCGCATGGCACGAGCGGCAACCACGGCAGACGCGTTCAACGCGGTCGCGGAGCCCCGGCGGCGTCAGATCCTTGACGTGCTGGCCGGCGGCGAGCGGCCCGTGGGTGACCTCGTCGAGGAGCTGGGACTCGCACAGCCGCAGGTGTCCAAGCACCTGCGGGTGTTGCGTGAGGTCGGCGCCGTCGTGGTGCGTAGCGACGGCCGCCGGCGGCTCTACCGGCTGAACGGCGAGGTGCTCAAGCCGATCCACGACTGGGTCAAGGGCTATGAGCAGTTCTGGTCCGAGCGGTTCGAGCAGCTCGATGTCGTACTCGAGGAACTCAAGGACAAG
The DNA here is from genome assembly GCA_963739095.1 of uncultured Thermoleophilaceae bacterium. GTDB lineage: Bacteria > Actinomycetota > Thermoleophilia > Solirubrobacterales > Thermoleophilaceae > JACVRW01. The sequence goes on from CAVTZF010000003.1 coordinate 10,296, forward strand.
GAGCAAGGAGATGGCTGAGATGACGACCAGCGGCAGCGCACAGGTGACGTTGCCCACCGATGAGCAGATCCTGATCACGCGCGAGTTCGACGCGCCCAAGCACCTCGTCTACCGGGCCTGGACCACGCCGGAGCTGGTCGAGCGCTGGTGGAGCGGTCGTCGCGGCCGCGTCACGAGCGCCGAGATCGACCTGCGTGTCGGCGGCCAGTGGCGTTACGTGATGGTCGCGAGTGAGGGCTACGAGGTCGCCTTCCACGGCGAGTACCGCGAGATCGTCGCGGACGAGCGGCTCGTCAACACGGAGGTGTACGAGATGCCCGGCGCCGACCCGCTGCCCGCCGAGGACGAGCCGGTGAACACGATCACGTTCACCGAGACGGACGGGCGCACCACGCTCTCGTGCCTCATGCAGTGCCCGAGCAAGGAGCTGCGCGACATGATCATCGAGTCCGGCATGGAGGCCGGGATGCAGGAGTCGATGGACCTCCTGGAGGAGGTCGCGGTCTCACTGCGATGACGCGTGCAGGCGGGCCACCGGGCGCTCGGTGGCCCGCCGCCCGCTCAGCTCCGCTCTGCGCGCTCGCGAACGTCCGCCGGGTCGCTCACCGGAGAGTGCTTCGGCTCCGAGCCCGGAGTGTGCAGGAGGTTGTTGACGCCCTTGACGCCGCTCACCTTTGCGGCGGCGGCTCCCAGGGCCGTGAGCTCCTCGGGGTCCCGGACCACGCCGCGCAGCTCGACGACACCGTGTTGCGCGCTGACGGCGACGGCGCCCTTGGGAGCATCCGCGTCGCGGAGTATCTCCGACTCGACCTTGCGCGCCAGCGTCACGTCGTCGTACTCGCGGCCCGCGTGACGGACCGGCGCCGTCGCCTCCTGGACCGCACCCTTGGCCCGCTGTCGGCGCTTGCGGCTGCCGAGGAACGCAACCGCGCCGGCGAGTGCGGCGAGACCGGCGCCCACGGCGATGAGCGGCAGGGCTCTATTGCTGGGCTTCTTCTTCCGTTCTAGCTTCATCTGAACTCGCTACCCGAAGCGCGCCGGTCGAACCGGTCACACTGGGCTCATGGGGATATACGGCGATCAGGTTCTCCCGCGAGTAGTCAACTTCGCCTGCGGCATGAAGAACGCCGAGCCGCAGCGCCGGAGGGTCTGCGAGGGACTTGCCGGCGAGGTCGTCGAGATCGGCTTCGGCTCCGGCCACAACGTGCCGTTCTATCCGTCGGCCGTGACCCGCGTGGCGGCGGTCGAGCCCGCCGACCTCGGCTGGAAGCTCGCAGAGAAGCGCCTGGCGGCGGCGAGCACGCCGATCGAGCGCTCCGGCCTGGACGGCCAGTCGCTGCCGTTCCCCGACGACAGCTTCGACGCCGCCCTCTCGACCTGGACGATGTGCACGATCCCGGACCTGGGCACGGCGCTCGCGGAGCTGCGGCGCGTGCTGAAGCCGGGCGGCACGCTCCACTTCGTCGAGCACGGGCTCGCCCCCGATGAGGGCGTGCAGGTCTGGCAGCACCGCCTGGAGCCGGTGCAGAAGCGGGTGTTCGGCGGCTGCCACCTCACCCGGCCGATCGTCGACCTCGTGTCGGGCGCCGGCTTCGAGGTCACCGGCGTGGACGTCTACTACGAGGAGGGCACCCCGAAGGTCTTCGGGGCGAACTCGCTCGGCACCGCCGTCTCGCCCTAGACGCCGGCCGGCTGGTAGCTTCCGCCCGTTTCGCGCGTCCACGGAAAGGACATCCGATGGGTGTCGCGACGGTCGAGGAGTAGCGCAGCTCAGCGGTCGCGAACGACCGTCGCCAAGCGCTCAACGGCCTGCTCGAGCCCGGGCTCCGTGAGATGGCTGAACGACAGCCGCATGGTGTTGTGGCCCCGGTCGCCGACGAAGAACGGCGGGCCCGGCACGTAGGCGACGCCGGCCTCGAGCGCGGCCGGCCGCAGCGCCACCGTGTCGACCGCCTCGGGGAGCGTGAGCCAGGTCAGGAAGCCGCCCACGGGCTGCGTCCACTCGACGCCGTCGGGCATGTGGCGCTCGAGCGCCGCCGACAGCGCCGCCCAGTGCGACGCATACAGCGCCCGCGCCGCAGGTAGGTGTCGCTCGAAGCCGCCGCTGCGGCCGTACTCCTCGACCATCCGCTGCCCGAGGCCACCGGCGCACTGGTCGGTGTTCTGCTTCGCGGCGGCCAGCTCTGCCACCACCGCTCGCGGGCCGACGGCCCAGCCGAGCCGCACGCCCGGGAAGAAGCTCTTCGAGAAGGTGCCCGCCTGCAGCACGATCTCGGGCGCGAGCGACCAGAGCGTGGGCAGCGAGGTCCCGTCGAAGGACAGCTCCCGATAGGCGACGTCCTCCAGGATCAGGACGCCGTGCGCTCGGCAGACCTCGACCAGCGCCTCACGCCGCTCGAGCGGGAGCGTCCGCCCCGTCGGGTTCTGGTACTCCGGGATCGTGTAGACGAACTTCGGCCGCAGCCCGTCGGCGAGCTGCGCCTCGAGCTCGTCGACTCGCAATCCGTCCTCGTCCATCGCGATGGGCACGGGCGCGGCCTCGGCCCGGCCGAGGGCCATCAGGGCGGCGAGATACGTCGGCGACTCGACCACGACCGGATCGCCGGGATCGACGAGCGCCTGGCACATCAGCGTGATGCACTCCATCCCGCCGCTCGTCACGATCAGCTCCGCGGTCTCGGGGCGGCGGCCCTGGAGCCGCTCCTGGCGCTCCACCAGGTACTCGCGCACGCTCGGCAGACCCTCGCAGGGCGTGTACTGCATCGCGACGGCTGAGTCCTCGCTCAGCAGGCGGCCGGCGATCTCGTCGAGCTCATCGGTCGGGAACGTCTTCGGGTTGGGGAAGCCGCCCGTCATCGACAGCACCCCGGGCGGGCTCCCCGCGAGGATCGTCGCGAGCTCGCTGCCGCCCGCGACGCGCGTCCTGCGCGCGAAGGCATGCCTGAAGTCAGTGACGCTCATCGACCCGGAACTCGAGCGCGCTCGTCTCGCCGCGGTCGAGCGCGGCCACGTGCTCGTCGTAGTTCGTCAGGGCGTGGAGCGCCTCACCGCGGCCCTGCGCGGCGAGGATCGAGCGCTCGCTGCGCCCGATCAGCTCCGCGGTGTCCAGCGCCGCGGCGATCCGCTCCTCGGTCGCGATCAGGAGCCCGTCGTCGTCGCCGAAGACGATGTCACCCGGCGACACGTCCACGCCGCCGACGGCGATCGTCGCTCCGGAGGCGGCGCGCGACACCGTCGTGCCGGAACGCGGCGTCGTGCCGCGCGCGAACACGGGCAGTCCGATCTCGCGCAGCCCGCGCAGGTCGCGGCAGTAGCCGTCGGCGACGATCCCGGCAAGCCCGCGCCGGCGCGCCTCGGTCGCAAACAGCTCGCCGAACACGGCGCGCGAGCTACCGCCCGTCGCGATCACGAGCACCTCGCCGGGCGCGGCCTCGGCGAGCCCGGCCATGACGGGCAGGTGGTCGTCCTCGGCGAGGACGGTGAAGGCAGGCCCGGCCATGCGCACGTCCGGGATCATCGCCCGCAGCGCGGGATCGACCACGGCCAGCGTCTTGTCCGCGTCCGAGAGGGCCGAGACGTCGATCTGCAGCAGCCGTTCGACCAGGTTCACCCGACAGAGCCTGGCACGACGACGTGCCGGTTGCGCTCCGCCACGCTCGGCTTAGTCCGCCCGGCGAGCGGCGGCCAGCGCCGCCTCCTCGTCGCTGAACTCCTCGACGCGCACGATCCGCGCGCCGTCGAGGGTGATCAGATTCCAGAGCGGCATCGAGGTCTCGGCCCCGCTGCCCAGCCCGCGCATGTGGACGCGGAAGGCGGCGAGCACGCTGCGCTCGTCGATCGCCGTCAACTCGAGCTCCTCGATCCGCATTGCGCCCGCCTCGAAGCGCCTCCGGAAGAGCTCCGCCACCGCGCCGCGCCCGCGGTGAGTCCCGCCCCCGGGGGCCGCGGCGAACTCCACGAACTCGACCTCGGGGTGCAGGTAGTCGCGAGCGAGGACGTCCGGAAACGCCGTCCCCGCCGTGTTGTGGACGTCGTAGAGACTTCGAAGCCAGTCGAGTTCCACGAGCGTCACCTTTCCAGGAACCGCCGCGTTTAGCTTCATCGGACCCGGGTAGATCCCCGGTCGCCATCCGGCAGGGGGCCGTCTGCTCATCCGCCAGATTGGTCCCCAACCGGCCAGTCGACAAGAGGAGAGCCCCAGGATGAGATCCGCCGTCGCCCGCCGAGTGCTGGTCGCCCTACTCGTTTGTGCTTCTGCGTGGTTGGCGGTCGCGGGGACCGCCTCGGCGCAGGTTGGACGGGGCATCGACCCCCACCAGGGTCTGAGCCTCGTCGAGGTCAACCTGCCGAGCAAGGTGGCGGCCATGCGCCTGCAGGTGAGGGCGCATCGCTACAAGGTCGAGTTCAACGAGCACTATCTCCGCCGCAACAGCGACGGATCGGTGACGGCGACTGTGTTCGGGACCAAGCGGGGCTTCGCCAAGCTGGCCCGGGCCGGCTACGACCTGGGCACCACGATCGAGGGCCCGACCACCTGGGAGAAGCGCGTCGCCCAGATGATGCGCGGCAGGCGTGCAGAGCGCCGGGCGCGCGCGGCCGCCCGCGGCAAGTCGATCACGACCGCCTCCCACGAGGACGAGATCGTGATCCTCAGGGTCGACTACTTCGAGAACTACGCCGGCCGCTTCCTGTCCGTCGAGGCCAAGGACCGGCTGGGCGGCTCGAACCCCGGAGGGCGCGACCTACACGGGCCCGACGCTGTCGCTCTCCTGGGATCGCGGGCCGGGCACGCCGATCGACTCGCCGCCGCGGCCGATCAGCGTGAACATCGACCCGGATACGACGCCGGACACCTACATCGAGCACCGCCTGCTGGTCCGGATCGGCGACGTCAACACGCTGGACCCGCCGCGGCCGTCGCGCATCCGAGTCGGATCGAGCACCCGGAGCCGTCGCCGAGGCGGACGTCAACACGTGGCTCGGCGGCGGCCTGCCGCCGATGGCGTCGGGCTTCCTGAAGGACTTCACGACCCACTACATGGACCCGACCGAGGTCTACGGGCGCATTCGCGAGCTCGCGGACGAGTTCCCGAACATCGCGAAGCTGGTGCAGCTGCCGAACAAGACGAACGGCTACCAGCGGCGGGCGCAGGCCACGATGGCGGGCGCCACCCCGCCCGGCAACTCGGTCCCGCAGGGCTCCGAGGGCAGGGCCGTCGTGCTCACGTCACGCGCCTGGGGCCACGAGGGCGGCAATGACATCACCGCCGAGTTCCGCAACCCCGGCCTGCCCAACGGCGATCTCGACGTCGTGGTGAGCGGGAACAACATCGTCGTCGAGCTGGCCACGGACGCCAACGGCGCGCCGTCGAGCACGGCCGCGGAGGTCGCCCGCGAGATCAACACGGAACGGCGCGCCAGCCGCCTGGTGGTGGCGAGCACCTACCGCGGCAACGCCGGTGCCGGCATCGTGGAACCGCGCGTCAGGACCCCGCTGTCCGACTTCCTGACGACGGCGACGAACGCGCACGTCAAGCGCGGGCCGTTCAAGTACCAGGTGCTCCGCATCGGCAACAACTCGGGCGGGAAGCAGGGGAACAAGGTCGGCGTCTTCCTCTACTGCCAGCAGCACGCGCGCGAGTGGGCCACGCCGCTCACCTGCCTCGAGACTGCCGAGCGGCTGCTGCGCAACTACGCGATTGACCCGCTCACGAGGCGGCTCGTCGACAACCTCGACATCTTCATCCTGCCGTCGTCGAACCCGGACGGCGCGCACTACTCGATGCACAACTTCAACATGCAGCGACGCAACCTCACGAACCACTGCGTCGTCGGCGGAAAGGAAACCGACAACCCGAACGCGCAGAACTTCTGGCGACCGCGGGTCAATCCGGCGACGGGCGAGGTCTACACGGCCACGGATCCGGCCGCGCGCAACGCGTGGGGCGTCGACCTCAACCGGAACAACACGTCCGGGACGATCTTCGACGGTTACATCGGCGCGTCGCACTCGTGCACGAGCGACGTGTACGCCGGCCCCGCCGAGGCGTCCGAGCCGGAGATCAAGAACGAGCTGTGGATTGCGGACACGTTCGACAACATCAAGTTCTCGAACAACATCCACAGCTTCGGCGGCTACTTCATGTGGTCGCCGGGCGCGTACCTGCCCAGACCGCGCCGAGGGTGACCTCGTGCACCCGAACATCGGCGTCGAGAAGTACTTCTTCGAGGCGGGCGACCGGATCCTCAACCGGATCAAGGAGCAGCGCAATACGGTGATCCTGCCGGAGCGGACCGGGCCGATCGCGGACGTGCTCTACTCGGCGGCCGGCAACAGCGCCGACGAGCACTGGTACAACCGCGACGTGATCGCGTACAGCTTCGAGACCGGCGCGGACCGCTTCGTCACCACGACGCTCAGCGTTCCGGCGGCGGCCGGGGCCACGGGCATCAGGGTGCCCAACCGCAACAGCTTCCGGGTGGGCGACCGGGTCGTGCTGGAGCCGGGCACTGCGAACGAGGAGGTGCGGACGGTCGCTCCGTCGTCAACCCGCAGAATCCGCCGAGCCCGGCCCCGAACGTGTTGTTCACCGAGCCGCTCGCGCTGGCCCACGCGGCCGGAGCGACGGTGGCGAGCGAGGCCATCCAGTCCGGTGTCGGTTTCCAGCCGGACTACGCCACGGAGGGCAAGCACGAGGCGCTCGAGTTCGCGTCGGGCAACTACGGCCTGCTCGAGTCCGCGTTCGACTATGCGGTGGACGTGCAGCCGCCCCAGGTCCAGATGACGGGCCCGTTCGAGTCCAGCACGCAGATCGACACCACGTTCGAGTTCATCAACGAGCCGTCGGTGATCCGCTACACCACCGACGGGTCGCGGCCGACGAACCGCTCGCGGCTGTGGGACTCGACCGGCCCGCGTGAGCCCGGCGAGGTGTTCCACCTCACGAGGACGACGACGTTCAGGTGGCGTGCCGAGGACATGAAGGGCAACGTGTCGACGGGCTCGGAGAAGTTCGTGATCACGCCCGCCAATTGACCAATCGGATCGTCCTGGCGCTCGCCGTGGCGTTCATCGCCGCGGCGGGCGCCGTGACGGCCGTGCTCGCCTTTCAGCCCGACGACGGCGAGGGCGAGACCGCCGCGGTCGCGCGGGTGGTCAACCCCGAACAGTGCGAGCGGCTCACGGGCGATGAAGCGCGCGCGTGCTACGCGGGCGCCTTCACTGCGATGGTGCGGACCGAGCGCGACCCCCGGCCCGTCGTCGAGACGATCGCCGACATGGCCTGGAGCCAGGGCGGCTACCTGCTGGCGAACTGCCACGGCGTGATGCACACCGTCGGTCGCCGCTATGCGCAGCAGGCCGGAGTCAACCTCGCGAACCTCATGAACTACCTGCCGCAGACGAACGACCCGGGCTGCCCGGCGGGCTTCGCGCACGGGCTCGTGACCGCGGTGGGGCCCGACATCGACGTGAACCACCCGCGCCAGGCCGCCGAGGTGTGCGGCGAGGCCGGCACGCGCTACCAGCGCTACAGCTGCACCCACGGCATGGGGCACGCCTTCATGCGCATCTACTCGGATCAGCTCCGGCCCGCGCTCGAACTCTGCCGCCAACTTGGGGCGCAGGCCGCGCCCGACTGCGCCCAGGGCGCCTACCACGACTACTGGTTCGCGGTCGCGGGCGCCGACGATGCTGAGTTGCCCGACGGGGCTGTGACCGATCCGCGCAGCCTCTGCGGCGATCAGCCGGCGGGGTTCGTGAGGCCGTGCTGGTACCGCGCGTTCGTCGACAACCGCCCGGACGGCGCCCCCGTCGGGTCGCCCGAGGAGCTCGACGCCCTGTGCGACGGGCTTGCCGGTCTCCAGCGCTCGGCGTGCGTCACCGGCGCATCCGTGATCGGGCCGCCGGACCCCGCGGATCAGCTCCTGATCTGCGCGGGGCTCTCCGAGCCGTCGGACGCCGAGAGCTGCGTGCGCGGGACGAAGGTGCAGAACCTGCTCGAGTACCCGACGTCCGCCCACGTCGATCTCATCAGTCGCTGCGCTGTGTTCGTCGGCGCACCCCGCGCGGCCTGCCTGCGCTGGCTCGGCAAGACGCTCGCCGTGCTGACGGACGGGAAGTTCGCCCGCAGGGGCTGCCCGCGGCTCGGGTCGGCAAGCGCGCGGCGGCTGTGCCTCGAGGGCGCGCGGACCATGAACGAGGCGCTCGTCACGTTCAGCTGACGATCCGCAGCGTCAGCGCAACCAGGGCAAGCACCTCGATCGCGACCGGAGTCGCGAGCTTCGCCGCGTCGTCGTGGCGGACGTGGGCGGCGATCGCGACCAGGAAGTAGACGACCGTGCCGGCCGCCGCGGCGATGCCAAGCGGGGGCCAGGCGAGTCCAGCCAACAGTCCGGCCGCACCGGCCAGGAGGATGAGCGCCAGATGGTTCAGGCGCTCCTCCGGCACGCCGACCCTGGCGTACTCCGCGACGACCTCGTCGCGGTGCGTGAGCTTGCGCGCCGCCGCGGCGGCCAGGATCGCGGCGAGCAGGACGGAGACGATCGCGGCGGCGATATGCATGTTGGTCAATCTATACAAATGTATAGATTGAGGTTCAGGTGAGTCCTCAGCGCAGCAATCGAGCGGAGCTGGTGGAGGGCGCCCTGCGCTG
>CAVTZF010000004.1:0-41232 GCA_963739095.1 uncultured Thermoleophilaceae bacterium
GCGCGCCGCTACTTGATCTGGTCGTACACCTTGAACATCGGCAGGTACATCGCGATCACGATGAAGCCGACGATGCCGCCCACGACGATGATCATGATCGGCTCGAGGATCGAGGTGAGCGCCTTGACGGCCGCCTCGACCTGCTCCTCGTAGAAGTCCGCGACCTTGGTCATCATCGTCTCGAGGGCGCCCGTCTCCTCGCCGACGCCGATCATCTGGGTGACCATGACGGGGAAGGCCTCGGGCACCTCGGTCATCGGCTGTGTGAGCGTGCCGCCCTTCTTGACCGACTCGCGGACGTCCTCCATCGCCTTCTCGATCACGCGGTTGCCGGAGGTCTTGCCGGTGATGTCGATCGCCTCGAGCATCGGCACGCCGGCCGCGATCAGGCCCGAGAAGGTGCGTGAGAAGCGAGCGAGAGCCACCTTCTGGACGATGCCGCCGATCTTCATCGGGAACTTCAGCTTCAGGCGGTCCCACTGCATCCGGCCGCGCTCCGAGTTCTTCCAGTAGCGGAACAGCCACACGACCGCGAACGTGACCGCGGCCATGACGTACCAGCGCTGCGTGATCATGTGCGACAGCCAGACGGTGAACTTCGTGATCGTCGGCAGCTCGCCGCCGAAGTCGTTGAAGATCTTCTCGAAGACCGGCACGAGGAAGGCGACGAGCGCGAACAGGACGACGAGCGCGAAGCCGCCGATCAGCGAGGGGTAGATCATCGCCGCCTTGATCTGGCGCCTGAGCGCGGCGTCCTTCTCGAGCTGGGTCGCCACGCGCACGAGCGTCTGGTCGAGGATGCCGCCCGTCTCACCGGCCTGCACCATCGCCACGTAGAGCTCGTTGAAGACGTCGGGGTGACGCTCGAGCGCCGCGGACAGCGCCACGCCGGCCTCGACGTCCTTGCGGACGGCGATCCAGACGTCGCGCAGCTTGTCGTTCTCCGTCTGCTCCTCGATCACGTACAGCGCGCGCAGGAGCGACATGCCCGACTGCACCATCGTCGCCAGCTGACGCGTGGCGATCACGAGGTCGTCGGCCTTGACGCGGCGGAAGCGGGCGAGGATGTCGCCGGCGTTGGCCGGCTTCTGCTCCTCGATGTCGACGACGATCAGGCCCTTGGAGCGCAGCTGCGCCGCTACCGCCTGCTTGTCGCCCGCCTCCATCTCCCCCTTGGTCGGGGAGCCGGAGAGATCGAGGGCCTTGAATGCATAGGTCGCCATCGCGCTACGCCACCCTCACGGTCCCCATCAGCCGGCGGAGCTCCTCGGGCGCGCTCGAGCGCGCCTCCGCCAGCTCGCGGGTGATCTTGTGCTGGCGCACGAGCTGCGCCAGCGAGGCGTCCATTGTCTGCATGCCGAACTGGCCGCCGGTCTGGAGGGCCGAGTAGATCTGGTGCGTCTTGCCCTCGCGAATCAGGTTGCGGACCGCCGGCGTCGGGATGAGGATCTCGGCGGCGCAGCAGCGGCCCTGGCCGTCAGCCGTCGGCAGCAGCTGCTGCGTCACGATGCCCTGCAGCGCGACCGACAGCTGGACGCGCACCTGCTGCTGCTGCTCGGGCGGGAACACGTCGACGATGCGGTCGACCGTCTGCGCGGTGTCCTGGGTATGGAGCGTCGCGAACACGAGGTGGCCGGTCTCGGCTGCGGTCAGCGCCGTCGAGATCGTCTCGAGGTCTCTCATCTCGCCGACGAGGATCACGTCCGGGTCCTGGCGCAGCGCGGCCTTCAGGCCGAGCGCGAAGCTCTGCGCGTCCGCCCCCAGCTCGCGCTGGTTGACGATGCACTTCTTATGCCTGTGGAGGAACTCGATCGGATCCTCGATCGAGAGGATGTGCTCATGGCGCGTCTCGTTGATCAGGTCGAGCATCGCGGCGAGCGACGTCGACTTGCCCGAGCCGGTCGGCCCCGTGACGAGCACGAAGCCGCGCGGCCTCTTCGTGAAGTCTTCGAGCACGGGCGGCAGCCCGAGCGAACCGAGCTTCGGCATCTCGTGCGGGATCAGGCGGAGCGCGGCTGAGATCGCGGCGCGCTGGAAGTACGCGTTCACGCGGAAGCGCGCCTTGCCTGGAATCGAGTAGGCGAGGTCGATCTGCCAGTCGGTCTCCAGCTTCTGACGCTGGTCGTTCGTGAGGATCGAGTAGACGACCTCACGGGTCGTCTGCGGCGTCAGGCGCGGGTAGTCCAGCGCGTGCAGCCGGCCGTGGTGGCGGATCATGGGCGGTGAGCCTGCTGTCAGATGAAGGTCGGAGGCGTTCCGTTCCATCACTTGAAGCAGGACCTCTGCGAAGTCGAACTCCATCGGATCTCCTATCGGCTGGAGGGCGCGATCACGTGACTCTGGCCACTTCGGCTATGGACGTGATGCCGTTCTTGACCTTCTCGAAGCCGTCCACTCGGAGCGTTCGCATGCCCTGGGAGACGGCGATCTTGCGGATGTCGTCGGCCGAGGACCGCTCGACGGTGAGGTCGCGGATCTCGTCCGTGACGACCATCACCTCGTAGAGCCCGGTCCGGCCCTTGTAGCCCGAGCCACCGCAGCGGCCGCAGCCGACCGGCTCGTAGGCCTCGAGGTCGAAGGCCACGTTGAAGCCGGCCTTCTCGAGCGACGAGACGCTCAGCATCGTGCGCTTCTTGCAGTAGGTGCAGAGCTGGCGTACGAGGCGCTGGGCGACGATGGAGACGATCGCGGACGCCGAGAGGAAGGGCTCGATGCCCATCTCGGTGAGCCGCGTGATCGCCGACGGCGCGTCGTTCGTGTGCAGCGTTGAGAGGACGAGGTGGCCGGTGAGGGCCGACTCGACGGCGATCTTCGCCGTCTCGCCGTCGCGGATCTCCCCGACCATGATCACGTCGGGGTCCGCGCGCAGCATGGCGCGCAGCCCACCCGCGAACGTGAGCCCGGCCTTCAGGTTCACCTGCAGCTGGTTGACGCCGTCGAGCTGGTACTCGACGGGGTCCTCGATCGTGATGATGTTGCGCTGCGGCTCGTTGATCTCGTTGAGCGCGGCGTAGAGCGTGGTCGACTTGCCGGAGCCGGTCGGGCCGGTCACGAGCACGGCGCCGTATGCGCGCCGGAACGCGTTCTCGAAGAGATCCGAGCTCGTCTCCGACATGCCGAGCAAGTCGAGCCCGATGAGCGCCTGCGACTTGTCGAGGATGCGCATCACGAGGCCCTCGCCGTCGACGCGCGGCATCGTCACGACGCGCGTGTCGATCGCGTGGCCCTCGACCGTCAGCGACACGCGGCCGTCCTGCGGCACGCGCTTCTCGGCGATGTCGAGGCTCGCCATGATCTTCACGCGCGAGACCGTGCCCGCGATCATGCGCTTCGGGATCTGGGTCGTCTCGCGCAGCACGCCGTCGACGCGGAAGCGGACGCGCATCTCGCGCCCCTCGGGCTCGAAGTGGATGTCGGACGCGCCCTCCTCGACCGCCTGGGCGATGATCGAGTTGACGAGCTTGATGACCGGCGCGTCCTCGGCGGACTCGCGGATCTCGGTGACGTCGGCGAGCTCCTCCTCGCCCTCCAGGACCGCCTCCGCGACGGCGTCGTCAAGCCGGCTCATGCGCGAGATCAGGCCGTTGATGTCGTCCGGTGATGCGACGACCGCGCGCACCTCGCGCCCGGTGCGCAGCTTCAGGTCGTCGAGCGCGAGCACGTTCGACGGGTCCGACATCGCGACCAGCAACCGGCCCGTGTCGTCGTAGCCGATCGGCGCCGCGCCCAGCCGGCGCGCCATCTGCGCGGGGATCACGTTGAGCGCCCCGATGTCCGTCTTGAAGAGCGTGAGGTCGACGTGGTAGAGCCCGAAGCGCTGCGCAACCGCCCGCGAGAGCTGGTCGCCCGTGATCACGCCGGACTCGAGCAGCGCCTGCTCGGCCGTGCGCCCGTCAGCCTTGGCCTGGTGGACGATCGGGTCGACCCGCTCGCGCGGCAGGAAGCCCAGCTCGACGATCACGTCCGTGATCGCGCGCGAGCCGCTGCCCTTCGGCGCCGGCGGCGTCAGCCCGTCAGCAGGAACGGGGTCGGCGACCGCGACAGCACGCAGCTGCGCCGAGCCGCCCTGCGGCTCGGTCATCGCGCGTCCGCGACTACCTGGACCAGCGACTTGGAATCGACGTAGCCCTCGATCAGGCGCGCCGACCCGCGGCTGTCGATGACGACGACCGCCGGCGTCTGGCTGACGCCGAGGTCCTCGACCATCGAGCCGTACTCATCCACGTTCCCGACGTGGTCGGTCAGGACCACCACGTTCCCCGTCTCGCGCTTGAGCGCGCGGACGGAGGCGTCGACCGCCTGGTCGTCCAGACCGCGGGGGTTCTCGAAGAAGATGACGACCTTGCGGCCCTGTGCCACGGCGCGCTCGGCCTTGACGTGCGCGTTGGTGGTGGGCACGCCGAGGGCGCTCGCCTCGACGCCGGCGGCCCCGCCGAGCCCGACGAGGAAGCCGCGGGCGAAGACACCGTACTCGCCGTCCGGCAGGCGGTTCACGGACTTGGACGGAGCGGACACGTCCTGCGGCTCGTTCACGTCCGAGAACTCGAAGCGCAGGTCCATCTGCACCGGCCGGCCGCCGTTTCCCTTGCCGTCGAGCTGGAAGCTCACCCGGCGGACGATCTCGTCCTTGCCTACCCAGGCATCGAGCTGGGCGTCGCCGAGCGTCTTGGCCGCGCGCTGCTCAACACCCTTGGGGAGCTCGAAGGGAAGCTGGCCCGCTCCCTGCATCTGCTTGAGGAGGTCGGCTGCGGCGCCGGCCGCGTCGACGTCGGCGGAGATGTGCGTCGTCTGAACACCGTCGATCTGGCCGCCCTCTTCGACGCTGACCTTGCGCACCCAGTCGCCCGGCTCGAGGTTCAGCTCGGGGGTGGCGGGAGGAGCACTCTGGGCGCTCTGGCCGCTCTCACGCGCCTCGACGATCTTGTCCCACGGGTCCTGCGGGACGGCGTAGGCGGTGTCACCGCGCGTGAACCATGCCTTGTCGCCGGTGGTGACGAAGCCGCCGTCGAGCTTGAATCCGGCGCTCTCGACGTCGAGCCGCACCTGGATGTCCAGGACGGGCATCTCCTTCGGCCCGCGGTCCTCGAAGGCACCCGAGGCCTCGATCGCGTTCTTCTCGCCCTGCGAGCTGAACGACAGTTCGGCGTCGAAGCTGGCGCTCTTGAGGTCGTCGTTCGCGAAGGCCGCCTCCAGCTGCTGCTTGGGCGTCAGCTGCGGCGCCGAGTCGGCGGCCTGCGGCTGCGCGGACTGTGCCGGCGCCGGCGCCGAATCCCCGCTCGAGGCATTGCGTGCGTTCTGCACGGCGAAGAAGGTGGCGCCGAGCAGGACGACTCCGATCAGAGCGAGTAGGACGGGGCGGGAGACGGCCATTGGCAGGCATATCGGCAGCCTGCCAGGGCTGGTTTAGGAGCGAGCGGGTGTACTAGACACCGGGCTGGACACCGCTCTGCGCATGGTTTCGACCGGGGCCGGCCGGCTGGTCCAGCGCTCGAGGCTGCGGGCGCCCTGACGAACGAGGATCTCGAGCCCGTCGATCACGCGGGCACCGCGCCTCTCGGCCCAGCGGACGAGCTCGGTCGGCTCGGCCCCGTAAACGAGGTCGACGACCGTGCCCGCCTCGACAAGCGGCAGCGCGTCCAGGGAGTCTCCCTTCGCCAGGCCGATCGAGGTGGCGTTGACGAGCAGGTCCGCCGCCGCCGGCCGCTGCGCCCAGCCCACGCCGAACTCGCCGGCCAGCTCGCGCGCCCGCTCGGGCGTGCGGTTCCAGACGGTGACCTCCGCGCCCGCCTCGCGCAGCGCCCAGACCGCCGCCCGCGCCGCGCCGCCCGCCCCCAGCACCAGCGCGCTCGCCGGACGCTCCTCTCCGAGCGCATCGATCAGGCCGCCGGCGTCCGTGTTGTCGCCCGTCGTGCGGCCGCCGTCCTCGAAGGCGAGCGTGTTGACGGCGCCGATGGCCGCGGCCGCGTCTGTCAGCTCGTCGGCAAGCTCGTGCGCGGCGAGCTTGTGCGGGATCGTCACGTTGGCGCCGCGGTAGCCCGACCGCGGCAGCGCCCTGACGGTCTCCACGAAGAGCTCGGGGGGCACCGGCAGGTGGAGGTAGAGCCAATCGAGCCCGAGCTCCGCGAAGGCCGCGTTCATCATCGCGGGCGAGCGGCTGTGTCCGACCGGGAAGCCGAGGACGCCCGCGAGCGTGCTCAACAGTTCGTCGGCGACTTGCCGCCGCGCTCGTCGCGGGCCGCGTTGTACTCGTCGACGTAGCGCTGGAACTCGGCGTCGGTCTTGGCGAACTTGTGGCGGCCGTTGCCGCAGACCGCCGCGACGTAGAAGAGGTAGTCCGTCCGCGCGGGGTTGGCAGCGGCGCGGATCGCCGCCAGGCCGGGGTTGCCGATCGGGCCCGGCGGCAGGCCCATGTGGACGCGGGTGTTGTAGGGACTCGGGTTGGCAAGCTCGGACTGCTTGAGCGGCTGCGTCCAGTTGCCCGTGATGAAGCGCACCGTCGCATCGATGCCGAGGCTGATGTCGTCGCGCAGCCGGTTGTAGATCACCGACGCGACGAGCCGGCGCTCCTTAGGCACGGCGGCCTCGCGATCGATCAGTGAAGCGATGATCAGCACGTCGTATGCGGTGAGGTTCTTGCGCTTCGCGTAGCGCATGTCGACCTTGTCGAAGTTGCGCTTGAACGCCTCGAGCTGAGCGCTCACGAGCGCGTTCACGGGGCGCCTCTTCCTCAGCTCGTAGGTGGCGGGGAACAGGAAGCCCTCGAGGCTCGCCCCCGCGGGCGCGCCGTAGCGACGCGGCCTGAGCTCCGGGTTGCGGCGGCTCGCGCGCATGTAGGAGCCACGCAGCGGGCTGTCCTTCACGATCGGAGCGATCTCGCGCCGCGACAGGCCCTCGGGGACGGAAACGACCGTGATGTTCGGCGGCACGCCCTGCTCGAGCGCGTCGAGCGCAGCCGTGAAGGTCATGTCCTCACGCAGCTCGTATGAGCCGGGCTTGAGCTCCCCGCTGCGCCCCGCCAGGCGCGCCCGCAGCTCGAAGAAGCCGGCGCTCGAGATCACCCCGCGCTCCTCGAGCAGGTCGGCGATGTCGCCGAGCGTCGCGCCCCGCGGAATGCTGACGCGCACGGGGGTGCCGTCGCTCTCGCCCTTGAAGGGCTGGAAGAGCGAGATCAGCACCCAGGCGGCCACGCCGAGGAGCACCAGCGTGATCGCGGCTGCGACCATGCGGCCCCAGCGCGGACCGGAGCGGCCAGGGCCCGTCCCGCGCTCGCCGTCGGCCGTGAGGGGCTCGGCCTCCGCGAGCCAGTCGTCCGCGCGGCCGTCGGCCGGCGGAGGCGGCGGTGCGGTCATGACTGCCCGGCCACCGTCGTCGCTGCGACCCGCGCGACGGGCCTCGCGCTCACGGCGCGCAGCCTCCCTCTCCTCGGGTGTGCGTCCGCCCGGAACGGGCGGCGGTCCGGAGCTCACTAGGGGGCGCTTGCTCCTGCACGGGCCAGGTAGCTTTCGAGCAGGTGCGCCGCGGCGCGCGAGTCTGCGTCGCCCTGCCCCCCGGTGCGCTCGGCGAGGCGCGTGGTCATGCGCTCGTCGTGTAGAGCCACCGGTATCGAGACTTTCCCCGCCAGCCTTTCTGCAAACGTCCGGGCCTTCAGGGCCTGCTGGCCCTCCTCCCCCGCAAGCGTCAGCGGCAGGCCCACCACGATCCGCTCCGCGCCGCTCTCCTCGGCGAGCCGCGCGACCGCGGCGAGGCCGTTCTTCGTGTCCGGCCGCTCGACCGCACGCAGGGGCGTCGCCAGCGTTCCGGACGGGTCGGAGATGGCGGCGCCGCAGCGCGCCGACCCGTGGTCGAGCGCGAGCACGCGCATCAGCCGAGTGCCTTCTGGATCTCGAGCTTCGCTGTGGCGAGCGCCTCGGGCAGCTTCTCCGGGTCGCGACCGCCGGCCTGCGCCATCGTGTCGCGCCCGCCTCCGCCGCCGCCGGCGACCTGAGCCGCGGCGCGGATCACGTCACCCGCCTTGACGCCACGCTCGACCACCTCGGGCGCGACATTCGCGACCAGGTGCACGCGACCCTCCAGCGCCGTGCCGAGCACAACCGCCGACTCGCCGAGCTTCTGGCGAACCGCGTCCGAGAGATCGAGCAGTTCCCTGGCGTCCATGCCCTCGACAGCCTGGACCACGACCCGGACGCCCGTGATTTCCTCGGCGCCGGCGACCAGCTCGTCCGCGGAGACACGGCCGTCCCCCGCCTTCGGCCGCTTCTGCAGCTCCTTCACGCGCTCGCTGAGACGCTCGACGGCGTTCACGACCTCGTGCTCGGGCACGCGCAGCAGCGTCGCGAGCTCATCGAGCCGCTCGCTGCGCTCGCGGAAGAGCTCGGCGGCGCCCGCGCCGGTCAGCGCCTCGATGCGGCGCACATTCGACGCGCTCGAGGTCTCCGCCGTGATGTGGAAGAGGCCGATCTCGCTGGTGGCGGCCACGTGCGTGCCCCCGCAGAGCTCGCGCGAGACGTCCTCGATCTCGATCATCCGCACCCAATCGCCGTACTTCTCGCCGAACAGGGCCATCGCGCCGAGCGCCTCCGCCTCGGCACGCGTCGTCTCGATCGCGTGCACCTTGTGGTTGCCGGCGAGCCAGGCAGCGACGCGCGCCTCGACGTCGCGCAGCTCCTCGGGGCTGAGCCGCTCGCCGTGCGTGAAGTCGAAGCGCAGCTTGTCGGGACCGACGTAGGAGCCCGCCTGGCGGACGTGCGTGCCGAGCCGCTCGCGCAGCGCCGCGTGCAGCAGATGCGTCGCGGTGTGGTTGCGCATCGTGGCGAGCCGCGTGTTGCGATCGACCAGGGCGTGCACGGTCTCCCCTTCGCCGAGCTCGCCGTCGATCGGCTCGAGCGCGAGCGCCTGGTCGTCGCCGAGCCGGTACACGTCGACCACACGGGCGCGGCCGGACGGCGTCTCGACGACGCCGGTGTCGGACACCTGGCCGCCACCCTCCGGATAGAAGGGGCTCTCCTCGAGCTTCGCGAGCAGCCAGCCGTTCGCGCCCTCGGCCACGCGCAGCACGGTGTCCGCCTCGGTCGTCTCGTAGCCGACGAAGCGCGTCCGGAAGTTCGCGTCCTTGGCGAAGCGCTGGACGTCGTCGTGCCGGAGGTGGACGTCGCCGCCGTCGCCGGCGGTCGCGTAGGCGCCGCTCGCGCGAGAGACCTCGCGCGCCTGCTGCATGAGCTCTTCGAAGCCCTGATCGTCGACCGACAGGCCCTCCTCGGCCAGCAACTCCTTGGTCATCTCATAGGGGAAGCCGTAGGTGTCGTGCAACCGGAAGGCGTCCTCGGCCGACACCCAGGAGGTCTGCTCCTGCTTGGCACGGCCGATCAGCTCGGCGAGCAGCCGCTCGCCCTGCTCGAGCGTACGCCCGAAGCTCTCCTCCTCCGAGCGCGCCCAGCGCTCGATCGTCGGCCACTCGCGCCTGAGGTCCGGATAGACGTCGCCCATCACCTCGACGACGCGCTCGTAGAGCCCGGGCAGGAAGGAGCCCTCGATGCCGAGCACGTGCCCCTGGAGCATCGTGCGGCGCATGATCCGCCGGAGCACGTAGCCGCGATCCTCGTTGGACGGCACGACGCCGTCGGCCATCAGGAAAGCGGCCCCGCGTCCGTGGTCGGCGATCACGCCCAGCGCGCGGCTTGTGACGTCGTCCTGGCCCCATGAGCGGCCCGACAGCTCCTCACCGAGCTCCACGAGCGGACGCAGGATGTCCGTCTCGAAGACCGACTCCACGCCCTGGAGGACGGCCGACATGCGCTCGACGCCCATGCCGGTGTCGATGTTCTTCATGGGCAGCTCGGTGAGCGAGCCGTCGCCGTGGAGCTCGTACTGCATGAACACGAGGTTCCAGAACTCGAGGAAGCGCTCGGTGTCGTCGCCGGGGCGGTCGTCCTCGGCGCCGAAGGCGACCCCGCGGTCGAGGTACAGCTCCGAGCACGGGCCGCACGGGCCGGTCGGGCCCGATTGCCAGAAGTTGTCCTCGCGGTCGAGCAGGACGATGCGCTCGTCGGGGATGCCGATCGAGCGCCAGACCTCGATCGCCTCGTTGTCCGGGCCGAGGCCGAGTTCCTCGTCACCGCCGAAGACCGTGATCCAGATGCTGTCGGGGTCCAGCGGGAAACCCTGGGTCGAGAGCTCCCAGGCGTACTCGGCGGCGCCCTGCTTGAAGTAGTCGCCGACCGAGAAGTTGCCCAGCATCTCGAAGAAGGTCAGGTGGCGCTTGGTCGTGCCGACGACCTCGATATCGACTGTCCGGAAGCTCTTCTGGCAGGTGGTGAGGCGCCGCGAGGGCGGCTCCTCCTCGCCGCGGAAGTAGGGCTTGAGCGGCTGCATGCCCGCGGTCGTGAGCAGCACCGACGGGTCGTGGACCGAGGGAACGAGCGATCCCGAGGGCAGGCGCAGATGGCCGCGCTCCTCGAAAAAGGACAGGAACTGCTCCCGAATCTCGGCAGCCGTCATAGTCTTATGAGTCTAAGGACGCCTTGCAACTACCGTTGCGACTGCCGATGCTCTGGACAAAGCCTGCAATTTACGTCCAGTTTTAGGAGAAGCCTGCAGAGGCCGATGGAAGTTTTAGTGCGCAACTCATGCAATAGCTGCGCGACCCCTCCGGACTCATGGGTGACCATGACGATGGGGAAGAGATGCTGGCCGAGCAGCTAGTCGGGGAGGCGCGTGCGCGTCACCCACGTGGAATGGACCCGCGCGAGCGGCGCGTCCTGGGCATTTCCGCTGCGCTTTTCCTCGTTGCCGCGATCGCCATCGCCGCGCTCATCCCGTCCGAGCGGGAGTTCCAGCCACTGCTTCTGGTCGGCCTGGTGGCCGGCTACGCGCTCATCTCGCGGATCCGCTTCGAGGTCGGCAACTGGTTCGTGGTGCCGGAGTCGCTCGTCTTCGTTCCGCTCGTTCTGCTCGCCCCGCTGCCGCTGGTCCCGCTGCTCGTGGCGCTCGCGTCGGTGCTGTCCGTGCTGCCCGAGCTCCTCAACGGCAGCTGGCACCGCGAGCGGGCGGTCACCTGCCTCAGCGACTGCTGGTTCTGCATCGGCCCGGTGCTCGTGCTCGCCTGGCTCGCCCCGGGTGAGCCCTCGCTCGTGCACTTCGGCGCCTACGTCGCCGCGTTCGGCGCACAGTTCGCCTTCGACCTGGCCTGGACCGTCCTGCGCGATCGGCTCGTGGACCAGATCCCGTATCGGACGATCATCGATGGATTCATCGGCACCTTCCGCTTCGACGCCATCCTGACGCCGATCGCCTTTGTGATCACGCTGCCTGCGGTGGACGAGCCGCTGATCCTGCTCACGATCGGCCCGCTCGTCTGGCTGCTCGAGACCCTCTCGCGCGACCGGCGCGAGCGCTACACGGCGACGCTCGAGCTGCAGCGCGCCTACCGCGGCACCGTGATGCTGCTCTCCGACGTCGTCGAGTTCGACGACAAGTACACGGCCGACCACTCGCGCTCGGTCGTCGACCTCGTGCACGCCACCGCCGACGAGCTCGGCATCGACCCGGCGCAGCGCCAGGAGCTCGAGTTCGCCGCGCTGCTGCACGACGTCGGCAAGATCGCCATCCCGAAGGAGATCCTCAACAAGCCCGCCGCGTTGACCGCGAGCGAGTTCGAGGTGATGAAGACCCACACGATCGAGGGTCAGTTCATGCTCGACCGCGTGGGCGGGCTGCTCGCGCGCGTCGGCGAGATCGTGCGCTCCTGCCACGAGCGCTGGGACGGCAGCGGCTATCCGGACGGCCTGACCGGAGAGGAGATCCCGCTCGAGTCGCGGATCGTCTTCGCCGCTGACGCCTACAACGCGATGACGACCGATCGGCCCTACCGCGGGGCGCTGTCACAGCAGCAGGCGATCAACGAGCTGCACGCGGGCTCCGGCTCGCAGTTCGACCCGCGCGTGATCGAGGCGCTCTGCGTCGCTGTCGCCACCACCGATCCGGCTTCCAGCCGCGCCGCCGACGAGGTGCGGGCCCTCCTCGTGCAGAGCTCAGTTGCCGAGCGGCTCGGCGCTCGCGCCTGAGCGCTCCCGCTCCGACGGGGCCTCGCGCTCCTCGAACGCGCCTTTGAGGAGCTGCACCGAGGCGAGCCAGGCGCCGACGGTGCCGATGCCCGCCACCACCAGCAGCTCGCGCACCCCGATCAGCGAGATGAGCGCGCCGGCGCAGATGAAGGCGCTGCCGAACGCCCAGGCTGACAGGGCGTCCTTGATCCCGAACGCGCGTCCCGCGAGCCGATCGGGCACGAACGCCTGGATGAGCTGTCGCTCGAAGACGAGCAGCATCCCGTTACCAAGACCCGCGATCGCGAACGCAACGAGCGCCGCGGCGAAGTTCGGCGCGACACCCGCGCAGAGGAAGCCGGCACCCAGCACAACCAGCCCGAGTTGGTAGCGCGACTTCAGGAGCTTCGGGGTGCCCCCGCGTGATCCCGACAGCGACCCGGCGATGAAGCCGAGCCCGAAGGAAGTCGCGAGGACCGAGTAGCCGACGTCGGTGCTGTCGAGCACGTCCTCGGCGAAGGGGAGCTCCGCGACGTTGAAGACGCCGGCGAAGAAGAGAGCGCCGGCGGATATGCCGAGCACGATCCTGATGCCGGTCATCCCCGCCGTTGCCGTGAGCCCCTCGCGCGCCTCCTGGAGCAGCGAGGTCGGGCGCGCTTCCACGCTGACCGCTGTTTCTCCGAACCGCAAGCGACCGAGCACGAGCGCGGAGATGGCGAACGTCACGCCGTTCGCGATCGTGAGGCTCTCGGGGCTGCTGAACAGGAGCACCACAGCGGCCAGCGCCGGGCCGGCGGTGAAGCCGAGGTCTGCGATGGCGCCATAGACCGAGGTCGCGGCCGGCAGCCGCCGCGGCTCCACCAGGCCGGGGAGCGAGGCGAGCGCGGCCGGCGCGTACAGACCGGTGCCGCAGCCCGCGACGAGCGCGAGCGCGAGTGTCAGCTCGATGGAGTCGGCGAGGCCGATGCCGACGAACGCCCCGAACCGGAGGACGTCGGCGATGACCATGCAGCGCCGCCGCGACCAGCGATCGGCGGCCGCGCCGAACACGGGTCCGAGCAGCATCGCCGGGAGCAGGTCCGCGAGCAGCACAAGCGTGATGGCCCACGGCGAATGCCAGCGGTCGTAGGCGATCAGCAGGAGTGCGACGTAGCCCGCGCCGTTCCCCAGCGCGGACTGCGCCAGCGCGGCAAAGAACCAGCGAGCACGCCTCTCCTGAGAGAAGAGGTCGATCAACTCGCGCAAAGCCGCCCCAGCTTAGACAGACAGGACCCGACCCCGAATAGCACATCGCGCCGAAGCGCGATCGTTGTAGGAAGAATTAACCGCGACGGCTGGGCATCTGAGTGTTCCCCTCCCGGTCGGCTGGGCCTACGTACCTGACCCAGTCGTTGGTCGTCTGCACCAATTCTGAGCCTGGACTGGCTCGAATCGGCGCTCACTCTGGCAGACGCCCCCTTCTTTGTCACGTTTTTTTTGCACGAATCCGTGCAAAAGTCGTGCATTTGGGGGTGTAGGGATCGCCCCGCCGACGTAGCGGGGAAAAGCGGCGAAAGCGGCTCAGGAATCAGGGCCCTGCGCCGTCGGCGGCCCGTTCGTAGTCGCGGATGGCATCTTATCGCCGGCGCTTGCCGGGCTCGTCTCGTCCTTCGTGGCCGCCTTGATCTCCTCACCGCTCACGCTCATCGGGTGGTGGCAGGCGGCCAGGTGGCCGTTCGCGTAGCGAGCGAGCGGCGGCTCCACCTCTCGGCAGATCTCGGTGGCCCGCGGGCAGCGCGGGTGGAACACGCAGCCGCTCGGCGGGTTGATGGGGTTCGGCGGCTCGCCGGACACGACGATCCGCTCGCGCCGGCGGTTCTCCTTTGGGTCGGGAATCGGGATCGCCGCGAGCAGGGCCGAGGTGTACGGATGGATCGGCTTCGTGTACAGCTCCTCGGCCGGCGAGACCTCCATCAGCTTGCCGAGGTACATCACGGCGATCCGGTCCGACACGTGCCTCACGACCGACAGGTCGTGTGCGACGAACAGGTAGGTCAGCTTGAACTCGTCCTGCAGGTCGTCGAGCAGGTTGATGATCTGGGCCTGGACCGAGACGTCGAGCGCGGACACGGGCTCGTCCAGCACGATCAGGCGCGGCTCGAGCGCGAGCGCACGCGCGACCCCGATGCGCTGGCGCTGGCCGCCCGAGAACTCGTGCGGGTAGCGGTTCAGGTGCTCCGGGGAGAGCCCGACCAGGCGCACCAGCTCGCGCACCTTGTCCTCCACCTCGCCGCGCGGCGTGCCGTGCAGGCGCAGCGGCTGGCCGATGATCTGGACGACGCGTCTGCGCGGGTTGAGCGATGCGAACGGGTCCTGGAAGACCATCTGCATCTCGCGCCGCAGCGGTTCCATCTGGCGGCGGCTGGCCTTCGTGATGTCCTGGCCGCGGAACTCGATCCTGCCTTCGGTCGAGTCGATCAGGCGCATGATCGTGCGCGACATCGTCGTCTTGCCGCAGCCGGATTCCCCCACGAGCCCGACCGTCTCCCCCTCCGCGACCGACAGCGTGACGTCGTTGACCGCGTGGACGCGGGCGACCTCGCGGTCGATCAGGAGGCCCTCCTTGATCGGGAAGAAGACCTTGAGGTGGTCAACCGCGACGAGCGCCCGGTCGCCGTCGATCGTGGCCTCCGCGGCCTCCGGTCGCGGCGTCTCGACGCTCACTGGATCGCTCCCGCCTTCGGCTCGAGACCGATCTCACCGGGCCGCACCTCGCGCAGCTCGCGCTTCTGCTGCGCCGAAAGCCAGCAGCGGTCCAGGTGCGCCGGGCTCCTGTCCTGACGCGCCTCGAGCGGCGGCACCTCCATGCACTTCGCGAACTCGTGCGGGCAGCGCGGCCGAAAGTGGCAGCCCTCGGGCCGGTTGCCGAGCGAGGGCGGCAGGCCGGCGATCGCCGGCAGCCGCTCGGGGCGCGGCCGGTCGACGCGCGTGATCGACCCGAGCAGACCCCAGGTGTAGGGATGCTGGGGGTCGTAGAAGATCTCGTCGAGCGTCCCCTGCTCGACGATCCGGCCCGAGTACATGACGGCGATGCGGTCGGCGATGTCCGCCACCACGCCCAGGTCGTGGGTCACGAGGATTACTGCCGCACCCGTCTCGTCGCGCAGCTCGCGGATGCGCTGCAGGATCTGCGCCTGGATCGTCACGTCGAGCGCCGTGGTGGGCTCGTCGGCGATCAGGACCGACGGGTTGCACGACAGCGCAAGGGCGATCATCACGCGCTGGCGCATGCCGCCTGAGAACTCGTGCGGGTAGGAGTCGAGCCGGTCGCGGGCGCGTGGGATCCCGACCTTGTCGAGCAGCTCGATGGCACGCTCGCGCGCCTGCTGGTCGGGCAGCGCCTCGTGCTCCTGGATCTGCTCGGTGATCTGCGGCCCGATCTTGAGAACCGGGTTCAGCGAGGTCATCGGGTCCTGGAAGATCATCGCTATCTCTGCGCCGCGCACGCGCCGCAGCTCGTCCTCACTCGCCCCGATCAACTCGGTGCCCTTGTAGTGGGCGGTGCCTTCGAACTCGGAGTTGGGCGACCGCGTCAGCCCCATCAGCGTCATCGCCGTAACCGACTTGCCCGAGCCCGACTCGCCCACGACGGCGAGCACCTCGCCCGCCGCGAGGTCGAAGGAGACACCGTCCACGGCGTCCACGAGGCCGTCCTCGGTGGCGAACGAGACGCGCAGGTCGCGGACCGACAGGAGCTGATCCTCGCCGGCCGGGCGCGCTGGCTCGGTGGCGGCCTCGGGGGTGCTCACTGCAGCCGGATCCGTGGGTCGAGAACGGCGTACATGATGTCCACGACCGCGTTCAGCGCGACGATGAAGAAGGCGGCGAAGAGCGTGACCGCGAGCACCGGCGGCACGTCGAGCTGGCCGATCGAGTCGGCGGCGTACTGCCCGACGCCCTGCAGGTCGAAGACGGTCTCGGTGAGGATCGCTCCGCCGCCGAGCACGGCGCCGAAGTCGAGCCCCCACAGCGTGACGATCGGGATCATCGAGTTGCGCAGGACGTGGCGGATCATGATCTGGCGCTCTGAGAGGCCCTTCGCGCGCGCGGTGCGCACGTAATCCTCGTTCATCGTGTCGAGCACGTTCGAGCGCAGTACCCGCGAGTAGAAGCCGATGAACAGGATCGCGAGCGCGGTCCACGGCAGGATCAGGTGGTAGAACCAGTCGACCGGGTCCTCCGTGATCTCGACGTACCCCCCGTTGGGGAACCAGCCGAGCTTGAAGCCCAGGTAGTGATTCATCAGCGCCCCGATCCAGAACACCGGCATCGAGATGCCGATGAGCGCGATGATCGTCAGGCCGCGGTCGGCGAACTTCCCCGCTTTCACGGCGCTGTAGAGCCCGAAGCAGATCGCGACGAACATCCATAGAAGCGCTGCGCCGATCGCGAGCGAGAACGTGCGCGGGATGCCCTTCACGATCTCCTCGTTCACGGGCAGCTGCGTGATGTACGACTGCAGATCGCCCGTGAAGACCTTCTCCATGGTCGTGATGTACTGCTGCGGCAGGCTTTCGTCGAAACCCCACTCCTCATTGATCGCCTGGATCGTCGACTCGCTCGCCTGGCGACCCGCCATGCGCACTGCCGGGTCGCTGTTCGGAATCACGTTGAAGATCAGGAACACGAGCACCGACACCGCGAACATCACGAACACCATCTGGAAGATCCGGCGGACGATGAAGCGGGCCATCTAGCGCTCCAGTCGCACCTTCGCTCGCGGGTCGAGCGCGTCGCGCACGCCATCCCCGAATACGTTCAGCGACAGGACGGTCAGCACGAGCATCACGCCCGGCACGATCGTCAGGTGCGGGGCGGTGGCGATGCGGTCGATGCCGTCGTCGATCATGGTGCCCCAGGACGCGTTCGGCGGGCGCACGCCGGCACCCAGGAACGACAGTGCGGCCTCGAGCAGGATCGCGTTGGCGATCAGCAGGGTGAAGAACACGAGCAACGTCGAGGTCAGGTTCGGCACGACCTCGGTGACCATGATCCGAATGGGCCCGGCGCCCTGCGCGCGCGAGGCCTCCACGAATTCCTTCTCGCGTAGCGAGAGCACCTGGCCGCGGATCGGTCTGGCCATGTACGGCACGTACACGACGCCGATGATCAGGATCGGCACAAGGAGCGAGTCGCCGGATACCTCTATCGGCCCGATCTTGAGCCCGCCCAACGCGAGCGCCACTCCCAGCGCCACACCGAGGATGACCACGGGGAATGACCAGACGACGTCCAGGCCCGCCCGGATTATCGAGTCGGACCACCCCCTGAAGTAGCCGGCGATCACACCGAAGAGGATTGAGAGGACCGTCGTCAGGAAGGCCGCCGCGATCCCGATCATGAGCGAGTTCCGGCCGCCGTACAGGAGCCGGACCATGATGTCGCGTCCGTTGGGATCGGCGCCCAGGAAGAACTTGCCGTCGGCCTTGAACCACTGCGGGCCGATCGGGACGCCGTCGAGGGCGACCACGTTCACCTTCTCGCCGTTGACCGTGATCGTGTCGGAGAGGTGATTCTCGGTCGCCGTGGTCTTGGCCACCTTGTCGGCCCACAGCGGGGCCGCCAGGCAGGCGAGCACGAGCAGTACGAAGAGCACGCCGAAGGCGATCGCGACCTTGTTGCGGCGCAGGCGCCTGAGCCCTAGCCGCCACGGACCCACGCCGTGGACGTGCTCGCGCTCGGCCTCCTGCTCCCACGCGGCCGGGCCCTGAAGTGTGTGTTCGAGTGCTGGCTCGGTGGCCATCAGATGCCCGTAGGCCCTCCCCTCGCGAGACACACTACCCCAGCGGGGTGGTGCGCAAGCACCGTCCCCGCCGGGGTTCGCGTGTTACGAGCGAGTTCCTACTTCAGGCACCAACTCGAGTAGTCGTTGAAGTACACCGGATGGAAGAGCGAGCAGTTCTCGAAGTCCATGCGCTCCGAGAAGAACGTGCTCAGCTTCCGGTGGCCGTAGGGCACGATGTAGCCCCTGTCAACGAGATCCTTGTTGAGCTCCTCCCATTGGGCGGCCACGTCGTCGGTGATCTCCGGCTCCAGGTTCAGGTCGGCGATGCCCTTGGTGATGTCCGGGTCGTCAACGTTGCCCGGGTTCTGGCTGTTCGTCGGCTGGATCGACTTGCCGTCCACCAGGAAGAAGAAGTTCTTCGGGTGGGGGAAGTCCTGGAACCAGTTCAGGAAGCCCGTCTGGGCCTTCGTCTTGGCGCTTCCGATGGTCTGGAAGTAGACGCCGCCGTCGAGGATCTTCGGCGTCGCCTTGAAGCCCATCTGGTTGAGCATGTCGGCGTACGCCTCGGTGACCTTGTCGGTCGGATCGTCGTTGTTGCCGTAGACGGTCACTTCCATGCCGTCCACGCCGGCGTCCTTGATCATCTGACGGGCCTTCTCGAGGTCCGGCGGCTCGTTCGGGTTGCCCCACGGGCAGTCCTCGACGTCGAGCGCCTTGTCGTAGCCCGGCAGGCCGGGCGGCAGGAACGAGCAGCCCGGTGCCAGCTCGCCCGCGAAGATGCGGGCCAGGGCGGGCTTGTCGACGCCCAGGTTGACCGCGTCACGAACCTTCGGATCGTCGAACGGCGGGAGCCTCGTGTTCATGAAGAAGTAATACGTGGACGCCGCCGTCTGCTCGCGGTAGCGATCCGAGTAATCGGCCTTGACCTCCGGCTTGAGATCGGCCGGGGGCGGGTCCTGCATGTAGTCGAGCTCGCCCGAGATCACGTCCTGAGTCTGGCGCTGGGCCGACTTGATGATCTTGGTCGTGATCTTGTCGATCTTGCCCGCGGGGATGTCCGGGCCGAGGTCCGGGAAGTTCGGGTTCTTCTCGAGCACGAACTGCCGGTTCGGCACCGACTCCGTGACCATGTAGGAACCGACGCCCGGAGGCGGATCCTTCGTCATCTCCTTGCAGGGCGTGTCGCCCGGCACCGGAGCGGCGAACCACATGCCCAGCACGTGGGAGAACGAGCCGTCGGGCTCGGCCAGGTTGATCGTGATGTCACCGGTCTTGTCGTCGGTGACGATGCCCGTGATGTCGCCCTCGCACTTGCCGGCGTCGACGTAGTCCTGCGCGCCGTCAATACCGAGGAAGAACGCCGAACCACCCGACTCCAGGTTGAGAACGCGCTTGATGGCGTGCTCGAAGTCGGAGGCCTTGACCGGCGAGCCGTCGGAGTACTTGAGGCCCTCGCGCAGCTTCAGCTTGTACGTCTTGCCGTCCTTGGACACATCGGGCAGCGCCTCGGCGAGTCCGGGGATCAGCTCGGAGCCCTCAGGAGCGGGCTTGTGCGGATAAGTGATGAGCGGTGTGTACACGAGCCACAACGGCTCGATGCCGTTCACCGTGTAGGTGAGCGCCGGATCGAGGTGGTCGGGCTGCGACGTCTGCGAAATCGTTACCGAGCCGCCGCTCTTGCCGCCGCCACCGCCACCGCCGCTGTCTCCGCTGTCGTCGTCGTCGTCGCCACAGGCGGCGATCACGAACAGCGAGAGGGCGGCGACGAGCAGCACCAGCGCACGTCTACCGTGCTTCCCCATTAAGTCTTCCCTCCAAAGTTGCATGGGCGAGCAGTGTGCCCGCCGCGCAGGAATGTACCCACGCGACCCGTCAATAAGACGAGGTTGAACAAAACGAAAATCTGCGCTTAACGGGGGTTCTGCTCAACCGGTAGCGCCGGGAGGTATGCGCAGAAGTTCCTCGCGCATAACCTGCAACGACTTGCGGATCAGGCGCGAGACGTGCATCTGCGACAGCCCCACGCGCTGCGCGATCTGCGTCTGCGGGAGGCCCTCCTCGAAGCGCATACGCAGGATCTCGCGCTCGCGCGGCGGCAGCCGGTCGAGCGCCGGTTCGAGGGCCGCGCGCTGCTCGGAGCGCTCGAAGCCCTCGTCCTCGCCGCCGATCGTCTCGAGCGGGTCGAGGTCCTCCTCGCCGCCCGGCCCGGTCGACAGCGACACGGTCGAGTAGGCCGAGCCGACCTCCATCGCCTCGAGCACCTCCTCCGGCGTCGTCTTGAGCTCCTCGGCGATCTCGGCGATGCTCGGCGAGCGCCCCAGCCGCGCGGTCAGGCGCTCGATCGCGCCCGACATCGAGGCGTTCAGCTCCTGTAGCGCGCGCGGCACGCGGATCGCCCAGCCCTTGTCGCGGAAGTGGCGCTTGATCTCGCCGACGACGTTGGGGGTGGCGTAGGTGGCGAGCGAGACCTCGCGCGCGAGCTCGAAGCGGTCGATCGCCTTGATCAGGCCGATCGCGCCCACCTGCTCGATGTCCTCGAGCGCCTCGCCGCGGCCGGCGTAGCGGCGGGCAAGCGAGCGCACGAGCGGCAGGTGGCGCTCGATGAGCTCCTCGCGTGCAGTCATGTCGCCGCGGTCGTGGTAGCGGCGCAGCAGCTCGCGATCCTCTTCCCGCGCCCGTTCGCCGGACACGTCGTTGCGGCGCTGTGGCACGTTCACGCGATGCCCTTGCGCTTGACGAGGCGGACGACCACGCGGCCGTCCTCGGCCGTCTCGACACCGAACGAGTCCACCACCGTTTGCAGGATGCGCCGCAGCGTGAGCACTCCGGGCCGGGCGTCGCCGTCGGCGAGGGCCTCCGCGATCGCGCTGGTCGACAGCGGTCCCACGCGCGCGCGAATACCGTCCTCCACGATCTCGAACGAGAGGCTGACGCTGCCGACCTGGCCCGCCTCCGCGAGCAGCCGCTCGACAGCGAGCTGCAGGTCGTCGATCTCCTCGAAGGCGAAATCGACGCGCTCGGCGATGCCGCCGATGATCAGGCGAACGACCGCCTGGAAGTCACGGGACAGCGGCGCCTCGAGCTCGATGCGCTCTCGCTGTGCAGGCTGATTCACCGCGGCTCCCCGATCGTCCCGTACCCCACGACCGTGTCTTCATTCATCAGGCAGGCGAGCTGCCCGGGCGCGATCGCGTGCGCCGGCTCGGCGAGCTCGGCGAGCAGCCGCCCGTCCTCGTCGGCCGTGACCGTGCAGGCGAGCGGCCTGGCGTGGTAGCGCAGCCGCACGGTCTGCACGTCCGCGGCAGGACGGTGAAGGCGGGCGTCCTCGAGCGCCACGCGCGTGGTGGCGAGCTCGTCCTTCGCCCCCACGACCACGCGGTTGCGCTCCGCGTCGCGCTCGAGCACGTAGAGCGGCTCCGGGGAGGCGACGCCGACGCCGCGGCGCTGGCCGACGGTGAAGTTGTGCTGGCCGTCGTGGCTGCCGAGCACCGTGCCGCTCCGGTCGACGATCTCGCCCGGTCGCCGCAGGCGCGGGCCGCCGTGCCGCTGCAGGAAGGCGCGCCCGCCGAGGCCGGCCACGAAGCACAGGTCCTGGCTCTCGCGCTTGTCCGCCACCGGCAGCCCAGCCTCGCGCGCGAGCGCGCGCACGGCGGCCTTGGTGAGCCCGCCGAGCGGGAATGTCAGTCTGTCGAGGAGCCCGGGGTCGAGCCGAGCCAGCATGTAGCTCTGGTCCTTGCGCTCGTCGACCGCGGCCCGCACCAACAGCCCGCGGTCGTCTCGGACGATCCGCGCATAGTGCCCGGTGGCGAGCCGCGCCGCGCCGAGTGTCTCCGCGAGCTCCAGCATCGCGTCGAAGCGCACCTCACCGTTGCAGCGCACGCACGGGTTCGGCGTGCGTCCGGCCGCATAGCCCGCGATGAAGCCGTCGACGACCTCGGCGCGGAAACGCTCGCGCAGGTCGAGCGTCACGTGCGGCAGGCCCATCCCGTGAGCGAGGCGGCGTGTGCCGAGCACGGCCTGCGGTGAGCAGCAGCTGCGCTCCCCGTCGGTCGCCGGGTCGGACCACAGCTCGAGCGTGACCGCGACCACCTCGTCGCCCGCGTCGAGCGCGAGTTGCGCCGCGGCGGCGCTGTCGACCCCGCCGCTCATGGCGACGAGCGTGCGTCGCGGGTTGGCCTCCAGGGCGGGCAGGCCTGCCTTCGCGACGGCCCCGAGCGAGCGGTGGAGCGCGTCCCCCGCGAGCTCTGCCACGTGGCGCTTCGGCGGGACCAGCCCACCGAGCGCGGCGTCGATCTCATCGGGGCCGACCCTGGCCGCGTCGAGGAAACCGGCGCCCTCCACCAGCTCGACGACCGCGCTCCCGGCGGCCGTCAGGGCGCCGCAGCCCTCGGCGTCGAAACCCGCCTCGGCGATGCGCCCAGCCTCGACACGCACGCTGACGCGCAGCAGGTCGCCGCAGGGCGCACCACCGGCCACGCCCGCGTGGGGCGCGTCGGCGAGAACGCCCCGACCGGACGGGGCCTCGAGGTGCTCTGCAAACGAGCGCATCGTCGGGCGCTACGCTACCGCCCGCGGCGGCGAAGCAACCGGAAAAATCGACCGCCCTGCCGCGCGGCGCCAACTTATTCAGCAGAGCGAAAACCAAGCAGCTCAAGGAAGAGGCGCCGGGATAGTGCTCTGCACAGCCCGGCGCCGATGACGCCGAGATGCGCAGGTTTGCAGCCTGCTGAATAAGTTGGCCCCAGCCTGCCGCTGCTGGGCCGGGAGTTGGGCCTGCTGTTTGGAGCAAGCGTGGGGGTCCCCCGCAACAGACCACGGTCAGTCACGAGTGGGACTCCCGTCCCGGTGGTGTTCGGCTCAACATGTACGGCCGGCTGGCGTACAGGCTCGGGCCGATGCCGAGGCTACCACCATGCGGGCCGCTCGGCTACCGCCTTGACATGGTCCGCGGGCGCTGGCTAGGGTCGGGTTGGAAAACGTTTTCCGAGCTTGTGAGCGTGGAAGCCTCGACAGCCCAGTCCGGCGCCCACCGGGACGGCATGCGGGTGGTCGGCATCGCCATGAACGGCGTGACCGGGCGCATGGGGACGAACCAGCATCTGGTGCGCTCGATCCTCGCGATCCGCGAACAGGGCGGGGTCTCGACCCAGGACGGCCCGCCGATCTGGCCGGAGCCGCTGCTGGTGGGCCGCAGCCAGGAGAAGCTGCGCGCGCTCGCCGAGGAGCACGGCCTCGAGCGGTTCACGACGAGCCTCGACGAGGCGCTCGGCGACCCGTCCTGCGAGATCTACTTCGACGCCGCCGCGACAGCCGCCCGCGCAGAGGGGATGGAGCGGGCGATCCGGGCCGGCAAGCACGTCTACTGCGAGAAGCCCTCGGCCGACTCGCTCGACTCCGCGCTCTACCTCGCCCGGCTCGCCCGCGATGCCGGCGTCAAGCACGGGGTGGTGCAGGACAAGCTGTTCCTCCCCGGCCTGCGCAAGCTGCGGGCGCTGATCGACAGCGGCTTCTTCGGGCGCATCCTGTCGGTGCGGGGCGAGTTCGGCTACTGGGTCTTCGAGGGGCCCGAGCCGCCGGCCCAGCGGCCGTCGTGGAACTACCGCGCCGAGGACGGCGGCGGCATCCTTGCCGACATGCTGCCGCACTGGCGCTACGTGCTCGACGACCTGTTCGGGCCGGTGCGCGGCGTCTACACGCTGGCCGCCACGCACATCGGCGAGCGCGTCGACGAGGAGGGGACCACGTACGAGGCGACGGCCGAGGACGCTGCCTACACGACGTTCGAGCTCGAGGGCGGCGTCGTCGCGCAGATCAATTCCTCGTGGTGCGTGCGCGTCGACCGCGGCGAGCTGTTCGAGCTCCAGGTCGACGGCACCGAGGGCAGCGCGGTCGCGGGGCTGCGCGAGTGCCGCATCCAGCCGCGCGACCAGACGCCGCGCGCGACCTGGAACCCGGACGTCGCGAATCCGATCGACTTCCGCTCGGGCTGGGACGAGGCAGGCGGCGAGCAGGAGTACGACAACGGCTTCAAGGTCCAGTGGGAGCTGTTCCTGCGCCACGTGGTGAACGGCGACCCGTTCCCGTGGGATCTGTTCGAGGGCGCGCGCGGCATCCAGCTGGCGGAGCTCGCCGAGCGCTCCTGGCGCGAGCGGCGGATGCTCACCGTGCCGGAGCTACCGGCATGAGCGTGTCGTCGGCCGCGGCGCTCCTCCTCCCCCGGGCGGACGGGACGCTCGAGCAGTTCGTGCCCGGTGAGCCCGCCGAGTTCGAGCGCCCACGCGAGCCGCTCAGCTCGCGCGCCTTCATCGCGGCCGCGCACGTGGTGGCCGACCCGCTCGCGGGCGGGGACTCGGTCGGTGCGGCGATCGACTGGGATGCGACGCTGGCCTACCGCCGCCATCTGTGGTCGTGGGGCCTCGGAGTCGCGGAGGCGATGGACACGGCCCAGCGCGGCATGGGCCTCGGCTGGCCGGAGGCTCGAGAGCTGATCGCGCGCTCGGCGGCCGCGGCGCGCGAGTCCGGCGGGCGACTCGCGGCGGGCGCCGGCACGGACCAGCTCCCCGCCGAGCCGGCTTCGCTCGACCGGATCCGCGACGCATACCTCGAGCAGTGCGCCTTCGTCGAGGAGCAGGACTGCCAGCCGATAGTGATGGCGAGCCGGGCGCTCGCCGCCGCGGCCAGCGGACCGGCCGACTACCGCCGCGTCTACGACGCGGTGCTCGAGCGGGCGGGCAGGCCCGTGATCCTGCACTGGCTCGGCGAGATGTTCGACCCGGCGCTGGCCGGCTACTGGGGCGCGGAAGACCCGTACGACGCGCTCGCGGTCGTGACCGAGCTGATCGCGGCGAACGCCGACCGCGTCGACGGCATCAAGCTCTCGCTGCTCGACGACGCCCTCGAGCTCCGCCTGCGCGAGGCGCTGCCCGCCGGCGTGCGCCTCTACACGGGCGACGACTTCAACTACCCCGCCCTGATCGCGGCCGGCAGCGACGCCCTGCTCGGCATCTTCGACGCGATCGCGCCCGCAGCCTCGGCCGCGCTGCAGGCGCTCGACTCGGGTGACCGCGTCCGCTTCGCGGAGCTGCTCGCCCCAACCGAGCCGCTCGCGCGCAAGCTGTTCGCCTCGCCCACCTACCACTACAAGACGGGGCTCGTCTTCCTCGCCTGGCTGAACGGTCACCAGCGCCACTTCCGCATGCTCGGCGGCCAGGAGAGCGCGCGTACGCTCGTCCACCTCGCCGAGCTGCTGCGGCTCGCCGACCACGCCGGCCTGCTCGCCGACCCGCCGCTCGCGTGCGAGCGCATGCGGCGCCTGCTCGCGCTGGCCGGAGTGGATCAGTGAGCGCCGAGCTCGCCCGGCTCTCCTTCAACCAGATCACCGCCGACCACCTCGACCTCGATCAGGTCATCGAGGCGTGCGCTGAGGCCGGCATCGGCTGGCTCGCCCCCTGGCGTCACAAGCTCGTCCCGCACGCGGGCGAGCGCATTCGCGCGGCAGGACTGCGCCCCTCGAGCCTCTGCCGCGGCGGCTTCTTCCCGGCGCCGAGCGCGGCCGAGCGCCGCGAGCGCGACGCCGACAATCGCGCGGCGGTCGAGGAGGCCGCTGCGGTCGGCACCGACCTGCTCGTGCTCGTCTGCGGCCCCGCTCCGGACGGCGACCTGCCCGCGGCCCGCCGGCAGGTGCTCGAGGGGATCGAGACGCTCGCGCCGTACGCCGCCGAACACGGCGTCCGTCTCGGCATCGAGGCGCTCCACCCGATGATGATCGGCGAGCGCTCGGTGGTCGTGACCTTGGCCCAGGCGCTCGACCTCGCCGAGCGCTTCGATCCCGGGACCGTGGGCGTCGTCGTCGACGCCTACCACGTCTGGTGGGACCCGGAGCTCGAGCGTCAGCTCGAGCGAGCCGCGGAACGGGTCCTCGCCTACCACGTCTCCGACTGGCTCGTGCCGACCACCGACCTGCTGGCCGGCCGAGGCATGATGGGCGACGGCGTGATCGACCTGCGTCGCCTGCGCGGGCTCGTCGAAGCCGCCGGCTACGACGGCCCCATCGAGGTCGAGGTGATCAACCCGGCCAACGCCGAGCTCCCCACGGCCGAGCTGATGGCGACGATCAGGCGGAGCTTCGCGGAGAGCTCGTAGCGCGCGCCGGCGCCTGCCTGCGCGCCGTCGTCGAGCGCGGCACGACGCGGTGCGGAAGCACGGTCTCGGGCTGCGACTCCTCCCCCACCACGATGCGCCGCGCCGCGGCCGCGCCGAACTGGTACATCGGCACGCTGACCGTCGTCATGTCGCTGAAGCGCGCGAGCCGCGTGTCGGTCATGCCGGCGACCGACATGCGCGCCGGGACCTCGACCCGCGCCTGGCGAAGCGCGGCAAGCGCACCGACGGCCGTCTCGTCGTTGGCGCCCACGATCGCCTCGGGCGGATCCGCCTCGGCGATCATCTGCAGCGTGGCGGCGTAGCCGCGCTCGTAGGAGAAGTCGCCCTCTACGACGAGCGGCTCGGCATCCGCGTCACGCATCGCCTCGCGATAGCCCTCGAGCCGGTCGCGGCTCGCGTACAGGCCCTCGGGGCCGGCGATGAAGGCGACCCGACGGTGGCCGAGCGAGAGCACGTAGTCGCTGATGTCGTAGGCGGCCGCGCGGTTGTCGGCGACGATGTGCGGGCAATCGAAGTCGCGCGTGGCGAGCGCCAGCACGCGGATCCCGCGCTCGCGCGCCCGCTCGACCGCCCTGCGGAGCTCGGGGCCCTGCGGATCGTCGATGTGCCCGCTGCCGGCGAACACGACGCCCTCGGAGTGGTAGTCGCACAGGACGCCGAGCTGGGCGAGCTCGACCTCGGTGCGGCGGTCGGCGTTGCAGACGATCGTCATGTAGCCGGCGCGCGCCGCGACGTCCTCGACGCCACGCGTGATCTCCGCGAAATAGGCGTCCTGGATGTCGCCCACCATCACGCCGATGATGCG
Source organism: uncultured Thermoleophilaceae bacterium (assembly GCA_963739095.1). Classification (GTDB taxonomy): domain Bacteria; phylum Actinomycetota; class Thermoleophilia; order Solirubrobacterales; family Thermoleophilaceae; genus JACVRW01. The sequence continues at coordinate 26,771 of CAVTZF010000004.1, forward strand.
GCTGCGCCGGGTCACGAGCGCCCGAGCGAGCGCGCTCGGCGAGTAGCCGAGCTCCCTCGCCGCCTCGAGCACGCGCGCCCGCGTGGCCTCGGAGACGGGGTGATCCGAGCCGTTCAGGACGCGCGACGCCGTCGCGATCGACACGCCCGCGGCCTGCGCGACGTGCGCGAGCGAGCCCGAGGAGCGCTGCCTACTCAGCGCGTCTCCTCATTCCGGCAAACGTTTTCAGCGGGTTGGCTTGACATCGCAAGACCAGCGGCAATAGCGTCGCGGAAAACGATAACCGGGGAAGGAGGTGTCGGCCATGGCAACCGAAGTGGCGCAGGGGCCCTGGTCCGGCAGGATCTTCGTCGACGGGGAGTTCAGCGAGCCCGACGGTGGGCGCCGCGCGCCCGTCACGGACAAGGCGACGGGCGAGGAGCTGGGGCAGGCGGGCATCGCGTCCGAGGCCGACGTCGACCGGGCCGTGCGCTCGGCGCAGGAGGCGCAGCCCGGCTGGGCGGCGCTCGGCTACGACGAGCGGGCCGGCCTGCTGCGGCGCGTGGCGCGCCTGCTCGAGGAACGCAGCGCGGAGATCGCGGCGCTGATCGTGCGCGAGACGGGCGGCATCCCCGGCAAGGCCGACTATGAGGTCGCCGCCTCGCAGAACGAGCTCTACGAGGCGGCCGCGCTGACCTCGCGCGCAACCGCCGAGGTGCTCCCCTCCCACAACACGGGCAAGCTGAGCCTCATCCAGCGCCTGCCCGTCGGAGTCGTCGCGGCGATCACGCCGTGGAACTTCCCCGTCGTGCTCGGCTTCCGCGTGGTGGCCCCGGCGCTGGCGCTCGGCAACACGGTCATCCTGAAGCCGGCGCCCGAGACCCCGCTCACGGGCGCGCTGCTGATGGCCGAGCTGTTCGCCGAGGCGGGTGCGCCCGCCGGCGTCTTCCAGGCGCTGCCGGGCGACGACGACACCGGCCGCAAGCTGGTCGCCCATCCCGGCGTGAACATGATCCATTTCACCGGCTCGTCCGCGGTCGGCCGCGAGATCGCGATCCAGGCTGCGGGCGACTTCAAGCGCGTCTCGCTCGAGCTCGGCGGCAACAACGCCTACGTCGTGCTCGACGACGCCGACGTCGACCAGGCCAGCATGGTCGGCGCCTGGTCCGCCTTCCACTACTCGGGGCAGACCTGCATCACGGCGGGCCGCCATCTCGTCGCTCGCAACCTCTTCGACGACTACGTGGAGCGGATGGCCGAACGCGCCCGCGGGATCGCGCTGGGCGACCCGAGCTCCGGCGAGGTGGGACTCGGGCCGATGATCTCCGAGGGGCAGGTCGAGCGCGGCCACAAGATCGTCGAGGACTCGGTTGCGATGGGTGCACGGATCGTCGAGGGAGGCACCCACGACGGGCTCTTCTACCGGCCGACCGTGATCGCCGACGTGACGCCCGAGATGCCGGTCTGGCGCGAGGAGATCTTCGCGCCGGTGGCGCCGGTGCTGGCGTTCGACGACGAGGCGGAGGCGCTCGCGCTCGTCAACGGCACGCCCTACGGGCTCGTCAATGCCGTCTACACAGGCTCGCCGGCACGCGGGCTGGCGTTCGCCGAAGGCGTGCGCTCGGGCATGGTCCACGTGAACGACACGACGTGCCTGGACGAGGCCCACGTGCCGTTCGGCGGAGTAGGCCACTCCGGGCTCGGCGGGCGCTCGGGCGGGGAGGCGAACCTCGAGGAGTTCACCGAGCGGCGCTGGATCGGCGTGCAGAGGACGCCCGTCGAGTACCCGTATTGATGCCCGACCCGGACGTGCTGATCATCGGCGCCGGCCCGTCCGGCGCCGTCACTGCCAAGCGGCTCGCCGAGGCGGGCATGTCGGTCGTGTGCCTCGAGCAGGGCGACTGGCCCGACTACGAGCGGGCGCGCTCGGCGCATCCCGACTTCGAGCTGACCTCCGGGCAGTACTGGGCCTGGGACCCGAACGCCCGCCAGGGCCCGGGTGATTACCCGATCGACGACTCCGACTCAGACATCACCGCGCTGATGTGGAACGGGGTCGGCGGTGGCTCGGTCGTGTACGCGGCACACTGGCAGCGCAACCTGCCCTCCGACTTCCGCGTCCGCTCGCTCGACGGGGTGGCTGATGATTGGCCGCTCAGCTACGAGGAGCTCGAGCCGTACTACGTGCGCGTCGAGAAGGACTGGGGCGTCTCCGGCCACCCGAACGACACGGCCTTCCCGCCCGGCGAGGGCCCGCCGATGCCGCCCGTCCCGCTGTCCGCCATGGGGCGGCGCGTGGCGCGCGCCCACAACGAGCTCGGCTGGCACTGGTGGCCCGGACCCAACGCGATCGCGACCCAGCGCTACGGCGCGCTGAACGCCTGCGTCCAGCGCGCGACCTGCCTCTGGGGCTGCGCCGACGGCGCCAAGGCCACCGTCGACCGCACCTATTGGCCCATCAATCAGAAGGCCGGGGTCGAGCTGCGCATCCGCTCGCGCGTGCGCCGGCTGCTCGTGGGTGGCGACGGCCTCGTCGAGGGTGCCGAGTACGTCGACGCGGACGGCAACGAGCACGTCCTGCGCGCCGGCACCACGATCCTGTGCGCGAACGGGATCGGCACACCGCGGCTGTTGTTCCTGTCAGGCGACAGCGACGAAGGGCTCGCGAACTCCTCGGGGCTCGTCGGCAAGCGGCTCATGCTGCACCCGTTCGGCACCGTCACGGGGCTGTTCGACGAGGACCTTGAGAGCTGGCAGGGGGTCTGGGGCCAGCACATCCACTCGCTCGAGTTCTACGAGACGGACGAGTCGCGCGGCTTCCTCCGCGGCGCCAAGTGGGGCCTGCAGCCCACCGGCGGGCCGTTGTCGATGACCCGTTCCTACCCGTGGGGCGAGGAGAACGCAGTCTGGGGCGAGAGCTTTCACCGTGAGCTGAGGCGCCGGCTGGGTCGCTCGGCGATGTGGGGGATCATCGCCGAGGACCTGCCGGAGGAGTCGAACCGGGTGTCGCTCGACCGCGCCAACCCCGACGCCTACGACATCCCCGGCGTGAAGATCGACTACGTCAACTCGGAGAACTCGCAGAGCCTGATGGCGTTCCACCGCGAGCGGGCGCGCGAGTCGCTGCTCGCCGCCGGCGCCTACGACGTGATCATCGCGCCGTTCATCGAGGCCACCGGCTGGCACATCCTCGGCACCTGCAAGATGGGCGACGACCCGGCCACCTCCGTCGTCGACCGCTGGGGCCGCTGCCACGACGTGCCGAACCTGTTCATCTTCGACGGCTCGGTGTGGCCGACCTCGTCGGGGATGAACCCGACCGCCACGATCGCCGCGCTGGCGCTCCGCTCCGCGGAACACCTCGTCGAGGCGCGGCGCGACCAACAGGTGGCCGCGTGAGCTCGATCGACCGCGACACGCTGGTCGGCCTCGCCGACGCCCTGATTCCCGAGGCCGACGGGATGCCCTCGGCGAGCCAGGCGGGCGCGGCGGGGGCGCTGCTCGACGAGGTGCTGGCCGTTCGCGGCGACCTCGAGGAGCCGCTCGCGCAGCTCACCGCCGCGGCGCGCGGCGCCGACCCCGCCGCCGAGGTCAGGCGCCTCGAGGCCGAGGACCCGGCGCTCTTCGAGGCGCTCACGACCGCCGTCGCGGGCGGCTACTTCCTGAGCGCGGACGTGCGCGAGCGGCTCGGCTACCCGGGCCAGAGGGCGAAGAAGCTCGAGGACGACTTCGATCAGGAGCTGCTGCAGCCGGTGATCGACCGCGGGCCGATCTTCAGGCCGACTCCCTGAGGGGTCCCCGCTATGTCCTGAGGACGCAGCGGAAGCCGATGTGGCTCATGCCGGTGTCGATCATCTGCGGGCGCCGCGCGGCCGGGCGGTAGCGCATGCAGTAGCTGTCGGCGCAGATGAACGAGCCGCCCTTGATCACCTTCCGCGGCACACGGAACTGCGGCTGGGCCGGGTCGTAGCTTTCTTCGATGCTGCCGCCGTACCAGTCGGTCGTCCACTCCCAGACGTTTCCGGCCATGTCGAAGAGGCCGAACCCGTTGGGCGGATACGAGCCCACCGGCGCCGTCGTCCCGTAACCCGAGTCCGGCCGCCAGGGGAAATCGCCGTGCCAGTAGTTGGCCAGCCTCTCCCCGTCCCGTTCGGGTGCGTCGCCCCACGTGTATGCCGCGCCGTCCAGGCCGGCGCGGGCCGCAAGCTCCCACTCGGCCTCAGTCGGCAGCTCCTTCCCGGCCCAGGCCGCGTACGCTTGCGCGTCCTCGAAGGCGACGTGCACCACCGGGTGCTCCTCCCGATCGGCGAGCGACGAATCCGGGCCTTCCGGATGGCTCCAGCAGGCGCCCGGCGTCCATCGCCACCACTGGCTCATGTGCCGCAGATCGACCGGACCGGGGGTGGGCGTGAAGACGAGCGAGCCCGGGACGAGGTTCTCAGGAGGCGCGCCCGGGAAGTCGGTCGGGTCGAGCGGCCGCTCCGCGACCGTCAGGTAGTCCGCTCTCCTGCACGAAGGCGCCGAACTCGGCGTTCGTGACCGCCGTCTTGTCCATGCGGAACCCGTCCACCGACACGCGACGCGCGGGCGCCTCCTCGGGATAGTGCTCGTCCGAGCCCATCCCGAACTCGCCGCCCGGAATCCGGACCATGTCACGACTTCGACTCAGCGACCGGATTCCATAGCCGCCTCGAGCCTCTCCTGGACCTGGTCGATCGTGAAGCTGGCGGCCTCCATCCGCGGCGGGAAGTCGACGAACGTGCTCAGGAACTCGCCGACAATCGTCTGCGCGGGCACGACGAGGAAGACTCGGTCGATGTACCAATCCCAGTAGGTGTTTGAGGTGAACTCGGCGCGCTCAAACGGGTCGGTACGCAGGTTGTAGAGATAGGGGATGCGGGTGGCGACGAACGGCTCGCCCCAGAGTGCCAGCGTCCCGGGCATGCGCTGCTGCATGAAGACGAACTTCCAGTTGTCGTACCGGAACGCGACCAGGTCGCCGTCGTCCGAGAAGTAGAAGAACTCATTCCGTGGGCTCTCGTCGGTTTCGCCCGTCAGGTGCGGCAACAGGTTGTAGCCGTCGAGGTGGACCTTGAACTTCTTGTCCCCCGCCTCGTGCCCGTCGAGCAGCTTCTGCTTGATGTCGGGCTCCCCCGCGGCGGCCAGGAACGTCGGGAGCCAGTCGAGATGGCTGACGATGCCGTTCGAGACGACGCCGGCAGGGATCCTCCCCGGCCAGCGGATGATCTGCGGGACGCGGAAGGCACCCTCCCAGTTCGTGTTCTTCTCGGACCGGAACGGCGTCATCCCGGCGTCCGGCCAGGAGTTCATGTGCACGCCGTTGTCGGTCGAGTACAGGACGATCGTGTTCTCGGCGATGCCCAGCTTGTCAAGCTCGTCGAGCACCCTGCCCACGTGCTTGTCGTGGTCGATCATCGTGTCGTGGTAGGGGGACTGCCAGCGCCCCGCCTGCCCCAGGCTCCTGCGCTTCGTATGCGTCCGGAAATGCATGTGCGTGGTGTTGATCCACGTGAAGAAGGGCGTCCTCCCTCTGTGCTTTCGCCCGATGAAGTCGAGCGCGCCGTCGACGATCTCGTCGTCGATCGTCTCCATCCGCTTCTTCGTCAACGGCCCGGTGTCCTTGATCGTGTGCCGGCCGCTGCGGGTCATCTTGCTGTGGACGACACCGCGCGGCCCGAAGCGCTCCCGAAACTCGGGGTACCGCTCGGGATCGGGATAGTCGGGGTGCTCCGGCTCTTCCTCGGCGTTCAGGTGGTAGAGATTGCCGAAGAACTCATCGAAGCCGTGCATCGTCGGCAGGTGCTCGTCGCGGTCGCCGAGATGGTTCTTGCCGAACTGGCCGGTGGCGTACCCGAGCGGCTTCAGGAGCTCGGCGATCGTCGGATCCTCGGCCTGGAGCCCCGTCTCTGCGCCCGGCAGCCCGACCTTGCTGAGGCCCGTGCGGTACACGCTCTGCCCGGTGATGAACGCCGAGCGCCCTGCCGTGCAGCTCTGCTCGCCGTACGAGTCGGTGAACCGCATCCCCTCGTCCGCGAGGCGGTCGATGTTGGGGGTCCGGTAACCCATCAGGCCGTCGCTGTAGCAGCTCAGGTTCGAGATTCCGATGTCATCGCCCCAGAAGACAACGATGTTGGGCAGGTCGTTGTTCGGCACGACTTCGCCTCCCTCGGCGGGGACATGGAGCCCATCGGCGGACCGGCGACAGCGTATCCCGCCAAGCGGGGCGTGCGCCATCCGCTACATCGATCTGACCCCTACTGCTGCTCCAGCCGGATCCCCAGCTCCTTGAGCTGGCGGGCGTCGACCGGCGCGGGCGCGCCGGTCAGCGGGTCGGCGCCGCTGGCGGCCTTCGGGAAGGCGATCACGTCGCGGATCGACGGGGCGCCGGCGAGCAGCGCGACCATGCGGTCGATGCCGAACGCGATCCCGCCGTGGGGCGGGGCGCCGTAGGTGAGCGCCTCGAGCAGGAAGCCGAAGCGCTCCTTCGCCTCGTCCGGGCCGATGCCGAGCGCGTCGAAGACGCGCTGCTGGACGTCGGGCGTCGAGATACGGATCGACCCGCCACCTAGCTCCCAGCCGTCGAGCACGACGTCGTAGGCCCGGCTCCGCCAGGTCGCCGGGTCGGCGTCGAGGTCGCCGGTCGGGCTGGTGAACGGATGGTGGATCGCGTCGAAGCGTCCCTCCTCCTCGTTCCACTCGAACATGGGGAAGTCGACAACCCAGAAGATGTCGTGGCCCTGCGGCTCTCCCTCCGCGACCTCAGGGCGCAGCGCGCCCAGCACCTTGGCGGCGACCGCCGCGGCATCCGCGACGATCAGGACCGCCTCGCCGGGCTTCGCGCCGAGCCGCTCCGTGGCGCCGCGGATCTCCTCCGCGGACAGGAACTTCGCAATCGGCGAGCGCCAGCCGCCGTCCTCCTCGACCACCGCCCAGGCGAGCCCCTTCGCGCCGAGCGACTGCGCCTTCTCGGTGAGGGCGTCGAAGCGGCTGCGAGGCCACTCGCCGCCGGCCTTGATCGCGCGTACGACGCCGCCCGACTCGACCGCGCCGGCGAACACCTTGAACTCGCTCCCGCGGAACACGTCGGAGAGGTCCTCGATCTCGACGCCCAGCCGCCGGTCGGGGCGGTCCGAGCCGTAGCGCAGCAGCGCGTCGTCGTAGGTCATCCGCTCGATCGGCAGCGACACCTCGATCCCGCCGACCGCGAGCACGCGCCGCAGCAGGCGGTCGACCGTGTCGTGCACGTCCTCCTCCTCCACGAACGCCATCTCCATGTCGAGCTGCGTGAACTCGGGCTGGCGGTCGGCGCGGAAATCCTCGTCCCGGAAGCAGCGCGCGATCTGGAAGTAGCGCTCCATCCCGCCCATCATCAGCAGCTGCTTGAAGAGCTGGGGCGACTGCGGAAGCGCGTACCAGGAGCCGCGCACGAGCCGGCTCGGCACCAGGAAGTCGCGCGCGCCCTCGGGCGTCGAGCGGGTCATGATCGGCGTCTCGATCTCGAGGAAGCCCTCGTCGGAGAGCGAGTCGCGGATCGCCTTGACGACGTCGTGGCGGAGGATCATGCGGTCGCGCATGGCCTCCTTGCGCAGGTCGAGGTAGCGGTAGCGAAGGCGCAGCTCCTCCCCCACCGGGTCGTCCTCGTCTATCTGGAAGGGCGGAGTCTCGGCGTCGGCGAGCTTGTCGAGCTGCGACACGACGAGCTCGACCTCGCCGGTCGGCAGCTCGGGATTGATCGCGCTCTCGTCGCGGCGGACGAGCTTGCCGGACGCGCTGATCACGTCCTCGCCGCGCAGGCCGCCGGCCGCGCCGTGCGCCTCCGGCGCCTCCTCCGGGCGGAACACGAGCTGCAGCAGACCCGTGCGGTCGCGCAGGTCGATGAAGATGAGCCCGCCGTGGTCGCGGCGGCGGTGCACCCAGCCGGCAACTCGCAGCTCCTCGCCGACGTCGTCCGCGCGCAGCTCACCCGCCCAGCGGGTGCGGTACGGGTTGGGCCGCGGCGGCCTCACGCGAGCGTCTCCCGCACGAGCGCGACGGCCTCGTCGGCGTCGGCCGCCTCGCGCTGCTCGCCACTGTCCATGTCCCTGACGTCGATGGCGTCGCCAAGGATCACGGTGGTGCGGGCACCGATGCGGTCGGCCTGCTTGAGCTGGCCCTTCATCGAGCGGCCGGCCTGCTCGATCTCGACGCGGATGCCCTCGTTGCGCAGCCGCTGCGCCAGCGCGAACGCCGTCGCGACCGTGTCCGGCTTCGCGAGCGCGATGTAGACGCGCTCCTCGGCGTCCGGCTCGAGCTCGGAGGCGAGCAGGATGCGCTCGATGCCGGCGGCCCAACCGACACCCGGCGTCGGGGGCCCGCCGAGCTGCTCGATCAGGCGGTCGTAACGGCCGCCGCCGCCGAGCGCCGCCTGCGCGCCCAGGCGCGGCGACTCGAGCTCGAACACCGTGCGCGTGTAGTAGTCGAGGCCGCGCACGAGCGCCGAGTCGATCTCGTATTCGAGCCCTGCGGCGTCGAGCAGCGCGCGCACCTCCGCGAAGTGCGCGGCGTCGCCGGGGTCGAGCCGGTCGAGCAGGCGTGGTGCGGCGGCCATCACCGCCCTCGTTCCCTCATGGTCGGCGTCGAATGCGCGCAGCGGGTTCTGATCGAGGCGCGCGCGCACCTCCTCGGAGAGCTCGCCCTCGTGCTCACGCAGGTAGGCGCGCAGCTCGTCGACGTAGCCGGCGCGGGTCTCCGGCGTGCCGAGGCTCGAGATGCGCACGCGCGCCGGTCCGGCGCCCGCGCGGTCGACCAGCTCGCCCAGCAGCAGGATCAGCTCGGCGTCGATGCTCGGATCGTCGGAGCCGAGCGCCTCGACGTTCAGCTGCGTGAACTGCCTGAAGCGCCCGGCCTGCGGTGCCTCGTGGCGGAAGAACGGCCCCCAGGTCCAGAGCTTGACCGGCTGGGGCAGCTTGTGCATCCCGTGCTCGATGTAGGCACGGCAGAAGGCCGCGGTCGCCTCGGGCCTCAGGGTGAGCGAGCGGCCGGCCTTGTCCTCGAACGTGAACATCTCCTTCTGGACGATGTCCGTCGACTCCCCCACCCCGCGCGCGAACAGCTCCGTGTCTTCGAACACGGGCGTCTCGAACGGCTCGTAGCCGGCGCGGCCGAGGATCTCCTCGGCCAGGCGCATGAGCCTCAGGCGGCGGCGCGCGACGGCCGGCGGGACGTCCTGAGTTCCGCGCGGCGCCTGGAGCTTCCCGCTCACCTCGCCAGCTCGGCGAGGAAGGGGTTGCTCGCCCGCTCCGCGCCGAGGCTCGTGAGGCCCATGTGGCCGGGGTGGACAGCGGTCTCGGCGGGCAGCGTGTCGACCAGCATCCGGATCGACTCCATCAGCGTGTCGTGGTCGCCGTACGGCAGGTCGGTGCGCCCGATCGACTGCTGGAAGAGGACGTCGCCCGAGAAGATCGCGGTCTCGTCGGGGATCGAGAAGGTCACGTGCCCGGGGCTGTGCCCCGGCGTGCTCAGCACGTCGATCTCGAAGCCCGCCAGCTCGAGCTGCTCGCCGCCCTTCAGCGTGTGCTCGGCCTTGTGGTTCTCGAACGGGCCGAAGCCGGGCCAGGGCACGAAGCGGTTGATGTCCTCGAGCACGAACGCCTCGACCTCGGGGACCCACACCTCGGCGCCGGTCGCCCGCGCCACCTCGGCGACGGCGCCGATGTGATCGAAGTGGGTGTGCGTGATGAGGATCCCGTCGAGCGTGACTCCGAGCGTGTCGATCGCGCCGAGCAGCTTGTCGGCCTCGTCCCCCGGGTCGACGATCAGCGCGCGGTCGCTCCCGTCGCGGCGGAAGATGAAGCTGTTCTCGGCCACCGGGCCGACGGTGAACATGCGCACGTCCACGGCTAGCCGCCCTGCGCCTTCTTCCGCAGGCGGTACCTGTAGATCGCCGTGTCGGTCACATAGCCGAGCGGGATGTAGAGCAGGAACATGAGCGCCGCCAGGATGGCGCCCGCGCTCGGCGGCCGCCCGAACAGCACGACCAGGAGCACGCCGAAGACCACCGCCGCGATCGCCGCACGGTTGACGGCGGCTCTCCAGGTGGGCGGCTTGTCGAACCGCTGCCCGCGGCGCTGGCGCGAGATCTGCTTCGCGTCCGCGCGCGTCTGGGAACGTCCGGTTCGGCCGGCGCGCTCGATCGTGCCGGCGGGGGTGCCGCGGTGCTTGCGGGTGCGCTTGCGTTTCGTCTGGGCCATGGGCGGATCGACGTTACCGGATGGCCGCGAGCGCATCCTCGATCAGATGCCGCTCAGGATCGAAGCCGCGCAGTGGAACGTCGTCCGGAAAGCCCTCGAACGCGGCCCGTGGAGCAAGGCCAATCAGCTCTGCCTCGGCGACCGGCGCGCGCATGCGGACGCGCTCGACGAGCTCGCGCAGCGGGGCCGCCCGGTGGTCGTGCACGTTGGTCGAGACCTGCGCCCGCTGCCGGTCCTCGAGATAGAGCCCGAGCGCCCTGACGCCCGGCAGGCCGCCGCCCGACTCGCGCAGCTCGGCGGCGATCGACTTGGCGAGCTCGACGTCGTCGGTGGCGAGATCGATGTTGAACGCGATCAGCGGCGGGCGCGCGGAGGCGAGCACCGCGCCGGCCGTCGGATGCGCGCGCCGCGGGCCGAAATCCGGGACGAGCTCGCCTGACTCGATGCGCTCCTTCAGCGCGGCCGGACCGCCGCGACGGATGTCGGCGCGCTCTCGCTGCTCCGGCCGCGTGGCCAGCTGGCCGTACAGGAACACCGGCACCCCGAGCTCCTCCCCCACGAGCCCGGCGGCCGTCAGCGCCTCGGCGCAGGCGGCGCCGCGACGCTCGTCGTCGAGGTAGACGACCGGCATCACGTCGAGCGCCCCCACGTGCGGATGGATGCCGTCATGGGCCGAGATGTCGATCCGCTCGATCGTCGTCCGGGCGAGATTCAGGAGCGCCGCCGACAGCTCGCCCTGCGGCGCCGCCAGCGTGAACACCGCGCGGTGATGGTCGGGATCGGCGTGCAGGTCGAGGAAGCGCGCCGGCGCGAGCGAGCGCTCGATCGCCTCGAGCGCCACGAGATCACGGCCCTCGCTCACGTTCGGCACGGCCATCAGCAGCGGCGGCTCCGTCATCGACGCGGCGCCTTCACACGGTGGGACAGGACGTCTAGTGCCGGACCGGCACCGTCACGGTTGCGCTCTCTGTCGTCGTGTTGTCGCAATCGTCGGCTGCCCGATAGGTGACCGTATAGACGCGGCCGGACCGGGTTTCGTCGCGCTCGGCCCGCAGGCGGAAGGTGTCCCGGTCAAGGATGACGATGTCGTTGGTCGTGTTGCCGTCACGCCCGCCCGGCGCGTTGTCCGGCTCGTTCGAGGTCACGGAAACGAGCGTCACCGCGGGTGTCGGGTCGAAGTCGTCGTTCGCGACCGCGGTCGCCTCAACCGTCACGTACTTGTGGTTGGGCGGCCAGAGGCGGTTCGGTCTCAGCGACACCTCGAGCGCCGGCGCGATCTCGTCACAGGAGTCGAGACCCACGAGCACCGCGTCGTGGTCGGCCGAGCGGAACTCGTTCGGCTCGAACAGGGCCTCCTGCGCCGGCTCCTTGAAGGTCATGTCGTAGTCGAGGATGTTGGGTTCGTCGGCGTTGATGTGCCACTCCGTGGCGCCCGTGACCTCGTCGACCAGCCCGCTGCCTGCGAGCGCGTGGTCGAGATACCCGAGCTGGCCGTCGAACACGAACGAATAGGCGAACTCGCCCTGGAACTTCTGCACCAGATCGGTGTAGCCCCCGGCCCGCAGGGCGTCGATCGGGTCCTCCTTGTCGTAGGAGTTGAGGTCGCCGATGATCAGAAAGTCGTCATCGCCGCTGCCCGTGGGATCGGTCTTCAGCCAGTCGACGAGCGCCTCGGCGGCCGCCGTGCGCGTGAGGTTGCAGTTGCCCGAGCCGTCACCGGTGTCGGGATCGCCCACGTCGTTGCAATCAGAGCCCTTCGACTTGAGGTGGTTGATCACCGCGGTGAAGATGCCGCCGCTGTCGGCTGCCTGGAAGGTCTGGGCCAGGGCCGGGCGGTTCAACGTGTCGATGAATCGCGGGTCGACCGAGGAATCGAGGATCGCGTGATCGCCGACCGGCGTCACGCGCGCCGGCTTGTAGATGAAGGCGACCTTGATCTGGTCGGTCCCGATCACGCCGGTGTCGACGAAGGCGTACGTGCCGGCGCCCTCTGCAGCGTTCAGCCCAGCCAGGAGATCCTCGATCGCAGCCTCGTTGTTCTCGATCTCGATCAGGCCGACGACGTCGGCGTCGAGCTTGCCGATTGCGGCGATGATCTTCGTCCGCTGCCGCTCGAACTCCTCGGTGGTGTTGGCGCCGCGGCCGGGTGGGTTGAGGGTCGTGAAGTAATTGAGGACGTTGAAGGAGCCGACGGTCAGGTTGCCTCCCACGTCCTCGGGCTCAGCCGGACGCGGGTTTGCCGCCGTGTAGGTCGCTCCCTCCGTCGGCTGGATCCGGTAGAGGCCGAAGGCGAAGTCGAGCACGCCGGTGACGTCCTCGATGGTGTCGCCGCCGCGGAAGCGGTTCGTGAGGTCGAAGGTCGCACCGCCCGGATGGATGGCGGGATCGGGGTTCTGCGCGTTGCGGCCGTCGTCCAGGGTGAGCCGCCCGAGCAGGTTGGCCTGAGCCAGCGCGGCCGCCTCCGCTGAGCCGGGCTCGTGCACCGCCGTCGGCTGGAACTGGCGTCCGTTCGTGAGGACGACCTCGTTGAAGCGGGCGAAGTTGAAGTACTCGCCGATCGACAGCGTCTGCGGCATGGTCACGAGCATGCCCTCGTGCGGCTCCCAATCGGTCAGCGTGGACACCGGGAGCTCGACGACCGTCGGCGTTACAGACCCTTCCGCCGGGCAGACCTCGACTCTGCCGACGCTGCCGAGCTGGGTCTTGCCGTTGAACTCGCTCACGGTCCCCTGCGCACGGACCAGGTCACCGGCGGCGACGTCAGGCGAGCCGGGCGCGAACAGGAACAGTCCTTCCGACGTTTGCGGATCCGCATCGGCGTCGGCGTCCTCCTCCTGCACGAAGAAGCCGTTCAGGCCCGACTCACCCTGGAAGTCCCCGACCACGACCCCCTCGATCACGCGCTCGCTGCCGGCGATGGGGCTGGCCGCCCCCGGGCCCTGGATGACGTGTATGGGCGTCTCCTCGCCATCACCGCAGGCACCGAACTCGATCGGCGGCGGCGGACAGCTGTTTGCGGCGCCCGGCGTGATCTCCCGTAGCCGGAAGTCGACGCTGTTCTGGTCCGTATCGGACCCATCGGGGCAGCGGGAGAGGCCCTCCCCCGCTCCCGCGGTGTCCTCGAGGCCGGCGCCGGACCCTTCGGTGTACGGCGCGCCCGTGTTGCCCTCATAGCTCACGGCGTCGACCAGCGTCGTGCCGAGGCGGAGCCCGAGCGCGTCCGGAGCGCCGTTCTGGATGAGATCGGTCTCGGGGGTGACATCCAGGTCGCAGTTCGGCGTCGACGCCGCGCTCGCGCAAACGACGTAGTGCTCGCCGGCCGGGAGTTCCACATCCGGCAGCTCGAACGTCCGATAGACCGCCGCCCCGCCGCCCGTGCCGTTGACGAGCTGGACTGAGTAGGGATCGAGGTTGATCGCCCCGCCGGAGACGTTCTTCAACTCCAGGAACTCGGCAGCGTCGGTCGAGGGCTGGTCGTAGTCGACCTCGTTGATCACGAGTGAGGTCGAAACGGCACCCGCCTGCGGGGCGCCGAGCGCTGCGCCAACCACGACGAGGGCACATACAAGCGACAGACGGCGCGTCGGCATCCGGGCGGCACCGTACCGCTTTTGGGGCACTCATCGATTTCCGGGCACAGTCGGCGCTCACGCGGCCGCTTGCGTATAACCCACGCTGTGGCGCGCTGGAGCGACGTCGAGCGAGAGGCCCCCGAGCTGGCGGCGCGGGCGCGCGCGTTGTTCGACGCGCACACGCACAAGACGCTCGCGACGCTGCGAAAGGACGGCTCGCCGCGGATCAGCGGAATCGAGCTCGAGTTCCGGGACGGCGACCTCTGGTTCGGCAGCATGTGGCAAGGCGTCAAGGCGCTCGACCTGCAGCGCGACCCCCGCTTCGCCATCCACAGCGGGAGCGACGACCCGGACGACTGGAATGGCGACGCGAAGATCGCCGGCCGTGCCGAGGAGATAACCGGGAAGGAGGTCGCCGACGACCCGGGCGCGGAGGCCCCGACCGAACCCAGCCACCTGTTCCGACTCGACATCAGCGAGCTCTCCGTGGTCGCGCTGGGCAACCCGCGCGACCACCTCGTGATCGAGAGCTGGCACGAGGGTCGAGGCGTCACGAAGCGGCGCCGCTAGGCAGCCCGGCTGGGCCTGCGCGTGCGTCTAGACTCCGAGGCCGCCTTGGCTCCGTAGCTCAGCGGTGAGAGCGCACGACTCATAATCGTGA
>CAVTZF010000005.1:0-113508 GCA_963739095.1 uncultured Thermoleophilaceae bacterium
CCGGGCTCGCGCGCCTCGATCTGCTCGAGCTTCGCGAGCAGGTTCTCCGCCATCCGGATCGACGCCGCGTCGATCAGGCGGCCGTCGAGCGAGACCGCCCCCCTGCCCTCGGCGGCCGCCTCGCTCATGGCTTCGACGATGCGCCTGGTGCGCTCGACGAGCCGCGGCGCCGGCGTGAACACCTCGTTGGCGAGCTCGATCTGCGCGGGGTGGATCGCCCACTTGCCCTCGTAGCCGAGCACCGCCGAGCGGCGCGCGGCCGCGATGAAGCCCTCCGCATCGGTGAAGTCGCCGAAGGGGCCGTCGATCGGACGCAGCCCGTGGGCCCGGCAGGTCACGGCGATGCGAGCGAGCGGGTAGTGCCACTGATCACCCCAGTGACGCTCCCGCTCATCCGCATGCCCGTCCGAATCGGTGAGCACGGCGTAGTTCGGGTCGACCCCGCCGATCGAGGCGGTGTGGCTCTGGATCGACGCCGCGTAGTCGGCGACCCCGAAGATCATCGCCTCCATCCGCTCCGGGCAGGCGGTGGCGATCTCGTCGACGTTGACCATGCCGATCGCCGTCTCGATCAGCACGGCGAGGCCGACCCGGCGCTCGAGCCGCATCGCCTCTTCGATCTGCGTCAGCAGCGTCGCGACGAGGTGGACGTCGCCCGCGCCGCTCACCTTGGGAATCACGATTGCGTCCACGTGCTCGCCGGCCTGCTCGATCACGTCGACGATGTCCCGGTAGCACCAGTGCGTGTCGAGCCCGTTGATGCGCACGGAGACCGAGCAGCCGGACCAGTCCTGCTCGCGCAGGGCATCGACGATGTTGAGGCGCGCCTGCTCCTTGTCGTCGGGCGCAACCGCGTCCTCGAGGTCGAGCATCACGACGTCGGCGTCCAGTCCGGGCGCCTTCTCGAGCATGCGGACGTTGCTGCCCGGAACGCATAGCTCGCTTCTGTGGAGGCGCGTCTTGGTCGGCGTCATCCGAGCAGTAGAGCGGCTGACCGTCCGTCTCCGCAAGCTGGGATAGGGGAATTCTGCCGACCGCTCGTGCGTGTCCAATACATAGAGGTCCATCAATTGCTTGCGCGAAAGTCTTAGGTTGATGCACAAACAAGTATCGGTCACGCTGTAGTCCATGACGTCGCAACTACCTGTGCTCGATCCCCCGGAGCGGCTGCTCTGCGGCCCCGGCCCCACGAACGTAGACCCGGCCGTCCTCGATGCCATGCGCAAGCCGATGCTCGGCCACCTCGATCCCGACCTGCACGAGATCCTGCTGGACGTGGTCGGCATGCTGCGGCGCACGTGGCGCATGCCAGACGGGCTCGTGCTGCCGCTCCACTGCACCGGCACCGCCGGCATGGAGAGCGGCATCGCGAACTTGGTCGAGCCCGGCGACACCGTGGTGGTGGGCGTGTGCGGCTACTTCGGCCGCAGGATCGCCGAGATCGCCCGTCGCTACGGAGCCATCGTGGTCGAGGTGCAGGCGGACTGGGGCGAGTCGATCCCCAACGAGCGACTGCTCGCTGAGCTCGACAATCATCCCGAGGCACGGCTGCTGGCGGTCGTGCACGCCGAGACCTCGACGGGGATCGAGCACCCGCTCTCCGACCTGGCCGAGGCGATGGCCGGCTGCAGCGCGCTGCTGATGGCCGACTGCGTCACCTCATTTGGCGGAGTGGAGCTCGAGACAGGCGCCTGGGGGATCGACTACGCGTACGCCTGTACCCAGAAGTGCCTCGCCGCCCCGCCCGGCATGTCTCCGGTCGCCGTATCCGAGCGGGCGCTCGAGCGAATCCGCTCGCGCCGGACACCGGCGCCGTTCTCGTTCGATCTCCTCATGCTCGAGCAGTACTGGGTCGAGCGGCCCGCCGTGTATCACCACACGGCGCCGATCCTCTCGATCTACGCGCTGCACGAGGCGCTGCGGCGCGTGCTCGACGAGGGCGTCGAGGAGCGCTGGTCGCGGCACGCTCACGCCGGCCTTCATCTCCAGACGGAGCTCGAGGAGCGCGGCCACGAGCTGCTCGCCGAGCCCGACCACCGGCTCGCGCCGCTGACCGCCGTGCGCGTGCCGGAGGGCGTGGACGGCAAGCGAGTGCAGGGGCGCATGCTCCGCGAGCACGGAATCGAGATCGGCGGCGGCCTCGGTCCCGCGGCTCCGGCGATGTGGCGGATCGGGCTGATGGGCCGCAACGCGACCGCGGAGACAGCCGACCGCGTGGTGGCTGCGCTCGACACGGTGCTGGCCGCGGAGCCGGCACCGGCGCTCGCCTAGCGGGGTCAGCGCGCCAGCACGTGGCGCGCCGCGCGCGACGCGCAGAACGACATGAACGCCTCGACCTCGGGCCGTAGCGGCCCGATCGCCGAGCGCACGACGTGCCAGCGCCGCTCCGGGAGCCCGCCGCGCGGTGAGATCGTGTCCAGCAGGCCGAGCGACAGCTCGAGCTCCACGGCCACGCGCGACTGAAGCGCAACGCCGAGCCCAGCGCGTGCGGCCTGCTTGATCGCGCCGTTCGACCCCAGCGTCAGGATCGTGGGCTCGAGCCCGCGCCCCGCGAGCCACTCCTCGCACATCGTGCGCGTCCCGGAGCCGACCTCACGCAGCAGCCAGGGCCGTCCCGTCAGCTCCTCGACCGCCACCCACGGCCGCTTCGCGAGCGGGTCGCCGGGCGCCGTGATCAGCACGAACTCGTTGTCGGCGAAGGCCTCGCCCGTGAGGCGCTCGTCCTGCGGGATTCGCCCGGTGATCGCGACGTCGACCTCGTGGTCGAGCACGCGCCGGAACACCCCCTCGCGGTTGCCCACGTCGAGGCTGATCTCGAGCTCGGGCCGGCTCTCGTGGAACGCCTGGATCAGCTGTGGCGCCAGGTGCTCGCCGGCCGTCGTGACCGCGCTCACCCGCAGCGTGCGGCTCTCCTCACCAGCCGCCTCGCGCGCCACGCGCGCGCCCTGATCGAGCAGGCCGAGCACGTCGCTCGCGTACGCCGCGTAGGCGGCGCCGGCCGCGGTCGGCCGCAGCGTGCGGCCGGCGCGCTCGGTCAGTGTGATCCCGAGCTCGCGCTCGAGCGCCGACACGGCCGCCGATACGGAGGGCTGCGTGACCACCAGCTCCTCGGCCGCCGCGGTCACGGAGCCGCGCCGCACGACAGTCAGGAAGGCAGTCAGCTGGGTGAGGGTCACAGCCATGGCTGCGACCTAATGTATTGGCAATCGCCTATGTATGCAGCGCCGAGTCGGCACCCGTCGCATCGCGGGGCTCCGCGCGCGGAGGCGAGCCGCCGATCGCGAGCGCCGCCCGCGCGGTGACCGCGTGGTAGAGGATCAGCAGCTGCACCAGGGCGAGCGAGTCGGAGCGCAGCAGATCCGTCCCGAGCGTGAACTCGCCGAGGCGCCGGATGCGCAGGTGGTTGGCGAAGCTCATCCGCTCCCAGACCGCCTCCTCGAGCTCCGCGGCGTGGCCCGGATCGAGGTCGCCCGGGATCCGCAGGAGCCACTCGCGCTCGCGCTTGATGAGCGCGGGACCGTGGCCGCCGCCTTCGATCAGCGGGCCCAGGTCGGGGTGCGGAAGCGTGTCCCGGAGGATCACGTCCGCATCGAGGTGCTTCGGGTCGCCCGATGCGCCGGGGACGAACGACACCACGATGTCGGCGTGGGCGCGCTGGGGATGGACGTAGGCCTCCGCGTCGCGCTGGCGCCGGTCGAGCTCGGCGAGCACCTCGTCGGTCGTGTAGCCGCGGCGCGTGAGGTCGCGCTTCAGCTTCCAGGCCCGGCGCAGCTCCTCCGGCGGCGCGAGCGCGACCAGCACGTCGTGCACGCTGCGCAGGGTCTCGGTGTGGAAGTTGAGCAGGCCCTCAACCACGAGGAACGTCCCGGGGCGGACGTACTCGGGCGGCTGGAAGGTTCCGTAGCGATGGTCGTACACCGGCTTCAGCACCGCCTCGCCGCGCCGCAGGTGGATCAGGTGCTGGGTGAGGATGTCGAGGTGGTTGCAGTCGGGATGGAGCGGAGTGAGGCCCACCTCGGCCCGACGGCGGCGGTCGAAGCGGTGGTAGTCGTCCGCCGAGATGTGCGTGACGTGCGCGTCGCCGAGCACGCGGGTAACCCCGCGCGTGACGGTCGTCTTGCCGGCGCCGGAGTCACCGACGATGCCGAGCACGATTGACCGGGCCAAGGCGCTGAACCCCTAGGTGCCCTGAACTCCGACCTCGGCGGGTCCTTCCTCTAGGTGCAGTCGACGGGCCGAAGGCCGGATACCAGCGTGGTGACGGCCATGACCGCCTCAGCTTAGGCCTTGGCCAGCGAGAGAGGCAAGCAGCACGACACCCCGAGCTGGGATAGGGTGCCGCTGCACAAATTCGTCCATCGGAGGGGAGTGTAAATGGCGGAGCTCAAGCGGAGCGCCTTCTACGACGTGCAGGACCAGCTCGGCCCCGAATGGACGGATTGGGAGGGCTGGGCTTGGGCCGGCGACTTCGGGGACGCCCTGGCCGAGCACGAAGCCACCCGCAACGCGTCCAACCTCTGGGACGAGTCGCCGTTGCGCAAATGGGACATGAAGGGGCCGGATGCCTTGGCGCTCGCCGATGTCCTCTTCACGAACGACATGGCGGCGCTCGAGGTCGGCCAGGTGCGCTACGGCGCGATCTGCGACGACGACGGTCAGATGATCATGGACGGCACGATCTTCAAGCTCGGCGATGACCACTGCTTCTCGATCACCAGCTACGACTCCGACCTCGACTGGTTCCGGCAGGTGGCGTCCGACCGCGGGATGAACGTCGAGGTCCAGGACGTGACGGAGAACATGCCCCACCTCCAGGTGCAGGGCCCGAAGTCCCGCGAAATCCTCGCTCCACTCGTGGAGGGGATGGACCTCCACGAGCTCCGGTACTTCAGGTTCGAGCCGGACGCCAAGGTGGCCGGGATCCCCTGCCTGGTTTCGCGCACCGGCTACTCCGGTGAGCTCGGCTATGAGCTCTACTGCGAGCCCGAGCGGGCGGCGGATCTGTGGAATGCCGTGCTCGACGCGGGCAAGCCGCAGGGAATGCTGCCGATCGGCCTGTCGGCGATCGAGACGCTGCGCATCGAGTCGGGGCTCCTGTTTCCCGACATCGACTACTTCCCGCACGAGACGGATCCCTACGAGGTGCGCCTCGACAAGATGGTCAAGCTGGACAAGCCGGGCGACTTCGTCGGGAAGGCCGCTCTCAAGCGCATCGCCGAGGAGGGGACACCGCGCCTGCTCACCACGCTCGTGATCGAGGGGAGCGAGACGCCGGAGTACGGGGCAGCGGTGACGCAGGACGGCCGCGAGGTCGGAATCGTGCGCAGCCCCTGCGAGAGCCCGACGCTCGGCAAGCAGATCGCCATGGCGGCAATCGACCGCGACCAGAGCAGCGATGGCACCGAGGTCGAGGTGGCACTCGGTGACGGCACGGTGAAGGCCACCGCTGCCGCCTTCCCCATCTACGACACCGAGAAGACGCGGCCGCGCTCCTGAGGCGCGGCTCAGCCGCGCCCGCGTCGGCGCCAGGCTGCCCCCGGCGGGTCGCCAGGGGCAGCCTGATCCGTTGCCGATCTACCTGCTGACGGTCACGGCCTGCGGACGATCATCGTCTGCGGGCCGGGCGTCCGCTCGCGAGCCTGGCGCCGCAGAACCTGCCGCCTGCGCTTCCCGCGGTTTACCGCGCCACGGGTGCGCTTGCGGACCGCGGTCGGCTCGGCCGACGCTCCGCCCATGAACGCCGCGGCGGGGTTGGCCTGCATGAACGAGTAGACCAGCTCACCGGCCGGCAACTCGGGCCGCAGGTCGGTGGCCTGCTGCCACGGGATCACCGCTCGCAGCGCCGCCAGCGTGTTGGCCGGGGCGACCCCGAACGAGCGCGCCGGGTTCTGCTTCCGGCGGACCTCCATCCAGTAGCTCGACGAGAGCATCTCCTGCCCGACCAGCCGCAGGGCGTTGTCGACCGCGAGCCGTGCCCTGGCCACCCGCTGGCGCGTGAAGGTCTCCATGTCCTCCACGTTGCGGACCAGCGCGTTGCCCTGTGCGGGCACCGGATTGGCGAGCGTCTGGATCTCCGCCATCAGGTCCGAGATCGTGTAGCTCGCACCCTGCGGCGGCGCGAGCGCCAGCTCGTCCGCCGACAACACGTCCGCCGGCGCAACGACCGTGAAGAACGTGTCCGGGAACCGCAACACGCGCTGCACATGCGCCGCGATCGCGTTGGCGAGCGCGATCGTGTACGCCTCGAGATCGTTGCCCCAAGGCTGGGCAACGAAGTTGGCGTTCGACAGGATGAACCCGCTCACGCCGGCCTCGCCCTCCTCGACGAAGTAACGGCGCAGCCAGGGCGTGTCGAGCTCCCACGAATCGCTTGGCTTGGAGCCGGGCACGACCGCCGGGTTGTGATCCGAGCTGTTGATCTGGATCAGGATGTTCTTCTTGAGCCGCGCGTATGCCTCCCACAGGGCGCCGTTGCGCTGGCTGTAGTCACGGAAGCTGAGCGGATCCTGGATGATGCGCCGCCCATCGAAGCCGGGCGGGGTCTCGAACTCGAACAGGTAGCTGCCGCGGATCAGCTCCAGGAGCCGCCGGGCGAGCTTGTTCTGGTACGGGAACGGACGCGCCCGCTGAGGCACCTGCGGTAATTGGAGTCACGCTGCTGTTGAGCCCCAGCATGCTCATCGAGAACGTCAGATCCGACCAGTCCTGCATCCTCTTCGAGTCGTACAGCAGAAGGGCCGCCTGGCCCGCTGAGTACGCATTGGTGCTCACGATCGCAGCATCGTCCGCGGCGAACGGAACCAGCGGCTGCAGTCCGGCTTGGGCGAGCGCCTGCCGTGCGGGCATGCGCTGACCGCGTAGATAGGCCTGGCCGACGCCCACCATGGTGCCTTCGACGTTGCCCATCATCGGCAGGTCGCCCTCACCGGGCGAGCCGCGCGACTGCACGACCGGCGAGATGTAGTTGTTCAGCAGATCGAGCAGCATCTGCGTCATCTCGGGTGTCGCCGCCTCGTACACCATCGTGTTGGCGCGGACCACCATCATCGCCCGCACGATCTCCTCGTCGGCGACCTCCGGGCCGATTCCCTGTCTGGGGCCGTTCTTGAAGATCCGCAGCTGACGCTCGAGCAGCAGCTGCCGGTTGTCAGGCCGCAGCGGGTCGCCCGAGAAGATCGGGGTCTCCCGTCCCGACCCCGTACCGCGATTGAAGAAGTAGATCGGGATGTCCTGTCTGGCTCCCTCGAGTAGGAGTTCGTAGGCATCCTCCGAGCGCTGCCTTGCTCCGTTCGTCAGGCGCACCTTGGCGCCATGGCGAGCGACATCGACGACCTGCTCGATGGTCAGGTTCCTCCCGTTCAGCGTGACGGTCTCGCCCGCCTTCGTCGGGATGATCGGGTTGTACGCCGAGGCGCTTCCAACGGATACGGCGAGCGCCAGGATCATCGTGAAAAGGGCGCAGAGCACTCTTCGCTGTAAAGCGGTTGCACAGCCTGTCATTGCTTCTCCTTCAGGTGAAGGGCGCGGTCAGGTACGGGCGCCGCGGTGAGCAAGCTGTGTCACACCACTTAGCGGGGCCAGTCAGCCGGATGGCACGCTGGGGCCCCCGCAGCGACTAGGAGCAGGAACGTCTGAAGCGGGCGGCTCTGTGGTGCTGGGCCACCCTGCTCCTCTCCGCCGGGTCTTCGTACCAATGGGTCCATTGGCGCAAAACCACAAGCGGTCTATCAAGCCGCGAGGAACGCCGTCAACTGCGGGCGGTCGGGTGTGACTTCGAAGGGTCCTGGCCTCAGGACCGTGCAGAAAGGTGATCAGCGCGCCTCGGGCCCGCAGGAGCGAGCTCGCTCCGAGTCGGCTGACCCGAGGGCCTCCTCGATCAACTCGGTCAGCTCGCGCAGCTCGATCCGCTCGGCGTTGCCGGATGTCTTGATCGCGTCCTCGTACATGGTCACGTCCTTGGGACAGCTGACTACGAAGTAGTCGAGTTCGCCGAGCGACACGGCCTCGTGGATCCGGCTCTCCGACGGCCGCTCGACCCCCGGCTCGTCAGGAATCCAGATGCGTCCCCCGCCGGCCCCGCAGCAGAAGGAGTTGTCACGATTGCGCGGCATCTCCATAAGCGAGCAGCCGAGCAGCTCCAGGATCCGGCGCGGGGAGTCGTAGCCGCCGTTGTGGCGGCCGAGGTAACAGGGATCGTGGTAGGTCACGCGGTAGTCGAGCCGGCCACGGAGCGGCAGCCGGTCGGACTCGATCAGCTCGAGCAGGAGCTCGGTGTGGTGGGCGACGCTCCAGGACCCGGCGAGCTCCTCGGAGATCAGCTCCGGGTACTCGTTGCGCAGCGTGTTGAGCGAGTGCGGATCGCTCGTCACGATCCGGCTGAAGTCGCACTCCTCGAGCGTCGCGACGTTCTGCTCGGCGAGCGCCTCGAACAGTCCCTCCTCGCCCGCGCGGCGAACGTCGTTGCCGGAGTTGCGCTCGCCGTCGTAGAGGATCCCGAAGTCGAGCCCTGCGGCCTGGAAGAGGCGCGCGAGCGTGCGGCTCACCTTCTGGCTGCGCGGGTCGAAGGAGGCGTAGTCGCCGACGAACCAGAGCACATCCACGGGCTCCTTGCGCGCGTCCTTGATCTCGAAGTCGAGCTCCTCGGTCCAGCGGCCGCGCTTGCGGTTCCGTTCCCCGAACGAGTTGCCGGACTTGTGGATCGTCTGGAGGGTCGCCTGGAGGTTGCCCGGTAGCTCGCCCTCCTCGACGAGCCGGCGGCGCAGCTGGTTGATGATCGGGGCCTGCTCGATCCCCACGGGGCACGCCTCGACGCACGCGTTGCACTGCATGCACGACCAGACCGTGTCCGCGCGCACTCCGTCCTCGCGCACCACCGGGCGCTCGAAGCCGCCGTTCGTGGGCTGCTGGCCCTTGATCAGCACGCCGAGCACGCCGCCGATCCCGACCTCGCGCATGGCGTCGTTGGCCTGCTCGCGCAGCTCGAGCACCACGTCGCGCGGCGACAGCGGCCTGCCGGTGGCGAGCGCGGGGCAGGCCTCGTGGCATTTCCCGCACTTGGTGCACGCGTCGAGGTGGAGCAGGTGCACGCCGCTGAAGTCCGCGAGCGCGCCGTAGCCCGCCGGCTCGGCTGCGCGCTCGGGCGGGATCGCGCGCAGACGCTTGCCCGCCAGGGGATCGCGCACGACGAGCGAGCCGAAGCTCGCGAGCATGTGCGACGCCTTCGTGTACGGGATCGCCGCCACGAACGCGAGCGCCAGCAGTCCGTGCGACCACCAGATCACGTGCCGCACGACTCGCAGCGCACCGTCGCTCGCGCCGATCGCGTCGAACCCCTGCGCCACCGCCCAGCCGGCCGGCGAGAACTCGTTGTAGCCCGGCTGGTCCATCGCGATCCGGGCCCCCTCGAGCACGTAGCCCGACAGGACGAGGATCAGCAGGATCCCGACGAAGGTCCAGTCGCCGATCCGGTAGCCGGCGCGCTCGTCGGTGTCCCGGTCGGGGCGCGCGTAGTCGAGCTTGCGCGGCCGGATGATGGCGCGCCGCACCATCATCATCACGACGCCCGCGAGCAGCGCCAGACCGAGCACATCGAGCACGATCGAGTAACCGAGGTAGAAGTTGCCCTCGAAGAAGCGCCAGCCGAACACGGGCTCGGTGAAGTCGGTGTTGATGGCGAGGATGACGGTGCCGATGAAGAGCACCACGAAGCCGTAGAAGATCCCTCTGTGCGCCCAGCCGGCGTACGGGTCGCGGCGCTTGATCGAGACGTGGCTCAGCAGGATCCGGAGCGCCTCACGGAGGCGACCGGGCAACTCGGAGCGCGGCGGCCAGCCGCCGCCGTGCGAGCGCCTGTACTTCGCGACCGGCCGTGCAACCCCATACGCGAACACGAATACGGAGAAGACCGCGAGCACGTACCAGAGCACCTCGAGGGCGGGCTCGAAGTCCCAGAAGACCTCGCGGGTCTTCTCGGCGGCGAGCGGCGGGACGAGGCCCATGGCCTAGCCGCCGAACTGATCCGCCAGCTCGTCCGCGACGTCGAACAGGTCCACGACGGCGCCGTAGTGCGCGACCCTGAAGATCGGTGCCTCGGGATCCGTGTTGACCGCGATGATCGTGTCAGCGTTCTGCATCCCGGCGAGATGCTGGACGGCGCCGGAGATCCCGAGCGCCAGGTAGACCTTGGGCTTGACGGTCTTGCCGGACTGCCCGACCTGGCGGGCGTTGGACACCCAGCCCGCATCGACGAGCGGGCGCGACACGCTGAGCGTGGCGCCCATCGACTCCGCCAGCTCCTCGAACTGCGGAAGCGAGTCCTTGTCCTCGATCCCACGCCCGACCGAGAGCAGAAACTCCGCCTTCGTGATGTCCACGTCGCCGGCGTCCACCTCTCGGAAACCCAGGTGCTCGGTACGCGGCTCGGCCGACACCTGGACGGCGCGGGCCGGGACGGAGGCAGTCTCCTCGGGCGCTTCGAATGCCCCGGCGCGGAGCATCAGGAGCACGGTCTCCTTCCCGGGGAAGTCGAGCTCGAGCTGTACCTTGCCGCCGTAGCCGCCGCGGCTCGCGACAGGCCCGCCGTCCCAGGCGAGCGCGGTCACATCCGATGCGAAGCCGAGCCCCAGGCGCGCCGCCACGGCCGGGCCGAAGCCGAGCGAGTCGATGGTGTGGCCGAGCAGCACCACGGACGGCTGCTCCGCCTGGATCAGGGCCTCCAAAGCGGCGTCGTGGACGTGGGCCTCGAAGTGCTCGGGTGCGTCCTCCACGGTCAACAGCTCGTCGACACCGGGCGCGCCCAGCGCCTCGGCGTACCCAGCGGCAGCCTTGGCCGATGACGGCCACGGCGACGCGGCCGCCGGCCTGGTCCTTCAGCCCGAGCGCCGCGCCGATCAGCTCGCGCGAGACGTCGCGCAGCGCTCCCTGGCGGCTCTCGGCGAGGACGAGGACCCCGCTCATCCGGTCATCCTCTCCTTGACGATGTCCGCGATCCGGTGCGCCACGTCGGACGCCGAGCCGCCCAGCATCTCGGCACCGCCACCCGCGTCCGGCGGGGCGACGGAGCGCGTCCGCGAGCCAGCGGCCGCTTCCAGGGCGGCCCCGTCGAGCCCGACCTCGCCGGGCTCGAGCAGCTCGAGGGGCTTCTCCTTGGCCTGCTTGATCGCCCGCAGGTTCGCGTAGCGCGGCTCGTTGATGCCGGTCTGGATCGTGAGCAGCGCGGGCAGGCGCACTCGCAGCATCTCCGTGAGCCCGCCCTCGAGCTCGCGCTCCACCGTCGCCGAGCCCGAGCCGGCGTCGTAGTCGAGCGCCTTGACCACGGCCACGCGCGGCAGCCCGAGGTGGGCGGCGAGGGCCACGCCCGTCGCCCCCTGGACCGCGTCGCTCGACTGGACGCCGCAGAGCACGAGGTCAGGGGACTCGCGTTCCACGACCGCGGCGAGCACCCGCGCAACCGTGAGCGGGTCGGCGCCCTCGAGCGCGTCGTCCCAGAGCCGCAGCGCGCGGTCGGCGCCCTTGGCCAGGCAGGCCCGCAACCCCTCCTCGGCCTGCTCGTCGCCGACCGACACGACCACGACCTCGCCCTCGCCCTGCGCCTCGCGGAGCTGAAGGGCCGTCTCCAGCGAGAAGTCGTCCCACTCGTTCAGCTCCCAGTCGATCGCGTCGGGATCCACCCCCGGGCGGTCCTCGAGCAGCTCGAACTCCTCGTCGAGGACCGCCACCTCCTTGACCGGCACGACGATCTTCATCGAGCTACTTGGCCACCCCGGCCATCGTCACGTCCGGGGTGTTCAGCAGACGGCTGTCGTAGTCCTCGTTGCTGACGTTGCCCCACAGCCGCCGCTCGCGGATGAACGGCAGCGGCATCGCCGGGTTGGGGCTGTCGATCTCGCGGGCGAGCCGGTGGCCGTCGAAGATCGCGTCCGGGATCATGCGCGGGGCGGACGCGTCGCCGATCATGTAGACCGCCTCGATCCCCTCGCGCTCGAGCGCCTCCTTGTCCGCGCGCAGCTCGTGGTACAGCTCGTCGTTCGACAGGCGCTGCGTGCAGAGCACGACGGTGTCGACCTCGAACTGCTCCTTGTGCGCCGGGTTCCACACGTTGTACGCGTGGCAGGCGCCCGGCTCGATCTTCTCGAGCATCGTGTAGGTGTGGATCTTCACACCGAGCCGGTGCAGGTCGCGGTGCAGCATCGGCGCCTCGAGGGTGAACTCCATGTAGTTCGCCACGTCGCCCATCTGCGTGACGAGCGTGACGTCCTTGCCCTCGCCGGCGAGCTTCTGGGCGATCGAGACCCCCATGTAATAGCCCTCGTTCTCGAGCACGAGCACGCGGTTGCCGATCTGCTTTTCGCCCCGGACCACCTCGTCCGGGGTCAGCTGCCAGTCGAGCGACGTGTCGGCGCCCTCGATCACGTCATGTGTCGCCGGGTTGAGGCCGTTGGTGGCGAAGTGGCCGCCGGTCGCGATGATCACGATCTCGGCCCCGTACTCGAGCACGTCCTGCGTGGACAGGCGCGAGTTCAGGTGCACGTCGACGTTCTTCAGCTTGTCGAGCTGGATCTGCCGGTAGTTGACGATCCGCTTCCACTCGCCGAGCCCTCGGGCCGTGCCGCGCGCGAGGTTCTCCTGGCCGTCGGAGTGGCCGAGCTGTGAGATCCAGTTGACGCAGCCGCCGATCTCCTTGTCGGCCTCGACGACGTGCACGGCCGACATGTCGCGCTTGCCGAGCACCATCGCGCACTCCATGCCCGCCGGACCGGCGCCGACGACGAGCACGCCCTTGTCGCGGTTGGTGGCGGGATGGAACTTCTCCGGGTGCCAGCCGCGCCGGTACTCCTCGCCCGCGGTGGCGTTCTGGGTGCAGATCATCGGCGGCCCGCCGATCTCCCAGCGCGAGATGCACTGGTTGCAGCCGATGCACTCGCGGATGTCCTCGGGTTGGCCCTCCTCGATCTTCTTGGGGAGGAACGGATCCGAGATCGAGGGACGGGCGGCGCCGATGATGTCGAACTGGCCGGAGCTGATGATCGCGACCATGGTGTCGGGGTTCGTGATCCGCCCCACGCCCACCACCGGCTTGTTCGTGTGGTCGCCGGCCTTGACCTGTCCCGTGAAGGGCTTCTCGTGGTTCTCCTCGAAGAATCGCGACGGGCCGGCGTTCTGGCCCCACTCCGCGATGTCGCCGACGGTGAGGTCCCAGAGGTCGACCAGATCGTCCACGTACTCGACGAAGCGCACGCCGTCCTCGCCGATCTCGATCGAGGAGGGCCCGTAGAGCGTGTCGACGGCGAAGCGCGACGCGATGGCGCAGTCGTCGCCGACCGCCTCGCGCACCTGCTCGAGGCACTCCTTCCAGAAGCGGGCCCGGTTCTCGAAGCTGCCGCCGTACTCGTCCGTGCGCTTGTTGTAGAAGGGGGAGAGGAACTGCAGCGGCAGGTACGAGTGGGCGCCGTAGACGTAGACGATGTCGAACCCCGCCTCGCGGGCGCGCACGGCGGCGTCGACGTACATCTTCTGGACGAGCTTGACGTCGTCCCTGTCCATGTAGCGAGGGTGCGTGTTGACCTCGAAGTCGGACGGGATCTGCGAGGGGCCGCGCGGGTTGTGGCGCGACTCCATGCAGGGCGCGTGCGGGCCGCCGTACCAGAGCTCGATCCCGGCGAGCGCGTCGAACTCGTGCAGGCGGTCGCACATGACCGCCAGATTGCGCACGTCGTCGTCGTCCCAGATGCGGGCCGAGACCCGATGCGTGTCGTCCGACTCGGGATGGATGGAGCAGTACTCGGTGCACAGGGCGCCCCAGCCGCCCTCGGCCTTCATCCCGCGGTGATAGGCCTGGAAACCAGGCTTCTCCGAGCCCGCGCCGATGCAGTGGGGCACCTGGTAGAAGCGGTTCTTCAAGGTCTTCGGCCCGAGCTGAATCGGCTCGAAGAGGATGTCGTACTTCGGGTCGCGCGCCATCGTCTCCCCTCAGGTGCTTCGAACAAATATGTACAGCAGCCTTCTATCGCATTCGGTAGCACCTGTCCATGCTCAGCCGTCCGGAGCGATCCACACGAGACAGGGGGCGTCGCGACGCACCCGCCGCGCCACCCACCGGAAACGAAGCCGGCCCGTCAGCTTCAGGTCGGGACCGAACACGAGCAGCCCGGCGTCCCGCTCGCTGACGACCTCGAGCAGGGCTTGAACCGGCCGCCGGCTCGTCACCCGCAGCAGGTCGGTCTTGAGCCCGAGCTCCGCGGCCCGGTCGGCCGTCGCCCGGACGGCGTCCAGATCCTCCTCGTGGGGGAGCGTCATGCCCTCGTGGCCCAGCAGACCGAAGGTCGTGGGGTACGGACGCAGCGGTAGGAGGTTGACGATCACGAGCGGCACGCCCACCTCCAGCGCGCTCTCGAGCGCCATCCGCTCGGCGCTCGGATCGATGCGCACCGACAGGGTCGCGAGTACGACGGGACGGGCGCGAGTGGCGTCCGCCGATTCGCGCGCAATGCCCGCTTGACGATCCCGCAGTTTGGGCATGCTCCTCATGCGATTGTAGGTGCACGTTTGACCGCGTCCGGTCTGCGTGGTAGAAGGGTTTCGGCGCTGTACCAATTGGTACGAGGTTGCCCACAGCCACCGGACCAGGGGGGAGAGGGAATGGCATCAGCCGAGGTCGAGGAGCGACAACTGCTCAAGGCCATGACGTGGTGGGACGGGTTCGTGATCGCGCTTGCGAACCCGGGCTTCCTGATCGCCGCGCTGGGCGCCTCCATCGGCGTTCTGGGCACCACGGGAGCGGTCGTGCTGTGGACGATCTCGGTCGTGATCGGCGCCTTCCAGAACAACGTCTACGCCGAGCTGTCCACGATGTTCAAGGACAAGCCGGGCGGCATCGCGCTGTTCGCTCATGAAGCGTGGCGCAAGTACTTCACGCCCATCGGCCCGCTCGCGACGTTCGGTTACTGGTTCGCCTGGTCGAGCGTGCTCGCCGTCAACGGGCTTGTCGTGGGCACCCTGATCCAGGCCGAGTTCTTCTCGGACTCGACCTGGGCCGAGTCCGGCGCCGGCTTCGACCTCAACCTCGCGATCGTGCTCGGCATGGTCGCGATCTTCCTGGTGTGGGCGTTCAACGTGCTGGGCGTGCGCCCGGCGGTGTGGTTCGGCTACGTCACCGGCGGGGCGCTCCTGCTCCCGGCGTTCGTCCTGATGTTCCTGCCCTACGTCACCGGCGACTGGTCGAGCGACAACATGACCTGGGAGATCGGCACGGGCGGGGGCCTCATGCTGGCCCTGACCTGGCTGTACTTCATGGGCTGGTCGTCGTACGGATTCGAGACGGTGGCTGCCTTCGGCCCCGAGTACAAGGACCCGGAGCGAGACACGCCGCGAGCGCTGCGCTCGGCCGCGGCCTTCTCCGTCGTGGTCTACGCCCTGCTGCCCCTGGGCGTGGGCGGGACGCTCGGCACACAGACAATCGCCGACGACCCGACCTTCATCGCCTTCTACACCCAGGCATTCGACATCCTCGTGGGCAACTTCCTCGGCACGGTGATGGTGCTGTGCCTGATCGCCGGCCTGCTCCTGTCGATGAACACCGCGACGATGGACGGCTCACGGGCCCTGTACGGCATCGCGAAGGACGGGATGACGATCAAGGAGCTCGGCGTGCTCAGCTCCAACAACGTGCCCGCCCGTGCGATGACCGTCGACGCCCTTCTGAACCTGTTCCTGCTGACCTACTTCGCCGGGGCGATCGAGATCATCGCGGCAGGCAACCTGGGCTACATGCTCTCCCACGTGTTCGCGCTTACCGGCTTCCTCCTCCTGCGCCGCGATCGGCCGCGGTGGCCGCGGCCGATCAAGCTGTCGGCGATCTGGCTACCGATCGCCGGGTTGCTCGCCGCGGCAAACCTGCTCTTCATAGTGGTCGGCGGGTTCATCAAGGCCGACCAATACGGCTACGGCTGGGACAAGACCCGCGTCGGCCTGATCGTGCTCGCGGTCTCGCTTCTGTTCTGGGCCTTCCGGCACCTCGTGCAGGACAAGACGGGCCTGCGGCTGCGGGAGGAGGTGCCGCAGATGCCGGACGAGGCTGCGGCGCCCACGGCCACCGCGTCGGCCCACTAGCGGAGGGGCGGGCCTACTCCGGCCGGAGCTTCCAGCGCGGCAGCTCCGCGATCGCGCGGCGATAGCGCTTGCGGTGGACCGGCTGGATGAAGAAGAACCACGCCATCGTGCCCACCGGCAGCAGGATGAACAGCGAGAAGGTGTTGCCGCTGAGGAGGAAGAAGAGCGCTACGCCGGCCACGACCAGCCCGTAGACGACCGGCAGCACCCGGAAGCGCAGCTGCGTGCGTCGGATCGCGCCGTACTGCTCGGCCGGAATCTGGGTCGTGTTCCAATGCCGGCCGCACTGCTCGCAGGTCCATGCCTCCCCGTATCGCAGGTCGCGCTTCTCGCCGCACTTGCAGGTGACCGCGATCGGCGGTCCCCGAAGGATGACCCCGGGCGACTCGTGGCCGAGCCGCTCGCGCTGGGGGCGTTGCTTGCGGCGCCAGGGCGGGGCGAGTGGCATGCGAGCCGATCCTAGTCTTAGGATCGCTTTCCATGGCTGACGCCCGCGCGGCGTATCTGCGGACTCTCCTGCTCGCCGCGCTGCTGGCGAAGGCGCGCGCCCGGATCGAGGAGTTGACCAGGCGCGAAGAGGCCGCCATGCCGTCACCGAGACCGAGTTTCGCGAGGCCGTCGAGGCGCTCGACGCTGCCGCCGGCAAGCTGTCCGCGGTCCGCGCTCTGGTCTCCTGGTCCAAGGAGCCCACACAGCGCGCCTACAAGCAGCGGGCCGTGATGGTGCCGATCCCGCGCCATAGCGACAGCGAGCCGCCCCTGGACGCCGTTACCGGCGGCCTGCGGCGGGTGATCGAGCCGCCGCTGGCGCCCGAGCCCGTCGAGCCGCAGGCGATCCCGGCCAGCATGGTCGCCAACCTCACGCCCGCGTGCTGTATAGGTCGGTCCATGACGATCGACGGGGCCGTGCCCACATCCGCGTGTCCTTGCTCATGCGTCGGAGGCGGTGGGCTTGCGTTGCCGTTGCGCCAGCTCGATGAGCAGACCCGAGCCGGAGACTGCGAGGTAGGCGCTGATGACGGCGATCATGACGGGCACTGTCTGTAGGGCGCCGATCTGGGTCGTGAGGACGCCGAGCAGGATCAGCGAGAACGGGGCGGCGACCAGCGCTCCCGGGAGGGCGGCGAACATCGCCGTGAACGCGAGCGCCTCCGGCAGCCCCGGGATCAGCACGTGGGCGGTCATCCCGGCCGTGCCGCCGATGAACATCATCACGAGGAACGGCCCACCGATGAAGCCGGTGGCCTCACAGAGCGCGAACACGAGGATCTTCGCGAATACGACCGCGATCAACAGACCGGCGCCGAGCGCCGCCCCTTCGTCGATTACGGTCGTGAGCGCATCGGTTCCGGTAAACAGCGTCAGCGGCAGCGCCACGCCGACCAGCCCGAACGCGACTCCCCCGATCGCCGAGCGAAGGATCGTCCGATTGCCGAGACGAGCGGCGAGCCGCGTGAAGACCGCGATCGCGGCCACCGTGATCAGCGCGAGCGCCCCGGCGACCAGGCCCAGGGGAACGGCCGCCAGCAGCTGCCAGTCCTCGTACTTGAACGACGGCATCGAGTAGATCCCG
This sequence comes from uncultured Thermoleophilaceae bacterium, assembly GCA_963739095.1. Lineage (GTDB taxonomy): Bacteria > Actinomycetota > Thermoleophilia > Solirubrobacterales > Thermoleophilaceae > JACVRW01. The sequence goes on from CAVTZF010000005.1 coordinate 17,680, forward strand.
ACGAACGTCGACCCCGCGATCGGAAAGTACACCGCGAACGCGACCGACGAGGCCAGCAGACCCCCGACTGACGTCACCGAGAAGCGGGCGGCCTTTGGACGCGCAATCTCGAGCACCAGAATCGTCGCCAAGATCGGAGCCGACAACAGGCCACCGTACGCTGCGGACATTCCGGTGAGCGTGTTCGTCGCCCGCATGTCCTCGCTGAGCTTCTTCCGCTCCGAGACCCAGGTCCCCAGCCCGCCCCCCATCAGCCCCAGTCCCCCCTCCGGTCCGAGGCTCGCACCGCCGGCGAGCGACGCCAGCGATACGGCAACCGCCTTCGGGGCCGTGGAGGGCTCGACACGCGCGTCCTTCAGCTCCTGGACGGTGCCGGGCAACTTGTCCGGAAGCCGAAACAGCCGTCGAAGCACGCCGACGAGCACCCCGGCCGCCGCGGTCACCGCCACCCACCAGAGGCTCCCGTCGAACCAGCCGGGGTTCTTCGGAAGCGTGAACCAGAGGTCGCCCCCGCCCTCAACCAACCCCAAAAACGCCAAGCTGGCGAACGCGAGGGCCACCCCGAAGAACGCCGCATACCCCATCAGCCGCCAGAACCCCGGCGACCGCGTCAACGCCACACCATCGGGGCCTGGCTGCGACCCCTGCCCGGAGCCGGGATGCGACCCCGCGCTCACGAACGAGCGCTCATCGCCAGGCCGCCGTGTCGGCGACGGTAGGCTCGCCTCCCTCCAGCCGCAGCGCCCGAGCAGCGACTGGGCAGCACACGGCGGCCGCTCCAATCACGCTCACCGCCTTGCTCTGGCTGGTCCCGGCGCGGAACAGAACAGCGGGTCTGTCTGAGCCGGACACCGTTTCCTCCTGCCTGCGGTTCGCACTCGAGCGACGGCACCATACCATCGCGGGGTAGCACCACGAAGCCGTCGAGGGCGGCGCACTATCCCTCTGGACGAAGAGCGGCAGCCTTGGCTTGACCATTCCTGACTCGCCTGGCAATCGCTGCAGGACGCTCCGGGGTGGCAGGATGCATCGCAGATGGTTCTTAGGTTGGCTCGACATGCCGTCTCCCTCGCAGATCGCGGAGTTCGATGTCAACCACCGAGCCGCCCGAGCCGAGACCTGCGCCTTGCACGATGTCACCAGCGGACGACCCGCGACACGGGCTGACGCACGGCTGTTCCTTCGACAAACGGGCGTCTCGACTGGACCCGAGCTCGCGCTCGCGACTGAATCATCCGGACGGGGTGAATCACCGGGGCACCGCCCGAAGAACGGGCCGGCAGCGAACTTCCATCCCGCGCCTGGCGACCTGCGCGACCCCGCCGCGGCGGCGGACCGCCGTGTGGAGGACCGTGTCCGAGCGATGGCTCGACGTCGTCAACGCGAGCGCCCCCGATCGTTCGCGTGCCGCACTGGCCGCCCGGCGCGCCGGGCCGGAAGATGCTCGGCCAACCGCTGCGCGCACGCGAGGCCGGCGAAGCCGCCCCCACGATCGCGACGTGCCGCTTCCTCAGACGTACTCATGACCCCACGGTCCCCCGAACGACCGCCGGGTAACAGCGCTCACGCGCACCCAGGTTCGGCAGCCCGATTACGAGTCACTATGTCCCCCTGCTGGCGCGTCTACGGTGAGGCCCAGGTCGTGCATCTCCCGTGCCGACTTGCCCTTCAGCTTCCTGCCGAGCAGCGGCCGGCCATCGGAGTGCTGATAGACGCCCTTCGGCTCGCTGGCGAGCGGCTCCTCCCAGGCGCGGTACAGCGCGATCACGCGGATCGTGAATCCGAGCACGAAGGCGATGCCGGTGGCCAGCCACGTCCCTGCGCCGGCCCAGGTGGCGACGATCCAAACCACGCCCGTGAACGCCGCGATCGAGACGAACCATTCCCCACGGACGAACTGCTTCGGCGGCACACCGCACGAGACGTCGATCAGCCAACGGCCTGCGGTCGGGCCGACCACGGCGAGCAGGATGCACCCGAACACCGGGATAGACTGCCTCGACCCCTTGCTGCGCCCCCGCGATCGCGTACCAGGGCAGCGAGAACGAGGTCATGAACTGGAACAGCCCCTCCCGGAACAGCTGTCCCTGTCCGTAGGCGAGCAGGTAGCCGAGCACCCCGAAAGCGAGGCAGAGCGTGATGTAGGCAGGGTTCGTGAGCGCGGACGGAACCTGGCCGAGCAGGATGTCGCGGGTGATCCCGCCGCCGAGACCGCCGAGCAGCGCCATCAGGACGATCCCGACAACGGTGAAGTTCTTGTAGTGGTCGGGCCTCCGGGCGAGCAGCGCCCCGTTGAGAGCGTTCGTGCTCGCCGCGATCAGGTCGATCGTCGTGAAGTCCCCCGTCCAATCCCACCCCCCGAAGGTCACGGCGTCGGCCAGCATCGGCGCGTCGAACAAGCCGGCCACGCTCATGACCTCGCCACCTCCGAGAGGAGCCCGTCCTCGTCGGCCACGAGTCGGACGATCAATCGTTGTGAGCCCGGGGCAGACCAGTCCTCGATCGCTCCGGGCGACCCGGAGCTCCGGGCCAAGCCGAGCGTCATCAAGAAGTCTGGGCGCACCGCGACGAGTGGATCGTCGAGCGGGATCCTCTGAGCAGCCATTGCGTACTCACACCTCCAGCACGGCGCCGTGGTCTACCGGGTTGAAGCGCAGGATCAGCCGTTGCGACCCGTTCGCGGCCCAACGCTCGATCATTTCCTGGCTGAGCGAGCCTTCTGCCCAAGCGACCGACCAGCGAGGTGTCGGGGGGCACGAAGGCGCCGAGCCCCTTCAGCCGTCGGGCCGACACCCCGCGCCCTGCCCACAGGCCGTACAGGGCGCCGGCGACAGCGCCGAAGAGGCCCCAGAGGATGCCGGTGACAAGCCCGCTATCGAGGGCGCCGAGGACCCCGCCGTCGCCGGCGGCGAAGCCGACGATCAAGCCGTACGCCACGCCGAACAGCCCCCAGCCGAGGATGTCGCACTTCGCGAAGGCGGCGGTGCCCGTCTTGGGGGCGACGACCCGGCGCCGACCATGCTCGTTCGCCTCGATGAACAGCTCGACCTGCGGCGCCTTCTCGTCCTCGTGGCTGGCGGAGTTCGACTTGGCCAGCGCCTGCCGGGCGGCATGCTCACCGGCGAAGCGGACGAGGAGCATGTTCAGCGCCGCATCCTGAGCTGCGGCGCCGTGGCTGCCCGCCGACCGGGGCGGCCGACGTCTCGACCGGCTCAGCGGCGACGCTGTATAGCTGCGCGGACAGGTCCGCCGCGACCGCCGCAACGCTCGCGGTCGCGGGCTGGTAGGGGGCGGTGGACGCCAGAATCCGCTCGGGGATCAGCGCCCGCGCACCCAGGCCACGATCGCCGAGGAGTCGTCGGGCAGCCGGCCGCCGATGCGCTTGAGCTCGTCCTTGGTGAGCAGGTGCTCGAAGTAGTAGCCGTACAGGCCGCCGCAGATGGCGCCGAGCACCGCCCAGACCGCGAGGCTTTCCAGCCCCGCCGGCGAGCAGGCCGAAGATGCCCCAGGTGAGCGCCGGGGTCAGGGAGCCCGCCAGGGTCCGCCGCGGGTCGTGGACCTGGACCTTGTGCTTGGCGTTGACCTTGACAACCACCTGATCGAGGATCGCGTCGCCGCTCTGCCCGAGCCGCTTGTCCAGCTGCCTGCGGATCTTCGCGGCCTGCTTCCGCCCGGCGAAGCAAGCGAGCAGAACGCACAGCTCGGCGCCGTGTCGGCATCCCGCGGCGCGCTCGCGGGCAGTGCGCCTGCGGGGCCGCCGCTCATCCGGCCTGGTGCTCGATCCCGTGGCTGGGGTCGGGCGGCTCGTCGTGCTCCTGGACGAGCGAGGTGACGAATTGGATGATCGGTCCGATCTGGAGGTGCGTCTCGGGCGAGAACGTGCCCGGTTTCGGCGGCGTGTATGGGTCGGGCGTCCCCGTCTTGATCGGAGGCTCGGCCACCAGCGACTTCAGGAAAGCGCCGGCCGCCGCTGCGATCGGGTGCGCAACCCAGCGCGTGCGGGAAGTCGACCTGGTGCTCCTCGCGGGGGTCCCATTCGAGGTTGTAGATCAGCGGCATGTTCAGCGGCGACCAGGTTGAGTAGAAGTCGTCCTGCTTGAACAGGTGGGCCTTCCACTGGTGCCACTTGGCCGCCTGGAGTCGGTTCCCCTGAAGGTGCAGGATGATGTCGCGACCCGACTCCTCGGCCTCGCCGAGCAGGAAGTCGCGCATGTCCATGCCGTCGATGATCCGGTCGCCGGGCACGCTCGCGCCGGCGACGTTCAGCAGCGTCGTGTACCAGTCGACCGCGTGCACGAGCTCGTTGCTGACCTTCCCGGCCGGTACCTTCCCAGGCCAGCGAACGATGCAGGGCGTCCGATTCGAGCCCTCAAGCGCGGTGAACAAGCCGCCGCGCCACGGCCCCGAGAACCCGTGCCACTGCCCTCCCACCGGATCCGGGTCGATCGCGGGGAAGCGGTAGGTCGTGTCGGCGCCGTTGTCGGAGGCCCAGACGACGATCGTGTCGTCCGCGATCCCGAGCTCGTCGAGCTTGTCGAGGATCGCACCGGTGAAGTCGTCCATCTGGGTGAGGATGTCGCCCCAATTCCCGCGCTTGGTCTTACCGGCGTACTCCGGGTCGGGGATCGGCGGGATGTGCACCTGCGTGTAGGGCAGGTAGGCGTAGAACGGCTTGCCCGCCTCCTTCGACCGCTGCATGAAGTCGGTAGCCCACTCGGTGATCTTGCGATCGAACAGGGCACGGAACTCCGCGTCGTAGGGGCCGACCACCTCGTGCTTCTCGCCCTTCTTCCTCGAGAAGATCGGCTCCGGCTCGAGCGGGATCTTCGTGGGGCCGGCATACGGCTCGGCGGTCACCTCTCCGTTCGGGAAGTACGACTGCATCGTCCACAAGACCTCGTCGGCGGTGCGCGGACACCACACCGCCTCGTCGAAGCCGAAATCGACCGGGCTCCGGCCCTCGGGGTCACTGCCCAGATGCCACTTGCCCCACATCCCCGTCGCGTACCCGGCATCCGACAGCGCCTGGGCGATCGTCACCTCCCAGCGCGTCAACCCGTCCGGGCCGCCCGCGATCGGCACCGCTTGCGTGCCCGAGCGGATGGCATGGCGACCGGTCAACAGCGCCGATCGGCTCGGCGTGCACTGCGCCTCGACGTTGAAGTTCAGAAGCTTTGAGCCTTCGGCGGCGAGACGGTCGATCCGCGGCGTGGGCGCGCCGCGCAACACGCCGCCGCCGTAGCAGCCGAGCTCACCCCACCCGAAGTTGTCCCAATAGAAGAACACGATGTTCGGCTGCTTGTCGGTCATCCGGGCTTAACCCCCAGCGGCGTCGCGGATAATCGGCCGACCCTATTCCATTCCGGCCCCGCTCGGCAGGCACGCGCTGCGCGGTCCGGCCGAGCGCCCGGCGGACCAGAGCGCTCAGGAGGTACGCGCGCTGGGCAGCGACCAGGCTCGTGTAGTCAGCACCAGCCATCTCGCTCCAATCCGGTTCGGAGCGAGCATGGCTGCACCGGACGCCCGGCCTCATCCGCTCGACGGCGTTCCCGATGTGCCGCTGTCGCTCCGGGATCGAGACGGCGGCGACGCGAGGATCGGTCGTACTATCGCCGTTGCCTCCAAGCGAGAGCGCGGCGAACTGTGGTCCGGCTGCTCGGCGGGCGCGTCAATCGTCCGTTCGGGGTGACGCCGCGCGAGTGCGGCTGCCGGATCCTTTCGTCGTCCTGCGAGACTGCGCCGCGGTCCGAGCCATGTGGAGGTTTCGATGGGCACGCCGAGCCGGGAGAACGCGTTGGATCACGTCGTTGTGGTGATGTTCGAGAATCGGTCGTTCGACAACTTGTTGGGTCGCTTGTACGAGCCGGGGGAGGTCGCTTCGTTTGAGGGCGTGATCGGCAAGGAGCTGTCAAACCGGGTCCCGGAGTGGGCAGAGCACCGGCCGCAGGACGGGAGCGTCTCCTACGGGGTGGCGGCGAACATGAACACGCCGAGTCCCGATTCGGGTGAGGAGTACCCGCACATCAACACGCAGCTGTTCGGGATTCTCGATGAGGAGAACCGCTTCAAGTTGCAGGCGGAGAAGTCCTTCAACGAGCCGCGCGACGGCCAGCCGCCGACGATGGACGGTTTCCTGGCCGACTACATCAGCGTGTTGACCGACGAGCTTGGGCGCCAGCCGACGGTCGAGGAGTACTCGCAGATCATGACCGGCTACACGCCCGAGCAGATGCCGGTGCTGTCAGCGATCGCGCGGGGCTTTGCGACGTTTGATCACTGGTTCTGCGACGTGCCGACGTGCACCTATCCCAACCGCTCCTTCTTTCACGCCGGGGCGTCGTCGGGCTATGTGGTGAACACGTCGCCGCCGGGGTCGTTCCCGCGTAACAACGATGCGGAGACGCTGTTTGACCGGCTCGACGCGGCCGGGCTGACGTGGAAGGTCTACTGCGACCCGCCCTCGCACTACTCGCTGACCGGGGTCATCCACGCCCCGCGGCTCGCCGGCCACTTCGCCACCAACTTCTTCTCCACGCGACAGTTCTTCCAGGATGCGGAGATGGGGGAGCTGCCGACCTACTCGTTCATCGAGCCGCAGATCATCGGCTGGAACCACAACGACATGCACCCGCCATTCGGCGCCGTCGTGGCCGTGCTCGGCAAGCAGCACGGTGCCGACGACGCCGCGAGCCTGCATTTCGATCCTCCGTCCTCGCTGATCGGCGGCGAGGACCTGCTGGCGCGCATCTACGACGCGGTCCGCAGCTCGTCCTCGGCGACCGGCTCCAACCACCTCAACACGACGCTGCTGGTGACCTTCGACGAGCACGGCGGCACCTACGACCACGTCCCGCCACCGCCGGCGGTCCCGCCCGACGGCACGGGCGCGCCAGGCCAGATGGGCTTCACCTTCAACCGCTCCGGCGTGCGCATCCCCACCGTGGCGATCTCCGCATGGGTCCCGGAGCAGACCGTCGTTAACGACGAGTTCCGCGCGACCTCGCTGCTGGCCACGATGCGCCAGCGCTTCAACCTCGGCCAGCCGCTCAGCGCCCGCGACGCCAGCGCGCGCAGCTTCGCCGACATCTTCACCCTGACCTCGCCCAGGGCGAAGGAGGACTGGCCGCAGGTCACCCCACGGCCCGTCCCCGAGATGCACGAATCCCTCGCCCCCCTCGACGCGCCGCTCGGCCTGCTCGGCAAGTCGCTCCTGCTCGCCGTCCTGGCCTTCGCCCAGGGCCTCGGCAAGACCGTCCCCGACGTCAAGCGCGACGACACGATCACCGGCGCACAGGCCATCGCCATCGGCCACGAGGTCCTCGGCGACATCTTCCCCGCAATGCGCGACTAAACCGCCGTCGCAGTCCATGCAAGTCGAGACCGCGCTCGCGCGCGTAGCGCGCGCCCGCTTGCGCTTCCGCCTGCTTGCACAAGTCGAGGTGGCCAGGACGCGGCGCCCGCGGATCCTGAGGGCGCCGCGCCCGCGCCGACCTAGCTCCAGGGATACGGGCTGTTCGACACCGGGTGCAGGTCCCCGGTCGCGAAGCGCTCGTATCGGAACGGGTGCAGCAGCGAGGAGTGCTCGCCCGTCACGACGCGGGCTATCTCCTTGCCCACGGCGATCATCTTGTAGCCGTGGTTCGAGTCGGCGGCCACGAAGACGTTCGGGCGCATGTAGTCGAACACCGGGAAGTTGTCGGCCGTGAATGCGCCGACGCCGCCGGAGCGCACCTGGTTGTACTTCGGCCGCGAGCCCTCGAAGCGCTCCATGCAGTGGGACAGCGCGGCGCACCAGAGGTCGGGAAAGCCCTCCTCGACCGTGCCGGTCGGATAGGGGTCGACCTCGAACTCGTGCCCCTTCGGGAGCGGCGAGGCGCCGCCCTGTACCGAGTGCTTGTCCTGCTTGAAGTAGATCCCCCACTGGTCGTCCGTCACGAGCGCGCCCGCGTCGTCATGGAGCGGCGCCGTCGAATCGACGTGCAGGACCGGCGGCAGCGAGCCGTCGGCGGTTACGAACACGCTCGGGTCGACGTCGATCTCGCCCTCCTGGAGGTACCAGTAGGTCCACATCTCCCGCTCCGTGCCCGCGACCTCGAGCCGCCGCGGCAGTCCGAGCTGCTCCCACAGCCCGGCCACCCACGGGCCGACCGCCACCACGATCTGCTCGGGCACGATCGGGCCGGCGCTCGTATCGACGCGCGTGACGGCGCCGGAGCCGTCGAGCTCGAAGCCCGTGACCTCGACGCCCTCCTCGATCGAAGCACCGGCGGCGCGGGCCTTCGACGCGAGCCCGAGCATCGAATCCCGGTTGAAGGCGAAACCGCCCTGGTGCTCGTGGAGGCAGACGCTCAGGCCGGGGGCGCGCCAGTCGGGGAAGAGCGTCGCGCATGTGGGCGCCCACCTCGGCCTCGCCCGTGATCAGCTCCGACTCGTAGCCGATCCGCTGCTGGCGCTCGAAGACGGTCGTGAGGTCGTCCTCCTGGGCGCCGTCGCCGAGCGCGATGTAACCCGAGCCGTGGTAGGCGAACGTGTCGGGATCGGACTCCCAGATCTCGACGCAGGCCGCCATCAGCTCCTGCATCGCGGGCTGGAAGTAGTTGTTGCGGATCACGCCGCAGGCGATCCCGGACGCACCCGCTGCGACCGAGTCCTTGTCGACGACGAGGACCTCCTCGCCCTGCTCGGCGAGGTGCCAGGCGGTCGACAGCCCGTGGACGCCGGCCCCTATGACCAGGTAGGGAACCGAGCGCATCTCAGTGGAGCGGAGGCTCCCAGCCCTCGAGCACGGGCGGGCGCCAGTCCTCCCCAACGGTCTTCGATCCCTCCACCCACGGCCCGAGCTCGGGCTGGGGGAACTTCGTGTGCTTCTCCTTCAGGCGGATCCCGTAGGAGTTGCCCGACTGGAGGTGCGTGATCAGCACCTTGCGCGCGATCTCGTTCTCGCGTCCCTGCGGGATGGGGAAGTAGATCTTGATGAACGAGTTGGAGTAGCGGTCGAACACCGCCGGCATTCCCTCCTCCTGGAGCAGCTCGATGTCCTCGAGCCAGTTGATGTCCTGGCCGGGCGTGGATGCCTCAGGTCGACGCCCTCGACGAGCGAGATGTCCTCCTGGTAGGGGAAGCGCTGACCCGCCAGGTACTCGGCGTCGATCGACCGGATCTTCTCGGGCTCGACCTCGCGCGTCTCGGGCGGCGAGTCGCTCATCCCTCGATCACCTCGCGCTCGGGCAGCCGGTCGATCGGATTCTCGAGATAGCGATCGAGCATCGTCTTGATCTCCTCGAGCGCCTTGCTTTCGCTGACGCCCGGGATGTAGTCGGTGCCTGCGAGCGGCACGCGCGCCATCGCGGCGGCCTCGGTGGTCAGCGCGGCCAGGTCCTCGGGCTCCAGCGAGTGAACGTTCGTCTTCCCGCACGCACGCGCGAGCATCTGCACCTCGAGCGTCAGCGTGTGCAGGAAGTTGTAGACGCGCGTGGCCGCCTCCTCGACGTTGAGGCGCTTGCGCAGCTCGGGATCCTGGGTCGTGATGCCCACGGGGCAGCGGCCGGTGTGGCAGTGGTAGCACTGGCCGGCCGGCACGCCGATCGTGCCCTCGTAGTCGGTGACGCCCGGGATCTCCTTGTTGCAGTTGAGCGCCATCAGGGACGAGTGGCCGATCGCCACGGCCGTCGCTCCCAGCGCGATGCACTTGGCGATGTCGCCGCCGTTGCGGATGCCACCGGCCACGACCAGGTCGATCTCGTCCGACAGCCCGACGTCCTCGAGCGCGCGGCGCGCCTCCGGGATCGCCGCCATCAGCGGGATGCCGGTCTCCTCGGAGGCCACGTGCGGGCCTGCGCCGGTGCCGCCCTCGGCGCCGTCGAGGTAGATGATGTCCGGGCCGCACTTGGCCGCCATGCGCACGTCGTCGTACACGCGCGCAGCACCCAGCTTCAGCTGGATCGGGATCTCGTAGTTGGTCGCCTCACGCGTCTCCTGCACCTTGAGCGAGAGGTCGTCCGGGCCGAGCCAGTCGGGGTGGCGGGCCGGTGAGCGCTGGTCGATGCCGGCGGGCAGCGAGCGCATCTCCGCCACCTGCTCGGTCACCTTCTGGCCCATCAGGTGGCCGCCGAGGCCGACCTTGCAGCCCTGCCCGATGAAGAACTCGACGGCGTCGGCCAGCATCAGGTGATGCGGGTTGAAGCCGTAACGGCTCTGGATGATCTGGTAGTACCACTTGGTCGACAGGTCGCGCTCGGGCGGGATCATTCCGCCCTCTCCCGAGCAGGTGGCGGTGCCGGCCATCGAGGCGCCCTTGGCCAGCGCCATCTTCGCCTCGATCGAGAGCGCTCCGAAGCTCATGCCCGTGATGTAGACCGGGATGTCGAGCTCGATCGGCTTCTTCGCGAAGCGCGCGCCGAGCACCGTCTTGGTCACGCACTTCTCGCGGTAGCCCTCGATCACGAAGCGCGTGAGCGTGCCCGGCAGGAAGATCAGCTCGTCCCAGTGCGGGATCTTCTTGAACATCGAGAAGCCGCGCATCCGGTAGCGGCCGAGCTCGGCCTTCATGTGGATGTCGTCGATGACCTGGGGCGTGAAGATGTTCGAGCGCCCGAGGACCGTGCGGCCCGAAGCTGCGTTCTCGTCAGGCATCACAGCACCAGCTTCCGCTCGCTCGGCTCGAGCGAGTCGTAGTTGTAGAGCTTCTTGCCGCACACGAACTTCTGGAATTGCGGCGGGTCGCCGAGGCCGTAGATGCGGAACTTGCGCTCGATCAGCTCGGTGTCGGCGTCGCCCCACTCGCCCTCGACGCAGTCGATGCCAAGGGCCTTGACCTTGCCGGCCACGTAGATCGTGCCGTCGTACATGGAGTCGCCGAGCCCCGGGCCGACGTCGCCGCAGATGATCTGGCGCCCGCGCTGCATCATGAAGCCGGTCATCGACCCGGCGGTGCCCATGACGATGATCGTGCCGCCCTTCTGATCGATGCCGGTGCGGGCGCCGACCTGGCCTTTCACCACGAGGTCCCCACCCCTGAGCGCGGCGCCCGCGAGTGACCCGGCATTCGATTCGATCACGACGACGCCCGACATCATGTTCTCGGCCACGCTCCAGCCCACGCGTCCGTTGATCTGGACCTCGGGGCCGTCGATGAGGCCGACGCCGAAGTAGCCGAGCGAGCCCTCGAAGGTGATCTTGCAGCGCGTGAGGATCCCGACGCCGAGCGAATGACGCGCGGACGGGTTCAGGATCGTCACTTCCTTGACGCCCTCGTCGTACACGAGCCGCCGCAGCTCCGCGTTGATCTTGCGGGTGGTGAGGTCCTTGGCGTCGAACTGCGCGCGCTCGCCGTCGATCTCGGCGACGTTCGGGACGGTCTCGTCGAGCTCGACGAGGCCGCGCGGGTCGTAGAGGACCTCCGGCTCGCCGCCCGTCCTCAGCGCGTCCAAACCATCACCTCTCCCTCGTAGGGGTCGTAGGTCTCGATCTCCCGGTCGACGACCGTGCGGATGGCGATCTCCTCGCTGGCGAGCGCGACCAGGTCGTCCGACTCGTAGAGCACGAGCGGCTTCGCGCCCAGTTCGTCCTTTGCGACGCCGAGCGCATCCTCGGTCACGCACATATAGGTGAAGACGCCGTCGAGCTCGTTCAGCGAGCGCTGCATGGCGTCCTCGAGCGAGTCGCCCTGAGCCATCCGCTCGGCGAGGTAGACCGCGATGATCTCGCTGTCGCACTCCGACTGGAAGCGGTGGCCGGCGCGCTCGAGGCGGCGCTTCCACTGGTGGTAGTTCGTGAGCTGGCCGTTGTGGACGACGGCGACGTCCGGGAAGGGATACGCCCAGTACGGGTGCGCGTTGGCGATGTCGACGTCGGACTCGGTCGCCATGCGCGCGTGGCCGATGGCATGCGTGCCGACGAAGTCGTCGAGGTGGTACTCGCCCGCGACCGTCTTGGCGTCGCCCAGGTCCTTGACGATCTCGAGCGACCTGCCGAGGCTCAGCACCTCGGTGCCGCGCACGTCCTCGACGTAGTCGGCGAGCTGCTTGAGGTCGCCGTCGAAGCCGAACGTGATCGTCATTGCGTGATCGGTGGCCGGCTTGATGTCCATGATCTCCGCGCCGAGCGCCCCCACCCGCGCCTCGACCTCGGCACGCTGCCGGTTGAGCCGCTCCGCGAAGTCGAACTCGGCGTGCCCGTTGTTCGACTCCAGGAGCTTCACGTGCATCACGTAGCCCTCGGACTCCGGGCGGTAGAGCGCGTAGCCCGTCGAGTCCGGGCCCCGGTGCTTCATCGCCTGGAGCATGGCCGTCATGTCGCGGCCGACCTTCCGCTCGCCGCCCCCGTCGCGATAGATGATCCCGGCGATCCCGCACATGGTTAGGGGAGGACCTCCAGGTACTCATCCCGCTCCCAGTCGGTGACCGCCGCGAGGTAGCGCTCCCACTCGTCGCGCTTGTAGTGGTCGAAGACCTTGTAGAGGCGACCCGGCATCGCGCTCTTCACGAGGTCGTCGGCCGCGAGCGCGTCGAGGGCGGCGCCGAGCGAGTCCGGCACCTTCTCGATGTCCTGCCCCTCCTGGATCAGGTCGTAGGTGTTGCCCGTCTGCGGCGGGCCCGGGTCGCTCTCGTTGCGAATGCCGTCGAGACCGGCCACCAGCAGCGACGCGATCGTCAGATAGGGGTTGCAGGAGGAGTCGACGCCGCGGTACTCGAAGCGGCCGCCCGACGCGACGCGCACCGTGCAGGTGCGGTTCTGCCAGCCCCAGTTCTTGTAGACGGGCGCCCAGAAGCCGAAGTCCCACATGCGGCAGTAGGAGTTGACGGTGGGGTTTCCGACGCACATGAGCGCGCCGAAGTGGTCGAGCATGCCGCCGAGGAAGTGACGTGCGGTGTCCGAGAGCTCGGCCGGCCCGCTCGGGTCGTGGAAGACGTTGTTGCCGTCCTCGTCCATGAGCGTGAAGTGGTGGTGGTGGCCGTTGGCGGAGACGCCGGTGAACGGCTTCGGCATGAAGCTGCCGAGCAGGCCGTGCTTGCGGCCCACCGCCGCGACGATCTGGCGGTAGGTCGTGATGTTGTCGGCGGTCCTGACCGGGCGGTCGAAGCGGAAGTTGAGCTCGAGCTGACCGGGCGCGTCCTCGTGGTCGCCGTAGCTCATGTCGAGCCCCAGCTTCTGCCCGTAGTCGATCACGTCCAGCAGCACCGGACGCAGCTCCTCGAACTGATGGATGTGGTAGCAGTAGGGCTTGGTCACGCCCTCGGCGGACCCGTCCTCTCCGCGCCGCAGCCACATCATCTCCGGCTCGATGCCGATCAGGAAGCTGTAGCCGAGCTCCTGCTCGAACTCGTTGACCACGCGCTTCAGGTTCTGGCGCGGGTCGGCGTCGAGCAGCTCGCCGGTCTCGGTGTCGTAGCAATCGCAGTAGACGCGCGCGACGCGGTCGTCCCAGGGCAGGACGGCGAAGGTGTCGAGGTCGGCGATGGCGGCGAGCTCCGACTCCTCGGGGCCGAAGCCGATGTAGTTGCCGGCGCGGTCGGTGAACAGGTTCGCCGTCGCGCCGTATACGAGCTGATAGCCCTTCTCGGCCACCTGCGGGAAGAAGTCGGCCACGACGCCCTTCCCCATCACCCGGCCGGTGATGGACACCTGCTGGAAGAAGACGTACTTGATCCCCTGCTCCTCGATGCGGCGGGTGATCTCCTCGATGCGCTCGCGCCGGCCCGGCGCATTGCGGGCCTCCTCGAGCGTGGCTGGCGGCAGCGTCGTCCTGGGCGTCTCTAGGACCGTGCTGACGGTGCCGCCGAAGGTCGGACCGGCGCCGTTGCCAGTGACGCTGTCACTCATGCATCTACCTCCCGGGAGTTCGGTCGCTGGGCCGGGGCCGGCTGCCCGGCGCGCGGCGACTATATCACCGCTTTGAGCAAATTTGTTCAGCGCTCGATCGCAGGCACCGGCGGCACGTCTTCGAGCCAGCGCATCACGTGCAGATCGAGGCTGCGCGGTAGGAAGACATCGGTCGAGTGCATCAGCGGCGTGCCCTCGGCTGTCGACGTCACGTGCTTCATCTCGAGCACGGCCAGGGTCTCCGACACGTGCAGCGCGCGTCCGACCCGATCGCGCTTGGTGAGCACGCGCGCCCCGATGTGCGCGCGTGTGTAGGCGACGGGGACGCCCTGGTCGAGCAGAACGTCGAGCACCATCTCGCCGCGGTCGAGCGCGCGCCGGAGCCGGGCCTCCGGGGGCAGCTTCACCGACGGAGCGACGACGTCGCGCATCCACGAGCCGGGCTCGCCGTCCATCAGGAGAACGCGCGTGATCGTCGTCGTCTCGTCGGCGGGCCCGGCATCGAACAGCGCCGCGAGCTCGTCGCCCAGGCGCCCCTGCTCGACCTCGAGCTCCCCCAGCTCGAGGCGCACGCCGCGCCGCCGCGCGAGCTCGGAGTACGAGATCAGCTTCTCAAGCCCCTCGTCGAGGCTCGACGTGGGTTTCCGCCCGACGTAGGTGCCGCTGCCCTGCCTGCGCACGATCTCGCCGCTCGCTTCGAGCCGGCCGAGCGCCGTGCGCAGCGTGCCGCGCGAGATCCCGAGCCGGCTGGACAGCTCCTGCTCGGGAGGCAGCCGCTCACCGGGACGGTGCCTGCCCGTGGCCAGCCAGGTGCGCAGCGCTTCCTCGGCTACGTCGACAAGGGAGACGCGCGTCGCCACGGCTCGATCCTAGAACAGCCCGACGGTACGGCCCTCCGCGTCGATATCCACGTTGAACGCCGCCGGCTGCTTGCCGAGCCCGGGCATCTGCTGGATGTCCCCGCAGAGCGGCACGAGCCAGCCGGCGCCGGTGTAGGCGCGGATGTCGCGTACAGGCAGCTCGAAGTTCTCCGGCGAGTTCAGCAGCGCGGGATCGGCCGACAGCGACAGGTGGGTCTTCGCCATGCAGATCGGCAGCTGGTCGAGCCCGTCCTCGTGGTATTGGCGCATCTTGCGCTGCGCGTCCAGGTAGAAGACGACCTCCTTCGCGCCGTAGACCTTCTTTGCGACCTTCTCGATCTTCAAGTGAATCGGGTCGTCGTCGTCGTAGATGAACGAGAACTCGTTCGGCTGTTCGGCGGCGTCGGCGACCGCCTCGGCCAGCGCGGAGGCGCCCTCCCCGCCGCGGGCGAAGCCGTCGTTGATCTCCGCGCCGTGGGCGCCGGCCTCGAGCGCGAGCCTGCGCACGAGCTCGACCTCCTCGTCGGTGTCGCCGGGGCGGCGGTTGACCGCCACGACGCAGGGAAGGCCGAAGGTGCGAACGATCGCAAGGTGGCGGCGCAGGTTTGCGAAGCCCTCCTCGAGCGCCGGCATCGCCTGCGCGGAATCGACGCGCGGGTCGTCCTCGACACCGCCGTGGTGCTTCAGCGCACGCACGGTGGAGACCAGCACGACTGCGCTCGGCGTCAGGGCGCCCTTGCGGCAGACGATGTCGAAGAACTTCTCCATGCCCATGTCGGAGCCGAAGCCGGACTCCGTGATCACGTACTCGCCGAGCTTCTGGCCGATCAGGTCGGCGACGAGCGAGGAGTTGCCGTGCGCGATGTTCGCGAACGGGCCGGCGTGCATCAGGCAGGGCTGGCCCTCGAGCGTCTGGATCAGGTTCGGCTTGAGCGCGTCCTTCAGCAGCACGGTCATGGCGCCCGCGGCGCCGAGGTCCTCCGCCGTCACGGGCTTGCCGCCGTCGAAG
This sequence comes from uncultured Thermoleophilaceae bacterium, assembly GCA_963739095.1. Classification (GTDB taxonomy): domain Bacteria; phylum Actinomycetota; class Thermoleophilia; order Solirubrobacterales; family Thermoleophilaceae; genus JACVRW01. The sequence goes on from CAVTZF010000005.1 coordinate 33,370, forward strand.
GAGTGCGCGACCGTGATCGCGCCGAGCCGCCTGCGCAGGTCCTGCAGGTCGCGCGCCACCGCCAGGATCGCCATCACCTCGGAGGCGGCGGTGATGTCGAAGCCGGACTCGCGCGGGTAGCCGTTGGCGCGGCCGCCCTGGCCGAGCGTGATCGCGCGCAGCGCACGGTCGTTCATGTCGAGCGCACGCTTCCAGTCGACCCGGAGGGCGTCGATCTTGTGCGGGTTGCCGTGCAGGATGGAGGCGTCGAGCAGCGCCGCGAGCAGGTTGTTGGCAGCTCCGACCGCGTGGATGTCGCCGGTGAAGTGGAGGTTCAGGTCCTCCATCGGCACCACCTGGGTCATGCCGCCGCCGGCGGCGCCGCCCTTGATGCCGAACACCGGGCCGAGCGACGGCTCGCGCAGGCACAGGATCGGGTCCTTGCCGATGTGGCCCAGGCCCTGGGTCAGCCCGACCGCGGTGGTCGTCTTGCCCTCGCCCGCCTTCGTCGGGGTCATGCCCGCTACGCACACGATCTTGCCGTCGGGCACGTCCTTCATTCGCTCGAGGACGTCGAGCGACACCTTGGCCTTGAAGCGGCCATAGGGCTCGAACTCGTCGGGCGTCAGGCCAGAACGCTCGGCGATGGTCTCGATCGGGAGGAGCTCGGCCTCCTGCGCGATCTCCAGGCTGCTCTTCATTCGTCCTTCTCCTCCTTCGGTGCCATCTCAGTGGCTCACCGCTGCTGCGGCCAGCTCGGACACCAGCTTGTCCTCGTAGAAGCGTTCGAGTGCGAACGGCGCGATCAACTCCGGCGTCTTGCCGGTGGCGGTGAGCTCGGCGAGCGTCTTGCCGACGATCGGCGCGGCCTTGAACCCGTAGGTCCCCCAGCCGGAGCTCACGTGGAAGCCCTCGACCTCGGTCTTGCCAAGGATAGGGCTGTAGTCCGGGCTCAGGTCGCAGAGCCCGGCCCAGCTGCGCAGGATGCGCGCGCGCTCGAGCTGCGGGAACAGCTCGAGCGAATGTCGGCAGACCTCCTGCATGAAGTTCAGCGTGCCCTGCATCCGATAGGTGGTCCAGGGCTCGATCTCCGCACCCATCAGGAACTCGCCGCGATCGGTCTGCGAGATGTAGACGTGCATCTGCGACGAGACGATCACGACGTCGAGCAGCGGCTTCATCGGCTCGGTCACGCAGGCCTGCAGGATGTGCGTCGTGATCGGCATCTCCACGCCGGCCATGTCGGAGATCAGCGAGCTCCAGCCGGCCGTGCAGTTGAGCACCGTGCCGGCCTTGATGCGGCCGCGGTTCGTGACGACGCCGCTCACGCGCCCGTTCTCGCGCTCGATCGCCGTGACCTCGGTGTAGGGATGGATCTCGGCGCCGCCGTGGTCCGCCCCGCGCGCGAGCCCCCAGACGACGGCGTCGTGGCGGATCACGCCACCGGGCGGGTGGTAGAGCGCGCCCATGATCGGGTGGACGGCGTCCGGGTTGTCCACCTGCATGGCCGGCGCGAGCTTCTTGATCTCGTCCGGGTAGATCAGCCGCGAGTCGATCCCGTTGAGGCGGTTGACCTCCGCGCGGTTCGCCATCACGAACATCGCGCGGTCGGCGTGGGCGAGCGTGAGGTGGCCGTTCTGCGAGAACAGCAGGTTGAAGTTGAGCTCCTTCGACAGGCCCTCGTAGAGCTTCACCGAGGCGTCGTAGAAGCGCGCGCCCTCCTCCGTCTTGTAGTTCGAGCGCAGGATCGTCGTGTTGCGGCCGGCGGCGCCGGAGCCGATGTAGCTCTTCTCGAGGACGGCGACGTTCTTGACGCCGTGGTCGCGTGCGAGGTAGTAGGCGGTCGCGAGCCCATGCGAGCCGCCGCCGATGATCACGACGTCGTAGGAGTCCTTCAACTCCTGGCGCTTCCGCCACATGCGGCGCCTGCGGAAGATGTCAAGCACCCGGGATCACCTCCGCCAGCGGGTCGTCCAGGGGCTCGAGCGCGTCCAGCCCGACCGGGCCGCCGCCAAGGCTCCCGGCCGCGTCCGCGACGACGGTCCAGACGTACTGGCCGAGCGCGGCACCGAACAGCATCAGGAAGCGGTCCTCGTCCTCGCGCAGCACGGCACCCGGCGTGCGGGCGACCGAGCCGGGCCGGAAGCCGTGCAGCGGCAGCACCGCCGGGCGCAGGTCGAGCGCCGTGAAGCGCGCGAAGGTCTCACGCGCGAGCGGCCCCGCGATCGTGAGCGCAGCGAAGACGGTGGTCACGTCGAGCACGGTGGCGTGTCCGGCCGCGGCCGCCGCGGCACCCTCGAGGGTCTGGCGCAGCTCCGCGGTTTCGCCCGGCGCGCACAGGACGATCGCACGCTCGCGCGTGTAGGGACACCACCAGGCGCCCGCCGAGCTCGTCGCGCGGCCGAGGTCCAGGCCAGGGGCTCCCGCCCCGGCCACGATCGCCGCGAGGTCGCCGGGCGCAGCCTGGATCTCGATCTTGCCGAGCTGCGAGCTGTCCGCGAAGCCCACCGTCTGCGCGAGCCGCTCGCGCTCCGACTCGAGAGCGTCGAAGCCCGCGGCCACCTGCCAGCCGTCGCGCAGCTCGAGTCGCGCGCCGGCCTCGAGCGCCTGGCGCTCCATCGGGCTGCGCGCCACGGCGGCCGGCCCGGGTGAGAGGAACTCGAGGCTCACGAGCGCAGCACCTCGCCGTCCGGGTCGTAGAAGGGCTTCGTCACGACCTCGGCCGCCAGCGTCTTGCCGTTGTCCGAGATCGTGACACCCGCGCCGTCCTTGGCGAACGCGGCCGGCACCCAGGCCATCCCGATCACCTTGCCGAGCTGCGGTGAGTAGCGCGCGCTCGTGACCTGGCCCATCGGGCTCTCGCCGTCGGGCATCACCGCGGCGCCCTCGGTCGGCACGTACCCGTCCTCGAGCGTGATCCCCACGAGCGCCGTCTCGAGCGGCTGCTCCGCGTAGCGCTCGAGCGCCCACTTGCCGATGAAGTCCTGCTCCTTGTCGAGCTTCACGATCCACGGCATCGCGGCGCCGAACGGGTTCGACTCGGAGTCCGTGTCCTGGCCCACGAGGATGTGCATCTTCTGCAGGCGCAGCAACCGCTGTGGCTCGAGCCCGAACGGCCGCAGGCCGTAGTCGCGCCCCGCCTCGAAGAGGGCGTCCCACAGGTGCTCACCCTGAGCCGACGGGAAGTGGATCTCGTAGCCGACCTCGCCGACGAAGCCGATCCGGAGGATCAGGCAGGGGACGCCCGCCACCTCGGCACGCTTGCCGTCGAGGTAGGTGAACGCCTCGCTCGAGCAGTCGAGGTCCGTGACCCGGGCCATGATCTCCCGCGCGCGCGGACCGGCGAGGTTGACCGCGCCGAGGCCCTGCGTCACATCGGTCAGATGGACGCGCAGCTGCCAGTCCGCGAGCCACCACGAGAACCAGTCGTAGACGGCGCCGGCGCCGCTCGACGTCGTGGTCACGTAGAAGGACTCGTCGTCGAGCCGGCACACGGTCCCGTCGTCCATGATCCGCCCCGCGTCGCTCGCCATCACGCCGTAGCGGATCCGGCCCGGCTTCAGGTTCGAGAAGCGGTTGGGATAGAGGCGGTCGAGGAACTCGCCGGCGTCGGGCCCGCTCACGATCAGCTTGCCGAGCGTCGAGACGTCGATCAGGCCCGCCGCCTCGTGCACCGCGAGCGCCTCGGCGCGGGGGTTGCCGTAGTCGTAGGCGCGCCGCCAGTCGCCCGCCCACATGATGTTGCCGCCGAGGTCGCGGTGGCGCGCGTGGATCGACGAGCGCTTGGCGGGCTCGAACGGCCGCCCGGCGAGTGCCCCCATCGGGACCGAGACCCAGGGCGGCCGCGCCGTCGTCGTCCCGACCTCCTCGAGGCTCTGGCCGGTCTCCTTGGCCATCAGGCGGACGGCGGGCAGCTGACACATGCGGCCCTGGCAGGGGCCCATGGTGGTTGTCGTGTAGCGCTTCGAGAGCTCGATCGAGTCGTAGCCCTCCTCGACACTCAGCCTGATGTCCTTGGCCGTGACGTCCTCGCACAGGCAGGCGAAGCACTTGCCCTTGCGAGCGCTCGTGACGGGCGGCGGCACCGCCGTGGACGGCGCCTCGGCGGCAAGCCCCTCGAGCGTCGCGCGATCGTCCGCGGCGCGGCGGCGGGACTCGGCGTCGCCGAGTCCGAGCGAGTGCGCCGCCTCGGCGCCGGCGAGCGCGCCCGACAGCTCGGCGGCCTCGAGCATGCCGTGGCCGGAGACCTCGCCCGCCGCGAAGGCCCCCTCAGGCAGCTCCGTGAGCGCGAAGTGGCCGCGCTCGGTGTCGTAGGAGGTGCGTCCGCCCGACTGGGTGATGAGCGAGGTGGCCGGCGAGCTGCCGCCACACACGATCAGCAGGTCGCAGCCGACCGTGCGTCCGTCCCCGTCCCCGTCATCTGATCCGGGCGCGCCCAGCACGACGCCCGCGAGCTGGTTGCGCCCGCGCGCCTCGAGGACCGTGGTCTCGTTCAATACCTCGACGCCCTTGGCCGCCAGCAGTCCGGCCTGGTCACCCGCGCCCTCCGGGCGCAGGTCCGCGACACAGGCCACCTCGACGCCCGCCTCGAGGAGGGCAAGCGCCGCATCCAGGCCGCGGTCGTCGACGGTCGCAACGACGGCACGGGAGCCCGGCTGGACGGCGTAGAGGCCGATCAGGCGGCGCGCGCCGCCGGACAGCATCACGCCCGGCAGGTCGTTGCCCGGGAAGACGAGCGGCTGCTCGATCGCCCCGGTTGCATAGACGTGGCAGCGCGAGCGGACCTGGTGGAGCGTGTCGCCCTGCCAGATCGGCACGAGGCCGTCGAACGCACCCAGCGCCGGCGCGTTCGTGAGCAGCTCGACGCCAGCCGCGACCGCCTGCGCCGCCAGCTCGCGGGCGCGCTCCTCGCCGCCCTCGGCCAGCAGCCGCCCGCCCGGCTCCGGCCCCTCGTCGGCGAGCACGACGTCGGCGCCGAGCTCGGCGGCCGCGATCGCGGCCGACAGGCCGGAGATGCCGCCGCCTACCACCAGCACGTCCGCGTGCCGGCGGCGGTACTCGGTGCGCCACTCCCGCTCGCGCTGCGACTTGCGCAGCTTGCCGAGGCCCGCCGCGTGGCGCAGCACCTTCTCGTACAGGGGCCAGAGGCGCCGCGGGCGGATGAAGGTCTTGTAGTAGAAGCCGGGCGGCGTGAACGGGCCGCCGACGATGTCGGTCGCGCGCATCGCGTCGAACTCGAGCGACGGCGACGCGTTCATGTGCACGACCTGCATGCCCTCGCGGACGGGCTCGGTGCAGGCGCGCACCCCGGGCGCGTCGTCGACCTGGACCAGGCAGTTGGGGCACTGGCCCGCGCAGCACATGAGCCCGCGCCGGCGGTGGTACTTGAAGCTGCGCGAGAACGTCCGCTGCCCGGCCGCGAACAGGGCCGAGCCGATCGTGTCGCCCTCGAAGGCGCTGTACTGCTTGCCGTCGAAGGAGAAGCGCAGCTTGCGTCCGCGGTCGATCCGCTCGCCGTTCTGCTCTGGCAGCCTCGTCACTCGGTCCCTCCGCCGGCGCCCGGCAGCTCCGTGAACATGACCTCGTTCGTGCGCGTGTCGCGCTCCGCGATGAACCAGGCGCCGCAGCCCGAGCGGTGGTTCCACCACTCGCGCTGGATGCCGGCGACGTTCGCGCGGAAGTAGTTGTACTCGCCGAGCTCGCGCAGCGACGGCGCCGACTTCGGGCGCGGGTTCAGCTCACCGCCGAAGCCGAAGTCGGTGACCTCGCGGGGGCCGCAGTTTGGACAGGTGAGAACGAAGGACATGCTGGCGCGCTCGGGGCGAGCGCGGGCATCTTAAACAAATTGGTCCAAAGGTTCAACCGGCCGGCTCGCCGCCGGCGGCGTCGCTCTCGGCTACGGCCCGCTCGGCCGCCTGGAAGCCGATCCGCGAGTGGGTGCCGTCGCAGAACGGCTTCGTCGTCGAGCCGCCGCAGCGGCAGAGCGCAACGGCCTCTCCCATTTCGGAGAGGTCGTACTCGTTGCCGTCGACGTCGATGATCTTCACCGGCCCGGTCACCTTGTAGGGCCCGCTCTCGCGGACCTTGATCACGACCTCTTGATCCATGCCGTCATTGTTTCGCGCGTGCAGCGTGTGGCGCGGATCGACCACCCCGAGGTCCACGAGATCGTTCCCTCGCACCACTGCGTGCTGCGCTTCCGCCAGCGACGGCCGGTGCGCGAGCGCGGCGCCGACGTCGTCGCCGAGGCGCTCATCGCGGTGCTCGAGGACGCCGACGTCTCACGCTGGCCGCCGGCCTGGGCGGCCGGCGACCGGAACACGGAGCTGTGGGCGGTGAACGGCGAGCTCGCCTTCCCGCTCGAGCGCAGCGCACGTCACGGCCGCTACGTGGCCGTGACGTGCCTCTCGCGGTGAGGAGTCAGCCGGCGGGGGAACCGGCGGACTCGGGGGGATCCGGGGGGCGGATGTTCTGGTTGATGCAGAACACGTTCTCCGGGTCGTAGCGCCCCTTCGTCTGGGCCAGACGGTCGTAGTTGTCCCGGTAGCTCGCGCGGACGCGGTCCTGGCCCTCGTCCATCATCATGTTCACGTACGCGCCGCCGGCGGAGTACGGGTGGAGCGCGTCGAAGTAGTCGATGCTCCACTTGCGGATCTTGTCGACCTCCGCCGGATCGGGATCGACACCCGCGTAGACGGTTGCCCAGCGTGCATCCCGGTAACTCCATGCGGTGTCCGACGGGCTGAGGTCGTGCGCCGCCCCGTCCACCGGATAGAGGTGCATCGTCGACTTGACGGTGGGCAGCTCGGCGCCAAAGCGAGCGTGCGCGCGGACCGCCTCGTCGGGGACCTCCTTGACGAAGTCGGCGCGCCAGTACCACTGGTCGCCCTTCGGGTAGAGGTCGTCGAAGGCGCTCTGGAGCGCCGGATGCGGCATCGACTGCACGCCCTGCATGAGCGGCTCGGGCACGGCGTCCATCAGCGGCTTCATCGCCGCGGTGGCCTCTTCCTCGCTGCCCGTGTGGCACCAGACGATCCCGCATACCTTCCGCATGTGGATCTCCTCTGGGAACGGCGGGCCCGGCGGAATCGTATGGAGCGCGAAGAAGCCGCTGAGCTCGCGCGGCGCGGCAGGGAGGAACTCGCGGTAGACGGAGAGGACGTCCTCGGTCGCCTCGACCGGCCAGAAGGTCGGGCCGCCGAAGATCGTGCCGACCTTGTGAAGGCGGAACTTGAACGAGGTGACTACGCCGAAGTTGCCACCGCCGCCGCGGATCGCCCAGTAGAGGTCCGGGTGCTCGTCCGCGTTTACGCGCACGACGTCTCCGCTCGCGAGGACCATCTCGGCCTCGATCAGGTTGTCGATCGCGAGGCCGCAACTCCGCGTCAGGTGGCCGAGGCCGCCGCCGAGCGTGAGGCCGCCCACGCCCGTCGTCGAGATGATGCCGCTCGGCGTGGCGAGGCCGTGCTCGTTCGTCATCCGGTCGACCTCTCCCCAGGTGCAACCGCCGCCGACGGTGACGGTGCGCGCTTCGGGGTCGACCTGCACCTCGTTCATCGGCGAGAGGTCGATCACCAGCCCGTCGTCGCAGGTGCCTAGCCCGGCGCCGTTGTGCCCGCCGCCGCGCACGGCCAGCGGCAGGTCGTGCGCGCGGGCAAACGCGATCGCCTTTGCGACGTCCGCCGGGGTCGTACAGCGCGCGATCAGGGCGGGACGCCTGTCGATCATCGCGTTGTAGACCTGGCGCGCCTCCTCATAGGCGCCGTCTCCCGGTGCGATCAGCTCGCCGCCGAAGTCGCCCGCCAGCTCACGGCGCGCCGCGGCGGAGGGTGAGACCGTCGTACTCATCCAAGCTCCTTCAAGTTTCGGGTTCGCACCCCCTGGGGCGTGAATCCGGACGGCACAGTTGTTCCGCGGAGCGATCCGCTCCAGAGCTCAGGTGATCCAGCGTGGCGGCGCCTCTCCCGGAGGCGCGTAGCAGCAGAATCGCCCTGTGCGGACCGACGAGCCGAGGTGCTCGGCGAGCGGCGCCGATTCGCGCTCCATCAGCTTGATCGCCGTGCGGATCGCCTTCGTCACGTTCACTCGCGCCCGCTCGGCCGGGGCGGCGCTATGCCGGCTGCGGCCACCTAGCCCGACCGCGCGCGCCAGCTCGCCGACGAGCGCGTCGAGCTCCTCCTCCAGCACGGCGGCGCGCTCGTCGTCGTTGAAACGCCGTGCCTCCTCGAGGTCGCCGCGCAGCTCCTCGATCCGGACGCGGTACTCCTGCTTGGCGCGCGCATCGACCAGCGGGTCGAGGCCGGCGGGCCGCCCGGTGGGCAGGTCGTCACCGGCGAGGCTCCGCTGCTGCGGCGCCGACCCACCGTCCGCCGCCACGAGCTCGAGCACGTGCAGCTCCCGCCCGGGGCGCGCCAGCAGCAGCGCCAGGTACCCGAGTCCCTTGAGATCGCGCAGGCGCAGCGTCGTGCCGTTGTAGGCGATCGTCCAGAAGTCCCCCTCGCGGACGAAGCGCGCCTCGCGGCTGGGCATGGCCTGCGCGCGCCGCTCGTCCGGCTCGATCCGGCGCAGCAGCCCGGGAAGCCCGAGGTCCTCGCAGAGGCTGCGGGCCTCGGCAAGCAGGGCGGCGGCGCGCTCGGCGTCGCCGCTGCGCCCCTCGGCCCGCAGCGCGGCGCCGTAGTCGAGCAGGACGCGCGCCCGCACCGCCCGCGCGCCGAGCAGCTCGCAGCGCTCGAGCGCGATCTCGAAGTAGGCCTCGGCCTCGTCCCAGCGCTCGAGCAGCGCGGCGAGCTTGGCCAGCCGCAGCGCCACCGGGCCGAACGGAACCTGGGTCAGCGCGGTCGCGTTGCGATCGGCGAACGGACGCAGCATGTCGTAGATCCGCTGGGCGCGGCGCTTGTCGCCGACCGTCACGCACGCATCGGCGAGCGAGCAGAGTCGCAGCAGCCAGAAGCCGTCGCGCTCGAGGTCCCCGAACCCGCGCGCGGCCTGGCGCTCGATCTCGGCTGCCGCGGCACTGGGGTCGTCGCCCTCTGCTGCGGCCAGGGCGTCGCGCCAGCGCGGAATCCAGAGGTAGCGCTCGCCGTGCTGCTCGACTTCGCGCATGTGCTCGCCGAGCAGGCCCTGGGCCCAGTAGATGGCAATCTGCTGCGCGTACTCGTATACGTAGCCGGCGTACTCGCTGCGGCGCACGCGGGCGAAGTGCAGCGCGTTCTGCGCGAGCCGCTCCGCGTCGGCGAAGCGCCCGTCGAGCACGGCGCGGATCACCTGGAGGCAGACGGCGTGCCAGCGGTAGAAGGGCTGGTGGATGTGCTCGGCCAGGTCGCTCACCGCGGCGATCTCCTGGTCGATCGCCGGGCCGTCGCAGAGCTCGAGGAAGCAGTGAAAGCGGCTGTTGTGGGCGAGAAACGCGAACTCCTGATTGCCCGTCTCGGCCGCGAGCGCCAGCATCTCGCGCGTGTTCTCGAGCCGCTCCTGGATCATCTCGGGCGACCCGAGCGCCCAATGGCGCGCGTGCAGCGCTGTCACGACCGCCTCCGAGTCGCCGAGCCGGCGCGACATCTCGACCGCCTCCGAGCTGAGCCGCACCCGCCGCTCGACGTCGCTCGAGTGGTAGATCTCGATCGCGAGTCGCGCCAGCACGGCGGCGCGCAGCGGACTGTCCGTCTCGGGTAGCGCCGCGAGCGCCTCCTCGAGGAGGCCGGCTCCGGTGACGCCGGCCTCGAAGCGGGCGAACAGCAGGAAGCCGCCGAGCCCGATCACGTAGCCGAGCGCAGCGCGAGCGAGCATCTCGCCGTCGTCGAGCCGGCGCGCGAGATCCGCGGCCTCCTCGAAGCTCGCTCTCGCCGCGCGCATGTCGCCCGCGCGCCAGCGCGCGTCGCCGAGCGCCAGCAGCAGCTCACAGCGGCGCTCCTGGGTGGCCTCACGATCGCCGCCGAGCAGCGCGAGCGCGCGCTCGTAGTGCAAGCCGGCCTCCTCGTAGGCGAGCTGGTCGGCGGCGCGGTCACCCGCCCGGACGAGGTAGTCGATCGCGGCGTCGGCGTCGCCGAGCGGGACCGCCGCCGCGAGGTGCCGGGCTATCTCGGACAGGTGCGGGTCGAGGTCGCCCTGGTAGGACTCCTGGAGAACCGCCCCGATGCGCGCGTGCAGCTCGATCCGCCTGGCAGGGGCGAGGTCCTCGTAGAGCGTTTCGCGCACCAACTCGTGCACGAAGGCGTAGCGCCTCGGGAGCGCCGGGTCCTCGGCGATCACCCCCGCCTCGGAGGCCTCGTCGAGCACGTCGAGGAGCCTGGCCACCCCGAGCTCGGAGGTCGGCTCGAGCACCTTCAGCTGGAACTCGCGGCCCACCACGGCCGCCACGCCGAGTGCCGCGATCGCGTCGGGCGACAGGTCGGCGAGCCGGCGCCGCAACAACACCCGGACCTCCTCCGGGACCGGGCGCACCGGATCGGCACCGTCGGCGTCCAGCCCCTCCGGCTCCACCAGCCGCAGGACCTCACCGAGGAAGAACGGGTTGCCACCAGTGAGCACGTGCAGGCGGGCGGCGGCGGATCGCGAGGTCTCCTGGCCCGTCACGCCCTGGACGTACGCCTCGACGTCGTTCACCTCGAGCCCGTGCAGCGCCAGCCGCGGGCCGAAGCGTGCGAGCTCCGCGAACAGTTCAGGGCGCTCGTGTGACTGGGCCTCGCGCTCGCGATACGCGCCGACGAGCACGACCGGCGCCCGGCCGACCAGCTCGCTCACGAAGCGCAGCAGCACGAGCGAGGCGGCATCGGCGGCGTGCAGGTCGTCGAGCAGGATGACGAGCGGCTGCACACCCGCCCGCTCCACGAGGAAGCGCCCGGCCGCGTCGAAGAGCCGGAAGCGCGCCGACTCCGGGTCGACGGACCCCTTGGCGCCGGGGGCGAGGCGCTCGAAGTCGCCCCCCAGCTCGCGCACCGCCTGGATCCAGGGCCAGTAGGCGGGCGCGCCGCCCTCCTCCCAGCAGCGGCCGGCCGCGACCTGGAAGCCGCGCTCGCGCGCGTTGCGCGTCAGCTCCTGCATCAGGCGGGTCTTGCCGATACCCGGCTCGCCGGTCAGGAAGAAGATGAGCCCGCGGCCTTCGCGCGCCTCGTCGAGGGCCGCGACGAGCTCGCCGAACTCCGCCTCTCTGCCCACGAACGGACGGGCGGGAGCGTAGGCCGGGGAGCTGCGAGTCATCGCATGAGTGTCGACCACCGCGAAGCGGGTGTCCAGGTTCCCTAACGAAACGAGGCCCCGCCGGAGCGGGGCCTCGTGGTGCCGTGCGCGAGGGCGCGGGCTCGGCCCGCGCCGGAGCGATGCGCTCCTAGTCCTCTGTCTTGTCCTCTGGTGGCGGCGGTGCGTCCGGCACGTCGGGCAGCACCTCCGGCTCCTCCGGGAGGTCGTCGCCCGTGTCCGAGGACGGATCGGTCGAGCTGCCCTCCTCGCGAGCGTCGCCCTTCGCGCCGACCCCGACCGTCTCGCGCTTGCGCTCCTTGGGCTTCTGGACCGAGATCTTGACCTCGTCCTCGTCGCCCTCCGGCGCCTTGTCGACCTCGATCGTCGAGCCCGGCGGCATCGACTGCGAGAGCACCTCGTCCGCCAGCGGATCCTCGATGTAGCGCTGGATCGCGCGCCGCAGCGGCCGCGCGCCCATGGCCGGATCCCAGCCCTTGTCGACCAGGAAGTCGGCCGCGCCGTCCGAGAGGTTGAGCGAAAGCTCGCGCTCGGCCAGCGACTCGCGGATCCTCCGGAGCAGGAGATCGACGATCGTCGTGATCTCCTCCTTCGTGAGCTTGTGGAAGACGATGACCTCGTCGATGCGGTTGATGAACTCGGGCCGGAAGACCTTCTTCAGCTCTCCCATGATCCGGTTCTTCATGTCGTCGTACGAGAGGCCGGTCTCGTCGCCCACCGTGAACCCGATGCCGGTGTTCTTGGCGATCTCGGAGGCGCCCACGTTCGAGGTCATGATCACGATCGCGTTGCGGAAGTCGACGGTGCGCCCCTGGGCGTCCGTGAGCCGTCCGTCCTCGAGGATCTGCAGCAGGATGTTGAAGACATCCGGATGCGCCTTCTCGATCTCGTCGAGCAGGAGCACGCTGTACGGCTTGCGCCGCACCGCCTCGGTGAGCTGTCCGCCCTCGTCGTAGCCGATGTAGCCCGGGGGCGAGCCGACGAGCCGCGACACGGAGTGCTTCTCCATGTACTCCGACATGTCGATCCGCACCATGGCGTCCTCGTCGCCGAACAGGAACTCCGCGAGCGTCCGCGCCAGCTCGGTCTTCCCGACGCCCGAGGGGCCGAGGAAGATGAACGAGCCGGTCGGGCGCTTGGGGTCCTTGAGCCCGGCGCGCGAGCGCCGGATCGCCTTGGAGACGGCCTCGATGGCCGCGTTCTGGCCGACGACGCGCTTGTGGAGCTCGTCCTCCATGCGCATCAGCTTCTGGGTCTCGGCCTCGGTGAGCTTGAAGACCGGGATGCCGGTCCACATCGACACGATGTCGGCGATCTCCTCCTCGCCGATCTCCGGCCGCTCACCGGACTCGCCCGAGCGCCACTGCTCCTCGAGCTCGCGCTTCTTGTTGGTGAGCTGCCGCTCCTTGTCACGCAGGTTCGCGGCCTTCTCGAACTCCTGCGCCTCGATCGCGGCCTCCTTGTCGCGCCGCGTCGTCTCGATCTCCTCCTCGAGGTCGCGGTAGACGGGCGGGGCCGTCATCGACTTGATGCGCGCGCGTGACGCGGCCTCGTCGATGAGGTCGATCGCCTTGTCCGGGAGGAAGCGGTCCGAGATGTAGCGGTCGGCAAGCTCGGCAGCCGCCTCGAGCGCCTCGTTGGTGATGCCAACGCGGTGGTGCTGCTCGTAGCGGTCGCGCAGGCCCTTGAGGATCTGCACCGTGTCCTCGGTCGACGGCTGGTCGACGCGGATCTGCTGGAAGCGACGCTCGAGCGCCGAGTCGCGCTCGAGGTACTTGCGGTACTCGTCGAGCGTGGTGGCGCCGATCGTCTGCAGCTCACCGCGTGCGAGCGCCGGCTTGAGGATGCTGGCCGCGTCGATCGCGCCCTCGGCGGCACCCGCCCCGACGAGATTGTGGAGCTCGTCGATGAACAGGATGATGTCGCCGCGCTGGGTGATCTCCTTCATCACCTTCTTGAGGCGCTCCTCGAACTCACCGCGGTACTTCGAGCCGGCCACCAGGGCGGCCAGGTCGAGCGTGTAGATCTGCTTGTTCTTCAGCAGCTCCGGCACCTCGCCGTTCGTGATCAGCTGGGCGAGGCCCTCGACCACTGCGGTCTTGCCGACGCCCGGCTCGCCGATCAGAACGGGGTTGTTCTTCTGGCGCCGGGAGAGGATCTGCATGATCCGCTCGATCTCCGTCTCACGGCCGACGACCGGGTCGAGCTTCGACTCGGCGGCGAGCTTCGTGAGGTTGCGGCCGAACTGGTCGAGCAGCTTGGACGACTTCTTGCCCTCGCCCTGAGCGCCCGCCGCGGCACCGGCACGGCCCTGGCGGCCGCCGGGGCCGGACAGCATGCGGATGACCTCGTTGCGGATCTTCTCGGAGTCGGCGTCGAAGTCGAGCAGGATGCGCGCGGCAACGCCCTCGTTCTCGCGGACCAGGCCGAGCAGGATGTGCTCGGTGCCGATGTAGTTGTGACCGAGTGAAAGCGCTTCCCGCAGCGCCAGCTCGAGCACCTTCTTTGCGCGCGGTGTGAACGGAATCTGGCCAGAGGTCACTTCTTCGCCGGAACCGACGATGCGGACGACCTGGGCGCGGACGCGCTCCACCGTGATGTCAAGCGACTCGAGTACGCGAGCCGCGAGTCCTTCTTCTTCTCGCAGCAATCCGAGCAGGATGTGCTCGGTGCCGATGTAGTTGTGCTTGAGGATGCGGGCTTCCTCTTGGGCTAGGACCACCACCTGCCGGGCCCGTTCGGTGAAGCGCTCAAACACGGCTGCTCTCTATCTGTCGGGTACAACGGGGCGGGTGTAACCCGTTCTTCCCACATAGATCGGCATCTGGCCCGATCTGATGAGAGTCTCCGGGTTCCACCAACCCGCTTGGGGCGAGTCTACCAATGCATCCCAACGCGTTTTTGGGCTTCACGAAGCCCTAAAACCCGCGTGCTCGGTGGGATTTCGCGCTAGGCTGCCCGCCCCATGACCCGGACCCGCCGAGCGGCAGCGCTCTGCCTCATCTGCCTCTTCAGTATCGCCGCCCTTGCCGCCTGCGGCGAGGACGACACCAACGCCTTCAAGGAGGACTACAACACTGCCGTCAAGCCGCTGAGCGAGCTGAACGCCGATATCGGCGAGTCGCTGGGGGGCGCCGCCGGGCAATCGAACGACGCCATCGCAACGGAGTTCCAGCAGCTGGCGGACAAGGCCCAGCAGGCGCACGACAACCTGGCCAAGCTGGATCCTCCAGGAGACGCGGAGGAATCCTTCGACAACCTGCTGAGCTCGCTCCAGGACGGCACCGACAACCTGCGCGCCGTCGCGACGGCCGCCAAGGACGGCGATCCGCAGGCCGCCCGCCAGGCTGCCAACGACCTGGTGGCGTCGGGCCAGGAGATCCAGAAGGCGGAGACGGAGCTGCAGAAGGACGTGGACGGCTGATTATTCGGCGCCGCCGCTAGTTCGCATCGCGGGGAAGAGCACGACCTCACGGATCGCGCTGCGGCCGCTCATCAGCATCACGAGCCGGTCGATGCCGATTCCGATACCGCCGGTCGGCGGCATGCCGTGCTCGAGCGCGCGCACGTAGTCCTCGTCGTAGGGCTGCGTCTCCTCGTCGCCCGCCGCCTCGTCGGCGCGCTGCTGCTCGAAGCGCGCGCGCTGCTCGTCCGGGTCGTTCAACTCGCTGAAGGCGTTCGCGAACTCCATGCCGCCGGCATAGGCCTCGAAGCGCTCGACCAGGCCGGGCTCGGAGCGGTGGTCCTTTGCGAACGGCGAGAGCTCCTTCGGGTAGTCGAGGATGAAGGTCGGGTCGTGCAGGTCGGGCTCGACCTGCTTCGAGAGGAGGTCGTCCACCCGCTTTGCCCACGTCCCCTCTCCGGGTAGCTCGTCCTTCGTGATGTCGATCCCGGTCTTCTCGAGGATGGCGGCGCGCAGGGTGATGCGCCGCCAGGGCGGGGAGAAGTCGATCGGGCCGTCGTAGCCCACCTCGGCCGCGACGAAGGAGATCAGCTCCTCGAGCCGGGCCGCGATGTCCTCGTAATCCGCGTAGGCCTCGTACCACTCGAGCATCGTGAACTCGGGGTTGTGCTTGTGCGAGATGCCCTCGTTGCGGAAGTCCTTGCCGATCTCGTAGACGCGCTCGAGGCCGCCCACGATCAGGCGCTTGAGATAGAGCTCGTCCGCGATCCGCAGGAAGAACTCGCGGTCGAGCGCGTTGTGATGGGTCACGAAGGGCCGGGCGAGGGCGCCGCCATAGAGCGGCTGGAGGATGGGCGTCTCGACCTCGAGGAAGCCACGCTCGTCGAGCCAGCGGCGCAGCGCGCGGACGATCCGGCTGCGCAGGATGAACAGCTCGCGCGTCTCCTCGTTCGCGAGCAGGTCGAGCTCGCGGTGGCGGTAGCGCGTCTCGACGTCCTCGAGCCCGTGGAACTTCTCCGGCGGGGCGCGCAACGACTTGGCCAGCAGCGTCCAGGCGGTGGCGCGCAGGCTGAGCTCGCCGCGGCGCGACTTGAAGGCGGTGCCGTCGACGCCGATGAGGTCGCCGAGGTCGAGCGAGGTCAGTGTCTCGAACGACTCCTCGCCGAGCACGTCGCGCTTCGCGTGGATCTGGAGCTTGCCGCTGCGGTCCTGGAGGTCCAGGAAGGCGGCGCCGCCGTGGCCGCGGCGGGCCGTCAGCCGGCCGGCGACTCGGTACTCGGCGTCCGTCTCCTCGCCGTCGGCCAGGCCGTCGTGCGCGGCATGGACGTCGGCGATCGGCGTGACGCCGTCGAACTCGTGCGGGAAGGGGTCGATGCCCTGCTCGCGCAGGCGCTCGAGCTTGGCCCGGCGGTCGTCCACGGCGGGGAAACTACCGGGGGTCCGGCTAGCGCTCGATCTTGGTGATCTTGAGCTTGCGCGCAGGGCCGCGCGGCACCGGCACGGTGACGGTCTCACCGCGCTTGTGGCCGAGCAGCGAGCGGCCGACGGGCGACTCGTTCGAGAGCTTGCCGTCCGACGGGTCCGCCTCGGCCGAGCCGACGATCTTGAACTTCTGCGACTTGTCGGTCTTCTGGTCCTTGACGTGGACCGTCGCGCCGACGCCCACCGACTCGGTGTCGACCGACTTCTCGTCGATCACGCGTGCGCTGGCCAGCCGCTCCTCGAGATCCGAGATCTGCTTCTCGAGCATCGCCTGCTCGTTCTTCGCGTCGTCGTACTCCGAGTTCTCGGAGATGTCGCCGAACTCACGCGCCTCCTTGATGCGCTCGGCGACCTCGCGCCTGCGGTCGTTGCGCAGGTACTCGATCTTCGTCTTGAGCTCTTCGAGCCCCTGGGATGTGAGAACGGTGTCGCGTGCCATAGAAAAACCCTCCGCTTCGTGCTCGGAGGGACGGAGCAGTCTAGCAAGGGGCCTTACGCCTGCAAGGGCGCTTCGGATCAGGCAGCCAGTGGAGTTTCGACGCCTGCGATCTCGCCCCAGGCCGCGCGCGCATGGGCGGTCGTCGGCGCCGTCGCGAGCGGCTCACGGGCCTTCTTGGTGAGGCCGAGACGCTCGGCGTACCAGGGGTAGAACTTGCGCAAATAGCGACCCGCTCGTTCCACGCCGAGGTGCTCCTCGGCGCATTCGATCACCCATTCGAGCTCGAGCGCCACCTCGGCGGGTGTCGGCTCGCCCTCGTAGGTGCCCGTGAGCCGGCCGAGGCGCCACGGATTCCCGAGCGAGCCGCGCGCCAGCATGATCGCCGTGGCGCCGCTCTCGGCGAACGCGCTGCGAGCGCGGTCGTCGGACGAGAGGCCGCCGGAGAGGATCACGGGCACGGGCAGGGTCTCGGCGAGCTCGCGAGCAAGCGCGTAGTCCGGCTGGCCGGAATGCTGCTGCGACGCGTGCCGCGGATGGAAGGCGATTCCCGCCGCGCCGGCCTCCTCGACGAGCCGACGGGCGAGCAGGACGCCGTCGCGGTCGCCCGGCCGCTCGCCCGGGCGCAGCTTGACCGTCACCGGCAGTCCGCTTCCGGCGCGCGCGGCCTGCGCGAGCGCTACCGCCTTGGCGGGGTCGGACAGAAGCGCCGCCCCGGCACCCGTCTTGCAGACCTTGCGAACCGGGCAGCCCATGTTGAGGTCGATCACGTCCGCCCCGGCGTCGGCGACCATCGCGGCCGCCTCGGCCATCACCGCGGGGTCGTGACCGAACAGCTGCATGGAGAGGGGGTGCTCGTCCGGATGGATGCGCAGGAACTCGCGCACCGTGCGCTCGTTCCCGTGCGCGAGCCCGAAGCTCGACACCATCTCGGAGACCACCAGGCCGGCCCCGAAGCGCTTCGCCTGGAGGCGCACGAACCAGTTGCCGATGCCGGCCAGCGGCGCCAGCACGACGCGGTTCTCGATCGGCACGCCGCCGAGCGTCCAGGGGTCGGTGAGCGAGGCCACGGTCGGCTAACGGTAGCGCCGCCCGGGGTAGCCTGAGGGTATGGACGAGGACGCCTTCAACCTGTCGACGCGGCGATTCCTGAAGAAGCTGGGCGTGACCTCCCAGCGCGAGATCGAGCAGGGCGTGCGCGACCAAATCGATGCCGGCCGGCTGCAGGGCGACGAGCGCCTGCCGGCGCGGGCGACCGTGACCGTCGAGGGCCTGCCCGAGCCGATCGTGATCGAGGGCCAGATCTCGCTGAGCTAGGCGGTCCGCGCGGACAGCATCGCGCTGAGGTCACGCCCGACGGCGGCGCGTTCCTCCGTGATCTGTCGCCAGGTGATCCGGACCGGACGCCAGCCGGCTGCGCTCAGCCTGCGGTCACGGCGACGGTCGCGCTCGAAGGCGAGCGGCGTGTCGTGGAACTGCCTGCTGTCGAGCTCGACGGCGATCCGCTCGGCCCGCCAGAGCGCGTCGATCTCGATGGTCTCGCCGTCGAGCTGGAGGGTGACGTTGAGCTCGGGCCGCTGCAGGCCGAGCTCGTCCACCAGCTCGATCAGGAGCTCCTCGAGCTCGCTGCGGGTTCTTGTGCTGCCCGCGTTGCGTTTCCGGACTGCCACCCACAGTGCGCGGCTGCCTGGGCGGCGCGGATAGCGGTTAAGGAGGGCAGGCAGCGAAAGCTGGTCGTAGAGGCGGAGGACGTCGGCCTCGTTGATGAGGCGTTCGAGGCGGCGCTCGGTCATGGCGGACGCACAGTCGAGGATTGTGCGGGGGACGGTCGTGACGGGGATGCCCTCACCGTACCGTGCGCTCGTCCTCGGGCAGTCTCGAGCGGTGAAAGAGGAGCCCCTTCCGTTCGCGCCAGGTGGTCGCGGTCAGGTTGATTGGCCCGCTCATTCCGGTGATCAGCCCCCAGAGCTCTGCGGCTGACCGGTGACTCAGAACCGCGGTCGGTCCACCGGCCAAGACCGCGGCCGTCCACCGCGAGAAATTCGACTGGACCGGGCCGAGCGCATAGACGCCGCGGTGGACCACCTGGAGCCGCCCGGTACCCAGCCGGTACTCGACGTTCGACTCGGACAGCCCGAGCCGGACCAGCTGGTCCCGCGAAACAACGCCGTGCTGTCGGCCCGCAAGCTCGAAAATCGCCCGATCCAAGCCACGCGTGCTGGGTTTCCGTTGACTATCAACGGAAACCCAGCACGGAAGACCGAGCGCGGTTGGAATCACCCTCCCTCACTGCCGTCGTTCATACCGGACCGCCACCAACAGCGGCGTTACAACCGTTACGCCTCGTTGCGGTCCCAGATCAGCTTCAGTCCGCGCAGCGTCAGCAGGTCATCGACCTCGTCGACCTGCTCGCAGAACGGGGTGATCGCCGCGGCGTAGCCGCCGGTCGCGATCGTGGTCGCCGGCTCGCCGAGCTCCTCGCGCAGGCGGCCCAGGATGCCGTCGACCTGGCCGGCGAAGCCGTACACCACGCCGGCCTGGATCGCCTCCTGGGTGCCCTTGCCGATCGCGTGGTCGGGGCGGGCGATCTCGACGCGCGGCAGTCGCGCCGCGCGCGCCGCCAGTGCCTCCAGCGAGATCTCGATCCCGGGTGAGATGACGCCGCCCAGGTACTCGCCGGCGGACGACACCACGTCGTAGTTGATCGCCGTCCCGAAGTCGACGGAGATGCAGGCGCCGCCCACGTGCTCGTAGGCCGCCACGGCGTTGACGAGGCGGTCGGCGCCGAGCTCCTGCGGGCGGTCGATGCGGATCGCCATCCCGGTGCGCAGCCCCGGTCCGACGAGCGCCCCATGACCGCCCAGATAGCGCTCGATCACCTGCTCGTATTCGTGCGCGAGCGTCGGCACGACCGACGAGACGATCGCGGCTTCGACGTCCGCCAGGCGCAGCTCGCGCAGCCCGAGCAGGTTCGAGAGAACGGCGGCCAGCTCGTCGGCGGTCGCGAAGCGGACGGTCGCGAAGCGCCAGTGCTCCACGAGCTCGTCGTCGCGGAACATGCCGACGTGCGTCTGGGTGTTGCCTACGTCTATGGCGAGCAGCACGGCGGCGCGATTATCGCCGCAGCGGCGAGCCGATGCGCAGGAGGTTCCCGTCGGGGTCGACGAGGGCGAACTCCCTCAGGCCGTATTCGGTGTCCGCCGGGGCGCCGTGCAGGCGCGGGATGCCCTCGGAGGGAAGCGACAACGACGAGAACTCGGCATGGAGCGCATCGGCGTCGTCGACGTAGACGTAACAGCCGGCGTCGGAGCGATACGGGTCCAACGACGGGCTATGGAAGAAGTGCAGACCGGCCTCGCCTCTCATGACGATGAGGTACTCGCTCGGCCACAACCCGTGCTCCTCAAAGCCAAGTCGTTCGTAGAACGCCGACGTCGCGTCGAGATCGCGCGACGGCAAGATCGGCGCGACCGCCCAGGAGCTCACGACGAACGCAGAGGGGCGCCCATCGCGTGGAAGCCGCCGTCCACGTGCAGGATCTCGCCGGACACGGCGCGCGACCAATCCGAGAGCAGGAACAGGACGGCGTCCGCGACCGGCGACGGATCCTTCACGTCCCACCCCATCGGTGCCTGCTGTTCCCACAACCCGGCCAGCTGGTCGAACCCGGGGATCCCACCGGCCGCCGGCGTGTCCACCGGGCCGGCCGACACGAGGTTCACGCGAACACCGGAGCTGCCCAGATCCCGCGCGAGATACCGCGACACCGATTCCAAGGCGGCTTTCGCGACCCCCATCCAGTCATAGACCGGCCAGGCGACGCTCGCATCGAAGTCGAGAGCCACGAAGCTGGTCCCGGGGCTGGACAACGGCAGCAGGGCCTCCGCCAGCGCCTTGAACGAGTACGCGCTCGTCCGGAACGCCAGCTCCGCCGACTCCGGCGGGGCGCTCATGAACTTGCCCCCGAGCGCGTCCCCGGGCGCAAAGGCGATCGCGTGCAGCGCACCGTCCACCCCGCCCCAGCGCGACTCGAGCTCCCCCCTCAGCGCCTCGAAGTCGTCGGGGTTGTTGACATCCAGCTCGAGCACGTCGGGCGGGTCGGGCAGCCGCGCGGCGGCGCGCTCCGTCATCCGGCGCGTGCGCCCGAAGCCGGTCAGCACGATCTCGGCGCCCTCCTGCTGTGCGCGCTCGGCGACGGAGTAGGCGATCGAGCCCTTGGTGAGTACGCCCGTTATCAGCAGGCGCTTGCCCGCCAGCATCAGATCAGAACTGGCTGGGTGTCCGCCTGCGGCTCTTCCACGAGCGGCATCGTGTCACGTCGCCAGACGAGGTCGATGCTCGCCCTCGCGACGAGCTTCCCGTGCTGGTTGAGCACGCGCCAGCGTGTGGCGACGAGCCCCTGCCCGGAATCGATCTCGGTCTTCTCGACGACCTCGCCCTCGACATGGATCGTGTCGCCGATCTTGACCGGCTGCTTGAAGACCGCATCCCCAACGCGCCGCAGCGCGACGATCCGGTCCGGATCGAACGGCATCAGCCCGGCCGCGTACGAGAGCACGAGCAGCCCATGGGCGATGCGCTCGCCGAAGCGGCTACCGGCCGCCCACTCGGCGTCGGTGTGCTGGGGATGGGTGTCGCCGCTGAGCGTGGCGAAGCTCGTGATGTCCGCCTCGCCGATCGTGCGGCCGCGCGTGACGAAGCGCTCGCCCTCGCTCAGCAGGTCGAAGTCCTTCGAGAAGACGTTCACGACGACGACGGCACCCTCTTCGGCGGACGCCGGAAGTGCCCGCTGGCGCGGTCCTTCAACGCACGCAGGAACTCGTAGGCCGCGCGCCGGTGTCCCTCCTCGGAGGGATGGAAGCCATCCTCTCCGAACGTCGAGCGGTCCTGCGCCGCCGGGTGGTAGAAGCCCTCGAGCAACACCACTCCGTGCGCATGGGCGACCGCCCGTGCGGCCTCGTTGAACAGCCGCATTCCCTCCTCCACACGCGCGCGCGAGCGCGGGCGCAGGTCGAGGAAACGCGAGATGTCCGGATAGGTGGCGGACATGATCTCGGCGTTGGGCGCCTCACGGCGCAGCCGCCGGAACATGCGCCCGAGCCGGTCCGCGTACTCGCGCGAGTCCGGCCGCGTCGACTCGAGAACGTCGTTGGCGCCACACACGAGCGTGACCAGGTCGGGGTCGAGCTCGATCGCCCGCCCGAGCTGCTCGCTCTCGACCTTCTCGCTCGTCGCGCCGACGGAGGCGAGGTTCTCGTAGAGCACGTTCGGGCCGAGCTCCCGCGCGATCTCGTCCGGCCAGCGCGGCTGGCCCGGGACGAGCCCGGCGGTGAAGCTGTCTCCCATGGCTACGTAGGTGGTCACAGTGGGATGTTCCCTCCGGCGTTCCCATAGTCGCCCGAAAGCGACAGGCTCGCCAGTGCGCCCGCCAGCCGGCGGCGCGTGTCGGCCGGTTCGACGAGC
Source organism: uncultured Thermoleophilaceae bacterium (assembly GCA_963739095.1). Lineage (GTDB taxonomy): Bacteria > Actinomycetota > Thermoleophilia > Solirubrobacterales > Thermoleophilaceae > JACVRW01. The sequence goes on from CAVTZF010000005.1 coordinate 55,326, forward strand.
TCGTCGATGTGGCCCTCGCGCGCCGCGACGATCGCGGACACGTTGCCGTCGGCGTACTCGTCCGCGAGCCGGTCGCGCTCCGCCTCGGGGTCGTCCGCCGCCGCGATCTCGCGCTTGTTGACGATCCCCACTGCCTGCTTCGGTCCCATGATCCCTATCTCGGCATGCGGCCACGCGAGCGCGAGGTCGGCGCCGAGGTCCTTCGAGTTCATCGTGATGTATGCGCCCCCGTAGGCCTTGCGCAGGATCACGGTCACCTTCGGCACCACCGCCTCGGCGAAGGCGTGCAGGAGCTTGGCGCCTTGGCGGATCACGCCGAGCCCCTCCTGCTTGGTGCCGGGCAGGAAGCCCGGCGTGTCGACGAGCACGACGAGCGGCAGGCCGTACGAGTTGCAGATGCGCACGAACTTGGCCGCCTTCTGGGACGCCGCGGCGTCGATCACGCCGCCGAGATACCAGGGCTGGTTCGCGATCACGCCGACGGCGCGACCGTCGATGCGACAGAAGCCCGTGACCATGTTGCGCGCCCAGCGCTCAGACATCTCGAGCAGCATGCCGTCGTCGACCAGGGCGCCGATCACCTCGCGCACGTCATAGACCGAGCGCTGCTGCTCGGGCACGAACGTCGACGGGTCGACCGCCGGCACCGCGGCCGGGCCACCGTGCGGGGGCTCCTCGCCGGCGTGCGACGGCAGGAAGCCGAGCAGACGCCGGGCGAGCGCCGCGGCCTCGAGATCGTCCGCGGCCACGAACTGGCAGACGCCGTTCTTCGAGTGCACGCGCGGGCCGCCCAGCTCCTGAGCGTCGACGTCCTCCCCCATGACCTCACGCACGATGCCCGGGCCGGTCAGGAACATCGCCGAGCCCTCCGTCATCACGACGAAGTCAGTGAGCGCCGGCGAATATGCGCCGCCGCCGGCGGACACGCCGGTGATGATCGAGATCTGCGGTACGCGGCCCGAGAGCTTGACGCTCTCGCGGAAGATGCGCCCGTAGCCGCCGAGCGCCGCGATGCCGTCGTCCATGCGGGCACCGCCCGATGCGACGAAGCCGATCACCGGCGCGCCGGCGCGGCCCGCAAGCTGCATGACGCGCACGATCGTGTCGGCGTGCGCCTCGCCCAGCGAGCCGCCCGCGAAGGTCTGGTCCTGCGCGTAGCAGTAGACCGGCCGGCCCGCGACCATCCCGGAGGCGCCGACGACGCCGTCGCCCGCCTGCATGCGCTTCGACTCGCGCCGTGGCAGCACGGTCGAGCGAATCACGTGCAGCGAGCCCGGGTCACAGAGCGCCTCCAGACGCTCGTACGCGGTCAGCGTGCGGGGTTCCTCGACCACGACGGCTGCCGCATGCCGGCCGTTGTTCGACCGGCGGCGGGCCATCGTCCTCTCGGCAAGTGCGCTCATGAAGCCTCCAGGCACAGCACGGCGTTGTGGCCTCCGAATCCGAATGCGTTAGAGATCCCGATCGCGCGCACCTCTCCGTTCTGGAGCGGCCGTGCCTCGTTCGGGACGTAATCCAGGTCGAGCCCCTCGTCGGGCTCCTCGTAGTTCAGGGTCGGCGGCGCGATGCGGTCGCGCAGCGCCAGCAGTGTCGCGATCGCCTCGACGGCACCGGCCGCGCCGAGCAGGTGCCCGATCGCGGACTTGGTCGAGCTGACGGGCAGCTTGCCCGCGAGCTCGTCACCAAAGGCTGCCTTGACGGCGTTCGTCTCGGCCCGGTCGTTCAGCGGGGTCGAGGTGCCGTGGGCGTTGACGTACACGATGTCCTCGGGCTCGAGCCCGGCGTCCTTCAACGCGAGCTCGATCGCCTTCGAAGCGCCGCGGCCGCTCGGCTCGGGGGCCGTCAAGTGGTATGCGTCCGACGTTGACGCGTAGCCCCGCAGGTAGCCGAGGATGCGCGCCCCGCGCTCCTTTGCGGCCTCCTCCTCCTCGAGCACGAGCACGCCCGCGCCCTCGCCCATCACGAAGCCGTCGCGGCGACGGTCGAACGGGCGTGAGATGCCGCTGTCGGACAGCGCGTCCATGCGCCCGAACGCCGCGGTGGCGAGCGGGGTGATCGCGGCCTCGCTGCCGCCGGTGACGACGCGGTCGGCGTCGCCGTAGCGGATCAGCCGCTCGGCCATGCCGATCGCATGGGCGCCGGCCGCGCAGGCGGAAACGGTCCCGAAGGACTGCCCACGCAGGTCGTACTTCATCGCGACCACGCCGGAAGCTGCATTCGCCATCAGCAGCGGGATCGAGAGCGGCGAGATCTTCTGCTCGCCCTGCTCCCGCATGATGATGTGCTGGTGCTCGAGCGTGCCGATCCCGCCGATGCCGGTGCCGATGATGCAGGCGGTCCGGTCGGGGTCGCCGGGCGGGCCGTCCTCCCAGCCCGCGTCCTCGAGTGCCTCCTTCGCAGCCGCAAGGGCGAACTGGGTGAAGCGGTCCGAGCGGCGCGCCTCCTTGACCGAGAGGTGCTCGGTGGGCTCGAACTCCGACGCACGGCCGTAGCCGTCCTCGATCCCGGACACCCCGGCGCTCCAGCGCTCGTGCAGGGTGCGGGCGCCGACGCCGAGAGGCGTGACCGCGCCGACTCCGGTTATGACGGCGTTGCGCGTCATCCGAGCTTCGACATCACCAGGTCGACGGCCTGCCGGACGGTCTTGACGCCCTCCATGTCCTCGCCCTTGAGCTGCACGCCGTAGTCGTCCTCGACGATCTGCGCGAGCTCGACGAGGTCGAGCGAATCTACGTCCAGGGCCTCGAACTCGGCGTCGGGGCCGATCTGGTCCGGCTCGGCGCCGAACTCCTCGAGAGCCTGGAACACCCGGCTCTCGATCTCCTCACGTGTAGCGGTAGCTGCCATCTCTTCCTTTCGTTCGTAAAGACCGCCGATGATCAGGCGGTCATCCCTCCATCAACCGTCAGGCACACGCCGGTTACATAGCCGGCGCCGTCCGACGCCAGGAAGCGCACGCACTCGGCGACGTCCTCCGGCGTTCCCGGCCTGCGGGCGGGCACGTGCTCGAGCAGGTTCTCGGCGATGCCCTCGGTCATGTCTGTCTCGATCAGCCCGGGCGCGACGGCGTTCACCGTCACACCGCGGCGCGCGACCTCGGCGGCGACGGTCTTCGTCATCGCGATGAGCCCCGCCTTCGATGCCGCGTAGTTCGCCTGACCCGGGTTGGCCCGCTGACCGACGATCGAAGCGATGTTCACTACCCGGCCATAGCGCGCCCGAATCATCGGCCGCAGCGCACGGCGGGTGAGCCGGAAGGCGGCCGACAGGTTCGTGTCGATCACCTTCGCCCAATCCTCGTCGTCGATCTGCGGGGACAGCCCGTCCGCGCGCACGCCGGCGTTGTTCACCAGCACGAGCACGGGCCCGAACTCGTCCTCGAGCGTCTTGAAGAGCTGGTCGGCCGTCTCGAGGTCGGCGATGTCGCCCTGGAGCGCCTTCGCGCGACCCCCCGCGCTCGTGATCTCCTCGACCACGGCCTCGGCCGAATCGCTGTCGCTGCGGTAGTTCACGCCGACCGGCCAGCCCTCGCGGGCGAGTGACTTGGCGATCGCCGCGCCGATGCCGCGCGATCCGCCGGTGACGAGGGCGCTTCCTTCTGGTCTGCCGTTCATGGCGCCCATTCGATCACCCCCGCGCCCCAGGTGAAGCCCGCGCCGAAGGCGGCGAGCAGGACGTTCATCCCGGGCTCGAGCATTCCACGGTTGCGGGCGTCCACCATCGCAATGGGAAGAGTCGCTGAAGAGGTGTTGCCGAAGCGGTCGATGCAGTCGATCACGCGCGACTCGTCGAGGCCGAGCCGCTCGGCCACCGCGTGCAGGATGCGGATGTTGGCCTGGTGGAAGACGAACAGGTCGATGTCGTCGAGCTCGGTTCCGCTCCGCTCGAGCGCCTCCAGGGTCGCCTCCGACATGCGCAGGACGGCGGCCTTGAAGGTGTCGTGGCCCTGCATGCGGATGAGCTGCTCCTCGTGCGAGGCGCGGATCGCGGGGCCGCCGCGACCGTCGCAGGCGAGCACGATGTCGCCGATCCAGCCGCCGGCGCCGTTGGCAGGGCCGACCACTGCGGCGCCCGCGCCATCGGCGAACAGAGCCGCGGTGCCGCGATCGGAGCTGTCGATGAAGCGGCTGAGAACGTCAGCCCCGATCACCAGCACGTGCTCGGCGCGACCGCCTTCGACCTGCGCCGCCGCCATCGAGAGCGCCGAGAGGAACCCGGTGCAGGCGGCGCCCAGGTCCATCGCGCCGGCACGGTGCGCGCCGAGCTCGCCAGCCACGAGCGGCGCCGCGTTCGGAAGGATCTCGTCCGGCGCGACCGTCGCAAGCAACACGAGGTCGAGGTCCGCGGCGTCCACGCCGGCCTCCTCGAGCGCGAGCCTGCCGGCCTCGGCGCCGAGGCTCATGACGGTCTCGCCCTCGGACACGTTGCGGCGCTCGTGAACGCCCGTGCGGTGGACGATCCACTGCTCGGTCACGCCCGCACCGGCGGCGACGACGTCATTGCCGACGACGTGGTCTGGGACCGCCCTCGAAATCGAGGCGAGCGACGCCGCGCGCAGCTCGCGCGGGCGTGCCGACGCGCGGGTGGCGACGGCGGTCTGGCTGAAACGGCCCTCAGGCATGCGCGGCCTCCGCGGCCGTGCGCGAGGGAGCGGGCTGGCCCGCGCCGGAGCGATCCTCTCCGGCCAGCGGCGCTTCCGCCTCGACGCCGTCGAGCGACTTGCGAACGAGGTTGGTGAGCACCTTGCCGGGGCCCGTCTCGACGAAGCGGCGAGCGCCGGCGCGCTCGAGCGAGCGCATCACGTCGAGCCAACGCACGGGGCGCGTGATGGCCTCGACCAAGCGGGCGGGGATGTCGTCGAACGGCTCAGCCGTCACGCAGGAGTAGACGGGCACGTTTGGAGTGCCGATCTCGGTCTCGTGCACGATCGCCCGGAAGGGCTCGACGGCCGGCTCCATCAGCGGCGAGTGGAAGGCGCCCGCCACGGGCAGCCGCTTGGCGCGCACCTTGCGCTCGGCGAGCGCCGTCTCCGCCTCGTCGAGCGCGGCAGTGGCGCCCGAGAGCACGAGCTGGTCCGGGGCGTTGTCATTCGCGACCGACAGGCCGGTGGCCTCGGCGACCTCGTGGATCGGGCCGCGGTCGCCGCGGGCGCGCACGGCGATCATGCCGCCGTCGCCGGTCTCCTCCGCGGCTTCCTGCATGAGGCGCCCGCGGGCGGCGACGAGCCTCAACCCGTCCTCCGCGGAGATCGAGTCGGCCGCGACGAGCGCGGCGATCTCGCCGAGCGAGTGCCCGGCCATGAGCTCGGCGCTCGTGTCGGCGCGCAGCTGCTCGTAGCCGGCGAGGGCGGCACAGAAGATTGCGGGCTGCGCCCAGCGGGTGCCGTCGCCCGCGCGGTCGAAGAGGTCGTCGCCGACCTCGCGGAGCGCCAGCTCCAGCAGGTCAGGGCGATGACGCTCGACGCTTTCGCGCATGTCGGGCGTCTGGCTCCCCTGGCCGGGGAAGAGCAGCGTTGTTGTCATGGATGAATCACCCATCTAATAACCCTTTCTCCGGCAGGACGTCACAGTTACCCGCCCGCCGAACCTACCCCCCGCCTGGGGGGGTCCTTTAGCCTGCTCAGGCGGTGATCACCCTCTACCGAGCGCCGTTCTCCACCAATGTCGAGCGGGTTGCAATCGCGCTGGCGCTGAAGGGGCTCGAGGTGGAATCGGTCGTGATCTCGTACGACGACCGCTCCCCGGTGGTCGCCGTGAGCGGCCAGGGGCTCGTGCCGGTGATCGTGGACGACGGCGAGGTGGTTGCGGACTCGGTTCGTATCCTGCGCCACTTGGAGGAGCGCCATCCGGAGCCTCCGCTCTTCCCCGCCGAGCCCGCCAGTCGCGCTGAGGTCGACCTGTTCCTCGAGTGGTTCAACGAGGTCTGGAAGGTCGCGCCGAACGCGATGGAGGAGGAGCTCGAGAAGGAGGCGCCCGACGAGGCGCTCGTGGCGGGGCTGAGCGGGCGCATGCGAGCCACTCTGCCGCTGTTCGAGGGGTTGCTCGACGGCCGCGACCACCTCTTCGGCGAGCTGTCCGCCGCCGACCTGGCCGCGTACCCGTTCCTCAAGTACGGCGCCGGCCGCGACCCCGCCGACGACGAGCTCTTTCACCGCCTGCTGGCCGAGCACTTGAAGCTCGACGGCAAATACCCGAGGCTGCGGGCATGGATCGCCCATATCGGCGGCTTGCCGCAGGTCTAGCCGCGCTCGTCCTGACCCTGGCAGCCGCGGACGCAGCGGCGGCGCGCGCGCCGAAGATCAGCTTCTACTTCGGCCTGGAGCGCCCCGAGGCGCAGGCGCGCAACGCGTTCACGGCCGTGAGCCAACCCGGCTCGCCGAACTACCGGAAGTTCGTGGGCGTGCGCCAGACGGCGCGGCGCTACGGCGCGAGCCCAAGGACGATCAGGGCGCTCAAACGGCGCGCGCGGCGACATGGCCTGGTCGCGCAGATCGACCGCTCGGGCGTGTTCGCGCGGCTTACGGGAACCGTGGCAACGTTGGAGCGGACCTTCCGCGCACGGATCAGGTCCCAGGTCGACAACGACGTCTTCGCGCGCACCTGGTTCACCCGCCGCAACCGGCCGCTGCGCGTCCCGCGCGACCTGCGACCGCTGGTGCGCGAGGTCGTCGGCGTGTACGCGCGCTCGACCAAGCTGCCCCGCGGCGGGCGCGGAGCGCGGGCGGCGCAGTCGCCGGAGCCGCTGCCACGCAACACCGGCACCTGGACCGGCGGCTGCAATGGCGCGCGTGTCACGGGCAGCTACAGCTACGGCCAGGTCCGGAGCGCCTACGGCGTCGACGTGCTCGGAACGGGCGCGGGCGCTTCGGCCGCGCTCATGAACGTCGGGGAGGGCGTACCCGCGAGCGACATCAGGTTCGGTGGCCGGTGCTTCGGGCTGCCGCTGATACGCCCACGCATACTCCTCACCGACGGCCAGGCACGCCCCTTCGGCTTCGGCTCGGAGGAGCCGCAGCTCGACCTCGCGATGACGCGCGGCATGGCGCCCGGCCTGCGCGCGCTCCAGTTCACGCAGGTGTGGCTCACGCCCAACCTGTGGTTCCTCGGCCCCGGCCAGACGCTTGTGTCGGGGTCGCTGCCCGACTCCCTTTCGATCTCCTACGGCATCTGCGAACGCGACCTCCGCGGCAGGCGTGCGGGGCAGGCGGCGCGCTCGAGCGCCGACCTGTTCGACGCGCTGCTCGTACGTCTCGGCCTCGTCGGGGTCAGCGTCTTCGCCGCTGCCGGGGATTCCGGCTCGACCTGCAACGACGAGGACTTCGCGGGCATGGCCTTCCCCGCCTCGTCGCCCTATCTGACAGCGGTGGGCGGCACACGGATCGTGCTCGACCCGGCCAACGCGCGCGTCGACGAGGTCGTCTGGAACGACCTGCCGTGGATAGAGCAGCAGGACGGCGGCGGCGCCGGCGGCGGGGGTCTGGCGCAGTTCTCGTCGCGCCCGCCGTGGCAGGCCGGGCTGCCGGTGGCGGGCACGGGGCGCGCCGCTCCGGACGTATCCGCCCACGCTTCGCTCCTGCCGGGCTGGCCGGTCGCGCTCGGCGACAACTGGCTCGGGGTCGGCGGAACGAGCGCCGCCTCCCCGCTAACGGCGAGCGCCCTCGCGGTGGTCAGCGCACGGGAGCGGGCCGCCGGCCGGCCGCCCCTCGGCCCGGTGAGCGGGCTGCTCTACTCGCTCGCGCGCACGAACCCAGCTGTGTTCTTCGACATCGTCACGGGCAACAACGGCTTCGACCCGAAGGTCCCCGGGATCAACGCGGTGCCCGGCTACGACATGGCGAGCGGGCTCGGCGTCCCGCGCTTCGACCAGCTGGCGGGCGCGCTGCCGCCGCCCGCCCCCTGATGGCGAAGTACACGGTCAACCCGGCCGGTGTGGAGAAGGCCAAGCGGCTGATCGAGACCCGCCAGTACGTGCTCCAGAGCGAGTGGGGCGAGGTCCAGCCGCGCGCGGCCGACGAGAACAAGTTCCAGGAGACGCACTCCTGGGACGAGTACGCCGAGTGGCACCTCGGGCTCACCGAAGGGGCGGCCGAGCACACAAAGGCCCGCTACGCGTTCGTGTACGGCGACTTTCGCCGCGTGCACCGCCTAGGGCTGATCGCCTGCCACTACCGCGCAGCGGAGTGGCGCCACAAGGAGATCGAGCTGGCAGCACACGAGCTGCTGCAGCTGCTCGACAAGAAGGCCGGTATCAGCGGTTGAGCACGGAGCGCGCCGCCGCGGCGATCCGCTCGGTCCCCGGCATCGCGGCGAGCTCGAGGTTCTTCGCGTAGGGGAGCGGCACCTCGGCCATGCCGACGCGCTCGACGGGGGCGTCGAGATCGTCGAAGCAGGCCTTGCCGATGCGGGCGGCGATCTCGGCCGTCACGCCGTAGCTCGGCCAGCCTTCCTCGACACACAGGGCCCGGTTGGTGCGCGCGACCGAGGCGGCCACCGTCTCGACGTCGAGCGGACGCAGCGAGCGCAGGTCGACGACCTCTGCGGAGATGCCCTCCTCGGCGAGCCGCTCGGCCACCTCCAGCGAGCGCGTGACCGCGTACGAGTGGGCGACGAGCGTGATGTCCGAGCCGTCGCGGACGACCTTGGCTCGCCCGATTGGCGTGACGTGCTCGGGATCGAGCGGCACCTCGCCCTTCTGCTTGTAGAGCGGCAGGTTCTCGACCACGAGGACCGGGTCCTCGTCGCGCACGGCTGCCTTCAGCAGGCCCTTGGCGTCGGCCGGGTTCGCGGGCGCCACGACCTTGAGGCCGGGCGTGGAGGCGAACCAGCCCTCGAGCGACTGCGAGTGCTGGGCGGTCAGCTGGTTGCCGGCGCCGTTGGGCGTCCGGATCACGAGCGGGCAGCGCACCTCGCCGCCGAACATCGCGCCGACCTTGGCGGCGTGGTTGATCACCTGGTCCATCGCCACCAGCAGGAAGTTGATGGTCATGATCTCGACGATCGGGCGCTCGCCGAGCATCGCGGCACCGACGCCGGCGCCGACGAAGCCCTCCTCGGAGATCGGGGTGTCGCGCACGCGGTCCGGGCCGAACTCCTGCAGCAGCCCGGCGGTGACCTTGTAGGAACCCTCGAAGAGCCCGACCTCCTCGCCCATGATGAAGACGCGCTCGTCGCGGGCCAGCTCCTCGCGCATGGCGAGCCGCAGTGCCTCGCGATAGGTCATCACCTCGGTCGCGCCGGGTGCCGCGGGTGTGACGGTGGCGGTTGTCACGAGCCGAGCCCCGCGTCGAAGACGAGCTCCTCCTCGCCGAAGGCACTGCCCGGGCGCATGCGCTCGAACTGCTCGGCGCTGCCGGGCGCATACATGGCGGCGGCGAGCCGGGAGACGTCCGGCTCCGGGCTCGCGTCGGCGAACTCGACGGCGGCGCTCACGCGCTCGTCGGCGCGGCGGTCGACGTCCTCGAGCTCCGCATCGGAGACACCGGCGTCGCGCAGCTGCTCGCGCACCCGCACGATCGGGTCGGTCGACCGGCGCTCCGCGATCTCCTCACGCGTGCGGTAGGCGAGCCCCGCATCCGCGACCGAGTGGCCGCGGTAGCGGTAGGTCACGGCCTCGAGCACGGCCGGCCGGCGCTCCTCGCGGGCGCCGTCCAGCAGCCGCCGGCTCGCCTCTAGGACGGCGTCGAGGTCGTCGCCGTCGACGCGCTCGCCGTGCATGCGGTGCGCGCCGGCGCGCCGCCACAGCTCGGGCTCGGCCGAAGCGCGCCCGACCGAGGTGCCCATGCCGTACTCGTTGTTGACGATCAGGAAGACGACCGGCAGGTGCCAGAGCGCCGCCAGGTTCAGCGACTCGTGCCAGGCCCCCATGTTGACCGCGCCGTCGCCGAGCTCGCAGACGACCGCCTGGGAGCGGCCCTGGCGAACCAGGGCGAGCGCGAGCCCGGTGGCGACGGGCAGCTGGCCGGCGACGATGCCCCAGCCCCCGTAGAAGCCGCGCCCTACGTCCAGCAGGTGCATCGAGCCGCCGCGCCCATGGGCGCAGCCGTCGCTGCGCCCGAAGAGCTCGGCCATGACGGCGTCGGGCGACACGCCGCGCGCAAGCGCGAAGCCGTGGCAGCGGTAGCCGGTCACGAGCAGATCGTCGGGCTCGAGCGCCTCCACCACGCCGACGGTCGTCGCCTCCTGGCCCGACGAGAGGTGGCAGTAGCCACCGATCTTCGCCGCCTTGTACTGGCGCTCCGCCTCGGTCTCGAAGACACGGCTCAGCACCATCTCCTCGTAGAGGCGCATGCGTTCGTCTACGGGAAGCGCGTCCTTCTCAGTCGCACGGGCGACCGCCATCTCTAGCTCTCCTCGAAGTAGTCGGGGTGGGCAGCGCGAATCTGCGGAAGGCTCGAGAGCACCATTCGCAGGTGGTGCCGCAGCGTCTCCTCGGCCCGCTCGGCGTCGCCGTCTGCCACGGCGGCCACGACGGCGCGGTGTTCGGAAACCATCTCCGCGAGGTATCCGGGTTCGGGCAAGCTCAATCGCCGCACGCGGTCGAGATGGCCGTTCGCCCGCCGGCTGAGCCGCCAGGCGATGTCGCGGCCGCTCAGCTCGCAGAGGTTGCGGTGCAGCGCGGCGTCGAGCGAGTCGAACGCGTCGACGTCGCCCTGCTGCTCGGCGCGCTCCTGGGCGGCGAGGTTGGCCTGCAGCTCCTCGAGCTGCGCGGGCTTCGCGCGCTCGGTGGCGAGCCGGATGGCGCTGCACTCGAGCGCCTCGCGCACGAATGCGGCGTCGGCGATCGCCTCGTCCGAGATCAGCGTCACGAACGTGCCGAGCTGGGGAACGATCGCCACCAGCCGGTCGTCACGCAGGCGCGCAAGCGCCTCGCGGACGGGCGTGCGGCTGACTCCGAGCAGCTCGGCAAGCTCGTTCTCGGAGAGCTTGCGCCCGGGCTCGAGCTCCGCGCTCACGATCGCCTCCCGCAGTGCCGCGTACACCTGATCGCGAGCTGCTGCGCCGCCCGCCCTCTCGCTCAGCAGGATTCGCACGTCGGCTAGTATACTAGTCGCCTGCGGCCCCGTCTCGCGCATTTCATCGCATCACAAGCGGGATGCGGACCGCACGCATCACTCCTCCCTCAGGGCGGCTTCGCCGGAGACCCCGGCGAAGCTCGCCTGTCAGGGCGCTAGCGGACGCGCTCGCATTGAACGATCACGTGGAGCTCCACGCGCTCGTCGTCACCCACACCCGCCGGCCCGGTCGCGACCGTCCGCGTGATCCTTCCGGTGCGGCGATGACGATGGGCGAGCGCCGCGACGACCCGGTCGGACGGCGGGCGCCGTGTGAAGAAGCCGACGCCCGAGCCCGAGTGCATGAGGCGCTCGCCGCGCGTGCAGGCCAGCCGCACGCGCAGGTCGGCGCCGGGACGGATCCGGATCCTCTTCACCAGCGTCCGGATACGCCGCGCAAGGCCGGCCGCGCGCTGGAAGGCGGCCTGGCCGGCGGTGGCGCCCTTCGCGAGGCAGCCGACCCCCGGCCGGTACTTGATCTGGGGCTGGCCCGGAAACGCCCCGAACGTGAGCTGATCACCAAAGCCGGGACCGAGGCCGGAATTCGTCTGGGCTCCCACCCCGCGGACCGCGTAGTCGTCGAACACGGCGTCGGCGCCCTCCGCGTAGCGGCCCGCCGGGCAGGAGACGTCCCATGCATCGCCGCCGTTCGCGGGTGCGGTCACCCACGGTCCGAGCACGGTCGTGCAGGGCGTGAACGCCGCGCACGGCCGCGGAGTCTCGTACGGCACCTGGGCGGGCGCCGCGCCGGCGCGAGCGCCTGCACACACAACCGTCGTCTGCACCTCGACCCGCTCGTTGTCGCCAACGCCCGCTGGCGCGGTCACGAGCGTCCGCGCGGCACGTCCGCTGCGGCGATGACGGTGCTCGATCGCCCGCAGGATCCGGTCTGACGGCGGGCGGCGCGTGAAGAACCCAACGCCCGACCCGGACTGCACGAGGCGCTCGCCGCGAGCACAGCCGAGCTTCAGACGCACGTCTGCGCCCGGGCGTACCGGGACGCTGCGAACGAGCCTGCGAACGGACCTTCGGAATCCCGCCGCCTGGCCGACGGGCGAGAACGGCGTACCCAGTGGTGAGCAGCCGATCGCGGGCTGCCAGTTGATCGAGCCCTTGTACGAGAGCGGCACGAACAGCTGGAACATGAGACCGCCGCCCCCAGGACCAAGCCCTGCGCCGACGTCGATGCCCGCCGGCTGTAATGCGCCCCTGAACACGACGTCGCTCCCAACCGCGGCCGTGGACTCGTCCGGGCACTGGAGGGTCCAAAGGTTGCCGTTGCCCTCGGCGTTGCTGACCCACGGTCCCACCACCGTCGTGCAGGGCGTGAAGACGAGGCACGGGTGGGGTTCCGGGGTCTGCGCGGCTGCGGGGCGCGCGAGGACGAGCGCGGCGACGACCAGCACGACTGAGACGACGACAAGCGAGACTGTGCGCAACTTTCCTCCTCAGGTCCTAGTTCCACTGCATGTCTGAACGCTCCCGCCAGTAGCTCTCGGGCTCCTCGGCCAGCCCGGCCAGTGCCGCCGCGGCCCCGTCGTCCCAGGGCAGATCCCACGCCGCCAGGTTGCTCGCGAGATGCTCGCTGGTGGCGGCGCCGCTCAGGACGACGTCTACCCACGGCTGCGCCAGCACTGCCGCAAGCGCCACCGCATCGGGGGTCGCCCCGAGTCTGCGCGCGACCTCGTCGAGATCGGCAATGGCGCCGCGGGAGGTAAGTCGCCCGTTCGCGACCGCCTCCTTGATGAGCACCCCCATGCCGGCCTCGTGGGCATGCGCGAGGGCCGGGCCGGCGGAGGGCTCGAGCACGTTCCAGGTCGCCTGAACCGTGTCGAAGCCGCCGGTCTCGATCGCCCGCTCGACCGTCTTCCCCTGCTCGGGTCCGCTCGTCGACAGTCCGACGCGCACGCCTCCGTCCCGCAGCTCGGCGAGCGCGGCCAGCACGGCAGCATCGTCCAGCACGCCGCTCTCGATCGTCGCCGAGTGGATCTGGTAGAGCGCGAGGTGCTCGCCCAGCTGCTCGCGCGTCTCCTCGAGCTGACGCCGGAAGGTGTCGACCGACAGGTCCTTCACCTCGGGCGGGTCGGCGTCGACCTGCCAGTCGGCCGTGTACGTGTAGCCCCACTTCGAGCCGACGGTGACCTCGCCGGGCGCGCGCCCGCGGCCCCGCAGCCAGGAGCCGAGGAACTCCTCCGCCCGGCCGTACGAGCGGGCGGCGTCGAAGTAGCGCACGCCGGCCTCGTAGGCGGCGTCGAGGACCTCGTGGGCACGCCGCTCGAGCGCCTCGACCGAGCGATCCGAGCCGAGGTCCTCGCCATGGCCGAGGTTCAGGTAGCCCGGCCGGCCGAGCGCGGCCAGGCCGAGGCCGATCGCGGTCACGCGCAGCCCCGTGCCGCCGAGTGTGCGCTCCCACGCCCGATCGCTCATGCGGTCAATCCGAGCCGTTCCGCGCGCTGCACCGCCTCGGCGCGGTTGCGCACCCCGAGCTTCCTGTAGAGCGAGCTCGTGTGCTCCTTGACCGTGTGGGGCGAGAGGTAGAGCCGCTGGGCGATCTCCTTGTTGGTGGCGCCGGAGGCCATGTGCGTCAGCACCTCGCGCTCGCGCTCCGACAGCGGCGCCGCCGGCTGCTCGGCTCGCGGCGCGAAGACGGTCATCCCCTTGCCCACCATGCGCACCGCCATCGCGACGTCATGGGCGGACCAGTCCTTCGACACGAAGCCGGAGGCGCCCGCGGCGCGTGCCGCCTGCGGCGAGATCCAGCCGGCTCCCGAGATCAGCAGCACGCGCGTCCGTGGCGACGAGCGCCTGATCGCCTCGCACAGCTCGGCGCCAGACTCCTCGCCGAGGAACAGGTCGATCAGCGCCACGTGCGGCTCGTAGCGCTTCGCCATCGCGAGCGCCTCCTCGACGCTCGACGCGGTCAGGCAGCGCTCGACCCAGGGCTGCTCGGTGAGGAGCAGACGGAAGCCCCAGTGGACGACGTCGTGGTCGTCCACAACCAGCACGCGCAGGTTGCGCTCGGGGCTCATTGCGGAAGCGCCCGGCTCGGCCGGGTGCGCACCGATGGTCTCACTTGCGGAAGCGCCCGGCTCGGCCGGGTGCGCACCGATGGTCTCACTCCTCCTCCTCGCCCACGGGCACGACGAGTCGCACGCGCCACACCGCGCCGTCCTCGGGGCCGAACTCGACGAGCGCGCCGCGCTGCAGCGCCTCCACCGCCGCGAGCCGCAGCCCCATGCCGGTGCCGCGCGTGCCCGGCCGCGCGCCGTCGTTGCGGACCTCGAGCACGAACGTGCCGTCGATGCGGCCGACGTGGATGTTGACGATCGTCGGGCGGGCGTGCTTGTGCGCGTTGCGGAGCGCCTCGGCGAGCACAGACTGCGCGAGCGCCTCGACGTCGTCGGGCACCTCCACGCCCTCGTCCCAGTCGAGCTCCAGCGGCAGGTCCTTGTAGTGGCGACCGAGCCGGGCGAGCTCGTCGTGCAGGGTCGCACCGGTGTCGAGCGCCGCTGGTGCGAGCGGGCGCGAGATCGCGTCGCGCAGGTCGGCGAGCGCCGCCTGCATCTCGTCCGCGCAGCGCTGCCGCGCCTCCTCGCTGAGCCCGTGCTCGGAGCCGAGCACGAGCGAGACGCCGAACAGGCGCTGCACCACCCGGTCGTGGATCTCGCGCGCGAGGTCGATACGTGCCTGCAGGAGCCGCGCGCGGCCCTGCGTGTTGGTCGCGATCCGCACCGTGGCGGCGAGCGCGGCCGTCTTGCCGAGCGTCCACATCGAGTGGCGCTCCTCCTCGGTCAGCTCGAAGTGGATGCCGCCGCGGTCGGCGAAGATCACCCCGAGCAGCCGGCCCGCCGCCGACACCGGCGTGCAGGTGAGCGTCTCGACGCCGCTGAAGCGCGCGTAGCGCTCCGGCACCCAGCGGCCGAGGTCGCCGGTGACCTCGACCACGCGGTCCTCGTAAAGCGCGAGCTGGGCGATCGGCGTCTCCTCGAGCGTCCCGTAGACGCCCTCGAGCAGATCGGGTGGGATGCCCTGGCTGCCCAGCGGGACGACCAGCTGGCGGACGTCGTCGTAGAGCAGCAGGATCGCCCGCGTCATCGAGGCCGTCCGGCAGAGCGCCTCGCAGAGGCGGTCGTAGAAGTCGCGTCCGGAGGTTCCCGACGCGTCGTCCAGCGCGCCGAGCAGCTCGACGATCACCTCGAGCGCGTCAGTGCGCGGGGTCGGAGCTCCGCTCTCCATCTCCGGCCTGAACGCTACCCGGCGGGGCGGCTCAGGCCGGCTGGAGTGAGAGGCGGAGCGTCTGCTCCGACGTGAGCGACACCTCGCGGAGGTAGCCGCAGCTGCGGCAGCGGCACTCGACCTCGCCGTCGAAGTCGTCCACGCGCAGCGACCACTCCACGTCCCCGGACAGGCAGGCGCGGCAGGCGAGCGCGGCGGCGACGAGCGACGGATCGTCGTCTCCGCGAAAGTGCGCCAGCTCGAGAGTGGGCTCCTCCATCACTTCTACCGTCCCTCGGAGCTGGTCGATTCGGAACGTGGTCGCGGTCAGAACCCCCCGCTTGGGGGGATCTTCGTAACACGCTGCTCCCCCAGCGACTCGACGACATCGGCGAGCCGTGTCCCGTCCGGCAGCTCGAGCTTCGGGTCGAGCTCGAGCAGCGGCTCCACCACGAAACGGCGGCTCGTGACCTCGCGGTGCGGCAGCGTCAGGCGCTCCGCGCTGTACTCGAGGTCGCCGAGCAGGAGCAGGTCCACGTCGATCGGGCGCGGGCCGTGGCGGACGCCGCCGGGCGTGCGACCGAGCTCGCGCTCGACCTGCTTGCAGACGTCGAGCAGCTCCTCCGGGTCGAGCGCCGTCCGGATGCGCAGGCAGGCGTTCAGGAAGTCGGGCTGATCGAGCAGCTCGCCCTGGGGCGCGGTCTCGTAGAGCGAAGACGACGCGAGCACCTCGACCCCCGCGCGGGCCAGCGCCGCGCGCGCGCCACGGAGGTTGGCCTCCCGGTCCCCGACGTTCGAGCCGAGGCCGAGGTAGCCGGTCCTCAGACTTCCTTCCACACCTCGACGGAGACCTCGTCGACCGGCAGCGGGATCGGCGGCTCGGGCTTGGTCGCCTTCACCCGCACCGACTCCGCGCCAAAGCGGTCGATCAGCCGGTCGGCGACCGCGGCGCACAGGCGCTCCAGGGTCTTGTAGGACCGCTCCTGCGCGGCGAGTGCGACCTGCTCGCAGACCTCGCCGTAGTTGATCGTGTCCTCGATGCGGTCGGTGACGGTGGCGTCGCACTCGTCGAGCTCGAACGAGATGTCGAAGACGAGCCGCTGGCCGAGCTCGCGCTCGGCCTCGCTCACTCCGTGACGCGTGTAGAGCGAAAGCCCGGTGATCTCGATCGAGACGGCCGGCGACGACGAAGCGCGCTCGTCATCGTTCAGCTCGTCGTCATCGAGGCCGTCGAATTCGTCGTCGTGCTCGCGCTCCCACATCAGGGCGCCACCGTAGCAGCGGCCACCGCGAGCGCATCCACCACGGGAGCGACGTCGTGGACGCGAAACACGGTCGCCCCGCGCTCCATCGCCAGCACGTTCGTGGCGATCGTGCCGGGCAGGCGCTCCGTCTCGGGCCGCCCGCCCGCGAGCTTGCCGAGGAAGCTCTTGCGCGAGGTGCCGATCACGACCGGTCGCCCGATCGCGACGATCTCGTCGAGCCGGCGGAGCAGCTCGAGGTTGTGCTCGACCGACTTGCCGAAGCCGATCCCCGGGTCGAGCCACACTCGCTCCTCGGGCACCCCCTCGGCAACGGCGAATGCGAGCCGCTCCTCGAGGAAGGCGCGCACCTCGGAGACGACGTCGTCGTAGCGCGGGTCGCGCTGCATCGTGCGCGGCTCGCCGAGCATGTGGATCAGCACGCAGCCGGCGCCGCGCTCGGCCACCAGGCCGGCGAGCTCGGGCGCGAAGCGGAAGGCCGCGACGTCGTTGACGATCGTCGCGCCCGCGTCGAGCGCCGCGCGCGCGACCTCCAGCTTGCTCGTGTCGACCGAGACCTGCACGCCTTCCGCGGACAGCCGCTCGACCACCGGCACGACCCGCTCCGCCTCCTCCTCGGCGCCGACCGGCTCGGCACCCGGGCGGGTCGACTCGCCGCCCACGTCGAGGACCGCCGCGCCCTCCGCGGCGAGCTCCAGGCCATGCTCGGCGGCGGCATCGGGATCGAGAAAGAGGCCGCCGTCCGAGAACGAGTCCGGCGTCACGTTGACGATGCCCATCACGGTGATCCGCTCCACGCCCAGAAGTATCGTTGGCCGCCGTGCCCGGCCCCTTCGACGCCGTCATCTTCGACAACGACGGCCTGCTGCTCGACACCGAGGAGGCCTGGACGCGCGCCGAGCAAGATCTGTTCGAGCGCTACGGCCGCGAGTTCACCATGGAGCACAAGCGCGCCTTGCTCGGCAACGCCCACGCGGTCGCCGCCGCGAAGCTCGAGGCCATGCTCGACCAGCCCGGGGCGGGCGCGCGGCTGTGGGCAGAGCTCGACGCGCTCGTCATGGAAGAGGCGCTCGCGGGCGTGCCGCCACGGCCCGGCGCGCGTGAGCTGCTGGATGCACTGTCCGCGCGGGGCACGCCAGTGGCGATCGCCTCGAACTCGACGCGCGCATTCGTCGAGCGCGTCCTCGAGGTGTCCGGCCTGCCGCTCGGGGGCGTCGGCGCGGTCGTGACGGTCGAGGACGTCGAGCATCCCAAGCCGGCGCCCGACATCTATCTCGCCGCCTGCCGGGCGCTCGGGGCCGCGCCCGGCCGCTCGGCCGCGCTCGAGGACTCACCGCCGGGCGTCCTGCTCGGCGCGGGCCGCCGGCCTGTTCGTGATCGCGGTGCCCTACTTCGACGATCACGACCTCGACGGCGCGTCGCTGATCGCGCCCTCGCTTGCCGATCCGAGCGTTAGCGCAGCGCTGGGTGTCTGATCGGCACAAGATCTTTACGGAATCCACAACGAGGATCACCATCTTGGGACGGTGGCCGCGCTCCGCCTCAACAGACGCCTCAACCTGAGCACCGCGCAGCTCCGCCTGCGCGGGCGGACCTGGCCGATCCTGCAGACGGCCATCGCGGCCGTGGCGGCCTGGTACCTCGCGAAGCTGCTGCTGACCGAGTCGCGACCGGTGTTTGCCCCGATCGCCGCGGTGATCTGCATCGGCGCCACGTACGGCGAGCGCCGCCAGCGCGCGCTCGAGCTGATCGGAGGGGTCGTGCTCGGCATCGGCGTGGCCGACCTGCTCGTCCACCTGCTCGGCTCCGGCGCGTGGCAGCTCGGACTGCTGGTGGTGCTCGCGATGGGGATGGCGGTGGTGCTGGGCGGCGGCCCGATCCTCGTCACGGAGGCCGCGGTCTCGGCGATCCTGCTGGTGCTGATCGAGCCGACCGGCAGCGGCGTGCTGCCGGGCCGCATCATCGAGGCGCTGATCGGCGGTGGCGTGGCGCTCGCGATCAGCGCGCTCGCCTTCCCACAGGATCCCGTGCTGCTCGTCGGCCGCTCGGTGCAGTCGATCTTCGGCGAGCTCGGGAGCGCGCTTGGCCACGTCGCCGACGCACTCGAGCAGCGCGACCCGGCACAGGCCGAGGCCGCGCTGGCGGCGGTGCGTGAGCTCGACGCGGACATCCGCCGGTTCGAGCACTCGCTGGGCGTTGCCCAGGAGACCGCCCGCTGGTCCCCGGGCCGCCGCTCGGCGCGCCCCGACCTGGTGCGCTACGCGCGCAGCGCCCGCCACATCGATTACGCCGTCCGCAACGCGCGCGTGCTCGCCCGTCACGTGGCGCGCTACCTGCGCTCCGGCCGCGAGCCGCCCGACGAGCTCGCGCTCGCGCTCCGCGACCTGACCGCCGCCACCTGGGCGCTCGCCGCGGCAATGGACGAGCCGGGGCGCGGCAGCGCCGACGTACGCCGGCTCGCCACGAGCGCCGCGAGCCGCGCCACGAGCAGCTTCGAAGGCGCGCGCGAGCTCGGCCTCGCCGAGATCGTCGCCCAGGTGCGCTCCACCGCGATCGACCTGATGCGCGCCGCCGACGCAGCCGCCCCCCCGGGCGACACGCCGGAGGAGGCTCAGAGCGAGGAGCTGCTGCTCGAGCTCTTCGAGGACGAGCAGACCCCCTCGATCTGAGAGGCTGGGCCCGCATGGACGCGGGCATCCACATCGACCGCGGCGACGAGCCACCGGCCGGCGGCGTCGGCCCCACCTTCTGCGGGCAGCTGCTCGTGCACGAGCCGGCCGGCCTCGAGGGAGTCGACGTGGCGGTGCTCGGCGCCCCTTTCGACGACGGCACCTCCCACCGCCCCGGTGCGCGCTTCGGGCCGCGGGCGATCCGCGCGGCGGACGACGGCGGCCGCTGGGGCCGCCCGCACATGACGCTCGGCGTCGACCCGCTAGAGGTGCTCAGGGTCGTCGACTACGGCGACGCCGCCGCCGCGCCCGCCGACCTCGCCCGTTCCCATGAGGCGCTCGCCGAGCGCTTGCGCGAGATCCTCGGCGCCGGCGCGATGCCGCTCGTGCTCGGCGGCGATCACTCGCTTTCGCTGCCCACGCTGCGCGTCCTCGCCGAGCACCACGGCCCCGACGGCTACGCCGTCCTCCATCTCGACACGCACGCCGACACGGCCGACGAGCTGTACGGGGTGCGCATCTCGCATGGCACGCCGTTCCGCGTCGCCTGCGAGGAGGGGGCGCTCCAGGGCGGCAACATCGTCCAGGTCGGGCTGCGCGGCACCTGGCCCGGGCCGGACCTGTTCGAATGGATGCGCTCGGCCGGGTTCCGCTGGCACACGATGGACGACATCGTCGAGCGTGGCCTGGCACCGGTGATCCGGGAGGCGGTCGCGCAGGTCGCGGCCGCCGCGCCGCGCGTCTACCTCACCGTGGACATCGACGTGCTCGATCCAGCCTTCGCGCCCGGCACCGGCACTCCCGAGCCCGGCGGGCTGACCACGCGCGAGCTGCTGTGGGCGGTCCGCCACGCCGGTATGGAGCTCGACCTGTGCGCGGCCGACGTGGTCGAGGTCTCACCGCCCTACGACCAGGCTGGCATCACGGCGCTGGCCGCGGAGCGCGTGGCACTCGAAACCTTGGCGGGGACTGCCGCCAGGCGGCTCGGCTAGGCGGCGCAGCCGTCCTCAGGCCCGAGTCGCGGCGGGCTCGGCACGGCCGACGAAATCGCGCTCGCGCACCAGCACCAGCGCCAGGAAGCCACCCACGAACGCAACCGCCGCAGCCACGACGAGGATCTCGTCCAGCCCGCTGATGAAGGCGTCCTGGGCCGCAGCAAGAAGATCGGCGCGGGCCCCCGGTGGCCCTGCTCCCGACGCGGCGTGCACGTTCCCGGCACTGACCATCTCGACGAGCCCGTCACGGGCGCCCGGAGGCAGTTGCACGCCGCCCAGGGCCTCACTCAAGCGATCGCTCACGCGCACCTGGAGGAGCGCCCCGAGGCCCGCGATACCGGTGGCTGTGCCGACCTGCCGGAAGGTGCTGTTGATCCCAGAAGCAGCGCCGCTGCGCTGCGGCTCCACGACGCCGATTGCCGCGGTGGCAAGCGGCGGGTTGACGACGCCGATGCCGATGCCGGCGAGGATGAACCCGGGCAGGAGCGTGGTCCAATCGTCGCTCGGCTGGATGCCGTTCATGAGCAGGAGGCCGCAGCCCACGAGAATCAGCCCCGCGCCCAGGAAGCCGCGCACGGGGAGGCGCTCGACCAGCTTGCCCGCCACGGGCGCAACCACGAACGACAGCAGCGAGACGGGCAGGAAACGCAGGCCGGCCTCGAGCGGCGAGTAGCCCAGGACGTTCTGTAGGTACAGCGTGAGGTAGAGAAACATCGAGAACATCGAGGCGTGCAGCGAGAAGGCCACGATCTGCGCGCCCGTGAACGCGGGCTTGCGGAACAGCGTCAGGTCGAGCATCGGCTGGGGTGTGCGCCGCTCGATCGTCACGAATGCGGCCAGAAGCACCACGCTGGCTGCGAACAGCCCGAGGATGATCGCGCTACCCCAGCCCTCGGCGTTGCCGCGAATGAGGGCCAGCACGAAGCAGAAGAGCGCCCCGCTGAAGGTGACTAGGCCGGCCCAGTCGATCCGCGCGGACGGATCGCGCTCCGAGTCAGGCACGCGGACGAGGGTCATGGCTGCGGTCGCGATGCCGATCGGCACGTTCACGAAGAAGATCCACTCCCAGCCGATGCCCTCGGTCAGGAGGCCGCCGACGAGCGGGCCGACGGCGACCGCGAACCCCGTCGTCGCGCCCCAGAGCCCGAACGCGGTGCCGCGCTCATGCGGCTCGAACTCCTGGGCGATCAGGGCAAGCGACGTCGCGAACATCATCGCCCCGCCCACGCCCTGCAGACCACGGGCCAGGTTGAGCATCGTCGGGGTGTGCGACAGGCCGCAGAGCAAAGAGGCGACCGCGAACAAGGCGATGCCGCCCACGAAGACCTTGCGTCGGCCGAGCAGGTCGCCCAGCGAGCCGGCAGGGAGCAGTAGCGCAGCGAGCCCCAAGGCGTAGGCGTCCACCACCCATTGCAGGTCGGTGAAGCTCGAGCCGAGATCGCGCCTGATGTCCGGCAGCGCGACATTCACGATCGTGATGTCGAGCAGCAACATGAAGACCGCGAGGCAGACGGCGAGGAGAGTCCACCACTTTGACGCCATGGCTCTCAGGGTTCCCTGTTCCGAGGGAGCTATGCGCGCCGGCGCTCAGGATGTCGGCGGCGCCGGCCGCCCGGGCGGCTAGGCCGGCTCGGGCTTCTCGGGCGACTCGCTGCCGCGCATCTCGGCGGTGCCGCTGGCGAGGCCCGGCCGTGGCAGCGGCTGAGGCGCGCGATCAGGCTTGCGCTCGGGCGCCTCGGGCGCGGCGGGCGGGAGCACCGGGACGGGCGGCTCGTCCTTGCCGAAGACCTGTTCCTCGGTCTTGCCGGCGAGCAGCTCGATGAACTGCTCGCGCTCGATCGTCTCGCGCTTGAGCAGGATCTCCGAGGTCATGTCGAGTGACTCGCGGTGCTCCTCGAGGACCTGGCGCGCCGTCTGGTGCGCCTCCTCGACGATGCGGCGGATCTCGTCGTCGATCTCGCGGGCGATCTCGTCGGAGTAGTCGGGCTCCGAGGAGAACTCGCGGCCCAGGAAGGGCTGGCCGTGGTCGTGGCCGAACACACGCGGTCCGAGCTTGTCGGACATGCCGAAGCGCATGACCATCTGCTTGGCGGTCGCGGTGACCTTCTCGAGGTCGTTCGAGGCGCCGGTCGTGACCTCGCTGAAGACGATCTCCTCGGCGGCTCGGCCGCCGAGAGTCATGGCCATCGTGTCCGACAGCTCCGCGCGCGTCGTGAGGAACTTGTCCTCGGTCGGCAGCGAGATCGTGTAGCCGAGCGCCTGGCCGCGCGAGATCACCGAGATCTTGTGCACCGGGTCGGTGTTGTCCAGGTAGTGGGCGACGAGCGCGTGGCCCATCTCGTGGAAGGCGGTGACGCGGCGCTCCTTCTCGGACATCACGCGCGTCTTCTTCTCGGGCCCGGCGATCACGCGCATGATCCCCTCCTCCAGCTGGAGGTGGTCGATCTCGCGCTTGCCCTGGCGGGCGGCGAGCAGGGCGGCCTCGTTGACGAGGTTCTGAAGGTCGGCGCCGGTGAAACCCGGGGTCTGGCCGGCGAGCGTGTCGAGCTCGATCGCCTTGGCGAGCGGCTTGCCGCGCGTATGGACCTCGAGGATCTTCGTGCGGCCCTTGCGGTCGGGGCGGTCGACGACGATCTGGCGGTCGAAGCGGCCCGGGCGCAGCAGCGCCGGATCGAGGATGTCCGGACGGTTGGTGGCCGCGATGAGGATGATGTTGTCCTTCATCTCGAAGCCGTCCATCTCGACGAGCAGCTGGTTGAGCGTCTGCTCGCGCTCGTCATGCCCGCCGCCGAGGCCGGCGCCGCGGTGGCGGCCCACCGCGTCGATCTCGTCCATGAAGATGATGCAGGGCGAGTTCTGCTTGGCCTGCTCGAACAGGTCACGCACGCGCGAGGCACCGACGCCGACGAACATCTCGACGAAGTCGGAGCCGGAGATCGAGAAGAAGGGCACGCCCGCCTCGCCCGCGACGGCGCGCGCGAGCAGCGTCTTGCCGGTGCCGGGCGGGCCGTACAGCAGCACTCCCTTGGGAATGCGCGCTCCGAGCGCCTGGAACTTCTTCGGGTTCTCGAGGAACTCCTTGATCTCCTGTAGCTCCTCGACGGCCTCGTCCACCCCGGCCACGTCGCGGAACGTGATCTTGGGAGCGTCGACCGACATGCGCTTGGCGCGCGACTTGCCGAAGGACATGACCTTCGACCCGCCTCCCTGCATCTGGTTGATGATGAACAGCCAGAAGAGCAGGAAGATCACGAAGGGCAGGATGTACGTCAGGGCCGTGAGCCAGCCCGATCCGCCCTTCGGCTTGACGGTCACCGCGACGTCGTTGGCCTGGAGCGTGTTGACGAGGTTCTGCTCGGTGTCGTTCAGGAACGCGGTCTGGTACTTGCGGCCGCTCTCGAGCTCGACGTCGACCCGGTTGTTCTTCGTGTTGAGCGTGACGCTCTGGACCTGGCCGTTCTCGACCTGGGTGATGAAGTCCGAGTAATTGGGGTCCTTCTGGCGGTCACCCGGGCTGATCAGCTTCTGCGCGAAAAACGCCAGCACGACGACGATCAGAATCGGAAATGCCGCGCTCTTGAAGAATCTGCTCACGAGCTACTAAGACCTGCTTCCCCTCGCAGCCAAACCTGCGTCCGCAGTGAAACGCAAGCGTAGCAAGGGGGTATTCGTCGTTTCGGCCTCTTCGGATGCCTTGCGGAAGCCCTTTAAAGCTCGTTCAGCACGGCCACGTAGGGCAGGTTCCGGTAGCGCTCGGCGTGGTCCAGGCCGTAGCCGATCGCGAAGCGGTTGGGGATCTCGAAGCCGACATACCTGATCGGCAGCTCGATCTCGCGGCGCTGCGGCTTGGTGAGCAGCGCGCAGACCTCGAGTGAGGCGGGGTTGCGGGCGCGCAGCATCTTGAACAGATAGGAGAGCGTGAGGCCGGAGTCGACGATGTCCTCGACGATCAGCACGTCCTTGCCTTCGATCGGCGCGTCCAGATCCTTGAGGATCCGCACGACGCCCGACGAGTCCGTCGACGCCCCGTACGAGGACACGGCCATGAAGTCGAGCTCGCAGTCCACGTCGAGGTGGCGCATCAGGTCCGCGAGGAAGAAGACGGCGCCCTTGAGCACGCCGATCAGGAGCAGCTTGCGACCGGCGTAGTCGCGCGAGACCTCCTCGCCGAGCTCCTTGACGCGGTGCGCCAGCTCGTCGCGCTGCACGAGGATTTCTCCCAGGGCGGGGTCGGCCATGAGCGCGCGATTTAAGCAGTCGGGGCGGGCACCGCCTCACCCGCAACCCGCACTTCCGCCACGCTCTCCTCGCGCGCGAGCGCGAACAGAGCGCCGAGCGTGCGCTCGGGGGAGTCGCTGTGACGCAGCACCGCCTCGAGCGTGGAGCCGGCCGGCGGGCGCAGCAGTACGAAGTCGGCGGCCCGGCCCGGCGAGAGGTCGCCGACCTCGTCCATCCCGAGCGCGAGCGCGCCCGCGCGCGTGGAGAGGTAGAGCAGGTGAGCGGGCCCGATCGGCGGCGGGTCGTGGCGCAGCATCTGCAGCTGATAGGCCGTGAGCGCCTCCTTCAGCATGCTGAGCCCGGTGCCCGCGCCGACATCCGTGCCGAGCGCCACGCGCACGCCGTGGTCGAGGTGGCCGCGCATCGGGAACAGCCCGCTGCCGAGGAACGCGTTGCTCTCCGGGCAGTGCGCCACGCTCGCGCGCGCGGCGCCGAGGCGGGCGAGCTCCCCGTCGCTCGGGTGGTCGTTGTGGGCGAGCACCGTCGACTCGCCCACGAGGCCGAAATGCTCGTAGGTGTGCAGGTAGTCGTCGAACCCGTCGAAGAGGCCGCGCACCGCCTCGACCTCGTCGAGGTTCTCGTTCATGTGGCTGGTGACGAGCGCGCCGACCTCCCCGTGCAGCGCCCCACAGGATTCGAGCATCCCCTCCGAGCAGGAGAGCGAGAAGCGCGGCGTCACGGCGTAGCGCAGGCGGCCGCGGCCGTGCCAGCGCTCGGCGAGCTCGCGGCCCGCCTCGTAGGCCTCGTCGGGGTCCACGTGCAGCTCCGGAAGCAGGTTGCGATCCGAGACGACGAGCCCGCTCGCGATCCGCAGCCCGGAGCGCTCGGCCTCCTCGAAAAGAGCCTCCTGGGCGGAGGGGAAGTGCGAGCCGAACACAAGCGCAGACGTGGTGCCGTTGATCGCGAGCCCGGCGACGAACTCGCGCGCGACCCGCCGCGCATGCGCCTGGTCGGCCATCCGCGCCTCCTCCGGAAGCGCGTAGCGCTCGAGCCAGTCGAGCAGCCCGAGCCCCATCGAGCCCATGATCGCGAGCTGCGGGAAGTGCACGTGCGTGTCGACGAAGCCCGGCAGCAGCACGGCGTCGCGCTCGTCGCGGACCTCCGCGTCGGGATACGCGCGCCGCACCTCGTCGAAGCTGCCGACGGCGTCGATGCGCCCGTCCGCGAAGGCGAGCCCCCCGTCCGAGAACGCCTCGAGCGCATCGCCCTCTTCGAACGGGTTGCGCGGCGTGTGCATCACCTGTGCGCGCCAGACCTCCACGGTCACACGTCCTCGCGGTCGATCCACTTCGGGGTGAGTGTCGCCGGGTCGAAGTTCGTCAGGCGCTCCAGCATCGCGGCCGGCTCCTCCTCCACGATCAGCATCGCGCGGTGGTCCTCGCGCACGAAGCGCTCCTCGACCGCGTGCTCGAGGAAGCTCATGAGCCCGTCGAAGTAGCCCTCGACGTTGAGGATCCCGATCGGCTTGCGGTGCATGCCGAGCTGCCCCCAGGTGTAGATCTCGAACAGCTCGTCGAGCGTGCCCAGTCCGCCGGGCAGCGCCACGAAGGCGTCGGCCAGGTCCGCCATTCGCTGCTTGCGCTCGTGCATCGTCTTGACGACGTGCAGATCGGTCAGCCCGAGGTGCGCGATCTCGCGGTCGACGAGCGACTGGGGGATCACGCCGATCGCCTCGCCGCCCTCCGACAGCACCGTGTCGGCGAGCCGGCCCATCAGGCCGACGGTCGCGCCGCCGAACACGAGCGTGATCTCGTGCTCGACCAGCAGCTGGCCGAAGTCCTCGGTCGCCTCGGTGTAGGCCGGACGGGCGCCGGGGCTCGATCCACAGAAGACGCAGGCTCGCCGCACCCGCTGAGCGTAGATTGTCCGCCCCATGGATCCCTCGGCTCGGCCGCGCGTGAAGGTGTGCTGCATCAAGAACGTCGCGGAGGCGTGGATGGCCATCGACGCCGGCGCGGCCGCGCTCGGGCTGGTCTCGCAGATGCCGAGCGGCCCCGGCGTGATCACGGACGAAGAGGTGGCGGAGATCGCGGCGGCGCTGCCGCCGGGGGTCGACTCGTTCCTGCTGACCCCGCTGCAGGACGTCGAGGCGATCGCCGCCCAGCAGCGGGCCGCGGGCACGCACACGCTGCAACTCGTCGACGCGCTGCCGGAGGGCGCTCACGCCGGCCTGCGGGCGGCGCTACCGGGGGTGAAGCTCGTCCAGGTGATCCACGTGACGGGACCCGGATCGGTCGAGGAGGCCGCGGCGGTGGCTCCCTTCGTCGACGCGCTGCTGCTGGACTCGGGCAACCCCGAGCTCGAGGTCAAGGAGCTCGGCGGGACGGGCCGCCGCCACGACTGGGAGCTGTCACGGCGGATCCGCGAGGCGGTGGACGTGCCGCTCTTCCTCGCGGGCGGGCTGCGCCCCGAGAACGTCCGCGAGGCGATCGAGAGCGTTGGCCCGTTCGGGCTTGACGTGTGCTCCGGGCTGCGCTCGGGCGAGGGCTTCGACCTCGACCCGGACAAGCTGGGGCGCTTCATGGCGGCCGCCGGCGTCTAGCGGCGCCAGGCGAAGGCCATCGATATCGGATGGCCGCGGAAGCGCTCCCACTTCGGCTTCAACTCGAGCCAGCGCTCGTCGATCACGCCCTCGTGCATCTCGGCGAGCATGAACCCCGCCTCGAGCCCGGAGCGCACGTGGTCGGAGATCAGGTGCACGTGCGTCTCGATCGCGACCGGCTCGCCTGACGTGCCCGTGAAGTGCGTGGGCATCCCCGAGGCCATGATGAAGTGCGGGTGGAAGGCCACCACGACGAGGTGCCCGCCCGGCCTCGCGAGGCGCGCCGCCTCTGCGTAGAGCGGCTCGAGCGCGGGCAGGTGCTCGTCGACGAGCGAGGCGATCACGAGGTCGTAGGCGCCGGCCTCGAGCCCGGTGTCGGCGACGTCCGCCTCCACGAGCCGCTCGTGCAGGCCGCGCTCGCGCGCCACCGCCAGCATCTCGGGTGTCAGGTCGACGCCGTCGATCGGCCCGACGCCGTGGCGGCGCAGCCAGGCGGCCGTGCGGCCCGTGCCGCAGCCGAGGTCCGCAACGCGGCCGACCTGCTCCCAGTCCGGCTGCGACAGCTCGTCCAGCAGCGCGATGTCCATCTCGTCCTGAACGGTGTCCTCGTAGGTCGGCACCCACTGGCCGTAGCCCGTGCGCACGTCGACGGTCGGGTAGCCGCGGCGATCGAAGTCGGAGAAGTCGGGCATGTCAGACGAACGCCTCGCCGGGCAGGGCCGGCGCCTCGCGGCCGGTCAGCTGCTTCAGGACGCTCGCCCCGACGTCGGCGAGCGGGCCGTCGTGGCGGCGGCCGCCGTCGCCCTCGAAGCGGGCGAGCAGCGGGGCGTACTCGCGCGTGTGATCGGTGTGCGGTGCGTTCGGGTCGACGCCGTGGTCGGCGGTCAGGACGAGCAGGTCGCCCTCACGCAGCAACGCGAGCCAGTCGGCCACCGCGGCGTCGATCTCCTTGAGCGCCTCGTGGAAGCCCTCGACGTCGTGGCGGTGGCCGTAGACCTGGTCGGTCTCGACGAGGTTCACGAACACGAGTCCCTCATCGAGCTCGCGCAGCAGCTCGGTCGTGGCCGCGATGCCCTTCGCGTTGGTGCCGCCGTCGTGCTTCTCGTCGATGCCGACGCCGGCGAACAGGTCGCGGATCTTGCCGACCCCGTGCACGCGCACGCCCGCGTCCTGGAGCTCGTCGAGGTAGGAGCGCCCGGGCGGCAGCGCCGCGTAGTCGCGCCGGCCCTCGCGGCGGTGGAAGCTTCCCGGCTCGCCGTCGAAGGGGCGGGCGATCACGCGGCCGACGTCGTGCTCGCCCGTCATCAGCTCGCGCGCCTGCTCGCAGACGGCGTAGAGGCCCGGCTCGTCGAGGACGTCCACGTGCGCGGCGATCTGGAGGACGGAGTCGGCCGACGTGTAGAGGATCAGCTCACCGGTCTCGAGGTGATGGCGGCCGAAGTCCTCGATCACGTCGGTGCCGCTGTACGGCTTGTTGCAGCAGAAGCGCCAGCCGGTCGCCTGCTCGAGCGCCTCGATCACGTCCGCCGGGAAGCCATCCGGGTAGGTGGGCAGCGGGTGCTCGGGCACGACGCCCATCAGCTCCCAGTGCCCCGTGGTCGACTCCTTGCCCGGCCCGAGCGGATGCAGGCGGCCGTGCAGGGCAGGCCGCTCGGCGGGCGCCACGCCTTCGATCGGGATGATCGAGCCGAGCCCGAGCGCCTGCAGGTTCGGCAGGTCGAGCCCGCCGACGCGCTCGGCCAGGTGGGCGAGCGTGTTCGAGCCGGCGTCGCCCGCGTAGTCGGAGGCGTCCGGCAGGGCGCCCACCCCGCAGGCGTCGAGGACGATGACGGCGGCTCGTGACATGGCGACCGCGATTATCGCGGCGGGGCGGCCCGGGCCTCGGCGGCGGCCGCGGTGGCGAGGCGCTCGGGGTTCACCCCCATCGCGCGCCTGGCTCGAACCGCCGTGCCGTGCTCCATGCCCGCCACCGCGACCAGACATCAGCGAACGGCGGCTGGGGAAGGAGTACTTGGGCTGCGGCCGGGCGGGGAGCTGCCGCCCTCGGGCAACGATTGAACGATTGTGCGGGCCATTGGCCCCACAACTCTTCAATCGAGGTCAGCGTCATCGGGCATACTGGATCCGTGATCCGCAGGCTCCCCCACGTGGACAGGGTCGGGATCGAGGAGCGGGCGGCGCAGCTCGGCAAGCGCTCGATCAAGACGAGCGCGAAGCAGCAGGGCATCAGGCTCGCGGTCTCGATGATCGATCTCACGACGCTCGAGGGCGCCGACACCGCCGGCAAGGTGCGTCACCTGTGCGCCAAGGCGGTCTGTCCGTCGCCCACGATGCCCGAGATCCCCTCCTGCGCGGCCGTGTGCGTCTACCCCTCGCTGATCGGGGTGGTGCGCGAGTCGCTCGAGGGCACGGGGGTGAAGGCGGCGGCTGTGACGACCGCCTTCCCGAGCGGCCAGGCGTCGCTCGACGTGAAGCTGCGCGATGCCGAGGAGGCCGTCGCGGCGGGCGCCGAGGAGATCGACATGGTGATCTCGCGCGAGGCGTTCCTCTCCGGCGACGACACGCGCGTGATGGAGGAGATCGTGCGCGTGCGCGAGGCCGTCGGTGACGCCCACCTCAAGGTCATCCTCGAGACCTCGGAGCTCGGCTCCTACGACCATGTGCGCCACGCGTCGATACTCGCGATGGAGGCGGGCGCGGACTTCATCAAGACCTCGACCGGCAAGTCGTCCGCCGGCGCGACGCCCGGGGTGACGCTCGTGATGCTCGAGGCGATCCGCGACTACGCCGAGCGCTCCGGCCGGGTGGTGGGCATGAAAGCGGCCGGCGGCGTCTCGAACAGCAAGGCCGCACTGCACCGGCTCGTGCTGGTGAAGGAGACGCTCGGCGACGAGTGGCTGACCCCGGAGCGCTTCCGCCTCGGAGCATCGTCGCTCCTCAACGACCTCCTCATGCAGTACGAGAAGACGCAAACCGGCCGCTACGCGCGGCCCGAGGACTTCTCCAGGGAATGAGCACACAGGAGACACGCACACGGATCGTCTGGGACTACGCGCCCGCCCCCGAGTCGCCCGAGCACGTCCGGCTGCGCGACTCCTACGGGCTGTTCATCGATGGCGACTTCCGCGATCCGATCGACGGCACGCGCGTGCCGTCGATCAACCCGGCGAGCGAGGAGCCGCTGGCCGATGTCGCCTTCGCCGGCGAGGAGGACCTGCGCCGGGCGGTCGAGTCGGCGCGCGCCGCCCAGCCGGTCTGGGCGGGGCTCAGCGGCCTCGAGCGCGGCAAGTACCTGTTCCGGATCGCGCGCCTGATCCAGGAGCGCGCCCGCGAGCTCGCGATCGTCGAGTCGATGGACGGCGGCAAGCCGATCCGCGAGTCACGCGACGTCGACGTGCCGCTCGCGGCGGCGCACTTCTTCCACTACGCCGGCTGGGCCGACAAGCTCTCGTACGGCGTCGGCGGCCGCGACGCGGCTCCGCACGGGGTCGCCGCTCAGATCGTGCCCTGGAACTTCCCGCTGCTGATGGCAGCCTGGAAGCTGGCGCCGGCGCTCGCCTGCGGCAACACCGCCGTGCTGAAGCCGGCGGAGACCACGCCGCTGACGGCGCTCTTCCTCGCCGAGATCTGCCAGGAGGCGGAGCTGCCGCCCGGCGTGGTGTCGATCGTGCCCGGCGACGGCTCGGCCGGCGCCGCGCTCGTGCGCCAGCCCGGGATCGACAAGGTCGCCTTCACGGGCTCGACGGCGGTCGGCAAGGACATCCAGGCGGCGCTCGCCGGGCGCGGCATCCCGCTCACGCTCGAGCTCGGCGGCAAGTCGGCGAACGTGATCTTCGAGGACGCCGCGCTCGACCAGGCGGTCGAGGGCATCGTCAACGGCATCTTCTTCAACCAGGGACACGTCTGCTGCGCCGGCTCGCGGCTGCTGATCCAGGAGAGCGTCGCCGACGTCGTGATCGGCAAGCTCTGGGAACGGATGGGCCGCCTGCGCGTCGGCGACCCGCTCGACAAGAACACCGACGTCGGCGCGATCAACTCGCGCGAGCAGCTCACGCGCATCCAGGAGCTCGTCTCCGCCGGCGAGGAGGAGGGCGCGGTGCGGCGCAGCGTCGCCTGCGAGCTGCCCGAGCGCGGCTGGTGGTTCGCCCCGACGATCTTCACCGACGTCGCGCCCGCCCACCGGATCGCGGTCGAGGAGATCTTCGGCCCGGTCGTGTCCGTGCTCACCTTCCGCACCCAGGCCGAGGCCATCGAGAAGGCCAACAACTCTCCCTACGGGCTCGCGGCCGGGATCTGGACCGACAAGGGCGCGAAGGCCTTCGAGGTCGCGAGCGCGCTGCAGGCCGGGGTCGTCTGGCAGAACACCTACAACCACTTCGACCCGACCGCCGCCTTCGGCGGCTACAAGGAGAGCGGCTTCGGCCGCGAGGGCGGCCCGGCCGGGCTGCGGGCATACCTGCGGGTGTCATGAACCGGCTCGCCGTCCCCAAGACGTACAAGCTCTACGTGGGCGGCGCCTTCGTCCGCTCGGAGTCCGGGCGCTACGACCGCGTGCAGGACCGCAACGTGCCGCGCGGCTCGCGCAAGGACGTGCGCGACGCGGTCAAGGCGGCGCGCGCCGCCGCCGTTCCCTGGGCAGCGCGGACGGCCTACAACCGGGGCCAGATCCTGTACCGCGCCGCAGAGGCGCTCGAGTCCCGCGGCGAGGAGCTCGGCGTCGAGCGGCCGGAGCTCGAGGCAGCGATCGACGTGCTGGTCCACTACGCCGGCTGGACCGACAAGCTGCAGCCGGTGCTCGGCGGCATCAACCCGGTAGCGGCGCCGTTCCTGTCCTTCTCGCTGCCCGAGCCCACCGGCGTGGTCGGCATCGTGGCGCCCGAGGAGCCCGAGCTGCTCGGGCTGATCGCCGAGCTGGCGCCGGCGCTGGCGGCCGGCAACACGGTTGTGGCGCTGTTGTCCGAGCCGCGCCCGCTCGCGGGCCTCGACCTCGGTGAGGTGCTCGGCGTCTCCGACGTGCCGGGCGGCGTCGTCAACCTGCTCTCGGGGCGGCGGGCCGAGCTGGCCCCTGCCCTGGCGTCGCACCGCGATCTAAATGCGATCGTCGACGTCTCGGGGGAGCCCGAGCTGGGCACGGAGATCGACCGCCTCGCTGCGGACTCGGTGACGCGCGTGCGCCACGCGAAGGCGACCACGAGCTACGAGGACGGCGTGGCCGATGCGCTGGGGCGGCTCGAGGCGGTCGTCGAGCTGAAGACCGCCTGGCACCCGGTCGGCGCGTGACGCGCGCCCGGGCGGCGGCCGGAAGCCTCGTCTTCCTGCTGCTCGCGCCGGGCGTGACGGCCGGCCTCGTGCCGTGGCTCCTGACCGGCTGGTCCGTCGACGAGTCGTTCGCGTGGCCGCCGCTGCAGGTGCTCGGCGCGCTGCTCATCATCGCCGCTGCGGCCGTGTTGCTGCACGCCTTCGCGCGCTTCGTCGTCGAGGGTCTCGGGACGCCCGCGCCGGTCGCCCCACCCGAGCAGCTCGTCGTGGGCGGCCTGTATCGCTACGTGCGCAACCCGATGTACGTGGCCGTGGCCTCGACGATCATCGGCCAGGCGCTGCTGCTGGGCCGGCCGGTGCTGTTGGCCTACGCAGCGCTCTTCATGGCGGTGGTGGCGGCGTTCGTGCGCTGGTACGAGGAGCCGGCGCTCACGGAGCGCTTCGGCGACGAGTACGCGGCCTACCGCCAGGCGGTCCCGGCATGGCATCCGCGCCCGCACCCATGGCGCGCCGAGAGCTCGTAGACCGTTCGGACAGAGCGGCAATCTCGCCCAATCGACGAACGATGTTCGTTCTTCGGTGCTGATCGCCGAATTTACGTGGGCGCGGGTGGGAGTACGGCGCATCGGTAAGTACCGTCTGTCGCAATCATGGACTTCATCACGATCTTCTTCATCGCCATGGTCCTGGGCACGATCGTGCTGGCCCCCCGCTACGGCTCCGAGAGCCGCCCGGCCTTCCTCCGGCCGGACCGGGGTGCGCCCGCACGTCCGTGGAGCTGGGACCGCTAGTCAACTGACCTCAGCGCGCCGGGAGCAACTGGTGACCCGGCTGCCCTCGTTGCCGTGGGCGTCGAGCCAGTTGACCCGGCCGCTGTCCCATTCCGGCGGTCACTCCAGCGCGCCCTCGAGCCGCAGCACGCGGCGCAGGATCGCGAGCGACGACGCGTACGTGGAATCCATCCCGAAGTAGGACAGCCCGCGCGCGCCGAGCGTGCGCGCCTGCGTGTAGGGCGTATCCGAGGCGTAGTGGATGATCCCGAAGTCGATCGGCAGCTTCGAGAAGTTGACCGCCTCGCCCGTCGGGTGGCGATCGGCGTCCGCGATCTCGTAGATCGCGTCGCAGTAGGGGCCCGCCTCCATCTCGACGACCGTGAACGCCTCGCGGTAGTAGAAGTCGAGGTAGGCGCGGTTCTGCAGGAAGGTGCTCTTCACAGTCACGGCGCGCTGGTTGTCGAGCCCGGTGCCGAAGCGCAGGTCGCCCATCAGGTCCTCGACGCCGAAGGCGTTGTCGAGCCAGTAGGTCGAGCCGGAGTGCTCGTCGTGCACGACGCTCGACAGCATCACGTCGCCGACGTCGGCGTTGAGCGTGGCCGCCTTGCCCAGGATGTAGACCCCACGCAGGGCGGCGCTCGAGACCGCCACCTCGCGAAGGATGTTGTAGGCGGCGACGCCGAGCGGGTAGTCGATGTTCACGATCACCGCGTCGCTCTCGGCGAGGGCCTCGGCGTCGACCTCGCCGAGCCGTGGGTCGAGCCGGTCCGGCAGCAGCTTGGCGAGCGGGATGATCTGAGCGGACACGCGCAGCGCGGTGCGCGAGCGCAGGTGGCTGACGCCGCTGCGCGCCTCGGACTCACGCCGGACGCGGCGACCCTCCTCGCCGTGGCTGTCGAAGTAGAGGCGCGCGACGAAGTAGAGGAAGTTGTCCCAGGAGCCCTCGGCACGGCCCTCGCGGAAGGCCTGCAGCTCCTCGCGCAGGATGTCGTCCTCGGGCAGGCTCTCGACGAACTCGATCAGCCGGTCCTCGCGCTCGCGTGCGGTCCCGGTGACGATGTTGACGAGGCTGTGCGTGTTCGAGCTGACGAAGTAGGTCGGCGCATCGATCAGGCCCTGGGCATTCAGCTCGTTCTGGACCGGCAGCCACCAGCGCCGCGTCATGCGGGCGTAGCCGACCTGGGTTCCGCCCAGCATCCGCACCCGCAGCGACATGCCGCGCTCGGCGATCAGCTTGAGGCGCTCGAAGAAGCGGTCGCCCCAGGCATCGCGAAGGCGGCCCCAGTCGTCGGCTGATCCGCCCAGGACCGCGGCGCACTCCTCCGGGGTCGGCTCGGTCTCGGGCGGCCAGCCCGCGGCGCGCTGGCGCACGCGGATCTTGTTCCACTCGATCTGCATGGCGACGAGCGTCGGGATCAGGTCGTCGACGTCCGACGCGCTCGCCAGCAGAACCGCGTGCACGCCCCCACCGCTGTCGTGCCAGCGCCGCCGGCGGGCGGGAGCGTCCGCCTCGTCCCACTCGTCGATCACGATGCCGTTGCGGGCGAAGACCTCGGCCTCCTGGCCCATGATCACGAGCTCGGCGCCCGCGATCCCGTCGGGCAGGCGCCGGATCGCGTAGATCAGGGCGCCGAGGTCGGGCTCGTCGCTGGCAGCGAGCGGGTGCAGGCTCGACCCCATCGCGCGGTGCGACGACTCGAGCACGCGCAGCGCCGTCTCGCCGCTCGAGCGCAGCAGCGTGTTGTAGGTGCGCTGGTAGAGCTCGACCTCGTCGCTGAGGCGGCCGGCCTCCTCGGCCGGGTTGGTGAGGACGAGTCGCGAGACGGTCATGCCCTCACTCCTTCACGTACGGGATGCCGATCGAGGCGGGCGGCCGCGAGCGCGCGACGACCCCCGCCACCACGATCAGCGTGAGGACGTAGGGAAGCGCCTGGAACAGCACGGCGGTCGACTCGGAGAACTCCGGCAGGCGCTGGGCGAGCGCGCTCGAGAAGCCGAACAGGAGCGCGGCGACGAGTGCGCCGAAGGGCCGCCACGCGCCGAAGATGACGGCCGCCAGCGCGATGTACCCGCGCCCCGCCGTCATGTTCTCCACGAAGGAGCCGAGCAGCGCGATCGAGAGGTAGGCGCCGCCGAGAGCGGCCAGGAAGCCCGACGTGATCACCGCGAGGTAGCGCGTGCGGATGACCGACAAGCCGACGGTTTCGGCGGCGCGCGGCTTCTCGCCGACCGAGCGCAGCCGCAGGCCCTGGGGGGTCCGGAACAGGAACACGGACGTGAGCACCACGAGCAGCAGCGCGACCCACGTGAGCAGATTCGCGTTGCCAATCGCCTCGCCGAAGAAGCCCAGGTCCTCGATCCCGGGCAGCGACACGGTGGGCACGCGCGGCACGTCGCCGGGTGTCCCCTCTGCGCCGTAGTGGGCGACGAAGACGTAGCCCGTGATCCCGAGCGCGAGGAAGTTGAGGCCGAAGCCGCTCACCACCTGGTCCGCGCGAAAGCTGACCGATAGCACCGCATGTGCGAGTGCCAGCGCCCCTCCCGATGCCATGCCGATCAGGCAGCCGAGCACCCAGGAGCCGGTCAGGTCGGCGCCGAGGATGCCGAAGAACGCGCCCATCAGCATCATGCCCTCGAGGGCGATGTTGATGACGCCGCTGCGCTCGCACAGGAGCCCGCCGAGCGCGGCGAACACGAGCGGTGTCGCGAACCGGAGCATCGCCGCAAACAGCGCCGACCAGACGAACACGGAGTCGAGGCTCGACTCATTCGTCTGCGTGGCCGCGACAGCGCCGGCGCCCGCGAGCACGGCGACCACGATCGCGATCCAGCCGATCCGCTTGTCCCCCTCGCGCACCACGAACACGCCCGCGACGACGGCCGTCGCGGCCAGCACCAGCGACGGCACGGGCGTCCGCAGCAGGATCGGGGGCAGCGTGATGAAGGCGGCGAGCACTCCCAGCACGAGTGCCCCCCAAGCAATCTCCCTCGCACCGACCCGGCTCGGCACGGCTGCTTCGGCGAGGGCGCTCACGGGCCTGCCTCCGGAGGCGGCGCACCGTCCGAGCCGGCGGCCGCCGTCGCGGGCGCGGGACCGGATCTGCCGGTACCGCGGCCGATGAAGCCCCTGCCCCTTCGAAGCAGGCCGAGCACGAGCACGTCTGCGCTCACGATGACGATGACGAGGCCCTGGATGATGTAGGTGAGGTTGGCGGCGAGCTCGGGCTCGAAGACAGACGCATCCAGGTTCCGCTGCGAGGTACCGCTCAGCAGGGCGCCGAAGAGAAGCGCGGCGGCGCCCGTCCCGAGCGCCGTGTTGCGCCCGAGCAGCGCGACCGCGATCCCGATGAAGCCGACCTGGGTTATCTGGATGTCGTTGGTGGCGAGCCGGAATTGCCAGCCGAGCACGTCGAGCGAGCCGGCCAGGCCCGCGAAGGCGCCGCAGGCGGCCATGACGAGCACGTAGTTCTTGCCGACGCTCATGCCGCCGTAGCGAGCGGCCTCGGGATTGAGACCGACGGCGCGGACCTCGTAGCCGATCGTCGAGCGGTTCAGCACGACCCAGAACACGAGCAGCGCAGCGATCGCAATGAAGAGCCCGATGTGCAGTCCCTGCAGCACCGGGTCGCCCCAGAACACCGGCAGCTTCGCGCCCTCCACGACGTCGTTCGAGACCGGCACGCTCCTCTCGGTGTCGCTCTGCAGCGGTCCGCCGAGCCCGAACAGGTAGAGGCCGATGTAGATCGCCGTGTAATTGAGCATGATCGTCGTGATCACCTCATGGGCGCCCACCGTCGCCTTCAGGAAGCCGGCGATGCCGGCCCAGAACGCGCCGGCCGCGATCGCGGCCACGATCGCCAGCAGGATGTGGAGGAACGCCGGCATGCTCGCGAACGAGGAGCCCACCCAGACGGCCGCGATCGAGCCCATGATGTACTGGCCGTTGCCGCCGATGTTGAAGAGGCCGGCGCGGAAGGCAAAGGCCACGGCGAGGCCGGTGAGGATGAGCGGCGTCGTGATGATCAGCGTCTGCTGCAGGTTGATCGCGGCGATGGCGCGGTCGTCGCCGGTCGTCCACGGGAACAGCCACTGGAGCCCGGTGCCCTTCCAGATCGCCTCGTAGGTGGCAATCGGGTCCTTGCCGGCGAGCAGCACGACGAAGCCGCCGATCACGAACGCCAGCAGCACCGTGATCAGCGGGACGATCACGCCGCCGCCCCGCACATACGCCGCCAGCCGCGCCGCCGGCGTTTGCGAGGTTGCGATGACCTCCTCGTCGCTCACGCGGCGCTCTTACCGGCTGCCCCGCCGGTCATCGCGATGCCGAGCTCCTCCTCGGAGACGTCGGGCGGGAACTCACCGACCATCTGGCCCTCGTAGATCACGAGGATGCGGTCCGCGAGCGACCGCACCTCCTCGAACTCGAGTGAGACGAGCAGAACCCCGCGACCGCGGTCGCGCTCCGAGACGAGCCGCTGGTGCACGAACTCGATCGCCCCGACGTCGAGCCCGCGCGTGGGCTGGTGGGCGATCAGGAACTCGGGATTGGAGGCGATCTCACGCGCGATGCATACCTTCTGCTGGTTGCCGCCTGACAGCGACGAGGCCGGCAGCTCCGCGTCGCGGTTGCGCACGTCGTACTCCTCGAGCAGCTCGTTGGCGCGCCTGCGCATGTTGCGGATGGACAGGAAGCCGTGGTTGGAGAACGGCTGCGAGCGGTACTCCCGCAGGGCGAGGTTCTCGGCCAGTGTGAAGTCGAGCACGAGCCCGCGCAGCTGGCGGTCCTCGGGGATGTGGGCCGCGCCGGCATCGCAGGTCACGCGCACGCCGCGACCGGTCACGTCCGTGCCCGCGACGCGGATGTGGCCCGACCCGGGAACGCGCAGCCCGGCGATCGCCTCGACCAGCTCCTGCTGACCGTTGCCGTCGACGCCGGCGAGCGCCACGATCTCACCGCCGCGCACCTCCATCGAGAACCCGCGCACCGCCTCGAGCTCGCGGTCGTCCAGCACGCGCAGGTCCTCGACCTCGAGCACCGGGTCCGAGGGCTTGGCCGATGGCTTTTCGACCTGCAGGAGCACGTCGCGGCCGACCATCAGGCGCGCGAGGCTCTGCTCGGTGGCGCCCTCGGTCGAGACGGTGTCGATCTTCTTGCCGCGCCGCAGGACCGTCACGCGATCGGCGATCTCGAGCACCTCGTTGAGCTTGTGACTGATGAAGACGATCGCAACGCCGTCCTCCTGGAGCGCCTTCAGCACCTTGAACAGGTCGGCCGCCTCCTGGGCGGTGAGCACGGCGGTCGGCTCGTCCAGCACGAGGATGCGAGCGCCCCGGTAGAGCGTCTTGAGGATCTCGACGCGCTGCTGAGTGCCGACCGTCACGTCCTCGATCACGGAGTCCGGATCGACCGCGAGGCCGTAGCGCTCGGACAGCTCCTTCACCCGCTTGCGCGCCTCGCGCACGTCCAGCATGCCGCCGCCGCTGCGCGGCTCGGCGCCGAGCACGATGTTCTCGGCGACCGTCATCACCGGCACGAGCATGAAGTGCTGGTGCACCATGCCGATGCCCAGCTCGATCGCCTTCGAAGGCGAGTCGATGTCGACCTTCTCGCCGTCGACGTAGATCTCGCCCTCGGTCGGGCTGTAGAGCCCGTAGAGGATCGACATCAGCGTCGACTTGCCCGCCCCGTTCTCGCCGAGCAGGGCGTGCACCTCGCCGCGGCGAAGATCGAAGTCGACCCGGTCGTTCGCGACGACCGGGCCGAACCTCTTAGTGATTCCGCGTAGCTCGAGAGCGTTCTCGGTGCTCAACGCGGCGGAACTTATCTCTTACTTGACCGTGTCGGGGATGTCCGTGATCTCGCCCGACGCGATCTGATCCTGGATCTCCTTGACCTGATCGGCGTACTTCTGACCCGCGGCGCTGATCTTGCCGAGCCCGACGCCGCCGTTCTCGACGCTCGCGATCACGTCGGTGCCGCCCTTGAACTGGCCCTCCTGGGCGCGCTTGATGGCGTCGTAGACGGCCACGTCCACCTTCTTCAGAGCGCTGGTCAGGATGTGGTCGCCGAGGTACCCCTGGTCGGCGTCGACGCCGATGCCCTGGACACCCTTCTCCTTGGCCGCGTCGAGCGCGCCGAGGCCGCAGCCGCCGGCCACCTGGAACACGACCTTCGAGCCCTTCGCGATCTGGTCGAGCGCGATCTCCTTGCACTTCGCCTGATCGACGAAGTCCTGGGAGTAGCCGTTGAGCGTCTGAATCCCGGGGTTGGCCTTCTTGGCGCCGGCCTGGAAGCCCGCGATGTAGTGGTCCACGGGCGGGATCTTCTGGCCGCCGACGGTCGACACGACCTTGGCGTCGTTGTCCTTCGCCCACAGGCCGGCCAGGTATCCGGCGAGGTAACCCGCCTCCTGCTCCTTGAAGAGCAGGCCCTGGACGTTCTTCGGCTTGTCCTTCAACAAGGTCGCCGAGAAGTCGACGATCGCGAAGTTGGAGGTGGGCACCTTGGTTGCGACGGTGTTCGTCGCGTCCGCCATCAGGAACCCAACCGGAACGATCAGGTCGAACTGCTGCTGGGCGAGCGTCGTGAGGTTCGGGATGTAGTCACCCTGCTGCTTCGAGATGAGCACGCGCTCCTCGACGCCGAGATCTTTCGCTGCGCGCTTGATGCCTGCATTGGCGAGCGCGTTGAAGGAGCGATCGTTGAGGCCGCCGATGTCGGTTACGACACCCGCCTTGATCGACTCCTGGGTTTCGGCGGCCGTGTCGCTGCCACCGCCGCTGCCACCGTCGTCGTCGTCGTCGCCACACGCCGCGATACTGAGCATGAGCGCCGCTACGAGCGCCAGCAGGATCGCGCGAAGCTTCCTATCCACGCTGAACTTCCCTCCATGAGTCTGGACCGGGCCTGATGCCCGTGACCGGGCCACCCTATACCCCTCACCGTAGGGCCATTATTAGGTTCTCTTTGAGCTTTTCTTCGCAGAATGCGGCTTCCAGAGCCGTCTCTGTGAGCTCGAGCAGGTCCTCGTCGCCAAAGTCCAGCCGCTCCGAGCACACGGCGTACTCGCCGCCGATCGATGCTCCGAACCAGGGCGGATCGTCCGACCCGAGCGTGACGGGGACCCCGGCGGCGCGCAGGGCACGCAGCGGGTGCTCCTCGTAGCTCGGGTAGATCCCGAGCACGACGTTGCTGGTCGGGCAGCACTCGAGCACCACGCCGCGCTCCGCCAGCTCCTCGACGAGCGCCGGATCCTCGATCGAGCGAACGCCGTGGCCGATCCTCGTGACCGGCAACGTCAGCGCCGCGCGCACGCTGTCCGGCCCTCCCCACTCGCCCGCGTGGACGCTGCAGCCGAGCCCGGCCTCCGCTGCGATCCGGTAGGGCTCCGCGAAGTCGCCCGCGGGATAGCCGGCCTCGTCGCCGGCGAGCTGGAAACCGACCACGTACGGATGCGGGCGCGATGCCGCGTAGCCGGCCACGCGCGTCGCCTGCTCGACGCCGTAGTTGCGGATGGCGGTGACGAGCATGCGCGCCTCGATGCCGTGCGCCGCGCGCGCGTCGTCGATGCCGCGGCCGACGCCGTCGAGGTGCTCCTCGTCGCTCAGGCCCACCTGCGCCGCGTGGTCCGGCGAGACGATCAGCTCTACGTAGACCGCGCCCTCGGCCGCGCAGCGCGCGAGGTACTCGAACGTCACGTCGCGGTAGTCGCCGCCGCTCTTGATCACGCCCGCGGCGAGATCGTAGGCGCGCAGGAAATCGAGGAAGTCGGTGTACGCGTAGGTCTCGTCGTCGGCGAACAGGCCCTCCGGCACCGCCAGGCCGTTGCGCTCGGCGAGCCTGCGGACGAGCGCCGGCGTCGCCGTGCCCTCCAGATGGACATGCAGCTCGGCCTTGGGGACCATCAGCGCAGCAGCTCGAGGACCGGGTGCGGCGGCGGGCCGGCGTCGCCGAGCGCGTAGGCGGCCCGCAGAGAGGCCGCTGCCTGCCGCGCGGCCTCCTCGCCGGCCGCGTGCACGAGCGCCAGGGGCCGCCCGCCGGGCGCCACCTCCTCACCGGGGGCGGCCACCTCGGTCAGCCCTACGGCGTGGTCGACCGGGTCGGTCTCGCGCGTCCGGCCTCCCCCGAGCGCCACCACGGCGAGCCCGACCGCCCGCACGTCGACGCGCGCGACCGTGCCCGGCTCGTCCGGCTCCGCGGCGATCGTTACGGGCGCCTCCGCGAGGTGGGTGCCGGGCGACTCGAGCAGGTCGGCCGGCCCGCCGAGCTCACGCACCATCGCCGCGAAGTGCTCGGCCGCCGCGCCGCTCGCGAGCGCACGCTCGGCGGCCGCACGCGCCTCGTCCTCGTCGGACTCGACCCCGCCGAGCCGCAGCAGCTCGGCGCTGAGCGCGAGCGTCACGTCGAGCAGGCGCTCGTCGCGCGCGGCGCCCGTCAGGTGGTCGAGCGACTCGCGCACCTCGACCGCGTTACCCGCTGTGCGCCCGAGCACGCGGTCCATGTCCGTGAGCAG
Source organism: uncultured Thermoleophilaceae bacterium (assembly GCA_963739095.1). Taxonomy (GTDB): domain Bacteria; phylum Actinomycetota; class Thermoleophilia; order Solirubrobacterales; family Thermoleophilaceae; genus JACVRW01. The sequence goes on from CAVTZF010000005.1 coordinate 96,882, forward strand.
CGCCGAGGTGGGCAGGCCGTTGCCACTCGCCACCTCGACGATCGAGCGCGCCAGCTCGGCAGCCGCCTCCCGCCCGGGCAGGAAGGCGCCGGAGCCGACCTTCACGTCCATGACGAGGGCGCCCAGGCCCGCCGCCAGCTTCTTCGACAGAATCGAGGCGACGATCAGCGGGATCGACTCGACCGTCCCAGTGGCGTCGCGGATCGCGTACAGGCGCCGGTCGGCGGGAGCGAGCGCGGCGGTCTGGCCGACGATGGCACAGCCGGCCCGCGCGACCGCGCGCCGGAACGACTGCGGGTCCGGAGCCGTGTCGTAGCCGGGGATCGACTCGAGCTTGTCGAGCGTGCCGCCCGTGTGGCCGAGCCCGCGGCCCGAGATCATCGGCACCGCGCCTCCACAGGCCGCGACGATCGGCGCGAGCAGCAGGCTCACCTTGTCACCGACGCCGCCGGTCGAGTGCTTGTCGAGCGCTGGGCCGGGCAGCCCGGCGTCCGACCAGTCGAGCACCTCGCCGGAGCGGGTCATCGCGCCCGTGAGCGCCACGCGCTCGGCTGCGTTCATACCGCGCAGCACGATCGCCATCGCGAGCGCGCCGACCTGCGCATCACTCACGGAGCCGTCCGCGATGCCCTCGACGAGGAAGCCGATCTCGTCCTCGCCGAGCTCGCCGCCGTCGCGCTTGGTGCGGATCAGCTCCGGGACGAGCACGGCGCTCAGGCTCGCAGCCGCTCGACGAAGCGGACCAGCAGCGGCGCCAGGTTCTGGGCCGCCCGCGCCGCGTCGCGCAGCGTCTGGTCGTGGCTGAGCGCCTCGTCGGACATCCCCTCGGCCAGGTTCGTGATCGCCGACAGCGCGGCGACGCGCAGCCCGCAGTGGCGGGCGAGGATCGTCTCGTGGACCGTCGACATCCCGACGGCGTCGGCGCCGAGCGTGCGGTAGGCGTGGATCTCGGCGGGCGTCTCGAAGCTGGGTCCCTGCACGGCGAGGTAGACGCCCTCGGCGAGAGCGATGCCGAGCTCGTGCGCGGCCGCCTGCAGCTCTCGACGCAGCGCCGGGTCGTACGCGTCGCGCAGGCTCGGGAAGCGCGGCCCGAGCTCCTCGTCGTTGGGGCCGGCGAGCACGTTCGTCCCGCTCATGTTGATGTGGTCGGTGATCAGCATCAGCTGGCCGGCGCCGACCTCGGGGCGCAGCGAGCCGGCCGCGTTCGTGAGCACGAGGATCTCGGCGCCGGCGGCCTTGAGTGCGCGCACGGGCGTGCGCACCTCCTCGAGGTCGCCGCCCTCGTAGACGTGCGCACGGCCCTGGAGCAGCGCCACGGAGATGCCGCCGATCTCGCCGAGCACGACGTTGCCGCCGTGGCCCTCCACGGTCGGCCGCGGGAAGCCGGGCAGCTCCTCGTACGGGACCTCGATCGGTTCGCGAACCGCCTCGGCGACCATCCCGAGTCCGGAGCCGAGTACTACCCCGACCCGCGGCGGGGCGGCTGCGCGGCTCGCCAGCACAGCGCCCGCGTCACGCCAGCTCACGTGGGCTCCAGATCGAAGGCGAGCGGCAGCAGCTCGCCGAGCGTGGTCGTCACGAGCGGGCCGCCGGGACGCCCGAGGTGGACCGGCGTCTCGGGGCCGCCGAACTCGGACAGGCGCTGGCGGCAGCCTCCGCAGGGCGGGCAGATGTCCATCCGCTCCGCGGTCACGGCGACCGCGGCGATGCGCGTCTCGCCCGAGGTGATGAGCGCCCCGATCGCCGAGGTCTCCGCGCACTGGCCCTGCGGGTAGGAGGCGTTCTCGACATTGGCGCCCGTGAAGATCCCGCCGGCGGCGCCGCGCAGGGCCACGCCCACCTTGAAGTTCGAGTAGGGGGCGTAGGCGTTCTCCATCGCCTCGGCGGCGCGGCCGAGGAGCAGCTCGGGCGAGTCGAGCAGGAGGTCGGAGTAGCTCTCGCCGACCACCGCGTCGTCGCCGATCTCGAGCTGCTCGAGGAGCTCGGCGACCTGCGCCTGCTCCGCCGCCAGGTCCGACTCGGGTCCCGCCACCGCCTCGAGCTCGATGAAGCTCCCGACCCCGTCCACCTCGTCGAGGTGGATGCGCACGTTGTCCCGGAGCAGCAGCCGGCGCCGCTTCGTCACCACGACGAGCGTCCCGAGCGCGGCGTCGAGCGCCTCGCGCAGCTCCGCCGCCGCGGCAACCCGGACGCGCCGGTAGCTGCTCGCTCGGGCGCCGGCGTCATCCGCCCGCCGGTACTCGATCAGCTCGTCCTCCCCCGGCTCCTGCTCGCGCAGCTTGAGCCGCCCGCGGACCCTCTCGAAGTAGGTGTCGCGCTGCTGGAGCTCGCCCTCGTCGGCGGCGCCGAGGCCAAGTGCCAGCTCGAGCGTGCGGGCGGGATCACGGTCGCGCGCCTTGATCTCGATGTTGCGGCTGGGTGCGGGCAAGACGTGGCGACCATATCGGTCCGCGCGCACGCGACAGACGCGTGCTTGCGGCATGCTTCGCCTCATGCCCCAGCGCGTGATCGTCGTCGACCACCCCGTCCTCGCCGACCGCCTCACGGTCCTGCGCGACCGCGACACCGGCCACGGCGAGTTCCGGCAGGCGCTCTTCGAGGCCTCGGCGATCCTCGCCGTCGAGGCGGCGCGCGAGCTGCCCGTGGTGGAGGTCGAGATCGACACGCCGCTCGAGCGCACGACCGGCAGCCGCCTGCCGAAGGAGATCGCCGTCGTCCCGGTCCTGCGCGCCGGCCTCGGCATGGTCGACGCCTTCCTGCGCCTGCTGCCAGACGCCCGCGTCGGCCACCTCGGCCTGTACCGCGACGAGGAGACGCACGAGCCGTTCGAGTACTACGAGCGCCTCCCGGCCCGGCTCGACGACGCCTACGTCTTCGTCGTGGACCCGATGCTCGCGACGGGCGGCAGCGCGGTGCACGCGCTCAACCGGCTGAAGGCGCGCGGGGCCACGCGGCTCTCGCTCGTGTGCCTCGTGGTCGCGCCCGAGGGCCTGGCCGCGGTCGAGGAGAACCATCCCGAGGTACCCGTCTGGACGGCTGTCCTCGACCGCGAGCTGGACGAGAACGCCTACATCAGGCCCGGCCTCGGCGACGCGGGCGACCGCGTGTTCGGGACCACGTAGAGGGGTCAGCCCGAGGCGTGCCAAGTGGCGAACGTTGCTGACTTGTATGGCTCCTGGCCCAACAAGTCAGGAATGTTCGCCGTGGCCGCCCGCACGGTCAGCGAGCGCGCGCCGTGAGGCCGACGCTCGGCTCGCCCGGCCGGGCGGCGAAGCGCTCGTCGAGGGCCACTCCGGCCACCCACGCGACCTCGCCGCCGACCTCCACAACCGGCAGCGTGCGCCGCAGCGCGCGCGGGATCTTGCGGTCCGTGAACAGGTCCTGGAGCGACTTGCTGCCGCCGACGCCGAGCGGGCGCATGCGGTCGCCGTCGCGCCAGGCACGCACGGTGGCAGAGTCGCCGATCGCGGCGGCCGACACGGCCACGTCGCCCTCCGCGCCGAGCGCGGCCTCGAGCTCCCAGCTCCCGAAACGCGCCCGGCCCGGCACCGGCAGCTCAACCGGCTCGGGCTGGTGCGGGTCGGCGGCGCTTGTGAAGCGCAGCGTCCCGTACTCGGCCAGCGCGCGCAGGCCCTCGCCGAGATCGAGCGAGCTGCTGCCGCGCGCATCGAGATCGAGCACCTCGTCGGGAACGGGGCGATCGCCGGCCAGCCGGCGCAGCACGAGCCGGCGCAGAGCGGGTGGCTGCTCGCGCAGCGCCGCGAGCGAGACCGCGGGGCCGCCGCCGAGCTCCTCGAGTGCCGCGTCAACGGCGCGATCGAGCAGCTCCGCCTCCTCGCGGAGCTGCGCAGCGGTTGTGGCGATCGTGCGCTCCGGCGCCGGCCCGATCTCGCGCAGCGCGCCCATCAGGTCGTGACGCACGCGGGCGCGTGCGAAGCGGCGATCCGCGTTCGAGGGGTCCTCGCGCCATTCGAGCCCGCGCGCCCGTAGGTAGTCACGAACCTCGTCGCGGGTGACGCCGAGCAACGGCCGCACGAGCCGCCCGCGCCGCGCCGCCATGCCGTGGAGCGCGCGCGAGCCCGGCGACACCGCCAGCCGGTACAGGACCGTCTCGGCCTGGTCGCTGGCCGTGTGCGCGGCGGCGTAGTCGCCCTCCGCGAGCCGCTCGGCGAGCGCGTAGCGGGCGTCACGCGCCCGGTCCTGGAGGTTGCCGCTGTCGGGCAGCGAGACGGGCTCGGCGTGGAGCGGCACCCCGAGCCGCTCGCAGAGCTCGCGCACGAACGCCTCGTCCGCGTCCGCCCCGTCGCGCAGGCCGTAGTTGACGTGCAGCGCCGAGACGCTCGCCCCGAGCCGTACGGCGACGTCCAGCAGGCAGACGGAGTCGCCGCCGCCCGAGACCAGCACAAGCAGCGGCTCGTCCCGCCTCACAAGGCCGCTCGCGCGCGCCGCCTCGAGCGGAGCCTCGCTCACGACCCCTCGCGGAAGCTCGCGCGGCAGAGCCGGCGCGGCTCGTCGAAGCCCTTCAGCTTCACCTGACCGATGCCCTCGAAGCCGAGCTCGGAGGCGTCGCGCACCGCCTCAACAACCGAGTCGCTCACGAGCACCTCGCCGCCGCGGGCGCGCGCGACGATGCGCGAGGCCAGGTTGACCTCGCGCCCGTAGTAGTCGCCGTCGCGATACAGGGCCGTGCCGAGGTGGATGCCGATCCGCGGCTCGGGGCGCTCCTCCCAGCTGCCCGCGAAGCCGACCGCCCAGTCGACGAGCGCGCGCACGTCGTGTCCTACGAGCATCACCTCGTCGCCGATCGTCTTGACGACGCGAGCGTCCTCGGGCAGCGTGCTCGACACGCCCTCGACGAAGCGCTCGACCGACGACAGCGCCTCCTCGTCGCCCTCCTCCTCGGTGAAGCGCGTGTAGCCGGCCAGGTCCGCGAAGGCGATCGCGACGCGCACCCGGCCGAGCGCCGACTCCTGCTCCTCCAGCTCCGCCTCCATGTGGCCGACCACGTCCTGCTCGACGAAGTGACCGAGATAGCGCTGGTGCATGTAGTCCATGAGCGGCGAGGCGAGCGGCAGCAGGTCGCGCGCCAGCCCCTCCATCTCCTCGGCCATCTGCAGCCCCGGCACGCCCTCGCGCATCAGCGGCTCGTGGACGTAGAGGTGGAAGAGGCGCACCTCGGCGTCGGCGATCTGCGCGAGGGCCTGCCCGTAGACGCGCAGCAGCTGCAGGAAGGCGACCAGCGGGAAGCCCGCCTCGAGCACCGATGCGACGTAGCGGAGCGCCTCGACATCGTCGTCGCCGAGCCGCGCCAGGCCCTCGGTCGGCAGCCCGAGGCTCATCCAGCAGCGCTCGATCAGCTCCTCGTCGAGCCCGGTCTCCCTGGAGGCCTCGCGCAGCGTCATCGTGTGCTCGGGCGGGCTGAAGATCTCCTCGACGTAGCCGTAGGCCAGCCGGCCCTGCCGACCCGCCTCGCGAATGTGCTCGAGCGTATGGCCGCGCTGGCGCAGCCGCGCGACGATCCGGGCGTGCGCGACCGCCGCCCGCGTCCATTCGCCGCCGCCGTCGACCTCCGGGATCAACCCGGACTGGGCCCAGCGCCGCAGCGTCGCGGGCGTGACGCCCACGCGCTCGGCTGCCTCCTTCAGGCTGAGTGCTTCATCCACGGTCGCCCGAGAGAATAGGATCGATCCGGCTGGCCAAAGGAGGAGTGGAGGGACCTTGAATTACTTCGTCACCGGCGCGACGGGCTTCATCGGACGGCATCTCCTGGCCGAGCTGCTGCAGCGCGAGGGGACGATCTACGTCCTCGTCCGCGACGGCTCGCGCGGCAAGCTCGACGCACTTCTGCAGCGGCTCGGCGCGCCGGAGGGCCGCGTTCACCCGGTCTCGGGCGACCTCGCCCGGCCCGGGCTCGGGGTCGATCTGTTCGACGAGCCGATCGACCACCTCTTCCACCTCGCCGCCGTATACGACGTCGAGGCCGACGAGGAGGCCTCCGAGCGCGCGAACGTCGAGGGCACCAAGCACGTGATCGAGTTCGCCAACGCGCACCAGGTCGGGCGCTTCCATCACGTCAGCTCGATCGCGGTCGCCGGCGAGTACCACGGTGTCTTCCAGGAGGACATGTTCGACGAGGGGCAGCGCCTGCCCCACCACTACCACCGCACCAAGTACGAGTCCGAGCGGCTCGTGCGCGAGGACGTCGAGACGAAGAAGCTGATCTACCGGCCCGGGATCGTCGTCGGCAACTCCGAGACCGGCGAGATGGACAAGGTCGACGGGCCCTACTACTACTTCAAGGTCCTCCAGAAGCTGCGCCACGCGCTGCCCGAGTGGTTCCCGCTGGCCGGCCCGCAGGGCGGCGAGACGAACATCGTCCCGGTCGACTTCGTGGCCAAGGCGCTGGATCACATCGCCCACCTCCCGGACGACGAGCTCCCCTCGGACACGTTCCACCTCGTCAACCCGGAGCCGATGAAGGTGGGCGAGGCGCTCAACGAGTTCGCGAAGGCGGCGCACGCGCCGCAGTTCGCGATGCGGATCGACCAGCACATGACGAACGCGATCCCGAAGCCGGTGCGCGCCGGGGTGATGGCGCTGCCCACGGTCAAGCGGATCCGCGAGCAGCTGCTGCACGACCTGGGCGTCCCGCCCGTCGCGATGGAGCTGAAGGACTTCAACTGCAAGTTCGACGCGCGCGACACCCAGCGCGCGCTCACCGGCACCGGCATCGCGGTGCCGCCGCTGTCGAACTACGCCCCGCGCATCTGGGACTACTGGGAGCGCAATCTCGACCCCGACCTGTTCCGCGACCGCTCGCTCTCGAGCGCGGTCCGCGGCAAGCGCGTGCTGATCACCGGCGCGTCCAGCGGCATCGGCCTGGAGACGGCGCTGAAGGTCGGCGAGGCGGGCGGCGAGGTGCTGCTCGTATCGCGCACGCGCGAGAAGCTGGAGGAGGTCGCGACGCAGATCGAGGAGGCGGGCGGGATCGCGCACGTGCACCCGGCCGACCTCTCAGACCTCGCCGACATCGACCGGCTGGCCGCCGAGGTGCTCGAGACGCACGGCGGGGTCGACGTGCTCGTCAACAACGCGGGCCGCTCGATCCGGCGCTCGGTGGCGCGCTCCTACGACCGCTTCCACGACTACGAGCGCACCATGCAGCTCAACTACTTCGGCGCGCTCAAGCTGATCCTCGCGTTCCTGCCGGGCATGCGCGAGCGCAAGTCCGGCCACATCATCAACGTGAGCTCGATCGGCGTGCAGACCAACACGCCGCGCTTCTCGGCCTACGTCGCCTCGAAGGCGGCGCTCGACGCCTTCTCGCGCTGCGTCGCGCCCGAGTGCGTGGGCGACAACGTCAAGTTCACGACGGTCTACATGCCGCTCGTGCGCACGCCGATGATCGCGCCGACGGACATCTACAAGGCCTTCCCCACGCTCACGCCGGACGAGGCCGCGCAGATGCTGGCCGACGCGATGATCGACAAGCCGAAGCGACTCGCCTCGAGGCTCGGCACCTTCGGCGAGGTGCTCTACGCGGTGTCGCCCAAGAGCATCGACATCGTCCTCAACACGGCCTACAACCTGTTCCCGGACTCCACCGCCGCCAAGGTGACCAAGGACGGCAAGCCCGCCCCCGCGGACGAGAAGAAGGGGAGCGAGCAGATGTCGACCGAGGCCGTGGCGATGGCCTACCTACTGCGGGGCGTGCACTTCTAGCGGCAGCAGCAACAGGATGATGGCGGAAGGCTCCCGGCGAACGTTGCCTTGCCGTCCTGACCACCTTATGGGTGGGTAATCCGGCAACGTAGGCATCCAGCGCGCCCGCACACTTCTAGCGCGGCGCGCGCACCGCGCTGAAGCCGGCCTTGCGCGCCCGCGACGAGTTGCCGACGGCGTCCTTCGCGGTGGCGAGTGCGCGGTAGCGGCCGGCGTGCAGCGCCCGCCCGCGGACCTTGCCGGAGAAACGCACGCTGTTCGGCCCACTCCTGCCCTGCTTGCGGAGCGTGGTCAGCACGCGCCAGCGCGTGCAGCGCTTCGCGCTCCGGCGGGCCTTGCCGGGAGCGACGCAGCGGCCGCCCTTGCGGCGCCCCGCGACGGCACGCTCGATCGCGATCCGGACGCGCGCCGACTCGGACAGCCGGAAGCGGAAGCGCACGCTCTTATGGCGGGCCGCCGCGCTCGCGCCTGCGGAGGTCGCAATCGTGCGCGACGACGCCCGGAAGCCGCCGATCACCGGGCGGATCGTGTCGACGACGAGCGCGCTGCTCGCCGCGGCCACCGCCTCGCCGCCGTGCGGGTCGAGCACGCGCACTCGCGGCGTCATGGTGGTGCTCTGCTTGAAGCTGGTGGTTGCGCGGGGTGCGCTGCCCGTGGTGAGCTCGAAGCTGCCGTTGCCGTCGAGATCCCACGCATAGCGCAGGCCGAGGCCCTCGGGGTCCGCCGAGCCGGAGGCGTCGTAGGTCACGCGCTGGCCGGCACGGACGCGCTGCGGCGCGAAGCTGATCGTGGCCGACGGCGGGCGGTTCACGACCGTCGTCACGCCGAGCGGGTTGTTGAAGAGCGTGCCCTGGCGCATGATGCGCGCCGCGCCGGTGCCACGGTCGACGCTCACGAGGCCACCCTCCTGATCGTTGAGGGCGTAGTCCGCGACGAGCAGGTTGCCGTCGGGTAGCACGGCCACGCGCTGCGGCAACTCGAAGGCGTCGTTGGGGCTCGAGTTCGGCGTGACGGGGGTCTGGCTGCCGTTCGCGGGATTGATCGCCGCGACGCCTGCCTGCGCGCCCGTCTGGTTGACGACCAGGATGCCGCCGCTCGCCTCGACGGCGGCGCCGAACACGCCACGCAGCAGGTTGCCGGGGTTGGGCACGTCGTTGAACGAGAGCAGCGACTGACCCCCCGCGGGCGTGACCCGCACGACCGAGCCGAAGTCCTGCGCGCAGTTGATCTGGGTGCTCCCGCCGACGACCAGATCGCCGAAGTCGGTGACGATCAGGTTGCCGCTCGGCTCGCGCGCGATCCCGAACGGGTAACAGAGGTTGCCCCCGCGCGTCAGGACGCTCTGCGCGCCGGTCCCGGGGTCGATGCGGATCACGGCCGGGTCCTGGGCTGGGCCGACGCCGACGTTCTCGACGACGAAGAGCGTCCCGTCCGGCGCGACCGCGATCCCGGCGGGGTCGACGAGCTCGCCGCCCTGCGAGACGAGCGACTGCGCGCCGGTCGCCGGGTCGACGCGGATGACGCGGCCGTCGGCTGCCGGATTCGGTCCCTGGGCGAAGGCGCCCATGTCCACGACATAGAGGCTGCCGGCCCCGGGGGCCACCGCGATGTCATACGGGTGCTCGAAGAGGGTGCCCTGGGCGCCGTTCCGCGAGACCTCCTCGAGGGCGCCCGTGACGGGGTTCGAGCGCAGCACCACGGCGGACTGCTGGCCGCCGCGCGTGACCACCGAATTGACGACGTAGGCGACCCAGGGGTCATCGGCCGCGGCCGCGGCGCCGCCAGCCGGCACCAGCAGCGCGACGAGCACGAGGACCCCGATAATCAGGCGGCGCATCCCCCTCCAAGGTAGGGAACCCCCGCTGGGGGAGCAAACGCTGCATGCCACCCCCCGGCTCAGACGAAGGCCGGGCCGCGCTTGACGAGGTTCGCGTAGAGCGCCTCCTGCACGGTCGCGCGCACCCGCTCCGAGAGCTCGAGCACGAGCGCGCGGTCGGAGGTCGCGTCGGGCCCGTAGGAGGCGGTCTCGATGGGCTCGAGGAACTCGATGCGCCAGCGCGACGGCAGCGGCACGACCCCGAGCGGCCCGAGCCACGGGAACGTCGGCGTGACCGGGAAGAAGGGCGCGCCGATCAGCCGTGCGAGCGCCGGGATGTCGGCGAGCTTCGGGTAGATCTCCTCGCTGCCGACGACGGCGACCGGCACGATCGGTGCCCCGGCGCGCAGCGCCACCTCGACGAAGCCGCCGCGGCCGAAGCGCTGCAGCCGGTAGCGCTCCGAGTAGGGCTTGCCGGTCCCCTTCACCCCCTCCGGGAAGACCGCGACGAGCTTCTCCTGCTCGAGCAGCCGGAGCGCGTTGTAGGGCGAGGCGACGACACCGCCGACGCGCCGGATGGCGGTCGATATCCAGGGCAGCTCGAAGGCCCAGTCGAGCACGAGGAAGCGTGGGTGGCGCGGCAGCGGGTGCTCCCGCAGCAGCGCCAGCGAGATCATCGTCGCGTCCCAGGGCAGGATGCCCGCGTGGTTCGCCGCCAGCATGGCCGGCCCGTGCGCGGGCACGCGCTCAGCCCCCTCGACCTGCACCCGCCACCAGCTGTCGTAGAGAAAGCCGAAGAAGGGCTCGACGAGGTCCGCGAACTCCTCGTCGAAGCCCCACTCGTCCTCGCTGTAGTTGCCGTCCATACGCTCGACCAGCCGGCTCACCGTGGCGCGCGCGTCGCGCGGAAGCGTGGTCGCGGCGCGGGTGACCGCCTCCGGGAGGTCGAGCCCGGCGTCGAGCCCCTCGCGCAGGCGGCGCATGAACGCGAGCGCGTTCTCGTTCATGCCGCGCGCGCTCCCTCGGCGCGCCGCGCCACCCAGTCCTCGACTGCCGCGACGGTCGAGAAGCGCGGCTGGAAGCCGACCTCGTCGACGAGCCGCTTGACGTCGACGCCGCGGCCGTAGCGCAACAACCGCCGGAAGTCGTCCGAGTAGGCGCCGGCGCCGAGCCGCCGAGCCGCGCCCGTCAACGGCCCGAACAGCGGCCCCGCGATCGGCAGGCTCAGGCGTCCGGCCAGCCTGATCATCCGGCTGAGCCCGATCGTGCCCGGCGCGGCCACGTTGACCGCGCCGCGCACCGGCCGCCTCACAGCCGCGATCAGCGCGTCGAGCGCGTCCTGCTCGTGGACGAGCTGGATGCGGGGGTCGAAGCCGAGGTACGTCGGGCAGGCCGGCTGCGAGAGATAGCGGCTGATCTGCGTGTCGAGGTCGGGGCCGATCGCGGGCTGGTAGCGGAGCATGGTGCAGCCGACCTGGTCGTGGCGGCGCGCGTAGGTCTCGAAGTAGTTCTCGATCTCGGCGACGTCGCGCTGGAAGCGGGTGCGCAGCGGGAACAGCCGGGTCAGCTCCTCGCTGAAGAACTGCGGCGCCTGCGGCTCGGCGCCGTAGATGCCGGCCGAGCCGCGCACGACGATCGTCCTCAGCGTGTGCGCTCTCTCACAGGCGGCCAGCAGCTGGAGGGTCCCAATGACGTTGATGTCATGCATGGACCGCCCCGACATGCCCGCCGACGGCTGCCGGACGATCTGCTCGTGGACGAGCGTGTCGACCTCCAGCCGCGGCACCACTCGGACGATCTCCGGGTCGCGGATGTCCGCCTCGATCCACTCGAGCCGTTCGACCCGGCGCTTCGGCGGGCGCGTGTCGAGCCCCGCCACGTACTCGGACTCGGGGTCGGCTGCGAGGCGTTCTGCCAGCAGGGTGCCGAGGTGGCTCCCGACGCCGGTGATCAGGACCCGGCGGCCGGCCACTAGGAGGAGCGCTTGGCGGGGGAGCGCTTGGCGGGAGCCTTGCGCTTGGCCGGGGCCTTGCGCTTGGCGGGGAGGCGCTCCTCGATCGCGTCGAGGCGCCGCGCGATCGCCCGCAGCTCCTTCCTCAGCTCGCGGATGTCGTCGAGGTTCGCCGGCCGGCGGCCCTCGATCGCCTCGCTCATCGAGCGCCGCCCCTTGGCGAGGCGCTCCTCGGCGCCGCGGCGCAGCTCGTCGACCGACTGGGCCATGTCGTCGAGCGCGCTCTGTGCGGCGTCGCGGCTGCGCCCGGCCGAGCCCAGGGTGGCGTCGACAGTCCGCTCGACCGCCTCGCGCAGGGAGTCGGGTAACTCCGTTGACCTGCTCGGACGCCGCGCCATCGATCCGAGACTACCCCCTTGCCTTCCCTATCCTGCGCCGCCCGGTGACCACCACGGCCGTGACCCATCTGAGCCCCAGCGCCGAGCTCGCCCCGCGCGTGCTCCTCCCCGGCGACCCGCACCGGGCGCTCGCGGTTGCGCAGGCGCTGCTCGAGAAGCCCCCTCGCATGTTCAACCACAGCCGCGGGCTGTGGGGCTACAGCGGGATCGCGGCCGACGGCGAGCCGCTGACGATCCAGTCGACCGGCATGGGCGGCCCGAGCGCCGCGATCGTGTGCGAGGAGCTGATCGCGCTGGGGGCACGACGGCTCGTGAGGATCGGGACCTGTGCCGCGCTCGACGAGCGCCTGGCGCTCGGCACCCTGCTAGCGGCCGAGACCGTGCTGGCGCTCGACGGGGCGAGCGCGGCGCTCGGGGCCGACGGTCCACTGGCGCCGGACCCGGTGATGCTCGCCCGCCTGGTTGAGGCCGGTGCGGCACCGGCGACGGTGGCAAGCCGGGACCTCTTCTATGACCGCGGCGACGGCCGGCCGGCGCCCGGGGCGGTAGCCGTCGAGCTCGAGACGGCGGCCGTGCTCGGGGTGGCGGCGCGCCACGGAGTCCCGGCGGCCGCTGTGCTCGGCGTCGCGCGCCGGGCGGGCATGAACGGTGCCGGGCGTCTCGACGGCGAGGACCTCGAGGCGCTCGGGTTGAGGCTCGGCGACGCCGGCTACGCAGCGCTCAGGAGTCGCTGACGGTGAGCCGTTCCTGCGCACGCGGCACCGGCTCGTCGCCAGGGGCGACGGCGGCGCGCACGGCGGCGAGGTCGCGTGCGATCTCGTCGAGGCGCTCCTCGAGCGACCCGATGCGGTCGCGCTCGGCCGAGCGCGAGGCGGCCTCGATGCGCTCCTCGAGCCTGTCGATCGCGTCCTCGATCCCCTCGAGCCGCTGCGAAAGCGAGCGCAGGCGGCGCGTGACCCGCTCGATGTCTGCCGCGGACGGCAGGTTGAGGGCCCCCATCGCGGTGACCTGGGCCTGGACCGCCTTCTCCCGCGCCTCGAACGCGCGCGAGATCGCGCCATTCACCACGGGGTTGGAGATCAGCTCCTCGGCGACCTTTCCGAGCGCCTCCTCCGCGCGGGCGCTCAACCGCTCGAGGAAATCCTCATCCTCATCCTGCCTAGGCTCAGTCATTCGGGATCAGGGTAGCCGAAGGCTGCGGAGAACGGCTTCCGGGCCATCTCTAACCCTCAACTTTAGCCTGATGTCGGGTTTAGCCGTTGGTGAGGTTGGCAGAATGAAGCATCTGGACGCGGCCGGTTCGGCGGGCAGGATGTCCAGTCACTTGAGCCGCGTGATTGAAGAATGAGCCGGGACGGTCGATACAAGGACGTGATCTCGCATAACCGCCCCGGATGCGGCGTGCGGGGAGAGCTCTCGCCCACTTCCCACGGTTCCCCGTTGCACACCAGAAACTCAGCAAGTAGCGTTACCCCCGAGGCAGGCGGCGATCGCCTGCGCGCGTCCGTGCCCAACGGGGTGCGGACCCACGAGGGAGGACCTGGACCAGCACGGATGAAGAAGCGGCTCCTCACCGGCCTGCTTGCCGCGGGCGTGCTCGTCTCCGCCGCCTTCACCGCCTGGACCATCCCGGCGGCCGCCCAGCAGGTCCACGTGCAGCTGCCGACCGGCGAGGTCGTCCCCGTCGACGTGCCGCCTGGGACGGACCCCAACGACATCCAGCTGCCCGGCCCGATCGTCCAGCCGACCACGCCGGCACCTGCGCCCACCACTCCGGAGACCACTCCCAAGCCGAAGCCCGCTCCGGCGCCCGCGCCCGAGACCACGCCCGCCCCGAAGCCGCAGGAGCCCGACACCGGCCCGTCCGCCGGCGGCGGCTCGCCGCAGGAGCGCTCGAACTCGGGCGTGCGCGTGCGACGCGACGAGGGCGACGGCGAGCGCAAGCTCAGCGGTCGCGTCAAGTCTCAACCCAAGGATGAGCCTTCTGAGGAGCGCAGCGGTGGCGGCCGAGCGCCGCTCCGAAACGACGACGGCACGCCGTCGCGCAGCAACCCCGGTTTCATCGACGCGTTGCCGGGCCCGTCGACGACGACGGGTGTGCCCAACTTCATCATCCGCAAGTTCCGGGTGCCGCCATTCCTGCTGCCGATCTATCAGGCGGCCGGGATCGAGTACGGGATCCGCTGGGAGATCCTGGCGGCGATCAACGAGATCGAGACCGACTATGGCCGCAACCTGAACGTGTCGTCCGCCGGGGCGCTCGGCTGGATGCAGTTCATGCCGCCGACCTGGGCCACCTACGGCGTCGACGCGAACAAGGACGGCCGCAAGGACCCGTACAACCCGGTCGACGCCATCTTCGCCGCGGCCCGCTATCTGAAGGCGGCCAACTACGAGAACGACGTGCGCGCGGCGATCTGGGCGTACAACCACGCCGACTGGTACGTCGACTCGGTGCTGCTCAGGGCCCGCTTGATCGCGGGCGTGCCGGCCGACCTGATCGGATCGCTGACCGGGCTCACCGAAGGCCGCTTCCCCGTCTACGCACGCGCGACGTATGCCGACGACCTGGCCGAGAAGGAACTGCTGAAGCGGGTCCAGCGCGGTGAGAACGCCGCCCACGTGATCGAGTCGAGCGAGGACCGGCGCAGCATCGACATCTTCGCCAAGGAGGGCGCGCCCGTCGTGGCGGTCAACGACGGCGTCGTCAAGGCCGCCGGCCGCACCAAGAAGCTCGGCCGCTACGTGGTGCTCCAGGACGTGTACGGCAACCGCTACACCTATGCCCACCTCGGCGAGGTGTCGAAGTACTACCCGGTGCCCAAGAGCGACGCCGATTCCGGGCTCGCGCGCACCGCCAAGGCCGTGAAGGCCAACGGCGAGGACGGCGCCGACCCGCGGCCGCGCCTTCCCGCCTCCGCCGGACGCCAGTTCGACGACTCCGACACGGCCCCCGCGCGCGACCGCGGCGGGAACGTGGAGTCGCACGACACCACCCAGGCCTCGGCGCCGGTCAAGCAGCGCCTCTTCGCCCACCCGGGCCTCCCGGGCGCGCGCGCGGCCGGCGGCCTCGAGCAGCAGCTGGAGGCGCTGGCACGCGAGGGCGGCAAGTTCGAGACGTACAAGAACTTCTTCTCGCGACCGTTCGGCCTCGACCCGAGCAAGGTTCGCCTGCGCGCCTTCAAGAAGGGCTCGCGCGTGATCGGCGGGACGATCATCGGGCGCGTCGGCCAGACCGTCCCGGGCAAGGCCGCCCACCTCGACTTCTCGATCCGCCCGGCCGGACGCGGCGCGCCGGTGATCGATCCGAAGCCCATCCTCGACGGCTGGAAGCTGCTCGAGGCGACCGCCGTCTACCGCGCCTCCGGCCGCAACGTCCTCTACGGCGACGACCCGGCCGGCGGCATGTCGATCGGCCAGATCCTGCTGCTGCCGAAGCCGCTGCTCGAGAAGCGCGTGCTCTCCGACGAGCGCATCGACATCTACGAGTGCGGCCGCGACGACATCCGCTCGGGCCAGATCGACCGGCGCGTGCTCGCCACGCTCGCCTACCTGGCCGACTCGGGCCTCAAGCCGACCGTCACCTCGCTCAAGTGCGGCCACGGCTTCTACACGACCTCCGGCAATGTCTCGCACCACTCGTCCGGCAACGCCGTCGACATCGCGATGATCAACGGCATCCCGATCCTCGGGCACCAGGAGCCGGGCGGGGTGACCGAGCAGGCAGTGCGGCGGCTGATGCAGCTGCAGGGCACGATGGCGCCCGCGCAGATCATCTCGCTGCTCGAGCTGGGCGGCGCGACCTTCGCGATGGCCGACCACCACGACCACATCCACGTCGGCTTCCAGCCGATGTTCGGCGCGAACAAGAAGCTCGGCAAGCAGGCGCTCGCCGTGCTCGAGCCGGGCCAATGGTCCGACCTGATCTCGCGCCTGCGTGAGATCGAGAACCCGGTCGTGCCGACGAAGCCCTCGAAGTACGCGCTGCCGGTCGAGAAGAAGAAGCGCGCGAGCCACGCCCACGAGGGCGAGTAGCGCGACGCAGCAAGACTCTCTCTTCGGCTGCGTCCAGCTCGAGTTCGGCTTCCTGCTCGGCCCGCCCGACGGGCGCTACCTCGTGCGCACGGCGCCGGAAGAAGCGGCCGAGGCCGTACTCGTGTTCGGCACGCTCGGGGCGCCCGAGCGGCACTGGTTGCGCGACCGGCGCCCGCGCGAGGTCGACGAGGTCGCGCCTGAGCCGGTACCGACGAGCCGCGCGACGGTGGTGCGCCCGGAGCCCTTCGCCGGCCCCGAGGCCGCCTCGGCCTGGCTCGCCGAGCTGCGCCGTGACAGCGACGCTCGCGACGCCGAGCTCGAGCGCGCTCTGGCGGTCCTCAACCGGGCCCTCCGCGCGCAGCGCGCCGCCGCGGCGGACCCGTACGTCCCCGACGTGTCCGTTGATCGGGCGCTCGTGGCCCGGCTCGGCTATGGACGCGGCGCGGCGGTGGCCGAGGGGCGCTTCGGCGAGGCGCTCGAGCTGCCGCGATCGGGCGCGCACCGTGTCAAGCGCTCGATGGAGGCACCCGAGGAGCGCTTCGCAGCCCTGCTCGGCGGCCACGAGCAGGCGCTCGCCGCCGAGGAGCTCGTCCTGCGGGCGCGCGCCGACCTCGATGCGGGCCGCGACCGCGTGGCCGCGCTCCAGGCCCGCGTGGCGATCGAGGCTCTCATCTCGGAGACGGGCACGGATGCGCTCGAGCCGGA
>CAVTZF010000006.1:0-30767 GCA_963739095.1 uncultured Thermoleophilaceae bacterium
CGCAGGTGGCGGATCGTGGTCGAGGAGACGCGGCGAGTACACTGACCCAGCACAACCCCACCATCTTGACGACCCACCGGTGGTGGCCGCTCAAATCGTTCAGGGCGACAAATCGGCTTCGCCCGCGTCCGTGGTGAGCGGCGCGAAGGCCTGGGCGTGGGCGTAGAGCTTGTAGAGCCGCAGCTCGTCGGAGTAGCCGGTGGCACAGACCCGCTGGAAGATTCGGTACGCGTCCTCGTCGGACAGGTCGGACTCCGCCGACTTCGAGCTCTGCGGCGTGAGCTGGCCGCGGATGTCCTCGATCGTCGCGTAGCGCCGCTTCACCGAGCCCCCGCGCCAATCCCGGCAGTTCGCGAACTGGGCCGTGGAATTTCCACTCATCAGGCCCACGCCCCGGATGTCGACCGGGGCGTCCCTGTCACGGCCGTCGTCGTCGTCGGTCTCACCGCAAGCCGCCGGCGCGACTGCGGCGGCCGCGAGCAGGAGCATGGCGAGGCCGGTGCGGCTCGCTCGCCTCAACGCATCAGTTCGGCGAGCCGCTTCCTCAGCGCCTCCGCCTCGGCCGAATTCTCGAACACCCGCTCCGCCGCGGTTCGGCTCAGGACCGTGTTCAGCGCGGCCGGACTGCCGGGCCGGGCCGGCCTGGTCCACCAGTCGCAATCCGTGGGCCCGGTGGCATCGTCGGGGCCGTTGCCGCAGTCGACCAGGTAGGAGAGCTTGGCAACGTCGTCGTTGCCGACGCTGGTGGCACAGGTCGACGGCAGCACCTGAGGCGCGTCTCCCGGGAGCCGCCCGGCGTTGCCTGGACCGGTCACGCTGGCTGCGGTTCCGTCTTGGCCGGTGTTCCCGAACCAGCAGTTCCCGGTGTTGCCCGGGAAGAACTCGCTCCACCAGAAGTCGTTGCCGTTCGGCTTCCTCTGCCCCGCGCCACCGGTGTGGGCGTTGCCGAACTGGTCAATCGCACCCGGGAAGCGAAACCCCTTCGGCGCTCTGCCGACGCGGTTGCGGAAGAACCGGTTGCCGCACGAGGTCGATAGCCCGTTGGCCGGCGCACCCGGGCACGAGACGCCGGGGAAGATGTCGCCCTCGGCGCCGCCTCCGTTGGTGAGGGAGTCCGGGACGGCGAACAGCATCGTCCCGTCGCGCCAGTTGTCGAAGATCCAGTTGTGGTGTACGCGGGCGTCGTTCATGCCCGGGTAGATGATCCCGGTGCCGATCGGCACTGCCACCAGGGGGGCCACGGGCGGACGGTCGGTGTAGAGGTCGAGGTTGTTCGAGTAGATGTAGTTGTGGTCGATCTCCGAGCTGTCGCTCGGGAAGCCGGGATGACCGGCGGCCGAGAGCGTGTCGCTCGAGATCCCGGTCATGTTGCCGTAGATGTGGTTGCGCGTGATACGGACGGCGTTGCCCATCGAGCCCGAGTAGCCGAGCGCAGAGCCGTGGAGATCGCAGTCCCTGATGACGGTGTTGGGACGCGGGGCGTCCGGATAGAAGTCCGTCGCCTGGGAGCCGGTCTCGGGAGCCGCGCCCGGGTACACCACCGCGTCGCCTGCGCCGAAGCCGTCGCAGTTCTTGACGAGGTTGTGGTCCGAGGTGAAGGAGAGGTGGCCGTAGTCGGCGCCCCAGAAGAACTTCACGCGGTCGAGCAGGACGCCGTCGACTTCCTCGTTGTAGAAGGTGTGTTCCCGCGCACCGCGCACGAGGAAGTTGCGTCCGACGAAGCCGTCGGCGCGGTCGACTCGCATGACCACGTGCTTGGCATAGCCGCCCGGCTTCGCCCCCGGCCCCTTGCCCCGATAGTCGGTGCCGGCGTCCATGATTACGTCCTCGGGCTTCGGCCCCGTGCCCTCGATCTGCAGGTTGCACCGCAGGCACCGGCCGAGCTCCTGCCGCGGGATCCCTCTGCGGTCCGAGCGCGGCGGCACCGGCGGTTCGCCTTTGACGGCGCGCCCCTGCACGTAGATCAGGTTCTGGTCGTTCGGGCAGGTGACCTGGTACTCGTAGCTCGGCGTGAGGTCCCCACTCGCGTCCCTCTGGAGCAGGCTCGGGTTGCACTTCGGGTCGTTCTCCGGGGCCCTGCGCGAGGCCGGCTCGGTATATCGGCCCGGCATGATCAGGATCCGGTCGTTATTCCCTGCGTCGAGAACCGCCGCCTGGACCGAGCGGTAGTCGCATTTCGCCGCCAGCGCGTCGTTGATGGCGAGCAGCCGCTGCGCCTGGCGCTTGGAGAGCTTGAGCTTCGGCTGGCTCGGACGGAGGCGGTAGCCCTTCTTGCGGGCCTCGCGCACCGATGCGCGCAGGAGGGCCAGCGAGTGCGCGCCCCTGGTGCCCTTGCAGACGACGAGCACGTCGCCGCGGCGGGACCCGGCGACGGGCACGGGGCCGGGTCGCGCCCCGCGCACCGCAGACGCCAACGAGCGCGCCCTGGGCACCTTGCCGCCGGCCGGCGGGCTTACGGAGTTGTCGGGGCGCGGGTCCGGCCAGTACGACGGCCGCTCGAGGTGAGCCAGGGCTAGCGCCGGCAGAGCCAGCAGCATCATGACTGCGAGCGTGGCGGGCAGCGACACTCCACGCCTCGTGAAACGCCGGTTACGTGTTGACCTCTCCCGCAACCCAACCTCCTCGGCCTTCGTCGTCGAGCCCACGCGGCCCCGGCGGGGGTCGCGGCGCGAATCTAACAGAGCCCCGGCGGAGGATGCCTCCTGTACCGCGCTTCAAGGCTCTGGAGAAGCGCGTCCGACGAGCATAGGCAGGCAGGTAAAACTGCCGAGCGTCCCGAAGCGTCTTCGGGATACCCATGTGCCGCCGTCGACACGCGAGTTCGCGATCCGCCTGTCGTCCATCGACCAGCTCTTCTGGGAGTACGACGCGCGGCCCGTAGCCGAGCGGACGCTGGCCGCCGATGTGCGCTGGACCCTCCTCGACGAGTGGGACCGCCTTCGAAACGCCGAGCCTTCGCACCTGACGATCTACACCCCGCAGTCGGACCGCGCACGCACAGACGAGGATGCGCTACGAAACGCGATCCGGACGAGCCTGCGCAAGTCCTCCGGCCCACTACGTCGAATCGTTCCCCTCTCCCGCCAGGAGAAGGTCGCGGCGAACATCGGGATCGCGGTTCTCCTGATCTGCGTGATGGTCTCCACCACCATGAGCCAGGCGAGCAACAACGTGGTCGTCGAGGGCCTGTCCCAGGCATCCTCCTGGTCGGCTGGGTCGCGCTCTGGCAGCCGGCCGCACGCTTCGGCGGCAGGTGCCGCCGGGCGGTCTGCCCCGGGGTCAGTCCGACCCTTTCAAGCGAGAGGCCGACTGCCCGCTTGTGTCCCCCTGGTGGCAGGTCAGGTCTGCGCGATCACAAGCACAATGGTCATGGCAGCGAGCGCGACGCCGCCGACGGTGAACAGCCCGACCGTACGGAACCGCAGCGGTACGTGGCCACCGGTTAGCAGCGCATGCTCCAAATCGCGCTGACGTTGTGCGCCGACGAGCCACAGCCCGACCGCAAGAGACGCGTAGCCGCAGCCGAGCACCACGTACGGCCACGGGGCAACATGGAGCAACTCCGGCGCGAACCGGCCTATAGCGAGCGCGCCCGCGGTGGCCGCGAGCGCGGTGCGCCACCACGCCAGCCAGGTGCGCTCCGCAGCCATCGACGTGCGCCGCGCCTGATCGAGATCGGACGGCGACGCCGGAGGCGGTTGGTGTGCAACGTCGGTGTCCTCTGGAGCAGGAGGCGGCTGCGGCTGCGCCATAGCAGCATCTAACACAGATTGTCCGGTGGAGTGCTGCATGCCGGGCCGGGGTGGCGAGGGGCGGGAGCGCGGGAACGGCCGTAGCCGCCCCGCTCGCGCCCGCCACGGTTGCGCGCCCAGCCTGCCGTCGCCGTAGACGGTCCGGTCGAGCCGAGCCCGAACGCCGGGTCGGACGCTGGTTGTTCGCATGTGACCAACCTGCGCGGTGGGTCAGGGGTCATACCCGCCGAAGCAACCCACCCCAGAAAGGGGAAACAGCATGTTCAGCAACAACCTCAAGCGCTCGGTCGCAACCCTCGGCGTCGTGGCGGGACTCCTCGCAGTCGCAGGTCCGGCCAGCGCCGACAGAAACGTCACGACGGGGATCTACGGGCTCCTCGACGAGACTGCGCAGCCCCACGTCACGGACGGGACCTCGAACACGCTGCAATTCGCGGCTGCCAGGCAGGCGCGGGGATTCGTCGACGGCCTCAAGTTCGACACCGACGTCGTTGACTACTAGCCCGCCTCCCGGAGGTTCTTCCGCCGTATCGGTTTCCCAGGGGCGAAATCTTCCGGTCGGGCCGCTTCCCTGCATAGCGGCTCATCCTTGCCGTGCCGCCGCGAGATTACTACGCGGCGGGCAGCCCGGCGGGAACGCTCATTTCGCAAGGGCGCCGAGCACATCCAGGCGCGTGACGACGCCGACCAGCCGCCCGTCTTCCACCACGGGCAGGCGGTTGTGACCCGTCTCGTGGATGAGGAGGGCCGCCTCCTTCGCGCTCGTGTCCGGGCCGACCGTGTCGGGGTCCCGGGTCATCATGTCCTCGGCCGTAGAGGCGAACGCCTTGCGCAGGCGCTGCTTATAGCGGCCCAGCGGCTCGACGAAGACCGTGCCCCCGAAGAGGTTGATGTAGTGGGGGAGGTGTAGGTCGCCCTCGTCATCGGGCAGCACCAGGTCGGCCTCGGTGACGATCCCGACGCAGCGCCCCTCGTCGTCCACGACGGGCACGCCCGGCAGCCGGTGCTGGCGCAGCAGCGCCACGATCTCCTCCACGGGCGCGTCGGGGCGCACGCTGGCCGGACCCGAATCCATGATGTCCCGTACGTCTCGCACGCCGCCGGGCGAGATTATCGGAGCGATTCCCGCAGGGTGGGGAGGGACCCCCCCACCCCGCCCCGGGGGGTCAGCGTCGGTGCAGGTCTCGATGGCAGTCCGGGCAGACGACGAGCGCGTTGCTCCACTCATTGCCGCCGCCCTCGCTGACCGGCTGGCGGTGATGATCGCCCCCGTCGGCAGCTCGTCTGAGCGACGCGGCCGGCTGCTCTCAGACCGGTTTGTTGAACAACCGTGACGCACCCGAAATCTGCGTCACGATCTGCGTCACACTTGCCCCGCCCATGGCCACCCATAGGCACCCATCGCCCGCATGGTTGTGCGGTTTCTGCGGCCATGGGAGGCGGGATGGCAGATGGGCGGTGCCTGGCTCGAACAGGCGACCTCCTGCTTGTAAGGCAGGCGCTCTACCAGCTGAGCTAACCGCCCCGCCGGCCGAGTCTAGTATCAGCGCCCGTGGATTCCCGGCTGTTCTGGAAGTCGCTCGTGGTGCAGGCGCTGTTCGTCGGCGTGCTGTTCGGGATCCTGATCGCGCTGCCGCTCGGCGACGACTTCTTCAAGGACTACGGCTGGATCACCGGTCCCGTGGCGTGGTTCGGCTGCTCGGTGCTGACGGCCCGGGTGCTCGACATCCCGGTCGGCTATGTCCTCTTCTCGGCGATCGCCGCCGGGGTCTGCGGAGCGATCGTGCTGCTGGTGGCCACGCACTGGGCGGGCATGATCGTGGCGCTACTCGTATTCGCCGCCTCGAACGCGACCTACGACCCGGACGCGATCGAGGAGGACTACGACTCGGTCACCCCGGCGAAGTAGCCCCGACGAGAATCGAACTCGCGCTACGAGAGTGAAAGTCTCGCGTGCTAACCACTACACCACGGGGCCGCGCGCCTAAGTCTAGGCTCGCATCAGTAGGGCGGGACGAATGCGTCCCAGCGGAGCTCGGGACGCTGCGCCGGGCAGCGGAGCACGGCTAGGCCGCCGGTCCCGCGCGGGACGCCGCGTCGCCACGGCCGGTGACGCCAGCGGAAGCCGTCCGGGAGGGAGTCGGGCTCGAGCGCCAGCCCGAGGTTGCGCTCCGCGTATGCGACGGCCGTCCTGATCGACGGCATCCACATGTCGTCCATCACGATCAGCCCCTCGGGGCGGACCAGCCGGGTCATGAAGTACAGGTCGAGCAGCGCGGCCTCGAAGCGGTGGTCGCCGTCGATGAAGGCGAGGTCGAAGGTCCGCCCTTCGGAGACGAGCCGCGGCAAGGCGAGCTGGCTCTCCTCCTCGATGACCTCGACGTTCACGCGAACGCCGGCGTCCTCCAGCGTCATCAGCCCGGCGCCGCGCCACGAGGACTCCTGAAAGGGATCAATCGCAACGTGACCGCCGCCGCGCTGCAGCACCGCCTGGCAGAGGAAGAGCGCGGACATCCCCAGCGCCAGACCGACCTCGATCGTCCGCTCGGCGCCCTCCGATATCGCGAGCTCGCGCAGCGCTTCGCCCTGGTCGCGCTCAATGCTGTGCGGCGACAGCTCGATCACGTCGCCGGTGCGCGTCGGCACGTTGCCGCGCTCGTACGCCTCGGCGAGATGTGCGCTGAGCCGCTCGGCGACTGTCACGCGGACAGTTTGCCCCGTTGGAGCCCGGCGGTACGCAATCATCTGGACCGGCCCCTGTAGCTCAATTGGCAGAGCAAGCGCCTTTTAAGCGCAAGGTTGGAGGTTCGATTCCTCCCGGGGGCATGAGGCTGTGGTTCCGTGCGGGCCGGCGTCAGGCCGCGGCGACGTCGCCGCTCGTCGCGCTCGGCGCCTTCGGCGCCTCCGCCGGCAGGACCGCGTCGAGCAGACCGGGGAAGCGGTCTTCGAGGTCGTCCCTGCGGAGCGAGAGCATGCGCGTGCGGCCCTCGGGGCGGGTCCTGACCACGCCGGACTCGCGCAGCACGCGGAAGTGGTGAGAGAGCGTCGCCTTGGAGAGACCGAGGTCGAACGTGCCGCACGTGCACTCGTCGCGGAGAGCGAGCTGACGGACGATCTGCAGTCTGGCCGGATCGCTCAACGCGTGGAGCACGTCGGGGAGTTCGAGCTCCCCGCAAGATGGGTGGTGGGGCTCTCTCATCGAAAGGAAGAAGCCTGCCGCCGCAACTCTAGCGACCGTTCGATGGATGTCTAAGCGGCATCGGGGCGATCAATGGCGGAAGTGCCGGCGGGCGGTGAACACCATCGTGATCCCGGCCGCGTCGCACAGGTCGACGACCTCCGGGTCGCGCTGTGAGCCGCCCGGCTGGATGATCGCGCGCACGCCCGCGTCGATCGCGAGCTGGGGGCCGTCGGTGAACGGGAAGAACGCGTCCGAGGCCATCACGGCTCCCTCGAGCGGACGCTCCGCCGCGCGCGCCTTGTCGATCGCGATGCCCACCGAGTCGACGCGGCTCATCTGACCGGCCCCGATGCCGATGGTGGCGAGGTCCTTCGCGAGCACGATCGCGTTCGAGCGCACGTGCTTCGCGAC
The DNA here is from genome assembly GCA_963739095.1 of uncultured Thermoleophilaceae bacterium. Lineage (GTDB taxonomy): Bacteria > Actinomycetota > Thermoleophilia > Solirubrobacterales > Thermoleophilaceae > JACVRW01. The sequence continues at coordinate 7,345 of CAVTZF010000006.1, forward strand.
GCGCATCGCGAACAGCAGCTCCCCCCAGTCCTGCTCGGTCGGCTTGCGCTCGGTCGCGACGCTCATGTCCTCGCGCAGCTCGAGCCCGGTGTCGCGGTCCTGCACGAGCAGGCCGCCGCGGACGCGCTTGTAGTCGTGCTCGTTGATCGTCGCCCGCCGGCGCTCCTGGTTGTCGAGGATGCGCACGTTCGGCTTCTGCATCAGTACCTCGAGCGCCTCCTCCTCGTAGCCGGGCGCGAACACCACCTCGACGAACATCGAGTGCAGCTTCTCGGCGAGCGCGCGGTCGACCGGGCGGTTGAAGCAGAACACGCCGCCGAACGCGCTCACCGGGTCGGTCGCGAGCGCGCGCTCGAAGGCTGCGCCGAGGTCCGTGCCGACCGCCGCGCCGCACGGGTTGTTGTGCTTGACGATCGCGGCCGCCGGCAGCTCGAAGTCCTCGACCAGCCGCCGCCCAGACTCGAGGTCGAGCAGGTTGTTGAAGGAGAGCTCGCGGCCGTGCAGCTTCGACACCATCGACAGCAGGTGCGAGCGCGCCCCGACCTCGGCGTAGTAGGCGGCGCGCTGGTGCGGGTTCTCGCCGTAGGGGAGGTCGAGCACCTTCTCGTACGAGCGCGTGTACTGGGACGGGAAGTCCTCCTCGCGCTCGGAGAACCAGCGCGAGATCGCGCTGTCGTAGCGCGCCGTATAGGCAAACGCCTCGAGCGCGAGCGTCTGCCGCGTCCGCGAGGACAACCGGCCGGCGCTCTCGGTGAGCTCCTCTATCACGGCGTCGTAGCTCTCGGGCGAGACCACCACCGCCGCGTAGGCGTGGTTCTTGGCGGCGGCGCGAATAAGCGTCGGCCCTCCGATGTCGATGTTCTCGATCACCTCGGCGTCGTCGACGCCCCGGCGCGACGACACACGCTCGAACGGATAGAGGTTCACGCAGACGAGGTCGATCGGCTCGATCTCGAAGGAGTTGAGCGTGTCGACGTGCTCGACCTCGGAGCGCACCGCCAGCACGCCTGCGTAGATGCGTGGGTTGAGCGTCTTGACGCGCCCGTCGAGGATCTCCGGGAAGCCGGTGTAGTCGTCGACCGCGCGGACCTCGATGCCCTCGTCGAGCAGCTCGCGCGCCGTGCCCCCGGTCGACACGATCTCGACGCCCAGCTCGGCCAGCCCGCGCGCGAACTCGATGAGCCCGCGCTTGTCGGACACGCTCAGCAGGGCGCGCCTGATCCGCACCTCGCCCGGCGCGGTCAGTTCGACGCCGCGCGGCTCAGTCTGGGACATCGACGTGAACCAGCCGGGGGTTCTCGGGATCGACCCTCACCCTGCCCTGCGCGATCAGCCGCACTGCCGCGGGCAGCAGCCGGTGCTCGATCTCATGGACCCGCTCCTCGATCTTCGCGATATCGCGATGGTATGGAACGTCGAAGGCTTCCTGCAAGAGAACTGGACCAGTGTCCACCCCCTCGTCGACGAAGTGGATCGTGACACCGCCCACCTTCACGCCGTACTGGAGCGCCTGCTCGATCGCGCAAACGCCGGGGAACGCGGGCAGCAACGCCGGGTGGACGTTGATGATGCGGCCCGCGAAGCGGCGGATGAATTCCGGGGTGAGCACCTCCATGAAGCCCGCCAGCACGAGCAGGTCCGGCCGCCGCTCGTCGAGCCAGTCCGCCAGGGCCGCGTCGCGCCCCGCCCGGTCCTCGTAGTCGCCGATCGCGAACACGCCGGTCTCGACCCCCGCCAGCTGCGCCCTGGCGAGCCCGCCCGCCTGCGGCCTGCTGGCCGCGACGGCGACAACCGCGATTCCCTCGCGCCCGTGCACGCTGTCGAGCAGCGCCTGGAGGTTCGTGCCCTCACCCGAGATGAGGACGGCGATGTCAAAGCTCACGCCGCGACGCGCAGCACCGGGTAGGGCCCACCACTCGTCGCGAGCCGCCCCTCGTCGATCAGCTCGTCAACACGCGCCAGGATGTCCGCGCGGCGCATGTGCGAGGAGCTCCCGTAAGCGGGGAGCCCGTCGTACGAGTTGCGCTGGATCTTCTTGCTGCGCGAGCCGTGCAGGATCTCGGCGCACGTGGTTCGTCCGATCGCGGGACGCGCGCTCGCCGCCACGGCGAGGATCGCGTCGTCCAGGTTGCCGATCTCGACGGGGTCCGGCGGCGGCGCCACGACCTGCAGCGCCGGGTCGCACACGTCGCAGCATCCAGGCGCGCCGCTGCCCGCCTCTGAGCGGTCGCCGAAGTGCCGCAGGATCGCGAGCCGCCGGCAGCTCTCCTGCTCGACGTAAGCCCAGATCTCGCGGTACTGGCGCCAGCGGGCGCGCGCGCCCTCCTCGATCGAGGCGCGGCACAGCGCCGCCGCACGGCCGTCGTAGCCGCTGAGCACGCGGCCGGCGATCCGGTCCGGCGCCGACGGCGAGGGCGCGATCACCCCAGCGCGCGTGAGATGCCCGACGAGCGCGCGCAGCCGCTCGCCGTCGCCGCGCAGGGCACGCGCCTCCGCGACCGCGTCGAGCGCGTAGCGGCCCTCGCCGTCCGCCGCCGCCGTGATCCGGTCGGCGAGCCAGCCCGGCAGCTCGGCGTCCATCTCCTCGCGCTTGATGAAGTGGACGTGCAGCGCGCGGTCGCGGTTCTCGGCGAGCAGCAGGGCACGCGCCGGCTGGCCGTCGCGCCCGGCACGGCCCGCCTCCTGGTAGTAGGCCTCGAGCGACGACGGCACGCTCGCGTGCACCACAGTGCGCACGTTCGGCTTGTCGACGCCCATCCCGAACGCGTTGGTGGCGCAGATGACGTCCAGGTCGTCCGCGAGGAAGCGGCGCTGGACATCGGCGCGGCGGCCGCGGTCGAGTCCGGCGTGGTACGCGGCGGCCTCCACGCCGAGCGCGGTGCTCAGCTCGCCGGCGAGCTGCTCCGACCCTGCGCGCGTGCCCGCGTAGACGATCGCCGGCCGGGCGTCCTCCGGGCGCAGCGCCTCGATCAGGAGCCGCGCCTTCTCGTGGCCGCCGGGCCGCGCGACGCTGAAGCTGATGTTGGGGCGGTCGAAGCCGGTGGCGACCCGCAGCGGGTCGCGCAGCCCGAGCCGGCGCACGACGTCGGCTGCGACGCGCGGAGTGGCGGTGGCCGTGGACGCCACGAGGGCCGAGGCCGACAGCGCCCGCGCGGCGTCGGCGAGCCGGAAGTAGTCGGGGCGGAAGTCGTGCCCCCACTGCGAGACGCAGTGCGCCTCGTCGACCACGAACAGCCCCACGCGCACGTCCGCCCGCATGCGCTCGAGGAAGCCGGGCGCCGCGAAGCGCTCGGGCGCCACGTACAGCAGGCGCAGCTCGCCGCCCGCGGCGCGGGCGAGCACCTCCGCGTTACGGCTCGCGTCCTGCTGCGCATTGACGAGCGCAACGCGTGCGCCTAGCCCGCGCGCCGCGAGCGCCTCGACCTGGTCCTGCATCAGCGCGACGAGCGGCGAGACGACCACCGTGAGGTCGTCGCGCAGCAGCGCCGGCAGCTGGTAGCAGAGCGACTTGCCCGAACCGGTGGGCATCACCACCATGACATCGCGGCCGGCGAGCGCCGCCTCGCACGCCTCGCGCTGGCCCGGGCGGAAGTCCGGGAAGCCGAAGTGCGTGCGAAGCGCCGTGGTCAGGTCCATGAGCGGAAGCGGGTCCCTCCGTCGCCGGCCGAGCCGGCGACCTCGGGCACGGCCCACAGTAGCGCCGCCCGCGGAGGGAGCGGCACGGCTTTTGCACAGCTGTAACGCAGGTCGCGAAGAAGTCGCTAGCGGCGCACTACAGCGAGCTCCTCGAGCGCGAACTTGCCGTTGGCGGCATTGGTCCGCTCGAGCGGATACTCGCCCGAGAAGCAGGCGTCGCAGTGGGTCTCGCGCGTCGAGCGGATCGCCTCGTAGACGCCCTCGAGCGACAGGTAGCGGAGCGAGTCGCAACCCAGCTCCTCCGCGACCTCGTCGTCCGTGCGGCCGTGGGCGACCATCTCCTGCGTCGTCGACATGTCGATCCCGTAGTGGCACGGGTGGCGGATCGGCGGCGCGGAGATGCGCATGTGGATCTCGAGCGCGCCCGCATCGCGCAGCATCTGGACGATCTGGCGTGTGGTGTTGCCGCGCACGATCGAGTCGTCGACGACCACGAGCCGCTTGCCCTCGACCACCTCGCGCAGGGGGTTGAACTTCATGCGCAGGCCGCGGCGTCGCAGCTCCTGGCCCGGTTGGATGAAGGTGCGCGCGACGTAGCGGTTCTTGATCAGCCCGTCGTCGCGCGGGATGCCGGACGCCTTGGAGTAGCCCGCGGCCGCCGGGTTGCCGGAGTCTGGAACCGCGATCACGACGTCGGCCTCGGCGGGTGCCTCGCGCCACAGGATCTCGCCCATCTTGCGCCGCGACACCTGCGTGCGGTTCCCCTCGAGGATCGAGTCGGGACGTGCGAAGTAGATGTGCTCGAAGACGCAGAACGCGCGCCGCTCGGATTCGACGAGCTGCCGCGTCTCTATCCCGCCCGGGCCGAGCGAGACCATCTCGCCGGGCTGGACCTCGCGCAGGAGCTCCGCGCCGATGATGTCGAACGCGCAGCTCTCCGAGGCAACGCAGTAGCGCTCGCCGACCATCCCGAGCGCGAGCGGCCGCAGGCCGGCCGGGTCGCGGAAGGCGACGACGGCCTCCTTGGTCATCACGACCGTCGAGAACGCTCCCTCGAGCCGCGGCATCACGTCGGCGAGCGCGTCCTCGATGCGCTCAGCCTCGTGCGTCGAGAGCAGCGCCGCGATGATCTCCGAGTCGGACGTGCCGCGGAACTGGACGCCGCGCTCGCTCAGCTCCGCGTGCAGCTCGACCGCGTTGATGAGGTTGCCGTTGTGCGCGAGCGCGACCTGGCGGCGGTCCGAGCGCCAGACCGGCTGGGCGTTCTCCCACGCCGACGACCCGGTCGTCGAGTAGCGCACGTGCCCCACCGCCATCTCGCCCTGCAGCACGCGCAGCTTCTCCTCGTCGAACACCTGTGAGACGAGCCCGACGTCGCGCACGGTCATGATCTGACCGCTATCGCAGACGGCGATGCCGGCCGACTCCTGACCACGGTGCTGGAGCGCGAACAGGGAGAAGTAGGCGAGCCTGGCGACGTCCATGCCCGGCGCGTAGACGCCGAAGACGCCGCACTCGTCGCGAGGTCCGTCGCGATGGTCGAGCTCAGGGTTCATCTCAGGTGGCGGCAGCGACCGATGCGGAGTTTGGAGACCGCCGGCGGGCGGGTCCCTGCCACGAAGTCGAGAGTACCAGCGGGGGCCGTCGGTTCTCGCCGCCCGCGAACGGGCGGCCGGGCGTGAGACAGGCGCCACTTCATTGCCGTGATCTGGCGGGTGCCGCGATGAGCATTCGATGATCGAGGGGGCCTACCGTCGCCAGCATGAAGACTCGCCTCGCACTTGCGGTCGGGCTCGTGGCAGCGCTCGGCGGGAGCGCTCCGGATGCCTGGGCGGCGAAGCCTCGGCTCTATGCCGTTTCGCTGTCGGGCGAGATACGCAGCAGCTTGACCCACGCGCTCATGGACACCAGGATCGGACCGGACGGGTGCGTCGGATCCAACACGGAAACGCGGAGCTTCCAGGCTTCCGCAAGTTTCCTGCCGTTGCCAAAGCCCAGGCCCGCCGTCTCATCCTGGCTTCTCTTCCACGCGCGGCTCAAGTCGCCCAGGGGGTCGGCGGCCTCCGAGGTGACGTGGAACTACTCCCCTGATCCCGAGGCGCCGTGGACGGACCCGAGCACCTGCGCAGTGCCGCCGGAGCGACAAAGCTTCCCGTGTTACTTCGCCGCCGACGCCACGCGGAGATCGGGTGCCGCGTACGCCCTGCGTCCGCATAACGGTCGCTACACCCTCATCTACAGGCCGTTCGCCACCATGGTGGATTGCGGCGACATCCACGAGGCGTCGCTCTTCGGCGACTTCGACGTCGACCTGCGTGTGGGTGCCGTCATGGGTCTCGGGAGGGGCCGAAGCGTAGTCCGGTCCGGTGTGAAGTCCCCCTCGCGCGACGTCGACGAGTGGACGCCCCGCGAGACCCTGCGCTACAGGCTCGAGGTGGCGCGGGTGCGTTGAGCGCCCGCAGCGCTTACCGGCAAGAACACGCGTGAAGCAGGGAACGAGGTCAGCGCAGCTGAGCCGGGATCGCGCCTTCGTACACCTCGCGCAGGCGGTCCACCGGGACGCGCAAGGCACCCGCGATCTCGAGCGCCTCGCCCCCCACCTCGCCGATCACCACGGCACCCGGCAACGCCTCGAGCGCCTCCGCGCGGCCCGGAGACGACCACGCCGCCCGGCCCCTCGCCGAAGAGCGCGACCTCATCCGCGGCCGGCAAGTGGATGCGCGCACCGGTCCCGCCCTCGATACAGGACTCCGCGAGCGCGACGGCGAGCCCGCCGTCGCTCACGTCATGGGCGCTCGCCACCGTGCCGGCGCGCACGGCCTCGCACACTGCCTGAAGCGCCGCTGCGTGCTCGCCGAGATCGAGTGCCGGAAGCCCCTGGGCCAAGCGCCCACGCAGCTTCTCGAGCTCGCTCCCGTCGAGCGCCGGAGCGAACGGCCCTAGCAGCGCCACCGCATGGCCCTCCTCGGCGAAGCCTGCGCCCGGGACGCGCTCCGGGTCGGGCAGCTTGCCGACCATGCCCACGATCGGTGTCGGATAGATCGCTCCGCCGCCGCCCTCGTTGTAGAGCGAGACGTTCCCGCCGACCACCGGCACGCCCAGCGCGACGCAGGCGTCGCGCAGGCCCTCGACGGCGCGCGTCAGCTGCCAGGCGATGTGTGGCTTCTCGGGGTTGCCGAAGTTCAGGCAGTTGGTGAGCCCGAGCGGCTCAGCGCCGACGCAGGCGAGGTTGCGGGCGCACTCGAGCACGGCCTCGACGGCGCCCGTGTACGGGTCGCAGGCCACGCGCCGGCCGTTGCCATCGATCGAGACCGCGAGCGCGCCGCGGCCAGCGTCGCCCGCGAGCATCAGCACGGCGGCGTCCGCCGTGCCGGGCCGGCGCGCCGTGCGCGAGCCGACGATCGAGTCGTACTGCTCGAAGACGTAGCGCTTCGAGGCGATGTTCGCTGAGCCGAGCAGGGCGAGCAGCGTGTCGTCTGCGGAGCCACCCTCGGGGAGCCGTCGCGGCGGGTCGGCGTACACAGGGCCCTCGGGCTCGATCGGCTCGAGGTCGTAGAGCGGGCAATCGTCCACGAGCGCCTCGACGGGCATGTCGCCGACGAGCTCCTCGCCGTCGAAGACGCGCAGGTGACGCGTGTCCGTGACCTCGCCGATCGGCGTCGCGCGCACCTCCCAGCGCGCGCACAGGTCGAGCACGTCGGCAAGCCGCTCGGGCTCGACCACGCACAGCATCCGCTCCTGCGACTCCGAGATCATGATCTCGAAGGGCTCCATGTCGCCCTCGCGCAGCGGGACTCGTGACACGTCGATGTCGAGCCCGACGCCGCCCTTCGATGCCATCTCGGAGGACGACGAGGAGAGCCCGGCGGCGCCGAGGTCCTGCAGCGAGCGCAGCAGCCCGCGCCCGAGCAGCTCGAGGCAGCACTCGACGAGCTTCGACTCCTCGAAGGGGTCGCCGATCTGCACGCTTGGCCGCTTCGAGGCGTCCTCCTGGGAGAGCTCGGCGCTCGCGAGCACGGACGCCCCGCCGATGCCGTCGCGGCCGGTGCGCGCGCCGAGCAGGACGAGCAGGTTGCCGACGCCGGCGGCCGCGCTACGGATCAGGTCTTCGTGGCGCGCGAGGCCCACGCACATCGCGTTGACAAGGCAGTTCTGCTCGTAGGCGGGCTCGAACATGACCTCGCCCCCGACGGTCGGGACTCCGATCGAGTTGCCGTAGTGGCCGATGCCCTTGACCGCTCCCTCGAAGAGGTAGCGCGAGCGCGCCGAGTCGAGCTCGCCGAAGCGCAGCGAGTCGAGCACCGCGATCGGCCGCGCGCCCACCGCGAAGATGTCACGCAGGATGCCGCCGACGCCCGTCGCCGCCCCCTGGAACGGCTCGACGGCGCTCGGGTGGTTGTGGGACTCGACCTTGAACGCCACCGCGAGGCCGTCGCCCGCGTCGACCACGCCGGCGTTCTCGCCCGGCCCCATCAGCAGGTGCGGCCCCTCGGTGGGCAGCAGCCGCAGCAGCTTCTTCGAGTGCTTGTAGGCACAGTGCTCGGACCACATGAGCGAGAAGACGGCGAGCTCGAGCGCATTCGGGTCGCGCCCCAGGCGCTCGCAAATCCCCTCGTACTCCGCGTCGGTGAGGCCGAGCTCGCGATGTCGGGCGGCGGGAGCCGCGCCTGTCACGCGGGGACCATCGCGAGCGATTCAAACAGCCGCCCGCCGTCTGCCGATCCGGTGAGCGGGTCGACGGCGTGCTCGGGGTGCGGCATGAGGCCCATCACGTTGCGGCCGGCGTTGCAGACGCCGGCGATGTCGTCCATGGCGCCGTTCGGGTTCTGGCCCGGCGCGTAGCGCAGCACGATCTGATCCTCCGGCAGCGTGCCGGGCGGCGCGAAGTAGCGACCGGTGGTGTGCTTGACCGGGATCGAGAGGCGGTCGCCGGGCTGACAGGTGCGCGTGAACGGCGTGTCGGTGGCCTCCACGACCACCTCGACCTGGCGGCAGACGAAGCGCAGCGAGTCGTTCGGCAGCAGCGCGCCGGGCAGCAGGCCGGCCTCGCACAGCACCTGAAAGCCGTTGCAGATGCCGAACACCGGCCCGCCGTTCTCGGCGAAGTCGATGACCGCCTCCATCATCGGCGAGAACCTGGCAATTGCGCCGACCCGCAGGTAGTCGCCGTACGAGAAGCCGCCGGGCACGACCACGGCGTCGATGCCGGTGAGGTCGCGGTCGCCGTGCCAGAGCAGCTCGGCGTCGCCGAAGCGCCGGCAGGCGTGAAGCGCGTCCACCTCGTCGCAGGAGCCGGGGAAGCGCACCACCCCGAATCTCACGCCGCCTCCTCCACGATCTCGTAGTCCTCGATCAGCGGATTGGCCAGGAGTCGCTCGCACATCTCCGGGAGCCGTCCCGCGTCCTCCACGTCCAATTCGATCAATCGGCCTACGTGCACGTTGTGAACCCCCTCGAAGCCGAGCGCGGGCAGCGCCCGCTCGACGGCCTGCCCCTGCGGATCGAGGATGCCCGCCTTGGGCCGAATCAACACCCGCGCCCTCACGCGGAGGAGCGCTCCAGCCAGTTGGTGAAGGGCTCGCCGGCGATGCGCTCGTAGGCCTCTACGTATCGGGCGCGGGTGCCCTCGACGACGTCGTCCGGCAGCGCCGGGGCGGGCGGGCGCTTGTCCCAGCCCGAGCCCGAGGCCCAGTCGCGCACGTACTGCTTGTCGAAGCTCGGCTGGCCGTGTCCGGGCTCGTAGCCGTCGGCCGGCCAGAAACGCGACGAGTCCGGCGTCAGGACCTCGTCGCCGAGCACGATCGTGCCATCGGGGCGTCGGCCGAACTCGAACTTCGTGTCGGCCAGGATGATCCCGCGCTCTCTGGCATGCGCGGCGCCGCGCTCGTAGATGGCGATCGAGAGGCGGCGCAGCTCCTCGAGCAGCGCGCGATCCCCGACGATCTCGGCCGCGCGGTCGAAGTCCACGTTCTCGTCATGATCGCCGATGTCCGCCTTGGTGGCGGGCGTGAAGATCGGCTCGGGTAGCTGGTCGGACTCGGAGAGCCCTGCCGGGAGCCCGATCCCGCAGACGGCGCCCGTGGCCTGGTAGTCCTTCCAGCCCGAGCCCGTGATGTAGCCGCGCACGACGCATTCGACGGTCACCATCTCGAGCCGCTCGACGAGCATCGCGCGTCCGGCGAACTCCGGCGGGACTTCCGTGTACGAGATCAGGTGGTTGGCGCACACGTCCCCGAGCTGGTCGAGCCAGAACGCCGTCAGGCCCGTGAGCACCTTGCCCTTGTCGGGGATTGGCGTCGGGTGCACGACGTCGTAGGTCGAGATGCGGTCGGAGGCGACAAGCAGCAGGCGATCCTCGCCCACGGCGTAGATATCCCTCACCTTCCCGCTGGTCAGGTGCGTGAGAGCGGCGGCATCGCTCACGAGGGCGAATTTATCAACGGTCCCCGACCCATCGGCGCCCGATCCTCGATGTAACCGCGCTGGTTACGGTAGTTTCCCCTCAGCGGGGCCGTTAACCAGACGTGCCCCGCCCTGTCCCGGACTCGAAAGCCTGCATGCCCTCACGACGAATCGCCGCCGTCGCGGTCGCCGCACTCCTCATGGTCCCGGCCTCCGCGCTTGGGGCGCGGACCGCCTATGTAGCGGACGGCGACGGCGTCACCGCCCAGCTGATGGTCGGCGTCGGAGGTGCGCTCACGCCACTTGGCGCGCCGGCGCTCACGGCCGAGTCGCCGCGGCGCCTGACGATGACGCCGGACGGGACCTCGCTCTACGTCACGGCCGGGCCGTATTGGCACGGCCGCGTCTTCCAGTACGACGTGGCGACCGACGGAGCAGCCACTCCCAAGGCGACCCCTGCCGTCGCGGCGGGTAAGAAGCCGGTCGCGATCGCCATCGACCCTGCGGGCGAGACCGTCTACGTGGCCGATTCGGGGAGCCGCGACCTTCACCAGTTCCACGTCGGCGAGGGGGGCGCGCTCGAGCCGCTTGACGAGCTCGAGCTGCACGGGCCCCCGGTCGGTCTGACCGTGGCCCCGGACGGCAAGCGCGTCTACCTCACCGTCGGCGGCTTCATCAAGTGGATGAGCGTGAGCGAGGGCGGCGGGCTCGACCCGTCGACGCTCGCCGGGCTGGCGCGGCCGGCCTACTTCACGGACGTCGTTCTCACCCCGGACGGGCGCCACCTGTACGCCTCGACCTACCACGACGGCATCCTCGGCTTCGCGGTCGCGGACGACGGCTCGCTGACCGAGCTCGACCCGTCCGCGACGGAAACCGGCGCGAAGGTCACGGCCCTGGCGATCTCCGCGGATGGCGGCAGCCTGTACGCGGCGGCGAAGGGCGGCGACAGCGGTGGCGCCCGGCTGCTCCAGTACGCGATCGAGGAGAGCGGCGCCCTGACCTCCAGGGACCCGGCGAGCCTGCCGCTCGGCAGCCGTCCGTACGACCTGGCCATCACACCCGACGGGCGCAGCCTTTACGTCGCGGCAGGCGACCTGGCGCTGTTCGATCTCGACGAAGGCGGGCTCGCCAGCCCGAAGACACCCGCCGCCGTCGACCTGTTCAAGGCAAACGGTGTCGTGGTGAGCCCGAACCAGGCGCCGGTCGCGCACTTCGAGGCGATGGTCGCGCCGGCGGGCAGCGCGGTGTCCTTTGACGCCGGCGGCGCCACGGACTCGGACGGCTCGATCACCCGCTATGACTGGGATTTCGGCGACGGCAACACGCTGGCGAACGGCGGTCCGCAGGTTTCGCACGTCTACGCGCAGCCGGGCACGTACGAGGTGAGGCTCGTCGTGACCGACAACGAGGGTGCCTCGACGCTCACGACCTTCAATGGCAACTCGGTGCTCGGGAACGGCTCGCCCGCGGCCACGACCTCACGTGTGATCCAGGTCGCCGCGGCGGCGCTGCCCCTGGCGCCTCCGATCGTGCCGGCTCAACCCGCCCGCCCGGAGCTCGGCGAGACGCGTGATCGTCGAGCCCGCCGGCGGCCGCGTGCGCGTGCGCCTGCCGGGCGAGGACAACTTCGTGGGCCTCCGCACCCTGCGCGAGATCCCCGTGGGCTCGCTCGTCGACGCGCGCCGTGGCAAGGCGCTGCTGAGCAGCATCCGCGACCGTGGAGGGAGCGTTCAGCAGGGGCACTTCTCGCAAGGTCTGTTCCAGGTGCGCCAGCGGCGCTCGGAGCGCTTCATCACCGAGCTTGTGCTGCGCGGCGAGATCGGGCCCTGCCCGCGCGGAACGCGCGCGAGCGCGGCGGCGCGAGCCTCGCGGCGCCTCTGGGGCAACGGCAAGGGCCGCTTCCGGACCCGCGGGCGCTACTCGTCGGGAGCGGTGCGGGGCACGCGTTGGCTCGTGGCCGACACCTGCGAGGGGACGCTGACGGTGGTGCGCCGCGGGCGCGTGGCGGTGCGCGACTTCACGCGTGACCTGACCACGGTCATCGAGAAGGGTGAGCGCTACCTGGCCCGTCCCGGCTGAGCGCGCGGGCGCGCTCGGCCGCCTCTAGGGCTGGGCCACCTGCAGCGTCGCCGTCATGCCGGCCTCGGCATGGCCGGGCAGCGAGCAGAAGAGCGTGTAGCGGCCGGCCGCCAGCTGCATGCCGGCGGCGGTGTAGACGCCCGGGTCGGTCTCGGGGAAGTGATGCGCCGGGGCTCCTCCGCTCTCGGGCGCCACCACGAGATCGTGCGGATCCTCGCCCGTGTTGCGCAGCTCGACCGTGACGAGCCCGGCACCGACGAGCGGGCGCGAGAGCGCGAGCCGCCATTCGCTGGCTGTGACCGCCACGTAGTCCGAAAGCGGCTGCGGTTGGAACGGAGCTGCCGGGCGAGCCGGGCGTCCCAGGCGCCGACTGGCCGGGCAGAGCCGGCGCGGGGCGGCAGCGGGCCGCCGACCGACGTCGATGAGCCGGTCGAACGAGCCGCGGCGCCGCGCGCAGGCCGAGCCGCGCGCGCCTGCACGTCCGCCGCCGCTGCCTTCGCCCGTGCGCCGGGCTCGCGCAGCGGCGCGGCTGGCGCTTGGCCGCCGCACCAGCCGTCGTGCCGCCGGCCTCGGCAGTGACCCGGCCCTGCGGCTGCGATCCGCCGGCCGCCGCCGGCAGGACGCCGATCAGCAGTGCCGCGCCCAGCGCCAGCGACGGCGCCCGGCGCCTCACTGCAGGACGAGCTGCGGGCGGGTGAACGACCCTGCGTTGGGGATGATCCCGTCCGCGCTCACCCCGAGCCACTGCTCGAGGAGCGCGCAATAGACGCCCCGGAAGTCGGACGCGCAGCTCCTGGAGCTCCGAGCAGCTCTACTTCAACTTCCGCCCGCCGAGCCGGCGCGCGGCCGGCGTGCCTGCGGGTAGGGCGACTCGATCGTCGAGCGCTTCGCGCGCCGGCGCCGGCGCTTCTGCGGGCGCTGCGGCGCACAGCGCGGCTTCGTCTTGCGGCGCCGCTTCAGCCTGCGCTTCTTCTTGCGGCGCGCCGCATCCTCGGCGATCGGGTCCACCAGAGTCGCATCGGCCCGGCGCCTTCGTCCGCCTGAGCCGGCCATGGGCCCGCTAGTACACCCGTCCGGGGGACGGGCTAGGTGATGCGGTCGAGGCGCCCGACGACGGTCGGGGCGTGGCGCACGAAGGCGTCCGGGTCGAAGACGGCGTCAAGGTCCAGCTCGGGCGCGGCCTGGGCCAGCAGCTCGCGGAACTCGATGCCCTCGTCCCAGGCCCGCTGGGCGGCCTCTTGCACGGTCCGGTACGCCTCGTCGCGCGAGCGCCCCGCCTCGACGAGCGCCAGCAGCGCGCGCTGCGAGTAGAGCGCCCCGTGCGTAGCGTTCAGGTTGGCCCGCATACGGTCCGCGTGGATCGTCATGCCCTCGACCACGCGCACGGCCAGGTGCTGCGCGTAGTCGAGCAGGATCGTCGCGTCGGGCAGCGTCACGCGCTCGACCGAGGAGTGCGAGATGTCGCGTTCGTGCCACAGCGCCACGTTCTCGAGCCCGGTGAGCGCGTAGGCGCGCAACAGCCGGGCGATGCCGGAGATGCGCTCGCTGATGATCGGGTTGCGCTTGTGCGGCATCGCCGACGAGCCCTTCTGTGCGCCCTCGCGGAACGGCTCCTCGACCTCGCGCACCTCCGTCCGCTGCAGGTGACGGATCTCGGTGGCAAAGCGCTCGAGTCCCGCTCCTGCGAGCGCGATCGCCTCGAGCAGCTCGGCGTGGCGATCGCGCGGGACGACCTGCGTGGACACGTCCTCGCGCCCCAGCCCGAGCCGGCGCAGCACCGCTTCCTCGATCTCGGGCCCGTTGGCGGCGTAGGTCCCGACCGCCCCGGACAGCGCCCCCACCGACACCGTCTCCGCCGCCCGCTCGAGCCGGCGCATGTTGCGGTGCGCCTCGAACGCGAACCCGGCGAGCTTGACGCCGAAGGTCGTCGGCTCGGCGTGGACGCCGTGGGTACGCCCGACGCAGAGCGTGTCGACCTGCTCCCGTGCGCGCCGGATCAGCGCATCGCGGTAGTCGTGCGCCCCGCCAACCAGCACCATCGCCGCCTGTGAGAGCTGCAGAGCGAGGCCGGTGTCGAGCACGTCCGATGAGGTCAGCCCGTGGTGTACCCAGCGACCCGCCTCGCCGACCGAGCCCGCCACCACGTCGACGAACGCCGCGACGTCATGGTCGGTCACCTTCTCGCGCTCCTTGACGGCCTCGACCGTGAACGACACCCGGTCACGGATCACGTCGCCGTCCTCCTCGGGCACCACTCCCTGCTCGACGAGCGCGTCGACGACGGCGAGCTCCACCTGCAGCCAGGTGTCGAGCTTGCGCCGCTCGGACCAGATCGCCCCCATCTCGGGGCGGGTGTAGCGCTCGATCACGGTCGGCAGCCCCGGATCAAACGCTCAGGATGCGCGCGGCCAACACGGCCGCGTTCTTGGCGTTGTCGACGCCGACCGTCGCGACCGGCACGCCGGGCGGCATCTGCGAGATCGCGAGCAGCGCGTCGAGCCCGCCGCCGACCGAGGTCTTCGAGGTGAGCGGCACGCCGATCACCGGCAGGTCGGTGTGCGCGGCCACGACGCCGGGCAGCGCAGCGGCGAGACCGGCCCCGGCGATGATCACCTTGATCCCGCGCATGCGCGCGTTCTTCGCGTAGTCGGCCACGGTGTCCGGGTCGCGGTGGGCACTCATCACGCGCATCTCGTGGCGGACGCCGAGCTCGTCGAGCTGCGCAGCGGCCTTCTCCATCACGGGCATGTCGCTCTTCGAGCCCATCACGATGCCGACCTGGGGTGCATCGTCCACGTCCAGCTCGTCGAACTCGTACTCGACCTCCGTCTCGGCGACGGGTGCGGAGAACTCCTCGGTGCCGCTCACGCCCCGACCCTATCCACTGCTCTCAGTGCGATGTCGGATCGCAGCTGGCGACCGTCGAACTCGATCTGCTCGGCGGCGGCGTAGGCGCGCTCGCGCGCCTCCGCGGGACCGTCGCCAAGCGCGGTCACGGCGAGCACGCGCCCCCCGGCCGTCACGAGCTCACCGTCGCGCTCGGCCGTGGCGGCGTGGAACACCTGAGCCCCCGCCGCCTCGGCCTCGTCGACACCCGTGATCACGTCCCCCTTCGAAGACGACTCGGGATATCCACGCGAGGCCAGCACGAGCGTCACGGCCCAGTCGTCGGCCCACTCCGGCTCGACGCCCTCGAGCCCGCCGAAGCGGGTCGAGGCCTCGAGCAGCTCGAGCAGGTCGGAGCGCAGCCGCGGCAGCACGGCCTGCGTCTCCGGGTCGCCGAAGCGCGCGTTGTACTCGAGCACCTTGGGGCCCGAAGGCCCCATCATCAGGCCCGCGTAGAGCACGCCGTGGAAGGGCGTGCCGCGCCGGCGCAGCTCGTCGACGATCGGCTGGTGGACCACGGCGGCGAGTTCCTGCGCCCGGGCCGAGTCGAAGCCGGGCACCGGCGAGTAGCTGCCCATGCCGCCGGTGTTCGGGCCCTCGTCGCCGTCGAAGATGCGCTTGTAGTCCTGCGCGGGCGCGAGCGGCACGGCGCGCTCGCCGTCGCAGAGCGCGAGCAGTGACAGCTCCTCGCCCTCGAGAAACTCCTCGAGCACGACCTCGGTGTCGCCAAAGCGCCGCTCGCCGAAGAAGACGTCGAGCGCGGCGCGCGCCTCGCGCTCGTCGGCGGCGATGATCACGCCCTTGCCTGCGGCCAGCACGTCGGCCTTGAGCACGGCCGGATAGGACGCGCAGGCGAGGTGCTCGGCCGCCTCCTCGCGCGTGCGGAAGAGGACGTGCGACGCGGTCGGGACGCCCGTCTCCTTCATCAGCTGCTTCGCGTAGGCCTTCGAGCCCTCGATGCGCGCCGCCTCCTTGGATGGCCCGAAGGCAGCCACGCCGGCAGCGGCGAGCTCGTCGACGAGCCCGTCCACGAGCGGCGCCTCCGGTCCCACGACCACCAGGTCGACCCCGCGCTCGCGCGCGAGCCCGACGAGATCGTCGTCGGGCAGGCACTCGACGCCGTCGCGCGCGATGCCGGCGTTGCCCGGCGCGCAGAGCAGCTCAGGCCCGGCCGGGCTGCGGAGCAGCGTCCGGACCAGCGCGTGCTCGCGGCCGCCGCCGCCGACTACGAGGGCTTTCAAAGCGCCGCGATGAACTCGTCGATCGGGATCGCGGCGAGCGTCTCGTAGCTGCCGGTCCCGCGTGAGCCGAGCTCCATCGACACGCGCGCGATCGTCTTCTCGTCCGGAGCCTCGACGATGTTCACGAAGTCGAAGCGGCCGAGCACCGCCCACTGCGCGGTCACCGTCACGCCCAGCTGCTCGATCTCCTTGTTGACCTCGCGGATGCGCTGCGGGTTGCTCTTCAGTGTCTGCACGCCATCGGGCGTGAGTGTGGACAGCATCACGAAGGTGGGCACCGTGTTCCTTTCCCTTGAGACCTACGTCGCGCGTGAATGTAGCCTGACGGCGCACCGCGCGCCCTACACATGATCTGGAGACCCCGAATGAAGCTCCGCCTCACCGCCCTGGCGGCCGTCGCCACCGCGCTCACCGTTCCCGCGACGGCCTCAGCGGCGACGCTCGACGTCAGCCCGGGGCTGCCCTGCTACGGCTCGGGTCAGAACGTCAACCTGCTCGGCACGGGCTTCAGCCCGAACCTGCCGGGTGGTATCGCCGTCACCAGGGACGGGGAGAGCATCGGCTCGCTCAGCACAGATGCGACCGGGGCCTTCAACGGCTCGCTGCGGCTCGGGCAGCGCAACGGACGGCGCACCAGCACCTACGTCGCCACCGACACGACCAACCCGACGCTCACGGCGTTGACCCAGATCACCGTCAGCGAGGCGGACGTCACCCTGCGGCCGAAGAGCGGCTCGCCCGGGCGCAGGGTGCGCATCAAGGCCGTGGGGTTCACCGCCAACAGTGGGAAGCGCCTGTGGGCCCACGTGACGCGCAACGGCAAGACGCGCAGCATGGCGGTGGGAAAGCTGAAGGGTGCGTGCAAGGGACTCACGAAGAAGCGCCGGCTGCTGCGGCGCGGCGCGCCCGTCGGCGTCTACGTCGTCCAGTTCGACGCGTTCCGGAAGTTCAAGGCGCGCCGCCCGCAGAGCGTCGGCTTCACGATCACGGTGCGGCGCGTCGTCAGGCCGGCGGCCGCGGCGAGCTCCACGAGCTGGTCGCGGAGCTGGTGAGCTAGCCGGGCCAGGCGACGCGCAGCCGGAACGGGCCGGCGCCGCTGCGGCGGCGGACGGTCACGGTCACCAGCTCGGCCGGCCTGTGCCGGCACCATTCGACGCCGAAGCCGCGGCCGCCGCGCAGGGTACGCCCGGCAGCGGAGCCGGCGCCGCGCACCGTCAGCTCGGCGCGCATGCCCGCGGGCGCAGCGAGCTGCAGCCTGACGGCGCCGTCGAGCCGCATGCGGATATGGAAGCGCCGGGCGCCGCGCCCCTGGCCGAGCCGGCCGCGGAAGGTCCGCGAGCGCGGGCCCGTCCAGGGGTGCAACACGTCGCGGCGAATCGCCGCGAACGCGGCGCGGTCGGGACGCAAGATCGGGTTGTACTGCCAGGGGACGTCCGGGTAGTGGACGTGCGCGTAGCCGTCGGCGAAGCCCTCGCCCGGGTCGCTCAGGTAGTGGCGCCCCTGGTTGCCCGGGAACAGCTCGCCGGCCTCGACGCCGGCGCAAACGCGCATCGCGCTCGACCAGTACTTGGCGCCCCAGTCGAGCGCGTTCCAGGGCCGGTTCGAGCGCCAGCCCGCCAGGTGGTGGCCGTACTCGTGCGTCAGCGCGTACTCGACCGGCACGCCGGCCACGGCCTCACCGGGAACGTACATGCGCTGCTCCGCGGGGCCGTAGCAGGCGACCGCACCGCCGCCACCGCAGAGCCGCTCGATCTCGGCCGGCGCGCCGACGTACACGGACAGGCTGCCGAGCTCGGGCCCGTGCAGGCGCGAGTCGAGAAAGTCGACGAGCGCACGGTCCGCGACGACCGAGTCCGGATACGCGCGCGACACGCGCACGCTCACGCTCTGACCGTCTGCGGTCGTATACGCGCGCGTGGGCCCGGAGGCGCCGGCGGCGCTCGCCACCGCGCTCGTGAGCACGGTGTCGTTCAGATGGACATGCGCGGGCGCGAGCCCCGAGGGCAGCGGCCCCTCACCGGGCAGATCGCGCTCGCGGGCCTCCGCCGAAAGCGGCATCCAGAGCAGCAGCGCAGCGACCGTGGCCGCCGCGGCTACCCAGCTGGGGCGACCGAAGAAAACCACGGTCAGGCCAGCGTAGGAGCGACTTGAGGGCTCGGGGCTGAACCTGGACGAACGTCTGGGTCGCCCACCCCAGCCGGGCGGCCGGAGTCCCCGCTTCGGGTTAGAACACCGCCGCGGGCGCGGCGGCCTTCTCGAACACGAGCTCGCCGTCGGCCGCGTCGACCCTGACGACGTCGCCCGGCCCGAACTCGCCCTCGAGCAGCTTCAGCGCCAGCTTGTCGACGAGCTGCTTCTGGATCACCCGCTTGAGCGGGCGGGCGCCGTAGGTCGGGTCGTAGCCGAGGTTGCCGAGCAGCGTCCGCGCGTCGTCGGTCAGCTCGACCTCGACGTCGCGCTCGCGCACCCGCTCGATCAGCCGAGCGACCTGGAGCTCGACGATCTTGCCGATCTCCTCGCGCGTGAGCTGGCGGAACTCGACGATCTCGTCGAGCCGGTTCACGAACTCGGGCTTGAAGGTGGCCTCGACGCCGGCGAAGCCGCCGGGCACGTTCGACGTCATGATCACGACGGTGTTCTTGAAGTCGACGGTGCGGCCCTGGCCGTCGGTCAGGCGACCGTCGTCCATCAGCTGCAGGAGCACGTTGAAGACGTCGTGGTGCGCCTTCTCGATCTCGTCGAGCAGCACCACCGTGTACGGGCGGCGGCGCACGGCCTCCGTGAGCTGGCCGCCCTCCTCGTAGCCGATGTAGCCGGGCGGCGCGCCCAATAGCCGCGACACCGAGTGCTTCTCCATGTACTCCGACATGTCGATGCGCACCATCGCCTGGTCGGAGTCGAACATGAACTCGGCGAGCGCACGGGCGAGCTCGGTCTTGCCGACGCCGGTGGGGCCGATGAAGAGGAAGGTGCCGATCGGGCGGTTCGGGTCCTGGAGGCCGGCGCGCGAGCGCCGCAGCGCATTCGATACCGCGGCCACGGCCTCGTCCTGACCGACGACGCGCTCGTGCAGGCGCTCCTCCATGTGGATCAGCTTCTCGACCTCGCCCTCCATCAGCTTCGAGACCGGGATGCCGGTCCAGCGGGCGACCACCTCGGCGACGTCCTCGTCGTCGACCTCCTCCTTGAGGAAGGTCACGTCCGACTGGAGCTCGCGCAGGCGCGCCTCCTCGTCCTTGACGAGCTGCTCGAGCCGCGGGATCTCGCCGTAGCGGAGCTCGGCGGCGCGCTGCAGGTCGGCCTCGCGCTCGGCGCGCTCGGCCTCGCGGTGGGACTGCTCGAGCTGCTCCTTCGCGGAGCGGATCGCCTCGATGGCCTCCTTCTCGCCGGTCCAGTGCGCCTTCATCTCGTTGGAGCGCTCGCGC
Organism: uncultured Thermoleophilaceae bacterium; assembly: GCA_963739095.1. Classification (GTDB taxonomy): domain Bacteria; phylum Actinomycetota; class Thermoleophilia; order Solirubrobacterales; family Thermoleophilaceae; genus JACVRW01. Next base: position 27,017 of record CAVTZF010000006.1, read on the forward strand.
AGGTCGGCGAGCTCGCGCTCGATCGCCTCGCGGCGGGCGACGCTGGCGTCGTCCTTCTCCTTGGAGAGCGCCTGCAGCTCGATCTCGAGCTGCTGGATGCGGCGCTCGACGGCGTCGATCTCCATCGGCATCGAGTCGATCTCGATGCGCAGCCGCGACGCGGCCTCGTCGACCAGGTCGATCGCCTTGTCGGGCAGGAAGCGGTCGGCGATGTAGCGGTGCGACAGGGTCGCGGCGGCGATGATCGCGGAGTCCTTGATGCGCACGCCGTGGTGCACCTCGTAGCGCTCCTTGAGCCCGCGCAGGATCGCAATCGTGTCCTCGACGCTCGGCTCCTCGACGTACACAGGCTGGAAGCGCCGCTCGAGCGCCGCGTCCTTCTCGATGTGCTTGCGGTACTCGTCGAGCGTGGTCGCGCCGACGGCACGCAGCTCGCCGCGAGCGAGCATCGGCTTCAGCAGGTTGGCGGCGTCGACGGCGCCCTCGGCGGCGCCCGCCCCGACGATCGTGTGCAGCTCGTCGAGGAACAGGATGATCTGACCCCCGGCCTCTGCGATCTCCTTGAGGACGGCCTTGAGCCGGTCCTCGAACTCGCCGCGGTACTTGGCGCCGGCGACCAGCGCGCCGATGTCGAGCGCGATCACGCGCCGGTCGCGCAGCGAGTCGGGCACGTCGCCCGAGACGATCCGCTGCGCGAGCCCCTCGACGATGGCCGTCTTGCCGACGCCCGGCTCGCCGATCAGCACCGGGTTGTTCTTCGTGCGGCGCGAGAGCACCTGGATCACGCGCCGGACCTCGTCGTCGCGGCCGATCACCGGGTCGAGCTTGCCCTGCTCGGCGGCCTCGGTGAGGTCGCGGCCGAACCTCTCGAGCGCCTGGTACCTGTCCTCCGGGTTCTGGTCGGTCACGCGGTGCGGGCCGCGGACCTGCTGCACGGCCTCGCCGATCTGGTCGCGCGAGGCGCCGACGTCGAGCTTCGGGTCGCCCGCGAGGGCGAGCAGCACGTGCTCCGTCGAGACGTACTCGTCGCCGAGCCCGCGCGCCTCCTCGTCGGCGCGGTTCAGGACCTCGATCAGCTCGCGGCCGAGCGCGGGCGCCGCCGAGGCGTCGCCGCTGATCGTGGGGAGCGCGTCGAGCGCCTCGTTCGCGCGCCGGCGGACCCGCTCGGGGTCGGCGCCGGCGCGGCGCAGCACCGGGACGACGATCCCGCCCTCCTGCTCGAGCAGGACCACGAGCAGATGGGCGGGCGCTACCTCCGGATTCCGGCGCGCGCGGGCAAGCGCCTGCGCGGCGGCGAGCGCCTCCTGGGACTTGACTGTGAAGCGATCAGCTTGCATAGAAAACCTAAGTCAATTTATAGCAAGGTTGGGAGAACGTCCACCCCGCTTTCCGTGCACAATACGGCGGGCGATGTCCCTTCGACTCGCGCTCGCGGTGGCCGCCCTGCTAGGCGCGTGCGGTGGCGTGCCCGCAGCCCAGGCGGCGCCGGTCTCGTCGCACGCGATGGCGCGGCGCCCGACTGGCGCGGCCGCGACCATCTATCTTCGGCGCGACCGTGTCCGACGCGCCGGAGAACGAGCGCCCCGCCGACCTCAGGCGTCGCGCCGTCGAGCTGCTCGAGCACAACCTGCAGCGGGTCGAGACGACGCCGCGGCGGCCGCTCGACCCCAACCTGATCCGGACCGAGGCCGACCAGGCCGTGGTCAACGTGTCGGCCGCATTCGAGACGCTCAACGCGCTCGGCCTCGTCACGGAGGCGGACCGCGAGCGCTTCTTCCGGCGCCTGCGCGAGATCACGAGCACCGCGTATGCGCCCTTCCGTGGCGTCGAGCTCAGGCGCGTGGTGCGCGCCGAGCCGGCGCGCGAGACACCCGGCCTCCACCTGCTCGCCGCCGAGCTCTACGGCGACGGGGTGCTGCTGCGCTGGCTGTTCGTATCGCCGCCGGCCAACCCGGACAGCGCCGCGGGCGGCGAGCACAAGCCGCCCGCCGCGTTCTCCCTATGGGACGACGCGGGCACCGCCTACACGCCGCAGGGAGGCGGCTGGATCCCCGGACACCACCTGCGCGGCGACACCGCCTTCGTACCCGCGGTGCCGGCGGCCGCGACGAAGCTCGAGATCGCGGCCGGGCGCCACCGGTTCGAGCTGCAGCTGCGCGCGCCGGCCTAGGGGACGGACTCAGGCCGCGGGTGCCGGCGGGGTGGTGGGCGCCTGAGGCGCGGGTGGGGGCGCTGGCGCCGGAACCGTCTCGGCGGGCGCGGGCGCAGGCTCGACCGGCACAGGTGCCGGAGCGGGTGCCGGCGCGGTCTCTGCGGGCGCCGGCGCAGGCGCCGTCTCGACCGGTGCGGGCGTCGGGGTCGCCGGCGCGGGCTCGCCCGGCACCGCGGGCGCGTCTCCGTCGGTGGCCGGCGGCGTCGGCGGGTCGGAGGACTCCGGTGTGGGCTCAGCCTCGTCGGCGTCCTCGTCGTCCCGATCCCGCGCGACGTCCTCGAGCACATCGAGCGGGCCTCGATCCTCGTCCTCCTCGCGAGCGGAGCGGCGCTCGCGCTGATGCTCTTCACCCTCGTCGCTCACCGGATCAACGGGGCTGGTCTCATCCACGTCGGGCGCAGCGTCGTCCTCATCGCCGCGGGTGGTCGGCCGCTGCGGCGGCGCGGACACCTCGAGGATCATCGCGGTGGGCGTGGGCGCCATCTCGACCCGCACCACCGGCTGCGGCGACGGAGCGGGCGCGGCGGGCGCCACCGGCGCAGGCGGGGCGGCCTGGGCGCCGGCCGTCTGCGCGGCCACCTGCCCCGCCGCGGCGTCCTTTGCCTTCCCGGCGGCCGGCGGCCCGTCGTCGCGGGACGCCTTCGCGCTGGTCGCGGCGGTGGCGGCGGGGCCCCCTGAAGGAGCGGCAGGTGCGGCGAAGGCCTGACCTGACGCGTCGCCCGCTGCGTCGGGAATCAGCCCGGCGACCACGTCGCCCGAGCCCTGCGCAGCCCCGGTAGCAGCCTGCTTCGAATTGCGCTCACCGTCGTCGCGCGCGGCGATCTCGTCGCCGCCTGCCGCCTCGTCGCTGCCCGTGGGCTGAAGCGGCGCGATCGGGATGACCTCGGCCTGGCTGAGCACGCCCACGCCGACCAGACCTGCGGCAGCCACCGCCGCTCCGACCGGGATCGGCGAGCTGAACGGCAGGCGCAGCGGCGAGCGCCGGCTCGGTGCGACCTCTTCGGGCTGGACGCCGACCTCGGGTGCGCGCGGCGCGGCGATGAAGGGCTCGAGCGCGATGCGCGGGACGGTCTGATCGATCAGATCGCGGAGCGGCACGCGCCCACCGCTGCGACGCTGCGTCCAGGCGATGATCAGAAGCGCCCGGTCGAAGCTGCCCTGGAGGTCGCGCCCGCGCGGATCCGCCCTCAGCGCGACGTCCCAAGCGGCCTCGCAGTAACCCAGCAGCGTCTCGCGCGGGACGGCCGGGTAGCTCTCTCTCGCGCGCGCAAGGGCGAGCGCCCGCTGCACCTCGAGGTCACCGAGCGGGTCGACGTGGAGTCCTATGCCGAGGTCGCGGTCCATTGGGCGGTCTGCGCGCACTGAGTGTCCCCCTCGCCGGGCATACCCAAACGCACGGTCGCGGCCGCATGAGGGTATAAGACACCGATGGCCGAGGGGACGCCTCCGCGCTTCAAGCTGACCGGCACGACGGCGGGCAGCGGACAGCCACCCAAGCGGCCCGAGAGCGACGCGGCGAAGCCCGCCGAGGAGCCGCGC
>CAVTZF010000007.1:0-100593 GCA_963739095.1 uncultured Thermoleophilaceae bacterium
GGGTCCACGACACATCCCGCCAACCTTTCCCCGCCGGGCCGGGTCATACCGCCGACAACCACCTGAAAGGCGGACCCCATGCTCGGCATCAACCTCAAGCACTCTCTCGCGACGGTCTTCGTCGCGGCCGGTCTTCTCGCCGCGGCGGGATCGGCAAGCGCCGGCACCCACCCGTCCGGCGTCGTCAGCTACAACGGGCACGCCGGGCTCGGCGCGTCCGTGTACCAGCACAATCAGACCGACCACGAGTTCCTCGCGCTCGCCTCAAGTGTCACGGACGGAACCTCCAACACGATCATGTTCGGAGAGCGCGCCGCGGCCCCGAGAGGCATCGCCGCAGACGGTCTCGGGGCGGACTTCATCCTGATGGCGGACCTGGGCGGGCAGTACTACTAGCCGAGGTTGGCGAGACCGGTCGACTTTGGCTCGCGCCCGTCGCTTGACCGCCTCGGGTCCCCGCTCGTAGGCTCGCCGCTGGGGAACATGTGACATGAGCCGCGCCGGGATGGCCTCGCGAGGTGGATCGAGCGCTTCCGCGCCACCACGCCGATCTTCGCTCCCCCCGCCGCCGGCAACGCGCTGATCCTGGACCTCCACGAAGGTGAATGGGACCTCTACGTCAAGCAGATCCACGCAACCGGGGTGACCACGTACCGGTGGTCCGTGGACGGGGAGGCTCTGGCACTGGAGTGGATCAGCTCGACCGAGGAGCCCTACAGGGGGATTCCAGATGAGGTCTTCGGGCGTGCGCTCTACATGACGCAGCCGTTCATGCGGCGGAGCTGACCCGGCCAACTCGTCAGAGGTCGACCCCGCTGCGCGCCGGCGCACGTCGGCATGCAGGGCGTTTAGGCGACGGTGGGTGGCGGTACGTTGCCAACGGGTGCTCGCGCGTCTTCTCATGACGACCGCCGTCCTTGCCGTCCTGGCTGTGCTCGGGCTGCCGGCGGCCGCTGGCGCCGCTGCGCCACCGAGCGGCGACGAGGCGCGCGGAGGCGCAGAGCGCGGCTGACCAGCCCTCCGGGCGCGGGCAGGCGCGTCGCAAGCTGCGGCGGCGCTGTCGCGTGCGCCATCGGCGCGGCTCCAGGCGCCATGCCGCCGATCAGCGACGGCCCCGCCAGGGACGGGCAAGGCGCAAGCGGCCCTGCAGGCGGCACGGGCGGTCGCGGCGCAGGCACCGCGCTCCGGCGCCGGCTCCCCCGGCTCCGGCTCCGCCCGCCTGGGTGCCGCCGGCGCCCGTGTCGCCGGCCCCGGGTGCTCCCTCGACCGCAAGCTGTTCCGGCGCGGACGCGGTTCCGAGCGCCTCGAACGTTGCGACGGCGCGGGCCGCGACGCTGTGCCTCGTGAACGCCGAGCGGGCTCGCGTCGGCATCGCACCGCTGGCGGACAATGCCCAGCTGGGCTTTGCGGCCCAGGCACACGCGACCGACATGACCGCGAACCGCTACTTCTCGCATGTCTCGGCCGACGGGCGGACGTTCGACCAGAGAATCGGCGCGAGCGGCTATCCGTGGTCCTACATCGCCGAGAACATCGCCTGGGGCGGCGGCTCGCTCGGCACCCCGCGCCGGATCGTGAGCGGGTGGATGAACTCGCCGGGCCACCGCGCGAACATGCTCAACGGGGTTCTCCGGGACAGCGGGATCGGAGTGTCACCGGGCACGCCGCAGGGCGGCAGCGGCGGCACGTACGTGCAGGACTTCGGCGCGCCCTGAGACGCGCACCCCAGAGGCAAGGAGCACACCCATGCGCAAGGTCGTGTCACACACCTTCGTCACCCTGGACGGTGTCGGGGCGCCCGACGCCGTGATCGACACGATCGTCGAGCTGCGCGACTCGCGGGAGGTGCTGGACGACTTCTTCGGGAGGATGGCCGAGGAGGACGCCATGCTGCTCGGCCGCGTCACGTACGACGAGTGGGCCGACCACTGGCCGACGTCCGACAACGAGCCGTTCGCGAGCCACATCAACGGCGTGCCGAAGTACGTGTTCTCGTCATCGCTGGAGGCTGCGCCCTGGGGCGAGCACGAGAGCGCGACGGTCGCCGGGGATCTCGCCGGAACCGTCGCCGCGCTCAAGCAGCAGCCGGGCAAGAACATCGGAGTCCACGGCAGCCTGTCGCTCGTCGAAGCCTTGCTCCACGCAGACCTGCTCGACGAGATGCGTCTCGAGGTCTACCCGGTGATCGCCGGCACGGGGAAGCGCCTCTTCCACGAGGGACAGCCGCCAAAGCGGCTTCGACTCGCCGAATCGCAGGTGACGAGCAACGGCGTCGCGATCCTGATCTATCAGCGCGCCACGTGATGCCGGCCTCGAGCTAGGTCGGGATCTGCGCAGACCGGTCCGTGACGCGAGTGGCGAATTGCGTCCGTATATCTGGCGTTTCTGTCCACTCGTGACGGGTTGGTCGTCCGCGCTAGCGGCGCTCCTCGGCGTCCAACTCGGCGGCCAGCTCCCGCACCCGGCCTGCGATCTCGTCGCGGATCGCGTCGACCTGGGCGGGGGAGAGGCCCTTCGGGTCCTGTAGGTCCCAGTCGATGTAGCGCTTCCCGGGGATGTACGGGCACTCGTCGCCGCAACCCATCGTCACGACCACGTCGGCCCGCTCCGCGGCCTCGACGGTCAGGCGCCGGGGAGTGCGGCCGGCGAGGTCGATGCCGAGCTCGCGCATCGCCTCGATCACCTCGGGGTGGACCTCGTCGGCGGGTGTCGTCCCGGCCGAGGATGCGCTGTGACGCCCTCCGGCGGCGCGCTCGAAGAGCGCCTGGCTCATCTGCGAACGGCCGGCGTTGTGGAGGCAGACGAACAGGACGTGCGCCATCGAGTCGGATCGTATCCATTGACAATCATCAATGCAATCGATATAGGTAGACCGATGGCCGTCGAGTTGGAGCTCGCTCCCAAGCAGAAGCGGCCCGCGGGCGAGCCGTGCTGCGAGCCGCTCGTCTACCCGGACGTGGATCCCGGCGCCGCGATCCGGATGGCGGAGGTCGCGAAGGCGCTGGGCGATCCGGTGCGCCTCCAACTGGTCGACGTGCTTCGCAAGCACGCGGGCAAGGTCTGCGTCTGCGAGCTCGTCCCGCTGTTCGACATCTCCCAGCCGACGCTCTCACACCACCTGAAGAAGCTGCGCCAGGCCGGGATCGTCGACTCCGAGCGCCGCGGGCTCTGGGCCTACTACTACGTCACCCCCGAAGCACTCAAGGAGCTGTCCGCGTGGCTGACCTGACCAACACTGACATCCGAGAGCGCGTGCGGGAGCGCTACGCGTCCGCCGCGACTGCCATCCGGTCGAGTAGTCCAGGAGGGGGTTGTTGCGCGGGCGACAGCTTCGGCGCCACCCTGTACGACGACGCCGGCGATCCTGCGCTGAAGCCGGCGGTGGGCGCGTCGCTCGGATGCGGCGTCCCCACCGCCGTCGCCGACCTCCACGAGGGCGAGACCGTGCTCGATCTGGGCTCAGGGGCCGGCGCGGACGTGCTGATCTCGGCCCGTCGTGTCGGTCCCAGCGGCAGGGCGATTGGCCTCGACATGACCGACGAGATGCTTTCGCTGGCCCGTGCCAACGCGAGGGAGGCGGGGATCGAGAACGTCGAGTGGGTCAAGGGCTACCTCGAGGAGATCCCGTTGCCCGACGAAAGCGTCGACGTGGTGCTGTCCAACTGCGTCATCAACCTCGCCTCCGACAAGCGCACGGTGCTGGCCGAGGCGGCGCGCGTGCTGCGCCGAGGGGGTCGTTTCGCCGTGTCCGACGTGATCGCCGATGAGGACATGGACGAGGCCACCCGCCAAGACCTGGAGCAGTGGACCGGCTGCGTCGCCGGTGCGCTGACGCGCGCTGAGTTCAAACTGGAGCTCGAGGCCGCCGGCTTGGTGGACATAGAGATTCATGAGACCCACCGCGTCCACGAGCACGCCGGCTCGGCCATCGTGCGGGCCCGCAAGCCCGGCGAATGATCCGCGGCGGAGTCCGCCAACTGACGGATGACCGTCGGGCGGGCGGAGCACGAGTACACCCGGTGGTGGCGCCCGTCCGGCCAATGCGCGAGTATGGCGGCCGGATTCGCTGAAAATCGAAAGGGAGCCCAACCCAGATGCCCATAGCCGCGGACTATCCGTTCCTCAACATCCTCTGGACCATGATCATCTTCTTCGCCTGGGTGATCTGGATCTGGATCGTCATCACCGTCTTCATCGACGTGTTCCGTCGTGACGACATCGGCGGCTGGCACAAGGCGGCCTGGGTCGTGTTCGTGATCATCATTCCCTTCCTCGGCGTATTGGTCTATCTGATCGCCCAGCACGACGGGATGCGCGAGCGCAGCGTCAAGCAGGCCAAGGACCAGCAGCAGGCGTTCGACGACTACGTGCGCGACACCGCAGGCGGGTCCGCGGGCGAGATCTCCAAGGCGAAGGAGCTGCTCGACTCGGGGGCGATCACCCAGGAGGAGTTCGACAAGCTCAAGGCCAAGGCGCTCGGGTAGGCCTGGCCGTCGGCCGGCTAGCCGCGGCGCAGCAGCCGGCCGACCGCCGCCATCAGCTCGTCGGTGAGCTCCTCGGGAGTGCCCTCGGCGTGGCCGTCGACGACGCAGTGGCGCGCGTGCTGGTCCAGCAGGCCGAGCGCGACCTTGTCGAGCGCGGCCTGGACAGCCGAGATCTGGGTTAGGACGTCGATGCAGTAACGGTCGTCCTCGACCATCCCCTCGATGCCGCGTACCTGTCCTTCGACGCGGCGCAGACGGGTGAGCAGCTGGTCCTTGGTCGCCGAGTATCCGTGCTTGTTGCTGGTCTGCGTGCTGGCCATTGGCGCACATGTTAGCAATACCCGCGGGGGGTATGCTACGGTGTGGCCGGATACCCCTCCCCCGTATTGATGAAGCAGATCAAGAACATGAGCAGCCTCGTCCGGGTCGCGCTGTTCGCCGGCCTGCTCGCCCTGGTGTTCGCCGGCGCCAACTTCGCCGGGGCCGCCATCGACCCCGACGTGGATCGAGAAGCTGCCGACGCTCACGCCGGCGGTGGCGGCGAGACGGACGCGCATGCGACAGCCAGCCCGCCCAGGGTCAAGGGCCTCGCCCAGGCCGAGGACGGACTGCGGCTGGTGGTCGAGGACCGGCGCCAGGTCATGGAGTCGGGCCGTCTGGCCTTCAAGATCGTCGACGACGGCGGCGAGACGGTGCGTACCTTCGACGTCGAGCACGACCGGCGCATGCACCTGATCGTCGTGCGCCGCGACCTGAGCGGCTTCCAGCATCTGCACCCCGAGCAGACCGCCGACGGCGGCTGGGAGGTGCCGCTGCGGCTCGCCGAGGCCGGCAGCTACCGGCTGTTCGCCGACTTCAGCAGCGACGGGGAGGCGCACACGCTCGGCATCGACCTCAACGTCGACGGGGCCTTCGCCGCCCGCCCGCTGCCGCACGTCGCAACGACCGCGGTCACGGACGGCGGCTACGAGGTGCGCCTGGCCGAGGCAGGCGACGAGGTGCGCTTCACGGTCTACAGGGACGGCGCGCGGGTGCGCGACATCGAGCCCTACCTCGGCGCGCGGGGGCATCTGGTCGCGCTGCGCGAGGGCGACCTGGCGTTCCTGCACGTGCATCCCGAGTCGAAGGCGGCGGTGGGCTCGGACATCCGCTTCGCGGTCGAGTACCCGTCAGAGGGCGCCTACCGGCTGTTCCTCCAGTTCAAGGTCGACGGGCGCGTCCACACGGCAGCGTTCACGCGCGAGGTCGGTGACGTGCATGGCGACTGAGCGCGTCGATCTGCCGATCACGGGGATGACGTGCGCGTCGTGCGCCACCCGGGTCGAGAAGAACCTGAACCACCTCGACGGGGTGGAGGCGACCGTCAACTACGCAACCGAGCGGGCGAGCGTCGAGTACGACGCTGGGGCCGTCGAGCCCGAGCGCCTGCTCGACGCGGTCGAGGCGGCCGGCTACACGGCGACCCTCCCCGGCGGGCAGGGCATCCCCGAGAGCGAGGCAGGCGAGGACGACGAGACCGCCTCCGTGAGGACACGGCTGATCGTCAGCGCCGTGCTGTCGCTGCCGGTGCTGCTGATCTCAATGGTGCCGGCGTTCCAGTTCGAGAATTGGCAGTGGCTCGTCCTGCAACTGGCGACGCCGGTCGTGCTGTGGGGCGCGTGGCCGTTCCACCGTGCCGCCTGGCTGAACCTCCGTCACGGCGCGGCCACCATGGACACGCTGATCAGTCTCGGCACGCTCGCTGCCTGGCTGTGGTCGCTGTACGCCCTGTTCCTCGGCGACGCGGGCGAGCCGGGCATGAAGATGACCTTCGACCTGATCCCCGAGCAGGGCGCGGGCGCAGAGGAGATCTACCTCGAGGTCGCCTCGGTCGTGACCACGTTCGTGCTCGCCGGCCGCTATTTCGAGGTACGCGCCAAGCGGCGTGCCGGCGCGGCGCTGACGGCCCTGCTCGAGCTCGGCGCCCGGGACGCGGCCGTGCTCGACGCCGACGGCAACGAGCGCCGCGTCCCCGTTGAGGAGCTGCAGGTGGGCGACCGCTTCCTCGTGCGCCCCGGCGAGAAGGTGGCCACGGACGGGATCGTCGAACAGGGCCACTCGGCCGTCGACCTGAGCATGCTGACCGGCGAGTCGGTGCCGGTCGAGGTCGGCGAGGGGGCGGAGGTTCCCGGCGCGAGCGTCAACGCCGGTGGCCGCCTGATCGTTCGTGCGACGAGGGTGGGAGCCGATACGGCGCTGGCCCAGATCGGCCGCCTCGTCACGCAGGCGCAGTCGGGCAAGGCGCCCGTCCAGCGGCTCGCCGACCGCGTCTCCGGAGTGTTCGTCCCGACGGTGGTGGCGCTGGCGGTCGCGACCCTCGGCTTCTGGCTCGGTGCGGGCGAGGGCGCCGGTTTCGCCTTCATGGCCGCCGTCGCCGTTCTGATCATCGCCTGCCCGTGTGCGCTCGGACTCGCGACGCCCACCGCGCTGATGGTCGGGACCGGCCGCGGCGCGCAGCTAGGCCTGCTGATCAAGGGACCGGAGGTGCTCGAGGCCACGCGCCGGGTGGACACGGTCGTGCTCGACAAGACGGGAACAGTCACCAGCGGCAAGATGTCGCTCGTCGAGCTGGCGCTCGCCGACGGGGTGGAGCGCGACGAGACGCTGCGGCTGGTCGGCGCCGCCGAGGACGCGTCCGAGCATCCGATCGCGCGGGCCATCGCCGAGGCGGCGCGCAGCGAGGTCGGGCCGCTACCCGCGCTCGACGCCTTCTCGAATCGCGAGGGCCTCGGTGTCGAGGCGACCGTCGACGGCGACCGGCTCGTGCTCGCCGGGCGCGAGCGGCTGCTGCGCGAATGGGAATTCGAGATCCCCGCCTCGCTCAAGGGCGCGCTCGAGCGCGCCGAGCAGCAGGGCCATACCGCCGTGCTGGCCGGCTGGGACGGCCAGGCGCGCGCCGCGCTCGTCGTCTCGGACACGATCAAGCCGACGAGCGCCGCGGCCATCGCCTCCCTGCGCGGCCTCGGGCTGCGGCCGATCCTGCTGACGGGCGACAACGAGCTCACCGCTTGCGCCGTGGCGGAGCAGCTCGGCCTCGACGAGGTGATCGCCGAGGTGCTCCCGTCGGACAAGGCGGCCGTCGTCAGGCGCCTCCAGGACGAGGGCCGCGTCGTCGCGATGGTGGGCGACGGCGTCAATGACGCCCCGGCGCTCGCCCAGGCGGACCTCGGCCTCGCGATCGGCACCGGCACAGACGTGGCCATCGAGGCGTCCGACCTCACGCTCGTCTCCGGCGACCTCGGCGCCGCCGTCGACGCGATCCGCCTGTCGCGGGCGACCCTGCGCACGATCAAGCAGAACCTCGCCTGGGCGTTCGGGTACAACCTGGCCGCCCTGCCGCTGGCCGCGGCCGGGCTGCTCAACCCGATCGTCGCGGGTGCCGCCATGGCGCTATCGAGCGTCTCCGTGGTCGGGAATGCGCTGCGGCTGCGCCGCTTTCGCCCTGCTCAGGACGTGAAGGCTCGGTAGTACGGCATCCCGGAGAAGACCGCGCGCTGGGCGCGCCCGTCGAGGATCTCGTCGAAGCTGAGCCGCTCGGGCGACCACTCGACGTCGCCGACGCGGAAGAGGCCGTCGCCCACGGCGCTCAGCGGCAGGCGCTCGCTGCCGTTCAGCCAGTCGGTGCCCAGCACGAGCGCGCCCGCCGAAGCGGCTACGACGAAGGTCGGCAGCCAGGGGTTGTGGCTGCGGTAGCGGCCCGGGTAGGCGGACCACCCGGCGGGGCAGCTGCCGTCGTCGCTGAGCGCGGGCACGACGGCGTCGTCGGGCAGCTGCGGCTCGCGGCCCGTGGCGATGGCGAGTGCGCCCTCGCCGAGCGCCCAGGCGCCGGCGAATCCGTTGGCGAACGCGACGACGCCGAGGCCGGCCACCGTGTCCACGCGCATGTGCGCGACGTAGCCGAGCATGTCGCCGCCGTGGCCGAACCCGTCGGCCGTGATCTCCAACCCGTAGCCGTACTCGTCGTCGCCCTCGTGCGGCGGCTGCGGCGACCTCATGAGCGACAGGCTCGAGTCCGGCAGCAGCTCGCCGCCGGTCCAGAGCGCCCGCAGGTAGACGGCGAGGTCCTCGACGCCGCAGCAGACGCAGCCGTCGGCCTCGGCCGACTCGACCCAGGGCGCCGCGACCAGTCCGTGCTCCGGCCGCCAGGGGCGATCGTCGTAGCGGGGAGCGTGCCCGCCGGGGAGCCTCAACCGCGTGTCGTGAAGCATCACCGGCACGGAGTCGCGCATGCCGAGCCTGTCCAGCACGCGCGCCTGCACGAGCTCGCCATAGCGCCGCCCGGTCACCGCCTCCAGGACCACTCCCACGGCGCGGTAGCCGATGTTCGAGTAGTGGCGGTGCTCGCCTGGCGCGAAGCCGGCCTCGAGGCCGGTGAGGACGATCACGTCGTGGTTCGAGGCGGGAGCCATGTCGCAGCTCTCCACGACCCCGGCACTGTGGGTCAGCAGGTGATGGAGGGTCACGGGCGCCGATCCCGTGCCGATCGTCAGCCAGGGCACGTAGTCCGTCACCGGCGCGTGAAGGTCGAGCACGCCCTCTTCGGCGAGCTGCAGTGCAACCACCGCCGTGAACGACTTGCCGATCGATGCGACGGGCCACAGGGCGTCCGGCTCGGCCCCGTAGGTCCGAGCGGTCAGGGTCTCCTCCGCGTCCATCACCGCCACGGCGGCTGCCGGTGCCCATCCGAGGTCGAGAACCCGTGCGGCGAACTCGTCGAGCCGCGCGGTCTGCATCCCGCTAGAGGGCGCGGATCGCGTCGCCCGCCCCGAAGCCGACCGCCGCGAAGAAGGCCGCGAACGTGATCGAGTAGGCCGCGGACGCGAGCATGATCCGGCGCCGGTCGACCGGCCCGCCGCCCAGGAAGCGCGCCACCCCGACGACGAAGATCGCGTTGACGATGACGGCGGCGAGTACGAACCATGCGGACGAGCCGCGCGTGATCCACTGCACGGGACGCCTCATCAGCTTGCTGGAGCCGAGCCGCTCCAGCCTGGCCTCGATCCGGCCCGGCCGGCGCTCGTCGCCGCGGCGCTGGAGCCAGCTGCAGCAGGCGACGTTCACGAGGGTGAGGGCGGCCGCCGCCACGCCGAACACCACGAACGGGTCGAACCACGCCGACAGCTCGATCACCACAGGGCCGAGGACGTAGGCGTCGAGCAGCGCATATGCGGTGACCGCGCCGCCGATCAACGCGACGCGGGCCGACTGAGCGAACCCGCGCGATGAACTCCCCTGCGTCATTCCGTCCAACGTACAGACTGCGGTTCAAGCAAACATGAGGAGCGTCGTATGAGGAAGCTGATCTACTCGATAGGGGTCTCGCTGGACGGCTACATCGCCGGCCCGGACGGCGGGTTCGACTGGGCGGCCCCCGATGAGGAGCTGCACCGCTTCCACAACGAGCAGGAGCGCGAGCTGGGCGCGCATCTCTGCGGGCGCCGCATGTACGAGACGCTGAAGGTCTGGGACGAGGTGGACGAGCAATCGGCGCCGGGCGAGCACATCCTCGAGTTCGCCCGCCTCTGGAGGGCGAAGCCGAAGTTCGTGTTCTCGAAGACCCTCGATGAGGTCGGGCCGAACGCGACGCTCGTCAAGGGCGACGCCGTCGGGGAGGTCAGGCGCCTGAAGGCGGAACCCGGCGGGCCGCTGGCCGTCGGCGGCGCCGGCCTCGCGGCCACGTTCGTGAGAGCCGGCCTCGTCGACGAGTACGGGCTGTTCGTCAATCCGGTGGTGGTCGGAGGCGGCACGCCGTTCTTCCCCCCGCTCGAGACCAAGCTCGAGCTACAGCTGCTCGAGACGCGCACGTTCGCCTCGCGTGTCGTCTATCTCCGTTACGAGCGCGCGTAAGACCGTCGCGGCGGTTGCTAGCTTGAATCGGGCCCCACCCTCGACCCCTTCCTACCCCTATGTCTGAGCTTCTCGCGCGCCTCGCCAGAACCCTTGCCCAATACTGGAAGCGCAGCCTCGCAGTGGCGATCGTCGTCCTTCTCCTGCTCGGCGCCGCCGCGGGCGCCGGCGGTGAGGCTGCGGACGACTTCTCGATCCCGGGCACGGAATCGCAGCAGGCACTCGACCTCTTCAAGGCGCACAGCCCGGCCTTCGCGGGCGCCGACTCGACGCTCGTGTTCAGCGTCGAGGACGGCAGCATCACCGACCCGCAGAACCGCCGGGCCGTCGACAGCGCGCTCGACGACGTGGCGAAGCTGCCGCACGTCGAGACGGTCGAGAACCCGTTCGGGCCCGAGGGCAGGGTGTCCCAGGACGGACGCATCGCCGCCGCCGACGTGCGCTACGACGTCGAGGCCACCGACCTCGACAAGGAGGACGGCGAGAAGCTCGAGGAGGCCGCCCGCACCGCGGAGCAGGACGGCGTCGACGTCGCCGCACGCGGCGTCCTGATCGACCTTGCCTCCGAGCAGGACGCGCCGGTCGGCGAGCTGATCGGCGTTGCGGTCGCGATCGTCCTGCTCACCATCCTCTTCCGCTCGGCGGCCGCGATGGCCGCGACGGTCGTCGGCGCGCTGCTCGGCGTGATGGCCGGCCAGATCCTGCTCGCCGCGCTCGCCGAGCCGCTCGGGCTGCCGCAGTTCGCGACCGTGATCGCGGTGATGCTCGGGCTGGGTGCCGGCATCGACTACTCCCTGCTGATAATCGGGCGCTACCGCGAGCAGGTGGCGCTCGGCGACAGCACGCGCGACGCGGCCGCCAAGTCGGCGGCGACGTCGGGCGCATCGGTGGTCGCTGCCGGGCTGATCGTGATGGTCGCCATTGCCGGCCTGCTCGTGATCGGCATCCCGCTGATCGGCAAGCTCGGCATCGCAGCTGCGATCGGTGTCGGCGCCGTGGTGGTCTCGGCGCTGACGATCCTGCCGATCATGATGGGCGCGCTTGCGCGCTGGCTGAAGCCGAAGAAGCCCGAGCACGTCCAGCCCTCGCGTGCGTTCGGCCGCTGGGGCGAGCGCGTGACCGCCCGCCCGTGGGCCTCGATAGCCGGCGGCGTACTCGTGCTGCTCCTGTTCGCGGTGCCGCTGACGCAGATGCGCCTCGGCCAGCCCGACGACGGCAACCAGCCCGAGTCGAAGACGCAGCGCGTGGCCTACGACCAGCTGAGCGAGGCGTTCGGCCCCGGCTCCAACGGCCCCTTCCTGCTCGCCGTCGACACGCCGCGCGACGACGCGCAGACCCAGCAGCAGCTTGCCGAGCTGCGCCGGGCGGTGGCAGACACCGAGGGCGTGGCGGCGGTGGCCCCACCGCAGCCCTCGCGCGACGGTGAGATGGCCACGATCTTCGCGGTGCCGACGACCGCGCCCCAGGACGAGCGCACGAGCGACCTGCTCCAGCGGCTGCGCGACGACGTGATCCCGGCCGCCACCCAGGGCACGCCCCTGAAGGTCTTCGTCGGCGGCAACACGGCCGGCTTCGAGGATTTCTCGGACAAGGTTGCGTCGCGGCTGCCGCTGTTCATCGCGGTCGTGATCGGCCTCTCGGTGCTGCTCCTGATCGCTGCCTTCCGCTCGCTCTGGATCCCTCTCGCGTCGGCGGTCTTCAACCTGCTCTCGATCGGCGCCGCCTACGGGGTCGTCGTGGCGGTCTTCCAGGAGGGCATCGGGGCGAGCCTGATCGGCGTCGACAGCGGCGTGCCGATCGTCTCGTTCATCCCCGTGATGCTGTTCGCGATCTTGTTCGGCCTGAGCATGGACTACAACGTCTTCCTGCTCTCGCGCATGCACGAGGCGTACAACCACGGCGAGCGCCCACGTCAGAGCGTGATCACGGGCATGTCGCGGATCGGAAAGGTCGTGCTGTTCGCCGGCCTGATCATGTCCGCGGTGTTCCTCGCCTTCGTGACGCAGCCGGACGTGATCGCGAAGATGTTCGGTGTCGGGCTCGGGCTCGCGATCCTGATCGACGTGCTGATCGTGCGGCTCGTGATCGCCCCGGCGGTCGTGACGCTGCTGGGCGACAAGGCCTGGTGGCTGCCGCGCTGGCTCGACCGGCTGCTTCCCGACGTGTCCCTCGAGGGGCACGCCGTCGAGGGCGTCGACGAGCGCGTCGCGAGCGAACCCGAGCGGGTCAAGACGCCCGCCTAGCGGCGCTCGTTCCCACGCTTGAAGTTGCCCGTCGCGCGCGCCAGGAGCTGCTGCGTCTCGTCGCCGTCGGCGTGGGCAAGCTGGGCCGACAGTCGTCCCGCGCGCGCGCCCGCGACGGTCACGACCTGGCGACCGCGAAACGCGATCCGGACGCGGCCGTCCTTCGTGACGCTGTAGCTGAACTCCATGGGCCCGATCGTAGGACGGCGACTGCACACGCGGGCGGGCGGGTAAAGCAAGAGACCATGAGCGCAGGTCCCCACAATCGAACTGAACGACGGCAACACCATCCCGCAGCTCGGCTTCGGCGTCTTCCAGATCCATCCCTCCGAGACCGCCGAGCCCGTGGCCGAGGCGCTGCGGGTCGGCTACCGCCATATCGACACCGCCGAGATGTACGGCAACGAGGAGGGCGTGGGCGAGGCGATCCGGGCGTCCGGCCTGGACCGCTCGGACCTCTACGTCACGAGCAAGCTGAACAACGGCTTCCACGAGCCCGACGCCGCGCGCCGCGCGTTCGACGACACGCTCGAGGCGCTCGGCTTCGACTACGTCGACCTGTTCCTGATCCACTGGCCGCTGCCGACGCTCTACGACGGCGACTACGTCTCGACCTGGAAGACGCTCGAGGAGTTCCAGCGCGACGGCCGCTCACGCTCGATCGGCGTCTCCAACTTCGAGGTGGCGCACCTGGAGCGGCTCGCCGCGGAGGCGGACGTGGTGCCCGCGGTCAACCAGATCGAGCTGCACCCGTACCTGTTGAACGCCGAGGTCGACTCGTACGGGCGCGAGCACGGCATCGCCACCGAGGCCTGGTCGCCGATCGCCCAGGGCGCGGTCCTCGACGACCCGGTCATCACCGAGATCGCCGAGCGACTCGGCCGGACGCCCGCACAGGTGGTCATGCGCTGGCATATCGAGCGCGGCAATATCGTCTTCCCGAAGTCGATCACCCCGGCGCGCATCAAGGAGAACTTCCAGGTCTTCGACTTCGAGCTCGAGCCGGGCGACTCGGACAAGATCGACGCGCTCGATCGCGGCGAGGCGGGCCGGACGGGCCCGCACCCGGACTCGATGGCGTACATGCCGAGCTAGCCGGCCGGGCTGAGCGACTGCGGGAAGCGGAACACGCCCTCCGGGTCATACGCCGCCTTGACCCGCTGCAGGCGCTCGAGGTTCTCGCCGTGGTAGGCCCGCTCGGGGTCCTCGAGCTCGGGGTCCGGGAAGTTGACGTAGGCGCCGCCCGTCCCGTGAGGATGCACGCTCTCCCAGGCCTGCGCGAGCCAGTCACGCGCCTGAGCCGGGTCGGCTGCCGGCGCGAGCACGACCCCGGGCTTCAGCAGGAAGCGCGCGTCCCGGTGCGGAAATGCGGTGGCGTCCGCCGCGACCCGGGTATAGGCGCCGCCCCAGGGGCTGAAGTCGAGCTCGCGGGACTCGCCGGCGCGCCTGTCCGCGGCGAGCAGCTCGATCAGCCGGTCGATCGCGTCGGCCGGCAGGGGCTCCCGGAAGAACTCCGACTTGCAGTACAGATGCCCGCCGGGCACCTCCTCGCCGGGGCCGTGCTCGGCGAGCCGGCGCTTCGTCTCGCGGTAGGGGGCCTCGACGAGCTCGGACGAGAGCGGCCGGGCGCCCACGCGCTCCACGAGCTCAGCCAGCAACGCGGCGGCCTGCTCCGAGTCGGCCGCCATCGCCCCGAACACATTGGCGGCGAGAGGCCGCGCCGGGTCCGATGGGGCCGTCAGCAGCAGGCTCGCCGCCATCGCATCCGGGGCGTCCGGCGACCACTCCTGCCACGCCGCCAGGACAGCCTGTGCGTGCTCGCGCGACCAGATGAGGTGGATGCTGGTGGCGACCGGTGGTGCCGCCAGCGCCTGCACGGCGAGCGAGGTCACGACGCCGAACTGCCCTCCGCCGGACCCGCGCAACGCCCAGAAGAGGTCCGGCTCGCTCTGCTCGCTCGCCTCGACGGCGTTCCCGTCGGCGAGCACGACCCGCGCCGCGAGCAGCGTGTCCGCGGTGAGGCCATGTAGGCGGCCGAGGATGCCGAGCCCGCCGCCGAGCGTCAGCCCGGCGATGCCGACCTCGGGGCCGCAGCCGGCCGCGAGCGTGCGGCCGTCGCGGGCGAGCGCGTCGTAGATGTTGCCGAGACGAGCACCGGCCCCGATCGTGGCGACCTCGCCGTCGAGGGCGACCGAGCTCATGGGGGAGACGTCGATGACGAGGCCATCGGTCGACGAGCGCCCGGCGAAGCAGTGGCCGCCGCTGCGCGGCGTCACGTCGAGGCCCTCCGTGCGGGCGTAGGCGAGCGCAGCGGCAACGTCGGCGTCGGTGCTGCAGCGCGCCACGGCGGCCGGCTGCACGTGGTCGAAGCGCGGAATCGCGGGCCTGCGCGCCTCCTCGTATCCAGGGCTGCCCGCGAGGAGCAGCTCGCCGGCCGGCAGGGTCACGGACCGGGCGCGGTCGTGACCCAGAAGACGCCGCCCTGCGGGTCGGCCAGCACGGCGTCGCGCGTGACCGGGCCGTCGAACGGCGGCTCGACGACGCTACCGCCCAGCTCTGCCGCGCGGGCGGCAGTCTCGTCGGCGTCGTGGACCCAGAAGTTGATATCCCAGCCGGGCGGACGCCCCTCGGCGAGCATCATCGCGCCGATCACGTCGCGCGGCACGGGCTGCATCGGCTCGCCGCCGACGAAGCCGGGCAGTCGCCACAGCGAGAAGCCGTCGAACGCGTCCGTCTCCCATCCGAAGACCTCGCCGTAGAAGCGCTCCGCCGCGTCGGTGTCGCTGGTGGCGAGGAGGCTCATCGCCCAGGCGCCAGGCTCGTTCACGACCTGGGCGCCGCGCAGCTCGCCCGGCTGGAGGAGCGCGAACACGGCCCCCTGCGGGTCCGCCGCCACGGCCACGCGCGCGCCGCCGGGGGCGTCGAAGGGCTCGGCGAGGACCGAGCCGCCGGCGGCGCTCACCTTCCGCGCGGCGTCGCCGGCATCATCGACCCAGATGTGCGTGAGCCAGAGCGCGGCCTCGGGCGCCGAGGCGTCCGGGGCCGTGCCGATCACAGCCACGTCCCGCCCGCGCACACGGCAGATCAGATGGCCGTCGCCTATTTCCTCGGCCTGCCAGCCGAACAGCTCGCCGTAGAAGCGCGCCGCGTCGTCCGGGCTTGGGTAGGCGCCGGCGATGCCGCAGGGCACGCCGTGCTCGTAGCCGTCGCGCTCGCTCATGCCGGTCCCCCCGGGTCCCATTGGCCGATCACGTATGCACCCTTCCGCAGCCGGGTCTACCCGGTAAGACGCCCGGGGAAGCGCCGACTCATCGGTCGAGGCCGATGAGTTTGGAGGCGGCGGGCGGTCTACCTTCTTGGATGATGGGACCACCAGTGCTCGAGCACGAGCTCTTCGAGGCAGCTCGCGAAGGCGATCCGGACGCCTATCGCGGGCTCGTCGAGCGCCACGGCGCCGAGCTCCACGCTCACTGCTATCGCATGCTGGGCTCGCTGCACGACGCCGAGGACGCGCTCCAGGAGGCGTTGCTGCGCGCCTGGCGCGGTCTTCCGCGGGTGTCGCGGCAGCGCTCGCTCAGGAACTGGCTGTACCGCATTGCCACCAACGTCTGCCTGGACGCGCTGGCGCGGCGGCCTGCCCGCGTGCTGCCGATCGATCAGGGTGGCTCGAGCGATCCCGCCGACCACGGCGAGCCGCTCGCCGAGGGAACCTGGATCGAGCCCTACCCCGACGGTGAGCTCGACGACGGCTACGCGGCGCCCGAGGCGCGCTATGAGCAGCGCGAGGCGGTCGAGCTCGCCTTCGTGGCGGCGCTACAGCACCTGCCCGCGCGTCAGCGCGCGGTGCTGATCCTGCGCGAGGTGCTCGGGTTCTCCGCCCGGGAGGTCGCCGGGACGATGGACACGACCGTTGCCTCGGTGAACAGCTCGCTGCAACGTGCGCGCGCGACCGTCGACAAGCGGCTCCCGGAGCACACCCAGCAGGCCAACGTGCGGTCGCTCGGCAACAGGCGCGTGCGCAGGCTGGTGGAGCGCTTCAGCGACGCCTTCGAGCGCGGCGACGTCGACACGATCCTGTCGATGCTCGCCGAGGACGCGACCTTCGCGATGCCCCCGTACGCCGGTTGGTGCCGCGGGCGCCAGGCGATCGCCGCCTCCTGGCTCATGCCGAGCCTGCCGGCGGCGGACCTGCGCTACATCCAATCGAGCGCGAACGGCCAGTCGGCGCTGGCCGCCTACCGCTGGAACGACGAGGAGCGCGGCTACATCCCGATCGCGCTCGACGTGCTCACCTTCAGGGGCGAAACGATCGCGGACGTGGTCGCCTTCCGGACCCCGGGACTGTTCGAGCGCTTCGGGCTGCCCAGCGTGCTGTCGAGCTAGCGCTCGCCGAGCAGCCGCTCGACCAGCACGACGTCGCGCCAGTCGCCGTCGATCTGGCCGTGCCTGAGGTGGAGGCCCACCTCGCGGAAGCCGTGCCCTGCAACGAGCCGCCGGCTCGCCTCGTTGTCGGCGAACAGCTTGCCGACGATCTTGTGCAGGCCGGCACGCTCGGCCTCCTCGGTGAGCGCCGTCGCGAGCGCTCCGCCGAGACCGCGTCCGCGCTGGCCGGCGCGCACGTACACGCTGCCCTCGGCGATGCCGGCGTAGCAGGAGCGCGGGCTGTAGGGGGTGAGCCGCGCCCAGCCCGCAACGATGCTGCCCATCGTGCCGACGAGCAGCGGTGAGCCGAGCCAGCCCTCCACGTCCGCGGCCGAGCGCGGCTCGGTCTCGAACGTCGAGCGTCCCTCGGCGATCGCCTCGTTGTAGATGCCCGCGATCGCCTCGCAGTCGGGCTTCTCGGCGGCCCTCACAGGTGCCATCGCGAGGATGATCACAGGCAGGCGCCGGCCAGCTCCGTGACCTCCGCGTCGATCGCGACCATGCCGAGGGCACGTGCCACCGACACACGATGGTGGCCGTCGTCGACGTAGTGGCAGTCGCCCAGCCGGTAGACGGAGATCGGCGGCAGCTGGCGGCCGCGGCGACTCGCCAGCCAGAGCCCCTCCCAGCGGCGCCGGCTCGAGGGTGTCGGCCGGAAGGACGCGTCGAAGCTGCGCGCCTTGGCGGACTCGGCGGTGCCGACGATGGTGTCGAGCGGAACGGCGCGCAAACCGGTGCTGCGGCGCCTGGCGGGCGCCGCGCCGAGAGCCTGCTCGAGCGTTGCCAGCCGCCCAGCGCCACGCCTGCGCAGCAGCCACTCCGTAGCCCGGGCCCGCCGCCGGCGCCACTGCGAGCGCGAGAAGGCGGTTCCGGCATCGACCATGAGATTTCCCGTTTCCACAGCGGAAACTATGACCCTGAGAGGGGCGCCTTACATCGGCAATTTGCCGTCCTTTGCCCCTTACCTGAGCGGGTAAGGGACTCAGCTCGGGAGCGTCTCCGCGAACAGCTCGCCGAGCGCCCTCAGGCCCCCCTCGAACGCGTGCTCGGGTAGCGCGCCGTAGCCCAGCACGATCCCGTCCGGCACGGGCTCGCCATGGTGGTGGAAGCGGCCGACCGGGAACAGCTCGATCGAGCGCGCGGCGGCGCGCTCGGCAAGCTCGGCGGCCGACGGGCCGTTCGCCGGCAGCTCGAGCAGCACCCGCAGCCCCGCCGAGATGCCCACCGGGGTGATCCCCGGCGCCCGCTCGGCGAGCAGCGCCACCACGCGGTCGCGACGGCCGCGGTAGTGCGCCCGCATGCGACGCACGTGTCGCTCGTACGCCCCCGAGCCGAGCAGCTCCGCGAACGCGATCTGGTCCGGTGCCGGGACGTGTAGGTCCTCTGCCTCACGCAGCGCGAGAACCGGCGCGAGCAGCTCCGCAGGGAGGACGATCCAGCCGAACCTCAGCCCGGGTGCGAGCGTCTTGCTGATCGTGCCGCCGTAGACGACGTGCTCGGGGTCGAGCGCCTGCAGCGCGCCGATCGGCTGGCGGTCGAAGCGCAGCTCGGCGTCGTAGTCGTCCTCGATCACGAGGCCGCCGGCCGTGCGCGCCCAGGCGAGCGCCGCGGCGCGTCGCTCGGGGTGGAGCAGGGCGCCGCTCGGGAACTGGTGGGCCGGACCGATCACGGTGGCGGCCGCGGCGATCTCGCCGAGCAGGTCCGTGCGCGCGCCGTGCTCGTCGACGGGGAGTGGGACCGGCTCGAGTCCGGCGGCGACGAGCGCGTTGTGGTGGTCGTTGAGGCCAGGCTCCTCCATCGCGACCCGGCGGGCCCCATGCGCGCGGAGCACCCGCGCGACGAGCGACAGGCCGTGCCGGAAGCCACCGCAGACGACGATCTGGTCCGGGTTCACCACCACCCCCCGCACACGCGCGAGGTAGTCGGCGAGCAGCGCGCGCAGCTCCGGCCGCCCGCGCGGGTCGCCGTAGCCGAGGCTCGCCGCCGGCGTCTCGCGCAGGCCGCGGCGCAGCGCGCTGGCCCAGGCGGCGTGCGGAAACGCGGCCAGGTCCGGCAGCCCGGGGTGGAAGCTGAAGCGCGCGATACGCGTGGCCGGCAGCGCCCGCGGGCGCCGCGGCAGCGCCGCCGCGGCGACATCGCCGACCCAGGTCCCGCCGCCGCGCCGAGCCGTGAGGTAGCCCTCCGCCTGCAGCTGGGCGTAGGCCTCGGCGATGGTCCCGCGCGCCAGCCCGAGATCCGCGGCGAGGGCGCGCGTCGACGGCAGGCGCGCGCCGGCGGCGAGCCGGCCGTCGCGGATCGCCTCCCTCAGCGAGGCCTCCACGGCGTCCCGGCGACCGCCCACGGGGGCGAGCGCGAGCTGGAGCGCCGGGCTCGAAGTGGACCAGGATTTCCGCTCAGAATTGGCTCTTTCCACTGGTACACATCTTCGCGAAGATCCGTGCCATGTCCAGTACGAGAAAGCCGATGTCCAAGACCGCGCGCGAGGTCTACCGCGCGATTGACGCCCTCGACGACAGCGTCGACTTCGACGAGCCCCTGCGCGAGCTGGTGAGGCTGCGCGCGTCCCAGCTGAACGGCTGCGCCTGGTGCGTCGACCAGCACTCCCGCGACGCCCAGGACGGCGGCGAGGACCCGCGCCGCGTCCACGGCCTGGCCGTCTGGCGCGAGACGCCCTTCTTCGACTCGCGCGAGCGCGCCGCGCTCGCTTTGACCGAGGCCATGACCCTGCTCCCGGTGGGCGGCGTGCCCGATGACGTCTACGAGGACGCCGCGCGCGAGTTCTCGCCCGAGGAGCTCGGCAACCTGATGGGCGCGATCATCGCGATCAACGCGTGGAACCGGGTGGGGGTCGCGACGGGCATGCAGCCGCCGGCGGAGCTGCCGACGGCCGTCGCCTGACGCGCAATGATGGGGGTGTGCGACGCCTCCTGACGATCCCGATCAGCCATTTCTGCGAGAAGGCGCGCTGGGCGCTCGAGCGCGCCGGGCTCGACTACGACGAGGAGCGCCACGTGCAGGGCGTCCACCGGGTCGTCTCGCGGCGTGCCGGCGGCGCCGGCACGCTGCCGGTGCTGATCACCGACGAGGGCGTGTTCAGCGAGTCCGAGGACATCCTCCGCTACGCGGACGCCGCCCTCGAGCCCGAAGAGCGGCTGTTCCCGGAGGAGCAGCCGCTCCGCGACGAGGTCGTCGCGCTCTGCCGCCGCTTCGACGCCGGTCTCGGCCCGGATGCGAGGCGGCTCATGTACGCGCACATGCTGCCGCGCCGCAACGAGCTGCTCGCCGTCAACAACCAGGGCGTCCCTGCCTGGGAGGACCGCTTCCTGAGGATCGGCTGGCCGCTCGTCAAGCGGTATGCGGCACGCGAGCTGGGGATCGGGCCGACGACGATCCGCGACGACGATCCGCGCGTGCGCCGCGAGCTCGACGAGGTGGCGGAGCTGCTCGCGGACGGCCGCCCGTACCTGTGCGGCGAGCGCTTCACCGCCGCGGACCTGACGTTTGCCGCCCTGGCGGCCGCCGCCATCATCCCGCCCGGCTACGGCACGCCGCTCCCGCAGCCCGGCGAGCTGTCGGGGCCCGTCGAGGCGGTCGTGAGGAGCTTCCGGGAGCACCCGGCGGGCGCATACGCGCTCGAGCTGTTCCGAACGCATCGGCACGCGCGCGCGGGCGCGACGGCCGGCGCGGCGCAATGACGGCCGTCGTCGAGGTCAGCTTCGAGGAGCGTTACTGGTATCCGGACGACGGCGGCGTCGTGTGGCTGGCGGGCTTTCAGCTCGTCGATGCCGCCAGCGGCAGCTACATCGGCCGTGACGCGCCGGAGCTCGCCGAGCGCGGGCTGCGTGTGGCGGGAGTCGCCGGAGCGGCGCGCTTTCACGGCGAGGCGCTGGCCTCGAGCGAGCTGGAGCCGGGCTCCGTGCTCGAGCTGCGTCGCGACCCCGGCAACGAGCACGACCCGAATGCGATCGCCGTGCACGTGCCGGGCGGGGGCGGTCAGGTCGGCTGGGTACCGCGGGAGCTTGCCGAGGAGATCGCTCCGGAGCTGGACGCCGGCCGCCCTTGGGCGGCGGTCGTGCTGCGCGAGCAGCGAGCCTCCCCGCGCGATCCGCGCACGGGGCTGACGATGCTGCTCGCAGCGGACGGCGGGATCGAGCTGCGCGAGGTCAGTCCCGGCGCTGGACGCGGATACGGACGGCCTCGATCTGGTGCTGGCCGTACGAGCCCTCGTAGACCGGACCGACCGCGCTGATCCAGTCGCCCGGGCCGGGCAGGGGGGAGGGGCGCAGGTCGCGCCTGACGTCGATCACCGAGATGCCCGGCCCGGTGATCGACTCACGCGACACGAGCACGAAGTGGGCGTCGCCGTCGCCGTCCGGGTCGACGCGCTCGACGTAGACGATGCGCCCGGCCGCCGCCCGGCAATTGTCCGATCCCGCCTGGCACTGGAGCGGGCGCGGAGGCTTCGGGCGCGGAGACTTCGGGGCCGGTGCCACGGCGCGCGGCTCGGCCGGTGCCGCGGTCGTGCGGGGCTCGTCCTCGTCGTCGGAGGAGCAGCCCGCCAGGGCGGCGAGGGCCGCCAGCGCCAGCGCTGCGCGTCTCACCCGCTCTGCGGGGTAACCACGAGCGTCCCGGCGCTGCGCGTCTCGTCGCCCACGGACGGGCTGAACTCGATCGCGTAACGCCCCGGCGAGGTCACGAGCACGTCGAAGCGTGCGGGTGTCAGCGGGTCGGCCGCCGCGGTCAGTCCCAGGTCCGGGATCGTGACCTGGCCCGGCTGGACCACGGCTACCTCGAGGGTGGCGGAGCGGCCCGCCTCGATCCGGCCGCTCTTGTCCTCGGCGGCGTTCAGCTCGACGATGCTGCCGCCGTCCGCCACCTCGGTCGTCTCCTCACGCGGCGCGGCTCGCGGGGTCGTCTCAGGCTTCGGCTCCGGAGTCGACGTCGTGGCCTGCTCGGCCGGGCGCGGCGGGTTCTCGTCGCCCGTACGAGACAGCGACGCGGCAAGCGCCGCCAGACCGAGGACGATCGCGAACAGGAGCAGGGCGCGGCGGATGTGCACGCAGCTGATGGTAGGGGGGCCCGCGACGCCTTCGGACGGTTGTCCAGCCGCGCGTACGGGCTCTTCAGGTGCCCCTGGGCATGGTCGATGACCCGAGCGGAAGCTGGAAGACCGAGGGCAGACCGGCCCGGAGCTCCCGGCACAGACCCACCCAATCAGACGTCACCTTCAAGGAGGAGACAACATGCTGCGGAAGCTCCGCGAGCGCATTCACAACGGGCAGGAGGGCTTCACGCTCATCGAGCTGCTCGTTGTCATCCTGATCATCGGCATTCTGGCTGCTATCGCGCTGCCGGCCTTCCTCGGCCAGCGGGCGAAGGGTCAGGATTCCGAGGCCAAGTCCAACGTCCGCAACCTGGTCTCCCACATGGAGTCGTGCTTCACGACCGCGGAGTCCTATGCCGACTGCGATGCCAACAACACGGACATCGAGGGCAGCGGCATTACGATCGGCGCGCGGCGAGGGCGAGGTCCAGATCTCGGGCCTCGGCGACGAGACCTACACGCTCGTCGGCCTGTCGAAGTCGGGCGCGACCTTCACGTACGCGAAGGACACGGCCGCGACGCCGGCGGTAACGAAGTCCTGCACCGAGGACCACGGCTGTAACAACGGCGCGTGGTAAAGGCGCACAAGCCTGAACGACACAGGGGCGGGCCTTCGGGCCCGCCCTTCGTCGTTCTCGGGCACAGCGCGGCGGCCCCTTTCAGCACGGCGATATCGGATCCGATAGCGCCTGACTGATCTTGGCCGGATGTCCTATCGAGGCGCGGCGCAGTTACGTCGAGCAGACTACAGATGAGCGCGGGCAGGCACCTCTCAGGCCAGCGCGGCTTCACCCTCGTCGAGGTGATGGTCGCGATCGTCGTGCTCCTCGTGGGCGTGCTCGGCGTGGTCGCGATGCTCGACGGCGCCAACGCCGTGACCTCGAAGACGAAGGCCCGCGAGGGCGCCACGAACATCGCGCGCTCCGTGATCGAGGTGTCGCGCTCGGTGCGCTACCGCGACCTCAGCACGAACGAGCTCGTCGCTGCTCTCACCAGCCGCCCCGGACTTGCCGACGCGAGCCCCGCTCCCGGATACACGATCCGCCAGCGCGGCATCAGCTATCGCATGACGCTGACGGTCTGCTCGCTCGACGATCCCAAGGACGAGCTGGGCATCATGCCGACAGTCGTCGAGATCTGCCCGGACAGCGACCGCCTGCCGGCGGGCCAGCCGTCGCGGGACCGGAACCCCGACGACTACAAGCGCGTCCGCGTGACGCTCCACTGGAGGGCGCGCGGGGCCGAGGCGAGCGTCACCCAGACCTCCTCGATCATCAACCCGGTCGGCGGCCTCGGCCCGTCGGTTGCCGGCCTCGCCATGACGTTCCCGACGTCGACGAGCAACGACCAGGTCAGGATCGAGAGCAACGTGGACCACGCGAGCTTCGCCGCGACGACCTCGAGCTCGGCTGCCGAGGTCGACTGGTCCGTTGGCGGAGACAGCCAGGGGAAGGCGGATCGCGGCCCGATCAACTGGAGCTTCGACTGGGACTTCGACCGTCCCGACGGCTCGATCGCCTACCACGACTGCACATACGTCATCCAGGCTGATGCGTTCGACAACCAGGGCCGCGCCGGCGCGCCGCGCGCGCTGACGGTGATCCTGAACCGCCGCGCGCCGCTCCCGGTCCAGGACATCGACGGGGGGCGAAACGAGAACGGCAACCGCGTTGACCTCCAGTGGAACAGCACCCCGGAGTGCGACGTCGAGGGCTACGAGGTCTACCGCAGCGCCGGAACGGACCCCGCCACCGCGACGCAGGTGGACTGCATCGACCGCGACCAGGCTGCCTACACCACGAAGACCACCTGTCTCGACGATCCCCCCGGCGCGGCCGGCTACACCTACTGGGTCCGCGCGCTCGACAAGCTCTCGGACGCCTCCCTGAGGGAGGGCGACCTGAGCGCGCCGGTCACCGTGGGCGGCGCCAACACCGTGCCGGACGCGCCGACGAACCTGCGCAGCTGCATCGGCGGCCAGGTCGATTGCCTCGGCCCGGACGGCCTGGCAGCGCCCAGCGGCGTCGTGGTGGTCGGCTGGGACGCGCCCGCCGACCCCGACGGCCAGGTGGCCTTCTACCGCATCTACCGCGACGGCGTCGCCTACGAGAACCGCCACGGAGTCTTCTACCCCGGCGGCGGGCAGATCGCGTGGTTCGAGCACGCGCCCGACAGCCAGGCGCACACCTACTACGTCACGGCGGTCGACGACGACTTCGGCGAATCGATGCCCAGCGCCGGCATCTCGGCTGGGCCCGGCGGCTGATGGCGCGCCTCCGCGAAGAGCAGGGGATGACGCTGATCGAGGTCATGATGGCCTCGGTGCTGATGCTGATCGTGCTCGGCGCGACGCTCACGACGTTCAACAACTTCGAGAGCAACGTCAAGACGAACGAGCAGCAGAACGAGGCCCAGGAGCAGGCCAGGCGGGGGATGGACCTGATGTCGCGCGACCTGCGCAACCTCGCGAGCCCGACGCCCTACCTGCCGCTGGCGGTTGACCGCTACGAGGCACTTGATGTGATCTTCCAGTCGGAGGGCAAGGAGAAGCCCCCGGGCAGCCTCAACGCGCAGAACACCACGCGCGTGCGCTACTGCCTCGACGCCGTTGAGGACCGTCTCTACCGGCAGACCCAGACCTGGACGAGCGCGCTACCGCCGGGGGTGCCCTCGGCCATCGGCTGCCCGGCGCCGGGCTGGACCCGGACGATCCCGGTCGCCGATGAGATCGTGAACGAGGCAAGGCCCCTCTTCAGCTACAACGCGGCCGACCGGTCGGCGATCACGGAGGTGAGCGCGCGCCTCTTCGTCGACGTCGATCCGGAGCGGAGCCCCGGGGAGGTCACGCTCCAGTCGTCCGTCTTCCTGCGTAACCAGAACCGCGCGCCGACGGCCTCCTTCTCCTGGGCGGCCATGCCCGGGGGCAACGTCTTCCTCAACGCCTCCGAGTCGACCGATCCGGAGGAGAAGGCGCTCGGCTTCGAGTGGTGGGACATGCAGGAGAGCAAGAAGGTGGGCGAGGGGATCGTCCTGACCTACAAGCCGCCCGCCGCCGGCTGGCGTGACATCAAGCTGATCGTGAGGGACGCGTCGCTCGAGGCCGTTTCGACCGAGAACGTCTGCGCGAATGGAACTGGAGTGGTGTGCCCATGAAGAGTCGCCTGTCGGATGAGCGCGGGAACGTCATCGTCACCGCGATGCTGCTGATGGCGATCATGATCGGCATCGGCTTCTCGGTCGCCGCCCAGGTCGACACCCAGACGAGCCACTCGAGGACGGAGCGCGAGCGCGAGTCCTCCTTCAACCTCGCCGAGGCGGCGCTCTCGGCCCAGACCTTCATCCTCGGTCGCCGCGGCACCGGCACGCAGTCGCGTCCGTATCCGACGCAGGGCTGCCCCGGGTCTGGCGACCAGTACTTCTGCCCGGACAGCGATCAGCTGATGCGCAGCTACGAGGGCGCAGGCCAGGTCGACTTCGGCCCGGACACCGGGTGGAGCACACAGGTGCTGGACGACACGGACCCGCTTGGCAACCCGGTGCGGTTCTGGAAGGACGACTACCTGACCATGCCGGGATGGGCCCGCTACGACAGGGACAACAACCGCCACGTGTGGGTCCGGTCCGAGGCGGTCGTGCGCGGCAAGAAGCGCGCCATCGTGGCGTGGGTGAAGATCGAGGACAGGATCGTCGCGTTCCCGCGCTATGCGATCCTCGCCGGCTACATCCACGGCAAGAACTCGGGCGGCCACGGGGGCCGGCCGCTCGTCAACTCCACCGGTTCGCTCGGCGTCGCGGTGCGCTGCAGTCAGGCGCCGCAGTCGAGCTGCATCGACCTCAACCCGACCAAGGGGCCGCAGCTGCAGCCGCCGGGGAACTACCAGCTTCAGTACCCGAATCCGATCGCGATCGACCAGGAAGAGCTGATCGCACTCGAAGAAGTGGCCAAGGCGAACGGCACTTGGTACCAAGGTTGCCCGTCGAATCCGAACGGTGATGTTGTGTACGTAAAGAACGCGGGCACCTGCCGTTACACGAACAGCGCGCCGGCGGCACCCGGCGGCGGCAAGTGCTGCAACACGTCAGCGAATCCGGGCCTGTACGTCGTGGAGCGCGGCAGCGTCGACTTCGGCGGCAACATCGAGTTCTGGGGCGTCGTCTACAACGCCAACCTCGACAACTCTGCAAACGAGCGCCTGGTCGAGACGTCGGGCACGTCCGCCATCCGCGGCGGCGTGCTCGTGGACGGCAACGGGGGCGCGTATGCCGGCTCGAGCGGGGACAACATCGTCTACAACGGTTTCGCCTTCGACGACATCAAGGCGGTAGGGACCGCCGGCGTCGTGCAGAACACCTGGCATGAGATCGTGCCCCCCGACGGAAACTGACAACCACAGCCTCCCTCCGTCCCGAGCAATGCCCGCCCTCCTAGCCACCGGCCTCTTCGGCGCCCTGATCGGGAGCTTCCTGAACGTGGTCGCCTACCGGGTTCCCGTCGGCGAGTCGCTCGTCAGCCCAGGCTCGCACTGCCCGTCGTGTGACGCGCCGGTGCGGCCCTGGGACAACATCCCGGTGTTCTCGTGGCTGATGCTGCGCGGCAAGTGCCGCAACTGCGGCGTCCGCATCTCTTCCCGCTATCCCATCGTCGAGCTGCTCACCGCCGCCGCCTTCGCCGCGGTCGTCGCGGTAAACGGATTCGACGACGACCTCTTGCTCGAGCTGCCATTCGTGGCGGCGCTGATCGCGCTCGCCGCGATCGATCTCGACCACCGGCTCCTGCCCAACAAGATCGTCTACCCGCTCGCCGCGTACGGCGTGCTCGCCACGTTGCTCGTGGACCGCGCCGACCTCGCGGAGAACCTCATTGCCGGCGCCGGCGCGTTCACGTTCCTCTTCCTGGCTGTGCTCGCATACCCGCGCGGCATGGGGATGGGCGACGTCAAGCTCGCCGGAGCGATGGGCATCTATCTCGGCCTTTCCATCATCCCCGCGCTCCTCATCGCCTTCCTGGCCGGCTCCGTCGTCGGCCTCACGATGATCGCGCGCGAGGGCGCGTCCGCGCGCAAGAAGGCCGTCCCCTTCGGGGTCTTCCTCGCGCTCGGCGGCATCGTCGCGGTGCTCGCCGGTCCCGAGCTCATCGAGCTCTACAGGGACAACTTCCTCTCCGAGTAGCACGACGCCGTCCAGCGGATCTGGACATTTCGCGACTCGGGCTAAGGACGTCCAGCCCAGCGTCGATAACCGGAGAGAACTTCGATGGCGTTCTCCCTCCGCAAGAACTCAGAACGCGGCGTTGTCGGTCTCGATATCGACGGTCGCTACCTCGCAGCCGCCCAGGTTGACGCCGGTCGCGTCGTGCGCGGCGCCAGCCTCGAGCTGCCCGCCGGCCTCGTCCGTGACGGGGAGGTCGTGGACCGCGACGGGCTCGCTGAGATGCTCAAGCGCTTCGTCCAGCAGGCCGGTCTTCCGAAGAGCGTCCGGCTCGGCGTCGCGAACCAGCAGATCGTCGTCCGCGTGGTGGAGCTGCCGCGCATCGACGACCCCAAGCAGCGCGACGCCGCAGTCCGCTACCAGGCCGCCGAGGCGATCGCGATGCCGCTCGACGAGGCCGTGCTCGACCACCAGGTGGCCGGGTACGCCGAGGCGCTTGACGGCAGCCCGCGCATGCAGATCGTGCTCGTGGCGGCGCGGCGCTCGATGATCGACGGACTGCTCGAGGCCGCCAAGAAGGCCGGCCTCAAGCCCGAGGGCGTCGACCTAGACGCGTTCGCCCTGGTCCGCACCCTGGCCGCGGCGTCGGCGACCGGCGCTGAGGACACCGCGCGCGTCTTCTGCCACCTCGGCGGTGTCAGCAACCTGGCGATCGCCGTCGGCACCACCTGCTTCTTCACCCGGCCGCTGTCCGCGGTCTGGGAGGACGACGACGCCGGCTCGCGGCTCGCCGACGAGATCCGGCTCTCGATCGACTACTACATGACCCAGCCGCAGGCAAAGCCCGTCGGCGAGGTCGTGCTGTCGGGTCCCGGCTCCAGTGACACTGAGCTGGCCGACACCCTCGGTGTCCACCTCGGCCTGCCGACCTCGGTGGCCGCCCCGCTCGGCGCGCTGGATGCATCCGCGCTCGCCGGCGAGGACCCGCACCGCTTCACCGTGGCCGCCGGCCTGGCGATGGGGACGAGCGCATGAGGGCCGTCAACCTCATCCCCACGGAGCAGCGCCGCGCGAAGGCGACCGGCAAGGCCTCCGGCTCCGCCTACGCCATCGTCGGCGTGCTGGCCGTCGTCCTCGTGATGGCAGTCGCCTACGTCCTGACCTCGAACAAGGTCAACGAGAACGAGACGAAGGCCACCGACGCGAAGCAGCAGGCCGACGCGCTCGAGGCACAGGCCGCCGCGCTTGGCTCGTTCACGAACTTCGCCGCGATCAAGGATCAGCGGCTTGCCTCGGTGGTCACGACCGCGCAGACGCGCTTCGACTGGGAGCGTCTCATGCGCGAGGTGTCGATGCTCATGCCCGAGGGCAGCTGGCTGCGGACGACCACGGCGTCGGTGGTGGGCGAAGCCAGCGCCACCGGTGAGCCCGCCGCGGCGACTGCCGGCGCTGCGCTGAACCCCACGGCGACCTTTGTCGGTTGCACGAAGAAGCAGTCCGAGGTGGCGACGCTGATGGTGCGTATGGGCCACCTCTACCGCGCGACCGACGTGAAGCTGAACCAGTCTGCGCAGGAGGCTGCCGACGGCGAGGCGAGCATCGAAAGCTGCGGCCCGCTCTACCAGTTCGACGTGACCGTCTCCTTCGAGCCGGTCGCTCCCGCCAAGGAGGCGCCGCGCGGTTCGCTGCGAGTGCCCGCTTCGCTCGGAGGTGGATCATGAGCCTGAGCGATCGCGACAAGAAGCTTCTGATCTGCATCGTGCCGATCGTCGTCCTGGGGGCCTTCTGGTTCCTGCTCCTCTCGCCCATGCGCGACGAGGCGGCGAAGGCCGAGCAGGAGGCCGTCAAGCAGGAGGAGCGGCGCGACGCCGCGCAGACCCAGGTCGAGCAGGCGAGCGCGACACAGACCGACTACGCGGCCGACTACGGCGAGATCGTCCGGCTCGGCAAGGCCATTCCCGCGCAGGTCGACATGCCGAGCCTCCTGGTGCAGCTCGACTCCGCCGCCGAGGGCACCGGTATCCACTTCACCAAGATCACGACCGGCGAGCGCACCCAGGTTGTCGCGCCTGAGCCGGCCCCGCCGGCCGACGGAAGCGCGGAGGGCACGACCCCGGTTGACGCGGGCGGCGCGCCGGCGCAGAGCGCGCCCGGGACGGCTGCCGAGGCGGCCAACACCGCTGCGGCAACATCCGACCAGCGCAACCAGGCGGCTGAGCAGTCCGGTGTCGACCCCGCAGACGCGCAGACCTCCACGTCCACCGGACAGGGTCTCCCGGTCGGTGGTGGCGCCGCGACGCCGGCCGACCCCGCCGCCGCGGCGGTCTCTCCGGCTGGTCTCGAGACCGTGCCGCTCGAGCTTGAGTTCGTCGGCGACTTCTTCAACCTGGCCGACTTCTTCCACGACGTGAAGCGCTTCGTGCGCGTCGCGGGAACCAACGTGGCCGTCGGCGGGCGCCTGATCACGATCGAGAGCGTCAACTACTCGAGCGATCAGACCGTCTTCCCGAAGATCAAGGCCGAGCTCAACGCGACGATCTACCTGTCGCCGAAGGTGGAGGGCACCACGGCCGGCGCTAGCCCGCAGGGCCCGCCCACGACGACGCCCGCCAGCTCGCCCAGCGAGCCCACCGACCCCGCGCCCACGGCTCCCACCCCGACCGCAGTCGCGACTCCGTAAGGACCCGTCATGAAAGCCTTCGCTCTCGATCTCTGGCACGACCTGCGCGAGAAGCGCCTCTGGCCCGTGGCCGTGTTGCTGCTGGCGGGGCTGGTCGCGGTGCCCGTCCTGCTCGCCAAGCCGGCGGAGGACCCGGGCCCGCCGCCCGCGGTCGAGACCCCGGCCGCGGCTGAGAAGAAGGAAGACAACGGCCAGCTCGCGCAGGTGACGCTCGAGTCGACTGAGGTGGACGCTTCCGGCTCCACGCTCGGCGTGTTCGACCCTTCCAACCCCTTCAAGCCACCGAAGAAGGTCGTCGAGGCCTCCAAGAACGACACGGGTTCCGGCTCGCAGGCCGGACCGGCCGACCAGGCCGCCGGCGACGACGCCGGCTCCGGTTCTGGCGGTGGGTCGGATGACGGCGGCTCGACCAGCGGTGGCTCGACCCCGCCCTCGAGCGGGGGCGGCACGACGCCGGACGACGGCGGCCAGCCCACCACCACGGTCTACAAGTACGTCGTCGACTTGACCTTCACGGCCAACGGGCGCACGCGCCGGATCAAGGGCATGGACAAGCTCGACGTGCTGCCGAACCAGACCTCGACGCTCCTGATCTCCATGGGCGTGACGGCGGACGGCGGCAACGCGGTGTTCCTGGTCGACTCGAGCCTCAAGGCCGCGGGCGAGGGCAGCTGCAAGCCGAGCGCCAAGCAGTGCGCGCTCGCCTACATCGGCCCGGGCTCCGAGCACGTCTTCACGCAGGAGGACGGCGACAGCTACACCGTGCGCGTCGACGAGATTCGCAAGGTCAAGGTGCAGCCCGGCGCCGTTGGTGCCAAGGCCGGCAAGGCCAAGGGCGCCCGCGCCAACGCGTCGGTCGGCAGCCCGCGGCGCTTCGAGCCGCTGATGCTCGCCGACCTCGTCGTCGTGGCCAGCGACAAGCTCGAAGACTCAAACAGCAACAGCGACCGCCGATAGGGAGAAGCCATGCGACGCACCATTCTCATCTGCCTGGCGCTCGCCTCCGCGGCGGTGCTGATGCTGCCCGCGGGCGCGGGCGCCGCTCCGTCCAAGAAGGGCAGCAAGGCCTCGACGCCCACCATCACGCGCGTGACCCCGATGCGCGTTCGCGTCGGAGCGCTGCTCACGATCCGGGGCCGCCACTTCAAGCCGGCCCGGTCGAAGAACACCGTGATCTTCCGCGGCCCCGACGGCCGCAGCGCGTTCGCGAAGCCGCGCCGCGCGAGCAGCTCGAAGCTGGTGGTCCTCGTGCCGCCGGCCGTCGCGCGACTCGTTGCGAGGAGCTCGGGTGCGCCCAAGCCGACGCGCTTCAAGCTGCGTGTGCTCGCGGGCAAGTTCAGCAAGTTCACATCGCGCCGGCTCTCGCCGGTGGTCGTGCCGGCCAGCTCGGGCTCCGGCCCGAACGGCGGCGGCGGTGGCGGTGCCACCGGCTGCCCCGGTCAGGACTACGACGGCGATCTGCTGTCGAACGCGCTCGAGGCGCAGCTCAAGCTGGACCCGTGCATCGCGGACACCGACGCTGACTCGGTCGAGGACGGCTACGAGTACCAGGCGGCCCTCGACCTGAACCACTATCCGCGCACGCTGCCGCTCCCGTACCCCGGCAAGCGGCCCTACCCGAACCCGCTCGACCCGGCCGACGGAACGCCCGCCGGCACGGACTACGACGGCGACGGCCTGAAGCTGCGCGAGGAGTTCCTGATGTGGCTCGGCTACTCGAGCGACGGCGTGCGCCGGCCCGGGCGGCCGGGAACGCTTGCCGGCCTCGTGTACAGCGACGGCCTGCAGCGTTCGGTCGACTCGCCGCCGCCGTCGGCGCCGGGTGGCCTGCTCGGGTGGGCGCTCGACATCGACCGCAACGGCGTGCTCTCGGATGACGAGCGTGACGCCGACGCCGACGGCCTGGGCAACTGGGACGAGGTCCGCGGCCGCATGACCGAGGAGTGGTGGCCGGCTCAGCACGACGGCGAGAACGAGCCCAAGGAGTCGAAGTACCCGGACCTCGACTTCCTCGACAACGAGGACACGGCGCCCTGGTACAACGCTCACGCCGATCCCGACATGGACGGCGACGGTGTGGTCGACGGTCTCGACGACAACGACCACGACGGGCTCAGCAACCAGTTCGAGGTGAACCGCCCGAGCGACTGGCTGATGGACGCGATCCTCACCGACCCGGCCGTGAACCCGTGGGCCTACACCAACCCCTTCAACCCGTGCAAGCCGTTCAACTCAGAGCGCTGCCACTCGCACCCGCCGTTCGGCTATTACAAGAGCGACGAGGTTCCCTTCGTCGGGCCCAACCCGCCCGCCGGCTATCCCGACGTCCATCCGGCGACGCCTGACGGCTGAGCCAACTCGTAGTACCTCTCCTCCAACCGCCAGAGCGCCCGCACCCTGCCAGATGCCATGAGTAGGGTGTGGGCGCTTTGTCATTTCGCTTCGTAACTGCAGGGGAATCGCACGGTCCCGGGGCTCACCGCGGTCGTCGAAGGGCTGCCCGCCGGCCTCGAGCTCGCGCCCGAGGACATCGACCGCGACCTCGCGCGGCGCCAGCTCGGCCACGGCCGCGGCGGGCGCATGAAGATCGAGAAGGATCGCGCGGAGGTCACCTCGGGGATCCGCCACGGGCGCACGCTCGGCAGCCCCGTCTCGCTGCGCGTCGTGAACCGCGACTACCAGAACTGGGAGGAGCGGATGAACCCGTGGCCGGTCGATGCGGAGGTGGCGGAGGTCCACCTGCCGCGGCCGGGTCACGCGGATCTCGTTGGGATCCAGAAGTACGGCTTCAGCGACGTCCGCAACGTCCTCGAGCGCGCCTCCGCCCGCGAGACGGCGGCGCGTGTAGCGGCCGGCGGGCTCGCGAAGGCGTTCCTGCGCGCTTTCGGTGTGGAGGTGCGCTCGCACGTCACGCGCATCGGCAGCGTGACGGCGCCCGCGCGCGAGGGCCTGCGGCCCGAGGACTTCGAGGGCGTCGACGAGTCGCCAGTGCGCTGCCTCGACGCCGCCGCGAGCGAGGCGATGGTGGCCGAGATCGACGCCGCCCGGAAGGCGAACGAGTCGCTCGGCGGCATCTTCTCGGTGATCGCCTTCGGGCTCGTGCCGGGGATCGGCTCGTACATGTCCTGGGAGGAGCGCCTCGACGGCCGGCTCGCCGGGGCGGTGATGTCGATCCACGCGTTGAAGGGCGTCGCGATCGGCGACGGCTTCGCGCTCGCCGAGCGCGTCGGCTCGCTCGCCCACGACGAGATCTTCCACTCCGAGGAGCGCGGCTACTTCCGCGAGACGAATCGCGCCGGCGGGCTCGAGGGCGGCATGACGACAGGCGATCCGCTGATCGTGTCCGGCGGGATGAAGCCGCTGCCGACGCTGACGAAGCCGCTCCGTTCCGTCGACACCGAGACCAAGGAGCCGGCCCAAGCGCTGCGCGAGCGGACGGACTCGTGCACCGTCCCCGCCGCGGGTGTGGTCGGCGAGGCGATGGTCGCGCTCGTGCTGGCGGCGGCCTACCGCGACAAGTTCGGCGGCGATCACATCGACGATGCGCGTGCGGCGCTGGCCGCCTACAAGGAGCGGATCGGCTGGAGGCGCGCATAGCTGGCGGGGCCTACGTCCTCGTGGGCTTTATGGGGGCCGGCAAGTCGACCGGCGCCCGCGCGCTGGCGGCAGGGCTCGGGGTGGAGCCGCTCGACTCCGACCGCGCGCTCGAGCAGCGCCTCGGCGAGGCGATCGAGAGCTACTTCGACCGCGAGGGCGAGCAGGCCTTTCGAACGCGCGAGGAAGAGGTGGTGCTCGAGCTGCTCGAGCGGCCGGACGCGCGCGTGATCGCGCTGGGCGGCGGCGCGCTCGGCTCGGACCGTGTACGCGACGCGCTCGCCGGGCACACCGTCGTCCATCTCGAGGTCGAGCCCGAGGAGGCCTGGCGGCGCGCGTCGAACCACGGCCGCCCGCTTGCTCGCGACCCCGAGCGCTTCGCGGCGCTCCATTCCGATCGCGTTGCCACCTACGAGTCGATGGCCGACGTGATCCTCCCGTCCGGCGAGCGGGAGGGCATCCGCCGGGTGCTGCCGGCGCTCGAGGCGCTCGCCGACGCTCCGGCCGGGACGCGGCTCGTGTGGGCCGCGGCGGCCTCCGGCGAGTACCCGGTCTTCCTCGGCTCCGGCCTCGTTGCTTCCGGTTTCTTCTACCCGCGCGCGGGAAGGCGGTTCGTCGTGACCGACGAGAACGTGGCGCACGCCGTGGCCTTCCAGGGGGATGAGCGGATCGTCGTGCCCGCGGGCGAGCGCAACAAGACGCTCGCCGGCGCGGAGGAGGTCCTGCGCGCCCTCGCGCGGGCGGGCGCCGAGCGCTCAGACATCGTCGTCGCGGTCGGCGGCGGCGTCGTGGGGGACGTGGGCGGCTTCTGCGCGGCCGTATACCAGCGAGGCATGGCGCACGTGCAGGTGCCGACGACGCTCGTCGCGCAGGTCGACTCGGCCTACGGCGGCAAGACCGGGGTCGACCTGCCCGAGGGCAAGAACTACGCAGGCGCCTTTCACCAGCCCGCGGCGGTGCTGTGCGACCCGGCGCTGCTCGAGACGCTGCCCCGCGAGGAGCATGCGGCGGGCTTCGTCGAGGTCGTCAAGACGGCGCTGATCGCGGGCGGGCCCCTGTGGGCGCGCGTGCGCCGCGGGGAGGACCCGGACGTGGACGTGATCATGGGCTGCGTGCGGACGAAGCTCGCGGTGGTGGCGGCGGACGAGCGCGACGCGGGACGGCGCCAGGTGCTCAACCTCGGCCACACCGTCGGACACGCGATCGAGGCCGCCACCTCCTACTCGCGCTACCGCCACGGTGAGGCGGTCGGCATCGGGCTGCTCGCCGCGCTGCGGCTCTCGGGCCGGGACGCGCTGCGGACGGAGGTCGCCGGGCTGCTCGAGGCACGCGGCCTGCCGCTCAGCTTCAGCGGCGCAGGCGTCGACGAGGTACTCGAGCTGATCGGACGGGACAAGAAGCGCACGGGCGGCAAGGTGCCGTTCGTGCTGGTCGAGGCGCCCGGCGAGGTCACTCCGGGCCACGAGCCGGGTGCGGCCGCGCTGCGGGCCGCGGTCGAGGAGGTGCACGCCGGATGAACGACCGCGTGGACGTGCTGCACGGCGTCAACTTCGACGTGCTCGGGCGCCGCGAGAAGGCGCACTACGGAGGCCTCACGTTGCCGGAGCTGGAGGTGAAGATCCAGGGCCACGCGCGCGAGCTCGGGCTGGAGGTGAGCTTCTACCAGTCGAACCACGAGGGCGAGTACTGCGAGTTCCTCCACCGTGGAAGTGAGCGCGCCGACGGGCTCCTGCTCAACCCCGGCGCCTGGACCCACTACTCGTGGGCGATCCACGACGCGCTCGAGCTCACCGGCCTGCCGGCCGTCGAGGTCCACCTGTCGGCGGTCGACCAGCGCGAGGAGTGGCGCCGCATCTCGGTGATCCGCGACCTCTGCGTGGGCGTCGTGCAGGGCAAGGGCGTTGACGGCTACCGTGCGGCGCTCGAAATGCTGAAGGAGGCAATGCAGTGATCGACACGGCGTCGCGGACCGACCGGCTCCTGGTTCAGGTCGCGGAGCGCGGGCTCGACTGCCTGCTCGTCACGGACCTGGTCAACGTCCGATACCTCACCGGCTTCACGGGGACCAACGGCGCGTGCGTGGTCACACCCGAGGAGCGTCTCTTCCTCACGGACTTCCGCTACGTCGATCAGGCGGCCGAGCAGGTTCGCGGCTACGAGTCGCAGGAGATCGGCCGCGACATGCTCGCCGGGCTCGCCGAACGGCTGCGCGGGCGGGCCGGTTTCGACGACCGCGACATGAGCGTCGCGACCCACGCGAAGCTCAGCGAGAAGACGGGGGAGGGGGTCGAGCTCGTGCCCGCCGGCGGGCTCGTCGAAGACCTGCGCGCGGTCAAGGACTCCTCCGAGGTCGCCGCGATGCGGGCGGCTGCCGAGATCGCCAACGAGGCCTATGAGTCGCTCCGCGAGACCGGCCTCGCGGGTCGCGCCGAGCGCGAGGTGGCCGTGTCGCTGTCGCGCTTCATGGAGGATCGCGGTGCCGAGGGGCCGTCGTTCCCGCCGATCGTCGCCTCCGGGGCGCATGGCGCGCTCCCGCACGCGTCGCCGCGCGACGTCGAGATCC
Source organism: uncultured Thermoleophilaceae bacterium (assembly GCA_963739095.1). Classification (GTDB taxonomy): domain Bacteria; phylum Actinomycetota; class Thermoleophilia; order Solirubrobacterales; family Thermoleophilaceae; genus JACVRW01. The sequence goes on from CAVTZF010000007.1 coordinate 36,125, forward strand.
CGCGCAACACGCTCGTCGTCGTCGACATGGGCGCGAAGGTCGACGGCTACTGCTCAGACTGCACGCGCACGCTCGCGACCGGACCGCTCGACGACGAGGCGCTCGAGACCTACGAGCTCGTCTGGCGCGCGCAGCGCGCGGCGCTCGCCGCGGTGCGCCCGGGCGCCTCGCTCTCCGGAGTCGACGCCGTCGCGCGCGAGATGATCGAGGCCGAGGGTCACGGCGAGCGCTTCGGGCACGGGCTGGGCCACGGCGTCGGGCTCGAGGTCCACGAGGCGCCGCGGCTCGCCAAGACCGCAGAGGGCGAGCTCGCCGTCGGCAACGCGGTGACGGTCGAGCCCGGCGTGTACGTGCCGGGCGAGGTGGGGGTGCGGATCGAGGATCTGGTCATCGTCGGCGAGGTCGAGTCCGAGGTGCTCACACCCTTCCCGAAGGACCTCGTGACGATCGACTGATGGCGCTGGCGGCGCTCGCCGCCCTGGTCGGCGCCTCCATCCAGGCGGCCACCGGCTTCGGCTTCGCGCTCGTGCTCTCGCCCGCGCTGTTCGCGGTGCTCGACCCGACCGAGGCGGTCGCGACGCTCCTCGCGCTCGGCCTCGTCCTCAATGTGTTCGTGCTGATCGAGGACGGAGGGCACGCCAACTGGCGCCGCATCGCGCCGATGCTGCTGGCGGCGCTGCCGGGCCTGGTCGCCGGCCTGGTGCTGCTGGAGGCGCTCTCGAAGGAGGCCTTGCAGATCAGCGTGGGCCTGGCGGTGATCGGCGCGGCGGCCCTCCAGCTCACGGCACGACGCGCCGCGAACGGCCGCCCGCACCGAACCGAGCTGCCGGGCGCGGCGGGGCTGGCCGCCGGCTTCCTCAGCGGCGTCCTGACGACGTCGATCAGCGTGAGCGGTCCGCCGATCGTGCTGTGGCTCGAGGCGCACGGGATCGGGCCGTCCGAGTTCCGAGCCTCGCTCGCAGCAAGCTTCCTGGCACTCAACCTGATCGGCTGGGCGATGCTGATCGCCTCCGAGGGAAGCCCGTCGGTCGACGCCGGCGTCGTACTCCCGCTCCTGGGCGTCGTGCTGGTGGGCTACGCCCTCGGAACGTTCGCCTTCCGCCGCCTTGGGAGCGAGCGCTTCTTCGGGATCGCCCTGGCACTCGTGTTCTTCACGGGCGCGGCGAGCCTGGTGGCCGGCCTCGCCGGCCTCTGAGGGGGCGATTTTCGGTGTCGTCCTGACTTTGGCTGTCAGTGGCGGCCAAAGTCAGGACTGTTGAGCGGAAGGTGGCCGAGTTGGCGCAGGCGGTCGCACGGGGTGGTGACGCGCGCTGAGTTGTTGGAGGCGCGGGCGTGAGCCGCGCACGAGATCGTGCACGCGGCTGCAGGCGTGGTGAGGGGGCGTTGCTGAGTGGTTTGGCGGCGGCGTGGCTGTGGGGCTTGACGCGGGGGCTGGCGCCGCCGCCGGAGGTGAGCGCGCCAAAGGAGCGGCGCATCAAGGGGGTGGACGGTCCGTCGCGTACGGCGGCTGGGGAAGGGGGACGGGACGGTCTGGCGCGGCATCCCCCTGACGACCGTGCCGCGCACGCTGATTGACCTGTCTTCATTGCTGTCGTTCGACGAGTTGTCGAAGGCGGCGCATGAGGCGACGGTGCGGTACGAGATCACGACGGTGCAGCGCGCCCCGCAGCGGCTCCTCGCGATCTTGGAGGGTGACGCGCCGATCCTGCTGAGCCGGCTCGAGCGTGGCTTCCGCGCCCGTCTGCGCGAGGGCGGGTCTGCCGCCCGCGATCACGAACAGGCCGGCGGGCGCCCACTATGTGGACTGTCGCTGGCCCGAGCACAAGCTGACTGTCGAGCTCGACTCCTACCGGTTCCACAAGACGCGTCATGCCTGGGAGCAGGACCGCCGCCGCGATCGCGAGGCCCGCCGCCGCGGCGACCAGTTCCGCCGCTACACCTGGCGCGACGTCTTCGAAGAGCCCGACGACATGCTCGCCGAGCTCCACGAAATCCTGCTTGCACGGCGTCCGCCCTGATGCGAACATGTGTTCGTACATGGTCGTCTGTGCTCTCTACCCCCGCTTCGAGCTGCTCGCCGCCCTCGGGGACCGCCGCGCGCTGATCTCGGAGCCCGCCGCGCTCGCGCCGGAGGCGGGTCGTGAGCAGATGGTGGGGGAGGTGTCGGCGCCGGCCGAGGCCTACGGGATCGTGCGCGGGATGCGGCTGGGCGAGGCGATGTCGCGCTGCCCTGCGCTGCGGCTGATCCCGCCCGACCCCGAGGGCGTGCGCTCGCTCTGGAACACCGTGCTCGACAGGCTCGAGGCGATCGGGGCGGCGGTGGAGTCGGACGAGGCGGGCGCCGCCTTCTTCGAGTCCGCGGGGATCGAGGGGCTCCATGGCGGCGATCTCGCCGGGGTGCTGGCCGCGGCTCGGCGGAACCTCGGCGCGGGCGCCCGCTTCGGTGCCGCGCCGTGTCGCTTCGCCGCCCACGCGGCGGCACTGCAGGCGCGCTCGCGCCGCCGTGGTCGCAACGGCGCCGTCGTCGTGGAGGAGGCCATCGAGGGCTTCCTCGCCCCGCTGCCGGTGGGCACGCTGCGCACGAGGCCGGAGCTGCAGGCGCTGCCCGAGCTCTTCGAGCAGCTCGGCCTGCGGTCGCTCGGGGAGCTGGCCGCGCTGCCCGCCCGCGCGGTCTCGGAGCGCTTCGGTCACCCCGGCCTGCTCGCCCTCGATCTCGCCCGCGGGCGCGACGTGCCGCTCGAGCCGCGCCGCCCGCCGGAGCCGGTGAGCGAGCGGCTCGACCTGCCCGAGGCGGCCTCGGGCCGCCAGCTCGAGCGGGCGCTCGAGCTGCTGGTGGCGCGCGTGCTCGCCCGCCGCGAGCGGCGCGGACGCTCGCTGCGGGCGCTCGCCGTGTCGGCGCGCTTCGTCGCCGGGGGCACCTGGCGCACCGCGGTCACGCTGCGCCACGCGAGCGCCGACCCGGCTCGGATCCGGCTGGCGCTCGGCCCCAAGCTGGCCGAGCTGCCCGCCCCGGCCGAGTCGCTCGGGCTCGAGGTCGAGGCCTTCGGCCCGCCGGCGCAGGATCAGGGGCGTCTGCTCGACGAGGCGGCGGCGGTTCGCCGCGGGCGCCTCGGCGAGGCCGTCCGCCAGGCTCGTCAGGCCGCCGGCGGTGAGGCCGCCCTGCGCGTCCTCGATCTGGATCCCGACTCCCGCATTCCGGAGCGCCGCGCGGTGCTGGCGCCCTTCCCGGACGCGCCCACGTTGTGACGCCCGGCAGGTCGCGCAGGCTCGGGGCGCCCAAGCCCACGGCCGTCCTTCCAGGGGACGGGGGAGTGCCGCGCGCGGTGGCGGGAGCCGAGGTCGACAGCGTGCGTGAGGAGTGGGTCGTCGAGGACCGCTGGTGGACTACACGGCCGCTGCGGCGGCGCTACTTCGAGGTGGTGCTGATCGACGGACGGAACCTCGTCGTCTTCCGCGATCTCGTCGGAGGAGGCTGGTTCCTGCAGCGCTCGTAAAGGTTTGGCCGCCAAACCTACATCGAATCGCGGAGGGCTCCAGAAAGCCTCGACCTACGTCCGACTGACGGCTTAGGTTCGCCGACCACCTCACCCGCCGTCCCCCAAGGGGGTGACGGCACCCGCCCTCTGACGAAGGAGTCTCATGAAGCCGCGCTTGGTCCTGGTAGCGCTGGTAGCGCTCGTCTGCTCAGCCGTCGTAGCCGTCGTCGGGACAGCCGGCGCGACATCTGACCGCTCCCGCCACCACGGCTCCTACGAGGTGTGGCTGATCGACCAGGAGGACCGCTACCAGGCGGGCGCCGGCACCCTTCACATCTTCGACGGCGAGGAGCTGGCTGACGACGCGAGCACGGCCGTGCCCGAGTCGATCGACCTCGCCGGCGAGCTCGCGAGCCTGTGCCAGGAGCGCACCGGCAGCGTGCCGCTGCGCCCCCACATGCTCGTCTTCAACGGCGGTGACGAGCAGGGCCGCTCTGGCGGCCGCTACGCGGTGATCGCGTACGTCGCGAGCGGGCACGTGGCCTTCCTGAAGGCGGACGAGCGCAAGCCGGTCGAATGCATCGACGTCGGCACCCAGGCGCACGCCGCTTGGCCGACACCCGACGAGCGCCACCTGATCGTCGCGAACCAGAACGGCAAGAAGCTCCAGCGCATCGCCACCGACTACCGGCACGGGCGCTTCGCGCTCGAGGACGACGCGACGATCGACCTCGCGACCTGCGTGACGCCGAGCGGTGCGCCCTGCCAGGACCCCGAGCTGCGGCCCGACAACGCGCCCATCTGCCCGCGCACAACGAGCGACGGCGACTTCACCTTCGTGACCCTGCGCGGCGGCGGCATGTTCGTGGTCGACCACAACCGCACGCCGATGCGGATCGTGGCCGAGTACGACCGCGCCACCATCGACGACAACGGCTGCGGCGAGATGGAGGCGTCGGATCGCATGTACGTCAACAGCGGCGCCGGGCTGACGATCCCGCCGGTCCCGGGCGACGAGCCCTTCGGCCATGACGTCTACTCGTTCGACCTCGATCGCTTCAGCAAGGTCCCGAGCAAGACGCCGAACCGCCCGCGCGCGACGCACGTATACACGCGCGACGCCCCGGGCGCCGAGGTCGACGCCCACGCGGTCGCGCGTACGCGGCTCGGCTTCCTGTGGTGGGGCGACCGCCACGAGAACGACGTGACGGTGGTCGACCCGCGCCTCAACCGCGTGGTGTCGCGCTTCAGCCTCGTGAACGAGCTGAGCGACGACCCGGCGCCCGATCTGTTCGATCTCTCCCCCGACGGCGACTACGTGTTCACGTCGCTGCGCGGCCCGAACCCGTCCTCGGGCCACGAGGCGTTCGGATCGACGCCCGGTGTGGGCGTGATCAAGGTGAGGGCCGCGGGCCTTTCGGGCCGGCTCGTCGGCGTGGCGCGGGTCGGAAGCATCCGCGGGACGCCGGATCCCCACGCGATCCGGGTGCGGGTCGTGCGCTGAGTTGGCCGACGGCGCCTGCCCAGTGTGGGCGCGGGGCTTTAGTTTTGGGGTAATTGGCCGATACTGGTTGAGGGTGTCCAGGCTTGGCCCGTCCCCCCTTCTCGCGACAATCACTTCGTAGCCTTCGATTCCAGGTCAGCGTTGCGCTGACGGTGGCCGCTGCCGCGTGCGCGTTCGTGGCCAGCAAGAGCTCGAGCGACGAGCTCCACGGCGCCTACCGCGACTCGGCGCAGACCCTGCTGGAGGTTTCGGCCAGGAGCTTCGAGACGGCGCGACGCCGGAAGACCTCGACAACCCCGAGGCGCTCGAGGACGAGCTCCAGCGCGTGATCGAACGTGCACCAGGAGCTCGCCTCGCTGGGTGTATACCGGGCCGGTGACTCCGCGCCGGCGCGTATGTCGGAGAGCACGGGGGCGGCGAGACGGAGCTCGGCCTCGTCACCGAGGCGCTCGCCTCGGGCGAGACGGCATCGGCGGAGTCGCGCGACGACGGCCGCCACGACGAGGTGCTCGTGACCCCGCTGGGGGAGGACGGCCGGGTCAACGCCGCGCTGGTCGCGAGCTACGACCTGCGCCCGGCGCACGCGGACCTCGCGGACCGTAACCGCGACGTCGCGATCGTGTTGGGCATCTTGCTTGCCTGCTTCTCGGTATTCACGATGTTCGTCCTCGGCCGCGGCATCTTCCGCCCGCTCGACCGGTTGAGGGTGGCGACGCGAGCCGTCGGAGCCGGCGATCTCAAGACGCGCCTCGACTGGCGCCGCCGCGACGAGCTCGGCGAGCTCTCCCGCGACTTCGACGGGATGGCCGCGGACCTCGCAGAGCACAACCAGCGCCTCGAGGAGCTCGCGCACATGGATCCGCTCACCGGGCTCGCCAACCACCGCCACTTCCAGGAGATGCTCGGCAGGGAGCTCGACCTCGCCCGCGAGCTCGGCCGCGCGGCGACGGTGGTGCTGCTCGACATCGACGACTTCAAGCGGATCAACGAGTCGCGCGGGCACCCGTTCGGTGACGAGGTGCTGCGCGCCGCCGCGACTAGCCTCAGCGGGGCGATGCGCAACCTGGGCGTGGTGGCCCGCGTGGGCGGCGACGAGTTCGGGATCATCCTGCCGGACGCCGAGGGCGCGCGCGCGTTCGCGCTGGCCGAGGCCTGCCGCAGCGCCGTCGAGGCGGCGGGCGCGGTGCCCGGCTCGCTGCGCTGCTCGGCCGGCGTCGCCTGCTTCCCTGAGGACGCGCGCACCTCCGGGGCGCTGCTCCAGCTCGCGTCCGGATCGCTCGCCTGGGCCAAGGAGAGCGGGGGCGCACGCTCGCGCCGCTACGACCCCGAGCACGTCTTCGTGGTCACCGACGAGCAGCGCGAGGAGTTCGCGCGCATGATCGCCCAGCGAAACCTGGTGCGACCCGTCTACCAGCCGATCGTGTCGCTCGCAAGCGGTGAGCCGCTCGGCTACGAGGCGCTCGCGCGCTTCGCCGCCAAGCCCGGGCTGCCGCCGTCCTGGTGGTTCTCGCAGGCGCACCGCTTTGGGCTCGGCGCGTCGCTCGAGGCGGACACGGTGCGCCTCTCGCTCGCCGCCCCGGGCCGGCCCGAGGGCAGCTTCCTCTCGATCAACCTGAGCCCCTCGGCGCTCGGCTCGGCCGAGGTGCATGAGCAGCTACCGGCGGATCTGAGCGGCATCGTCATCGAGATAACCGAGGAGGAGCGCGTGCTCGACGTCGACGCGCTCCAGCGCCACCTCGACCCGCTGCGGGCGCGCGGGGCGCGCATCGCCGTCGACGACGCGGGCGAGGGCTACGCCGGGCTCCAGCAGGTCATGCGCATGCGCGCCGACGTGATCAAGCTCGACCGGGCGCTCGTCGCCGACGTGCACTCGGACCCGGCCAAGATCGCGCTGATCGGGTCGCTCGTCCACTTCGCCCGCAGCACCGGAGCGTCGATCTGCGCGGAGGGCATCGAGACGCTCGACGAGCTGCGCATCCTGATTCACCTGGGGGTTGCGGCCGGTCAGGGCTGGGCGCTCGCGCGCCCGGGCGACCCATGGCCGCGCGTCAACGCGGAGGCCGCGCGCATATGCCGCGAGCTGCGCAGCGAGCAGTCGAAGCTGCGCCCGCTAGGGTCGCGGAGGAGCGCCTAGGTGGCCGCCAACGAACTCACGACGCTCGCGCGCCTCGGCGCGGTGTTCGAGCGCACCGTCTCGGTCCGCGACCAGCACGACCTGGACGTCGTGCTCAAGGACCTGTGCTCCGCGATCGCGGAGCTGCTCGGCTACGGCGCGACGGTCGTCAACGTCTACCGGCCGGCCTACGACGACATGCTCACCGCCGCCGCGGTGGGCTCCGACGCGTCCGTGAAGGCGCTGGTCGGGCGCTCCTCACCCGCCGAGACCTGGCACCCGCTGCTGGCCGAGCACTTCGAGCGCCGCGGCGCGTACTTCGTTCCCGGCGACGAGTTCGACTGGGAGTCGCTCGACGCCGACACGTTCGTCCCGGACATCGAGCCGAGTGACGACCCGGACGCCTGGACCGCTGAGGACGCGCTGTTCGTGCCGCTCAAGGATGCGAAGGGCGAGCTGATCGGTGTGATCTCGGTGGACGAGCCCGAGACCGGGCGGCGGCCGACCGACGACGAGCTCGACGCGCTCGTCGCGATCGCCCGCCAGGCGGCCATCGCGCTGCGCATCGCCCAGGAGACGGCGACGACCGTCCAGCACCAGCGCATGCTCGAGGGCGTGCTGGCCGTATCGGCCCGGCTCGCCGAGGCCGACGAGACCGAAGAGGTGCTGCAGGCCGTCTGCGACGGCATCCACGAGGCGCTCGAGTTCGACCGGGTCGTGATCGAGCTCGCCGACGAGCAGAGCCGGCGCCTCGACCCGGTGGCCTCGAGCGGCTGGGGCGCGGACCTCAGGAGCCTCACCGACGGCGTCTCGGTCGACCAGCTGCGTCCGCTCTTCACCGCCGAGTTCGAGATCGCGGGCTGCTACCTGATCCCGACCGAGGTCGCCGAGGAGCGGCTCGACCGGCGCACGCCGCCGCCGCACCGCTCCGAGCTGAACGGTCGCGGCCCGCACGCCTGGGCCCGCCACTGGCTGCTCGTCCCGCTCGACGAGCCCGAGGGACGGCGGCTCGGCGTGATCTCGGTCGACGACCCCCGCGACCGGCTGCTGCCGACGCGCGCGCGGCTGCAGGCGCTGCGCCTGTTCGCGAACCAGGCGGTGGCTGCCCTGCAGACGGCCGACCGCGCGGTGCGCCTGCGACACGAGGCTCTGCACGACCCGCTCACCGGCCTGCCGAATCGGCGCGCCTTCCGCGCGCGCCTGAGCCGCGAAGCCAGCCGGACCGACGAGGACCTCGCGCTCATCCTCTGCGACATGGACAACCTCAAGCGCGTCAACGACGAGCACGGGCACGACGCCGGCGACCTCGCGCTCAAGGCCCTCGCGGACGCTCTGCGCACAGGCCTGCGCCGCAGCGACGACGCGTTCCGGATCGGCGGCGACGAGTTCGCCGTCGTGCTCGGCGGTGCCTCGCGGCTCGACGCCGAGCGCGTCGCCCATCGGCTCCAGAGGGAGCTGGCGGCGGCTCGCGCGGCCGGCGAGGACATCCAGGCCAGCTTCGGGATCGCCGTGCGCGAGCCGGGCGAGGGGACGGATCAACTCGTCGAGCGCGCCGACCGGCTGCTCTACCGCGCGAAGCGCCGCCGCTCGGTCGCCTAATGGCTCAGCCGGGGCGGTTGCGCGCGGCGAGGTACTTGCCGTCGAGCACCCCGGCGATGGCGAGCTTCGCCGGCTTGAACGACGGAGGCTTGGTCTTGCAGATCTGGGTGAGCCCGAAGTAGACGCTGCGCCCGGTGCGGTTCAGGGTCTCGTGGGCGACGACCTTGCGCAGCTCCGGCACCTGGGCGAGCGCGAACTCGGCTCGGATCACGAGCTTGGCGCTCTCGGGATGAAGCGTCTGGCGCGCAAGGTCGCGGCACGTGATCTCGTACGGGTTCTGTTCGACCTTCTGCGCGTGGCTTGGGTCGGGCGTGCCGCTGACGCGCTCGGGCGACTGCTGGTCGTCATCGTTGCCGCAGCCGCCGGCGAAGACGGCGATCAGCAGGAGGAGCGGGAGGCGCGTGCGTGGCTTCACCGGCCGACGAGTCTTCCACCGTGCCTAGTGCTGGGCAAGGCGCGCTAACGCGCAATCAACACGGCGCTAATGCCAAATGTGCATGACGGCGGGCGCTCAGAAGGAGGTCTCGGCGACGCGCTTCGCCATCGTCTCGCGCAGCGACCGGGCGAGGGCGGGCATGCGGCCCTCGAGCTGCTTGTACTCGCGCGAGAACATCGCGACGAGCCGCATCGGAGACGTCGCGACGACCGACGCTGTGCGGGTACCGGTCGCGAGCAGGCCGATCTCGCCGAACACGTCGCCGGGGCCGAGCTTCCTGATGACCTCGCCGCCCTTGTGCACGTCGGCGTCGCCCGCCTCGATCACGAACACCTCGTACGCGTTGTCGCCCTCGGTCGCGAGCGTGGTGCCCGCGTCGACCGTCACCTCGCGCATGCAGGCGGCGACCTCCGCGCGCTCGTCGTCAGTGAGGTCGGCGAACAGTGGAATCTGAGCAAGTCGAGCAGCGTCCATGAGGTCCGTGCCGCATCCTCGTCAGGCCACGTGGGCGGGATGTGAAGAGCGTGTGAACCGGCCGCGCGCTTCAGTCCATCCAGCCCGGATGCGAACATGTGTTCGTGCCATACGTGGAGCTCCACTGCCACTCCGCATACTCGTTCCTCGACGGGGCCTCGCACCCCGTCGAGCTGGCGGGGACCGCCGCCGATCAGGGCCACAGTGCCATCGCGCTCACCGATCACGACGGTCTGCACGGCGCCATGGAGATGGCCCAGGCACTGCGACCGCTCGGGATCCGCCACATCACCGGCGCCGAGGTCACGCTCGACGACGGCTCGCACCTGACTCTCCTGTGCGAGACCCGCGAGGGCTACACGAATCTGTGCCGGCTGTTGACGGCCTCGCACTGGCACACGCGCCGCTGGGCGCGCGAGGGCTGGGAGGACCCGACCGGCCAGGTGATCGCCGGCCGCCGCCCCGGCCAGGACCCGCTCGACGAGGAGCCGAGCGTGACGCTCGAGGAGGTGGAGCGGAACGCCGCGGGGCTGGTCTGTCTGTCCGGCTGCGCCCGCGACGGGGCGCTGGCGGGGCGGATCGAGACGGGCGACCACCCGGGCGCGGCGGCGGTCGCGCGGCGGCTCCTGCGCGCCTTCGGGCCGGAGCACTTCCGGGTCGAGCTCCAGCGCCCCTATTGGCGCAACGACAGGCGCCGCAACCGCCTGCTCAGCGAGCTCGCCGAGCGGCTCGGGGTGCCCTGCGTCGCCACCGGCAACGTCCACGCACACGCGCGCGAGCGCATCCCGCTGCAGGACGCGATGGTCGCCGTTCGGTTGGGAGGGACCCTCGACGAGACGGAGCCGCGCCGGCGCGGCAACTCCTCGCACGTGCTGGCGCCGCCCGAGCGGATGCTCGAGCGCTTCCGCGAGCACCGCGACGCGGTCGAGGAGAGCGGCCGGCTCGCGGAGCGGCTCACGTTCGACCTGACCGAGGACCTCGGCTACCGCTACCCCGGCGCCGAGGATCCGGACGCCGATCGCAAGCTGGCGGAGCTGTGCGCCGCGATGTTCGAGGAGCGCTACAGCGGCCGCCCCCGGCGTGAGGAGGCCGCGGGACGGCTCGACGAGGAGCTGCACGTGATCCGCCACCTCGGCCTGTCCGGCTTCTTCCTGCTCCACCGCGACATGCTCGAGCTCGCGCGCGAGGTGGCGCTCGAGGTGCGTGGTCCGGAGTCGGCGCGGCGGTTGCTCCCGCCGGGGCGCGGGCGCGGCTCGAGCGTGTCCTCGATCGTCTGCTACCTCACCGGCCTCTCGCACGTCGACCCGATCGAGAACGAGCTGCTGCTCGGCCGCTTCCTGAACGAGGAGCTGACGGCGCTGCCGGACATCGACCTCGATTTCCCGCGCGACGTCCGCGACGTCCTGATCCCGCGCGTGCACGACCGCTACGGGCGCGACCGTTGCGCGCTCGTCGCCGCCTTCGCGACCTTCCAGGTGCGCTCGGCGGTGCGCGACTTCGCCAAGGCGCTCGGCCTGCCACCCGGCGAGATCGAGCGGCTCGCGCGGGCGGTCGACCCCTGGAAGGACCGCAACGACATCGAGAGCGACGTCCCGGAGCAAGACGCGCGCGGCGGGCGCTCGCCGCGCTGGGACGCGCTCGTCAAGCTCGCCCGCGACGCCTGGGGCCTGCCGCGCCACCAGTCCCAGCACCCGGGCGGGATGGTCATCTCCACCCAGCCGCTGATCGACCTCTGCCCGGTGCAGCCGGCGTCGATGGAGGGCAGGCAGATGGTCCAGTGGGACAAGGACTCCTGCGGCGACGCCGGCTTCCTCAAGATCGACCTGCTCGGCCTCGGGATGCTGTCCGCGGTCGAACGCTGCATCGACGAGGTCGCTCGCGTACGCAACGAGCGCATCGACCTGTCGCGCATCCCGTACGACGACGCCGAGGTCTATGCGCGCATCCAGGAGGCCGAGACGATGGGCGTGTTCCAGATCGAGTCACGCGCGCAGATGCAGATGCTCAAGCGGACGCGGCCCGCGAACCTCGACGACCTGACCGTGCAGGTGGCGCTCGTGCGACCCGGGCCGATCATCGGCGGCGCGGTGCACCCCTACATCGAGCACCGCAAGGCGATGCGCGCGGACCCCTCATACGAGGTGCCCTACCTGCACCCCTCGCTCGAGCCGGTGCTGCGCGACACGCTCGGGACGATCGTCTTCCAGGACCAGGTGCTCGAGGTGGCGATGGCGTTCGCCGGCTTCAGCGCAGGGGAGGCCGAGGGGCTGCGGCGGGCGATGAGCCGCAAGCGCTCGGAGGCCGCGATCCGGGTCTACGAAGAGAACTTCATCGCGGGCGGGATCGCGCACGGTGCCTCGCGGGAGGTTGCCGAGCAGGTCTGGGCGCAGATCGTCGGCTTCTCCGGCTTCGGCTTCCCGAAGGCGCACTCGGCGGCGTTCGGGCTGCTCGCCTACCAGTCGACCTGGCTGCGGGTGCACTACCAGCCGGAGTTTTTGTGCGGGCTCCTGAACGAGCAGCCGATGGGGTTCTATCCGCCGGACAGTCTTGTGCATGAGGCGCAACGGCGGGGGGTGGAGGTGCTGCCGCCCTGCGTTGTGCGTAGTTCCGCGGCCTGCTCGGTGGAGTCCGTTCTGCCCAGGCCGCGGGTCCTGTCCGGGGAAGTTTCCTTTCGGACCCCTTCGCTTCGCTCGGGGCCGCGAAAGTTTGCCTTCCCTCGGCCACCCGCGGAAGAGGCGCCTCGGTTGGCCGTTCGTCTCGGGTTGGGCTATGTGGGCGGCGTCAAGGAGGTGGAGGTGAGAGCAATGGTCTCCGAGCGCGAGGGTGGCGGGCCGTGGGGTTCGCTTGGTGATCTCGCCGGGCGGTCCGGGGCGTCTGCTGAGACGCTTGGGGAAGCTTGCCTGGGCCGGGGCCTGCGATGCCCTGGTTGAGGGGCTCGATGAGGAGAAGCGGCGGCGGGCTTTGTGGACGCTTGGGGTTGCTGTTCCGGGGGTGTCGGTGCCGGAGGGGACGCAGTTGTCGCTGCCGTTGGATCCGCACGAGGGGCCGGAGCTGCGGGCGTTGACGGCGTGGGAGCGGATGCTGGCGGACTATGGGTCGACGGGGGTGACCTTGCGGGAGCACCCGCTCGAGTTGATGCGGCCGGATCTGCCGGGGGATCTGCGCACGAGCGAGCAGCTCGAGCGTCATCCGGACGGGCGGAGGGTGCGGGTCGCGGGGCTCGTCGTGGCGCGCCAGCGGCCCGCGACCGCCAAGGGCGTCACCTTCATGCTGCTCGAGGACGAGCACGGGACGATCAACCTGATCGTCCCGCCGCCGGTGCACGAGCGCTTCCGGCTCGCGGTGCGCACCGAGCCGCTCGTGCTCGCCACCGGCCGCCTCGAGCGCCGGGACGGCACCACCAACGTGCTGGTCGACCGCATCGAGCGCCTCGAGCGTCCCGACCTGCCGAAGGCCGAGATCAGGCACATCGAGCCGCGCCGCGTCTGGAGCAGCGAGGCGGGGGAGGGCATCCTCGGCGCCGACGAGGCCCTCGCGGCGGGAGCCGAGGCCGACCTGCGGGCGGTGGCGCCGACCGGCCACAGCTTCGGCCGGAGGGGGAGGTGATGGGGCGTCAGTCTTCGTCGCTGCCGGTGGCGCCGTCGCCGCCGCGGTCCGCTGTGGCGTTCCGCGTTCGCTTCAGCCAGTCGCCGAGCTGCTGACCCACGTCCGCGATCGAGGAGCCGGCCTGGGCGAACGCGCCGCTGACGCGCTCGCCGTAGAACGCGCCCGCCTCACCGGCCTCCTCGCTTGCGGTCGGCTCCTCGCCGATGCGCAGGTAGTCGCCGCGCGCCATGCGGTCGTACTCGCCCTCGTGCACCCAGTCGAGCAGCATCTTGACCCGGCGCACAGGCATGGGGTGGGTCAGGCGGAGGTCCTGCATCAGCTTCGTCATCCGCTCGAGGCCCCCGCCGCCCTCGCTGTACTCCATCCCCTGCGCGATGAACGCGTCGAGGTTCAGGTTCTCGACCTCCTCGCCCGCGGCGATCGTCATGAGCGACCGGCAGACCGCCTGCGGGTCGCGCGTCACGAGCGCGGCGGCGCGATCACAGGACAGCTCGGCCGCGCGCCACCACTCGAGCAGCGCCAGCTGGATGGCGAACAGCGGCAGGCCGGCCAGCACGGGCAGCCGCGCCGACGAGCCGAGACGCAGCAGGATCAGCAGCGCGGTCTGGTAGAGCACGTGGTCGGAGTGCACGTGGGCGGCCTCATGGGCGAGCACGACGCGGCGGCCGTCGTCGTCGAGGATCCGGACGAGCTCCGAGTTGAGCACGACGATCGGCTTGTCGGTCCCGATCGCGGCGGCGTTGGCGAGCGGGAACTGGGTCAGGTAGAGGTCCGGCACCTCGTCCATGTCGAGCGCGTTGAAGACCTGCCGATGCAGGACCCAGATGCGCGGTAGCTGGTTCTCGCCGAGCCGGACGGCGGAGCCGAGCGAAGCAGCCCGCAGCGCGCGCTCGTAGCCGAGCGCCACGAGCCGGCGCACGACCTGGTCGAGGTACGGCACCTTGGCGAGCGCCGCCCCGGCCGCGCGGTCCGCCGGATGCTGGTACGCACGCGGCGAGATCCGCTCGAGCTTCCAGGCCGTTTCGATCTGCTCGGTCACCGCGGCTAAGCGTAGATCGACCAGTCAGGATGTGTGCGATGGCAGGCAGGATCCTCGTCGGAACGTCGAGCTGGGCCGATCCCGGCTTCGTCAAGGAGTGGTACCCGCCGCGGATGACCCCGGGCGAGCGGCTGCCCTGGTACGCGCAGCGCTTCGAGACGGTCGAGCTCAACTCGAGCTTCTACGCGATCCCGGATCGCAACACGGTGCACGGCTGGGTCAAGGTGACGCCGGACGAGTTCATCTTCGACGTCAAGGTGCACCGGGCGCTGTCCCGCCACGCGGCGCCGGTTGACTCGCTTCCGCCGGACATGCGCGAGGACGCCGAGGCGGACGGCCGCGGACGCGTCCGGCTCACGCCCGAGCTCGAGCTAGCTCTGGCCGCGCGTGTCGTGGAGGAGACCGCGCCGCTCGCCGAGGCGGGCAAGCTCGGCGCCTACCTGCTCCAGCTCACGCCCGCCTTCGGCCCCGGCCGGCACCGGCTCGACGAGCTCGACCGCCTCGTCGAGGCGTTCCTGCCGCACCCGCTCGCAATCGAGCTCCGCCACCGCGGCTGGGTGCGCGACAAGCGCCGCGACGAGACGCTCGGCTGGTTCTCGGACCACGGCGTGGCGTTCGTATGCGTGGACGCGCCGCCGGGCGACCAGATCCCGATCATGCCGTCGGACCTCGACGCCGTCACGCGTGACGATCTCGCCTACCTGCGCCTGCACGGGCGCAACACGGACGGTTACCTGACGGGCCGCTCGGTCGCCGAGCGCTTCGGCTGGCGCTACACGGACGACGAGCTCGAGGAGGTCGAGGGGCGCGTGCTGCAGATGGCCGAGCGGGCCGGCGAGGTGCACGTGGCCTTCAACAACAACCGCGGCGACGACGCGCCGACCGCGGCGCAACGCATGCGGGCGCTGCTCGGCCAGGTGCCGCCGGGCGAGCAGCAGCTCACGTTCTAGCGAGGCCGGGGGCTCAGGTGCGGGGAAGCTCGAACCAGACGCGCGTGGCGCTGCCGGCTCGAGCGACGCCCCAGCGATCGGCGAGGCGCTCCACCAGGAACAGGCCCCAGCCGCTGTGGTCGTCTCGCGGCGTGCCGGTCTGCGCCGGGTCGAAGCCCGGTCCGGGGTCGGTGACCTCGGTGCGTACGGCGCGCGGGCCGACGACGACCCGGAGCGTGACGGCGTCGGCCTCGGCGTGCCTGACGCTGTTGGCGACGAGCTCGGTCACGAGCAGGCGAAGCGTCTCCAGAAGCGACGGGTCGAGGTCGGCGCGCAGGCCGGTGATTGCTCGCCGCGCGCGAGCCGCAGCTTCAGGTCCGCCCGCGATTCGCATGGTCAGCCGGTCGTCCATTTGGGTCCAGGGCGGCAGACCGTTTCCGGCCCAGTAATGGGTTGCCGTTGAGCCGGTCGTTGAAGCCCTGCCGGGTTGGGAAGCGATACGGGGGGTGTCCTTCGGTTTTTGGGACGACGAGTTTGGTTTTACCCACCTGGCCCGATCGCACAACCTGGGTACCGCGAGCGGGCACCTGGCGCGGGGCTCTAGGGCGCCACTCGGAGTACGAGCACGGCGATGTCGTCGCGGGGGCTGCCTTGGTGCGATCTGACCGCCGCCTGCTCGATCTCGGCGGCGATCGCATCGGCCTCGCGGCCGGCGCAGCCGGCCACGATCTCGGCTAGGCGGGCCTCGTCGAGCGCCTCGCCGGCGCCGCGCGGCTCGATCACGCCGTCGGTGAAGAAGATGAGCGTGTCGCCCCTCGACAGCGTCAGCGAGCAGTCCTCGAGGTCGGGGTCGGGCACCACGCCGAGCAGCGTGCCGGGCGCCCCGACGGGCTCGACCGTGCCGTCCGAGTGGAGCAGCAGCGGCAGCGGATGGCCCCCGGATGCGAATCCCACGCGTGCGCCGCCGTCGAGCTTCTCGAGGTACGCGTACGCGACCGTGCAGAAGCGGCGATCGCTGCGCTGACGCAGGAGCGCCTCGTTCAGGATCGAAAGGCTGCGGCTCGGGAGCCGGTGGCGCAGCGCCGCGGTGCGCAGCGTGTAGCGCGCGAGCGCGGTCACGGCCGCGGCGTCCGGACCCTTCCCGCAGACGTCTCCGATTACGACGGTCCAGCCGCGACTGCCGGTCTCGAACAGGTCGTAGAAGTCGCCGCCGACCTCGCCGCCCGCGCCGCTGTGGCGGAAGCGGACGGCCGCCTCTATGCCCGGGATCTCTGCGAGCTCGAGCGGCAGCAGGCCCTCCTGGAGCGTGCGGGCGATGTAGGAGCGCTCGCTGTATAGGCGGTTGTTGTCGAGCGCCGTCGCGCAGCGGCGGGCCAGCTCGTGCGCCACCTCGACGTCGTACTCGTCGTAGCGGCGGCCGGAGGCGCCCGTGGCGAAGGTGAGCGCGCCGAGCGTGCGGTCGCGGGTCCTCATCGGCACCACGATCCCGGAGCGGACACCCAGCGCGCGCAGCAGGTCGTAGTGCTCCTCCGAGCGGGTCACGCTTCGCAGCAGCTCGTCGGACACCTCGGCGAACAGCGTCGGCTCGCCGCTGTGCATGACCTCGTGGGCGCCTCCTGGGGTGCCGGCGGTCGGCGGGTAGCGCCGGCTCAGCTCGAGCGCCTGCTCGCGCAGGGCCGGATCGGCGTGCGCGAGCTCCACACGCTCGAGCCGCCCGTCGGCCTTCAGCAGGTCGACGGCACACCAGTCGGCCATCTCGGGAATCGCAAGCCGCGCGACCCTCGTCAGCAGCTCGTCCGAGTCGAGCCAGCCACTCAGGACGTGGCTGCTGCGCGACAGGAATCGCTGCGAGAGCTCCGAGCGCTTGTGAGCCGTGATGTCCTCGATCACGTTGATGGCCATGCTCACCTGGCCGCCGCCGTCGCGAATCGGGTTTGCCTTGATCGCCGCCCATTGCTCCTCGCCCGTCGCGCGCACACGGAAGCGCACGACCGCCTCGGCCTCCTCGCCCTCGAGCGCACGCCTGCCGGGCAGATCGCCGATCGAGAACGGCTGGCCGGCCTCGTCGAAGATCTCGAAGCGCCCGAGCACCTCGGTGGAGGGCGCCGCCTGGAGCGCCTCGCGCGACTCGAAGCCGAGCGTCTTCACGGCCGCCTCGTTTGCATAGATGAGCCGGCCGTCCGGCGCCTGAGCCGTCACGGCGTCGGCCACCCCACGCAGCATCGCCTCGAGCTGGGCGCGGGTCGCGCCGCCGTCGCCGTTGCTCGGCGGTCCGGTCGGCTGGTGGCGGGTCGCCTTCGACTCACGCCCGCTGCGCAGATGGGCAGCGATGACGGCAACCACGCCGCCGGCGGCCACGGCGAGCGCCGCCGTCAGGTGCTCGGGCTCACCGGCTGCCCCCAGCGCGATCGCGAGCGCGAGGGCGAGCAGCCCAACGATCGCGGTGACGACGGCGCCGGACCTCGTCGACGCGATCAGCGGCCCCGCCGCGAGCAGCACCAGCACCGGGCCGGGGCTGTCCAGCGGGATCGCCACAACCGTCACCACGAGCATCGCCACAAGTGCGATGCCGACGGTCACCCGGTCGAGGACCGGCCCCTCCATTTGTAGTCGCGAGCCCAACTCGCGCGAGCATACTCCGGTAGAACCCGGGCGAATGCAGGCCGCCGAACGAGAACCGCGGGGTGTCGTCCGGGTGCGCGCCGACAACGCGTCTCCGATGACGCTCGACGGCACGAACAGCTACCTGGTGGGGGGCTGGATCGTCGATCCGGGCCCGTCCGATCCCGCTCATCTGGACGCGATCCGCGAGGCGTCGGGCGGACACATCGAGGGTGTCGTCCTAACTCACTCGCACGCCGACCACTCAGAGAGCGCCGACGAGTTCGGCGTGCCTGTGAGCCTGCCGGCGGACGGGGAGGAGGTCGGTCCTTTCCGCGCCGTGGCAACCCCGGGCCACTCGGCCGACAGCGTCTCCCTGCTCGCCGGGCGGGCCTGCTTCACGGGTGACACCGTGCTCGGCGCCGGCAGCGTCTTCATCCCGCCGGGGGAGGGCTCGCTGTCCGCCTACCTCGACTCGCTGCGGCGCCTCAAGGAGCTCGATCTCGAGGTCCTGTGCCCCGGCCACGGTCCCTACGTGTGGGATCCGTACGCGAAGCTCGACGAGTACCTATCGCACCGCCTCGACCGCGAGCGGCGCCTGGTAGAGGCGATCGACGCAGGACTCCGGAACCGCGACGAGCTCCTCGACGAGGTGTGGTCGGACGCGCCCGCGGAGCTACGGCCCGCGGCGGCGCTGACGCTCGCAGCACACCTCGAGAAGCTCCGCGACGAGGGCCGCCTCCCGCCGGATGTCGGGTGATACAACCCGAGGCATGGCCGACGCGTTCGGCGAGTTCGAGAGGGAACGCTGGAACGAAGGTCGCGCCGAGCCCTACCACCACGGCATAAGCACGATCACGACTCGTGCGATCGACCCGCTGCTCGACGCGGCCGGTGTGCAGGAGGGAACACGGGTGCTCGACCTCGCCACCGGGCCCGGTTACGCGGCGGCGCGCGCCGCCGAGCGCGGCGCCGAGGCGATCGGCATGGACTTCGCCCCCGAGATGCTCGAGCTCGCGCGGCGCCTGCACCCGGAGCTCGAATTCCGCGAAGGGGACGCCACGGCCCTCGACTTCGATGACGACAGCTTCGACGTGGTGGTCGGCAACTTCCTCATGCCACACCTCACGGACCTGCCTGCCGCCGTCCGCGAGTTCGCCAGGGTCACGCGACCCGGCGGCCGGGTCGCGCTCACCACCTGGGACGCACCCACGCGGACCCGGTTCGTCGGCGCGATGATCGAGGCGGTCGGCGGAGCGGGGGCGGCGATGCCCGAGGAGCTGCCGGCCGGGCCGTCGATCTTCCAGTACTCGCTCGATCGCGAGTTCGCGCGGCTCCTGCTGGGTGCCGGCCTAGAGGACCCGATCATCGAGCAGATCGCCTTCAGCCACCACGTCGACGACCTCGACCAGTTCTGGGCCGACGTCCTGGGCGGCACCGTCCGCACGATGACCATGGTCACGAGCCAGCCGCCGGAGCTGCAGGTGGAGATCCGGCGCCGCTACGACGAGCTGCTCGAGGCCTACCGGACCGGCGACGGCTGGGACATCCCATGCTCGGTCAAGCTCGGGTCGGCACAGAAGCCGGCCTGATCTCGCAGGAGAACGTCTAGATAGCCACCCCGGCCGCCTCGCGTAGCGCATCGAGCGACTGGCTCGCCCAGCGGCGGAAGTAGATCCCGCCCGTCGCCCGGTCGAAGGCTCGATCGCCGAGGCGCCGGGCCTCCATTCCCATCTCCAGCTCGACGAAGGTGCCGCCCTGAGCAGGCGTGAGGAACCAGTGGGCGTACATGCCCGTGAGCTGGCAGCTCATCCGGATCTCGCGCAGGTCGTCGCGGCGGTCGACCAGAAAGCTCGTCTCAGCCGTCCCGATCAGGTCCTTCGTCACCTGCACGTACTCGTCGCCCTCCTCGAAGCGCTCTCCTCGCACCTCGATCACCCGCGGCCACCACTCCGGGTAGCGGCTGGGTGTGCCGACCAGGCCCCACACCGCTTCGAGCGGAGCCTCGAGGTGGGCGTGCTGACGGTGCGCCGACATTGGGGAAGTGTCTCAACCTGCGATCGTGCGCCCAGTGACCGAGCTCGCCCACCTCCGTGTCTATCGCTTCGACTCCAATGCCGTGTTCGAGGGCGGCCTGATCGGTGCGATCGAGCGCCTCGAGCTCGAGAAGGAGCAGAAACTGCTCGACGCCCTCTTCGTGAGACGGGACACGGCGAGCGGTGACCTTGAGGCGGTCGATCTGGCCATCGGGGGTGCCGACGCCACGTTCGCGTCGCTGCTCGAGTTCCGCCTCGAGTCCGGCAGGCGACGAGCGCTCACCGAGCGCACGCTAACCGAGCACCGCCGTGGTGTCCCGCGGCCGCTGATCGAGGCGATCGCAGCCACGCTATCGGCGGGTGCCGCGATCTTCGCCGTGCTCCAGAGCGGGCCCACCGCGACCGTTCTCGAGGACGCGGTCGAGCGATGTGGCGGCCAACGGATCGCCGACGAAGCGGTCGACGCCCGCGCACTGGCGCAGGTCGGTTCGCAGCTGCGCAGGGCCGTGGGCGCCCCGTCGGCGGAGACCTGAGCGCGCGGGGGGCCGCGGCTCTCTACACGTCCAGGCTGATGGGGAAGGTCGCGATCCAGATCAGGCTGCCTAGAAACAGGGCGTAGCCGAGCCCCAGGACCACCCTGCGGGGCGTGCGTGAGCTCAGGCGCGTGCTGATTCCGGCGAAGAACAGCGAGGCGGCGAACAGCACGACAGTGAGCGAGTAGTTGTCCGCCCTTTGGATGTACTGCCCGACGCTCGCCGAGGCGGCGGCGGCCTGCTTCTCGAGGGTTTCGGCCCGCGTGGTCGCGTCGAGCTTGTACTGGGGCATTGCGAACGGTGACAGTGGCGCGTCGGGATTGGTGCGCGGCTTCGTCGCGATCCATGCCCGAAACGCAGGCTTGAACTCGGCATGAAAGCGCCTCCGGTAGAAGTCGGCGAGCTCGGTCTCGTTTTGCGCGAAGGCGTCCACCCATTGCGTGAACAGCGCGACGTCGATCTGCGTTTGGCGATTCGCCACGTTCGCCTGGCGTGTCGACTCGACCCGAGCCGCGATCGAGGCGCTCTGCGCCCGCGCCTGCTCGCCGTGCCAGCGCCCGGACTGGTAAGCCGCCCAGGCGGTGGCCACGGCCGCAATCGCGAGCAGTACCGTCGCCGCGAGCTCGAGGTGGCTCTTGGTCGCGTCATCCATCAGGCCGTGACCGGGGTGCCTCTCGCATCGCACGGAGCCGGAGCCCTGTCGTTCACGATGGCGCGCTCCTCGTTCAGGATCCGCAGCGACCGCTCCATTGCAACCGGTTCGATTCGCCCCAGGGCGTCCCTGTACGGGTTGTCGAGTGCGTTGATCGCCAGCAGCGTGAGCACGATCACCGTGGTCGCCGATCCCATCAGCACCGCCTGGGCGCCCACGCCCTCGCTGCTGTCCGCGAAGAAGAGCATGAAGACGAAGACGACGCCCGCTACCAGGAAGAGAACGAGCCAGATCGAGCTCGGGATGATGCCCTCCGCACCGTGGAGCCGGTCGCTCCGGGCCGTCTCGCGGTCCGAGGTCTGATCGAGCCACTTGTCAAAAGCGGACTGCTCGGTGGGGCTGGTCGGCTTCGCGAGCCTCAGGCTCTTGAAAAGGGCGGCCCCCCACGGATTGATCGTGTCGCCGCCCGCTCCGTCCTCCATCTGCGGCCACTCCTGGTAGACGACCGAGCGTGCGTAGCAGACGAGCTCCCCTGTGAGGCGCTGGTGCAGCGCCTCCGGTAGGAACTCCGCCGTCTCGAACTGCTGTATGACGGTGAGCGCCTCTGTTTCCCCGCCGGTACGCGACTGGTCGTAGCTGGTGAAGGCCAGGAAGATGATGAAGCCGGCGAAGATCGCAAACCCACCAGCGAGCACGCCGAAGACCCCTGACGCGCGATCGCCGTCCTGGAAGCGGCTGCCCTCCGGCGCCCCGCGCCGGACCAGCAGCATCGCCGCGATCGTCGCGACGTTGGCGACGATGAGGATGACGATGGCCCAGACATGATTCATGGCTGATATCCGATGACGCGCCGGCGCACGTCATCGCGGTGGCCGGAGGACCCTACGGTGCCTTGACCGCGCGTGGCAACAATCGCCGGACAAGCGCGTCTCGAGGCGCCGCCTCTGAGGCGGCGCCGGACGAGCGTGCAGCCACCTGACGGCGGCTTGGGAACGTGGAGAGTTCGCTGTGTGGCGCCAAGTGCGGCATGCTGCACCCGGCTCGAGGAGAGCCGCGCACCTGCCCGAGTGGCGGGGACGCCGACCCGAGAATGGAGGCAACGATATGCCCGACGACACCGCGCAAGGGACCGTTCAGCAACCACTCGATGAAGCTATGGCAGCTACGCGGCGCGTGGTAACCGAGGAGGGCTATTCGGAGCTTGAGGCGAGCGGCCCCACCACTCTCATGTTCAAGAAGAGCAGCGGCGCGCTCCCCGTGGACAGAGACATCATTGTCCAGTTCGAGGAGCTGTCGCCGACCGAGACCCGCCTGACAGTCACGGCGACCACCGAAGCCCACTTCGATTACGGGCGGAGCAAGCGCGCGACACACAGTGTTCTCGAAGCCGTGGGTGCCCAGTACGACGAGACCAGCTGAGCACTCGCGCGACCAGCGCTCTTCCCCGGCGAAGGCGCCCTGTGTGTCGGGGTAGGCGCGCGCTGAGACCCACGACTACCCTTCCTCGCCCGTGGTCGGCACGAACCAGTTCAAGAACGGCATGCACGTCGAGCTCGACGGCAAGGTCTTTCGCATCGTCGAGTTCCAGCACGTGAAGCCCGGCAAGGGCGGCGCGTTCGTGCGGACGAAGCTCAAGCGCGTCGACGACGGAGCGGTCATCGACAGGACCTTCCGCGCCGGCGAGAAGTTCCGGCCCGTCCGGACCGAGTCGCGCAAGATGACGTTCCTGTACACGGACGGGACCGACGCCCACTTCATGGACGTCCAGAGCTACGAGCAGATGGCGGTGCCGGAGGAGTCGGTCAAGGAGTCGCTCCAGTGGGTCATGCCGAACGAGGAGGTCGACGTGCTCTACGTCGACGAGCGGCCCGCCGACGTCCAGGTGCCGACCGCCGTCGAGCTGGCGGTCGCGGAGACCGACCCGGGGCTCCGGGGCGACACGGCCTCCGGCGGCGGCGACAAGCCCGCCACGCTCGAGTCCGGCGTCGTCGTCCGGGTTCCGCTGTTCGTGAACGTCGGCGATCGGGTCCGGGTGGACACCCGCTCGGGCGAGTACGTCTCGCGCGCGTAATGCGCCGCACCGAGCAGCGGAGAGCGGCGGTCGTGGCGCTCTATCAGGGAGATGTGACCGCCAGGCCCGCGCTCGACCTGCTCGATCGCGACGCAACGTCCTTCACCCGCGAGCTCGTCGAGGGCGTGCTCGCCGACCAGGCCGAGCTCGACGACCTGATCGCGACCCACTCGTCGGGCTGGACCCTCGACCGGATCGCGCCCGTCGAGCGCAACATCCTGCGGGTGGCGCTGTACGAGCTCCGCAGCCGGGAGGACGTCCCGGCCGAGGTCGCCATCGACGAGGCGGTCGAGGCTGCCAAGGAGCTCTGCTCCGCCGAGGCGCCTGGCTTCGTGAACGGCATCCTCGGCACGGTCGCACGCCGGGAGGCGGCGCGATGATGGCCGAGCCCGACTCGGTCACGGCGCTCGCCGAGGAGCTCGAGGCCGTCGCGGACAGGCTGCGCTCGGGCGCGCTCGAGCAGGACGAAGCCGCCGCGCTCGTCGAGCGCTGCGCCGAGCTCGCCGGCAGGCTGGGCGCCGAGATCGACACTCGCGCGCGCGTCGCCGGCGAGGCGGAGGGCCAGGAGCGCCTTCTTTGAGCTCGGTCGGGGCGCCGGCCTATCCGCTCGACCTGCAGCATCGGGTGGACGGCTATCTCGAGGGCCTGCGTTTCGCGCACGAGCCGGGCACGGCGCGGCTCGAGGAGGCGATGCGCTACTCGCTGCTCGCCGGCGGCAAGCGCATCCGGCCGGTGCTGGCGCTCGCGACGGCCGAGGCGCTCGGGCGCGACCCGGGCGAGATGCTGCCGCTCGCCGCGGCCATCGAGATGATCCACACCTACTCGCTCATCCATGACGACCTGCCGGCGATGGACGACGACGGGCTGCGCCGCGGCAAGCCGACCTGCCACGTCGCCTTCGGCGAGGACGTGGCGATCCTGGCGGGCGACGGGCTGTTCGCGGAGGCGCTGCGCCTTGCTCTGACCGAGCAGGTGGGCGAGCCGGCGAACGTCCTCGCCGCCATGCGCGAGCTCGTGTCCGCGGCGGGGGTCGGAGGGATGGTCGGAGGGCAGTACCTGGACGTCGCTGGCGACGCGGCCGTCGAGCTGCGCCACTTGCACGAGCTGAAGACGGGCGCCCTGATTGCCGCCTCGGTGGGTTCGGTACTGGCACTCGAGGGGATGGATGGACCTGCCACAATCCCGTACCGGCGCTTTGCGGCTGAGCTGGGCGTCGTCTTCCAGATCGTCGACGACATCCTCGACGTGACCGGGGACGAGGCCGAGATCGGAAAGCCGCAGGGCTCCGACGAGCGCCATGGGAAGACCACCTACGTGAGTGTCTTCGGACTGGAACGGGCCCGCGAGCTCGCCCGCGAGTCGCACGCGAAGGCACAGGCGGCGCTGGCGGAGGCCACGGGCGACACCCAGCGCCTCGCCGGAATCGCCGACTACATCCTCACCCGCACGACATGACCACGCTCCTCGACAAGATCGACGGTCCGGCTGACCTGAAGCGGCTCTCGGACGAGCAGCTGCAGCAGGTCGCCCAGGAGGTCCGCGAGCTGATCATCGAGACGATCGGCGAGATCGGCGGCCACTTCGGCGCGAACCTCGGCGCCTGCGAGATCGCCGTTGCGCTGCACTCGCTGCTCGACTCGCCACGCGACAAGATCCTCTGGGACGTCGGCCACCAGGCCTACCCGCACAAGGTGCTGACCGGGCGCCGCGACCAGCTCGGCACGATCCGCAAGTACGGCGGGCTTGCGCCCTTCTGCGCGATCCACGAATCCGAGCACGACATCATGGGCGCCGGGCACGCCTCGACCTCGGTCTCCTACGCGGTCGGGATCAAGGAGGCGATGCGCCGCGGAGCCGGCGAGGACGGCAAGGTCGTCGCAGTGATCGGCGACGGCGCGCTGACCGGCGGCGTGTCGTTCGAGGCGCTTCTCAACGCCGGCGGCATGGATACGCCGATCGTGATCGTCGTCAACGACAACGGCATGTCGATCGCGCCCAACGTCGGTGCGCTGTCGCGGCTCTTCAACCGCATGCGCCTCAACCCGAAGCTGTACCACGCGCGCGAGGACGCCGAGGAGACGCTCACGCGGCTGCCGGCGGGGATCGGCAGCAAGATCGAGCGCTTCGGCCCGATCCTGAAGGAGTCGCTCAAGGCCTACTGGGCGCCGGGCCTCTTCTTCGAGGAGCTCGATCTCGCCTACGTGGGCGTCGTCGATGGCCACGACGTGAAGTCGCTCCGCCAGGCGATCGGCGAGGCGCTGCAGGCCGACCGGCCCGTCGTGGTCCACTGCAAGACCGTGAAGGGCAAGGGCTTCGTGCCCGCCGAGGAGGGCGGCCTCGAGGGCATGGAGAAGTGGCATGCCGCCAAGCCCGGCTCGATCGTCAACGGCCTCGCCGCGCCGAAGAAGCCGAACGGCAAGTCCTCTGCCGCTCCCAAGCCGCCCCAGTACACGCAGGTGTTCGGGGAGGCGCTCGTCGAGGAGGCGCGCCGCGACGAGCGCGTGCTCGGCATCACCGCCGCGATGAACTCCGGGACCGGCCTGAACCTGCTGCAGGAGGCGCTGCCCGAGCGCTACTACGACGTCGGCATCGCCGAGCAGCACGCTGTGCTGTTCGCAGCCGGGCTCGCGCTCGAGGGCGCCAAGCCGGTCGCGGCGATCTACTCGACCTTCCTGCAGCGCGGCTACGACCAGATCGTCCACGACGTCTGCCTGCAGAACCTGAACGTGGTGTTCGCCATGGACCGCGCCGGCCTCGTCGGCGACGACGGCCCGACTCACCATGGCGCCTTCGACATCTCGTGGCTGCGCTGCCTGCCGAACATCACGCTGATGGCACCGCGCGACGAGGCGCTGCTCGTCCACATGCTGCACACGGCCCTGCGCCACGACGACGGCCCGGTGGCGCTGCGCTACCCGCGCGGCGAGGCCGAGGGCGTGTCGCTGCCACTCAGGCCGGAGCGCATCGAGATCGGCCGTGGCGAGCTCCTGCGCGAGGGTGAGCGGGTCGCGTTCCTCGGCTACGGGTACGGCGTGAGCGTCGCGCTCGGTGCAGCGGACCTGCTGGCGGAGGGCCACGGCGTCGATGCGACCGTGGCCGACGCGCGCTTTGCAAAGCCGCTCGACGGCGAGCTCGTCGAGCGACTGGCCGCAGAGCACGATGTGCTCGTGACCGTCGAGGAGAACGTGCTCTCAGGCGGCTTCGGCTCGGCGGTCGTCGAGCATCTCGCGGACCACGACCTGTTGGGCGGCACGCGCGTGCTGCGCATCGGGCTGCCTGACGCGTACGTGACGCACGGCAAGCCCGCGCTGCTGCGCGCCGAGGTCGGGCTCACGCCCGAGGCCGTCGCCGACCGCGTCGCGCAGGCCGTGTTCGAGCCGAGCCTGGCCTGACTACCAGCGCGCCAGGCTCGTATCTGGCTCGAGCCTGAGCGCGAATGCGGTGATCAGCGCGATCGCCGCCTCGACGTCGGCGAGCTCGACGACCTCGACGGGTGAGTGCATGTAGCGCAGCGGGATCGACAGGATCGCCGTCGGCACGCCGGCGCGGCTCAGGTGGATGGAGTCCGCG
Source organism: uncultured Thermoleophilaceae bacterium (assembly GCA_963739095.1). Taxonomy (GTDB): domain Bacteria; phylum Actinomycetota; class Thermoleophilia; order Solirubrobacterales; family Thermoleophilaceae; genus JACVRW01. Next base: position 62,764 of record CAVTZF010000007.1, read on the forward strand.
TCGGTGTGGGTCGAGCGCCCCGAGACCTCGGTGGTGATCGCGATGCCCTCGGCCTCGGCGGCCTCGTCGAGCAGCTGGTTGACCCGTGCGCTCACGATCGCCCCGCGGGTCAGCACAGGTCCCTCGCCGAGGCCATGGTCGCCGAGCTGACCCGCCTCGACGCCCGGGACGTCGGTGGCGTGCGTCACGTCGACGACGATCGCGACGTCCGGCTCGAGCTCGAATGCCATCGCACGCGCCCCGTGCGCGCCGATCTCCTCCTGGACCGCCGCCACGCCGGCCACCGGGCCGGCGCCTCCGCCCGCCTCCGCGACGCGCCGGGCCACCTCGAGCGCGACGTACACGCCGAGGCGGTTGTCGAGCGCCCGCGAGGCGAGCCGCCCGTCGAGTAGGTCGACGGGCTGGGTGGCGATCACGACCGGGTCGCCGAGGCGGACGAGGCCGAGCGCCTCGTCGCGATCCTTCGCGCCGATGTCGACGTGGAGGGCCTTGAGCTCGACCGCCTTCTTGCGCTCGTCGCTCTCGAGCAGGTGAATCGGCTTGCGCCCGCAGACGCCGGGCACCGGACCGTCCGCGGTCAGCACCTCGACGCGCTGGCCCACCAGGATCTGCGCGTCCCAGCCGCCGGACGAGACGACCTTTAGCTGCCCCTCCTTGGTCACGTGGCTGACGAGCACGGCGATCTCGTCGATGTGGCCGACGACGGCGAGCAGCGGGTGCTCCCCGCGTCCGTCGACTCGCGCCACCGGCGTTCCCATGGCGTCGACCGTGACCGACGACGCGAACTCCTCGGCGGCCTCGCGCCAGGCGGCGACGGCGGGGCCCTCCTGGCCGGGGGCGCCGGGCGTCGTGAGCAGCCGCTCGAGGACCTCCGGGGCGGCGCTCATCGGCTCACCTGCGCGAACTCGACGCGCGGCTCGAGCACGACCTCGCCGTTCAGGCTGTTGGCGATGTAGCAGTACCCGTGCGCCTGCTCGACGAGCTTCGCGATCCGCTCCTCGCTGGCCTCGCCGGCGATGACGATCCGCGGCCGCAGCGTTATCTGTGTCAGCCGGACGGGCTCGTCGTCGAACGGCATCACGCCGCTGGCGTCGTCCTCGTACTCGACGACGTCGATGCGCGCCTTGCTGGCGAGGTGGAGGAAGAAGAGCATCTGGCAGGAGGACGCGGCCATCACCACGAGCTGCTCCGGGTTGAGCACCGCCGCGTCGCCCTGCGACTCGCCCGTCGTCAGGCGCACCTCCTGCTCGGCAGGAGGTGCCGTCGCGGTGTGCTCGCGGTCGTAGTGGTCCCAGCCGAGACCGGTCGATCCGGTCCAGCGCAGGCGGGTCTCGTAGCGGTGCTCATCCATGAAGCCGCTGAGTCTACGTAGGAGCTTGGGGAATAGAGCCCGGGCGCGTAACGTCTTCGTCATTCATGAGCACGAAGATGCAGGACCTGATAAGCGAGGCCCGCGGGCTGCTCCGGTATCACCCGATCGAGCGGCGCGTGCGAGCAAAGCTCGGCGCGGACACCATCGTCGACAGCACCCGCGCGCTGCTCCTCTGGGAGCCGCGCCGCGTGTGCCCGTCCTACGCCGTCCCGGCCGAGGACATCGAGGGCGAGCTGGCCCCGGCGCCGGCGACCAACGGCCACGTCGACGGCGTCCTGCACCCGGGGATCCCTTTCGAGGTGCACACGGCCGAGGGCGAGCCCGTCACGGTCGGCGGCCGTGCGGGCGCCGGCTTCCGGCTGGCGGACGAGGACCTCGCCGGCTACGTGGCGCTCGACTTCGCGGCCTTCGACTGGCTCGAGGAGGACGAGACCGTGACCGGGCACCCCCGCGACCCGTTCCATCGCGTCGACGTCTGCCGGAGCTCGCGACCAATCCGCATCGAGGTCGACGGCGAGGTGATCGCAGAGACGACGGCCGCCCGGCTCCTGTTCGAGACGCAGCTGCCGACTCGCTTCTACCTGCCGCGTGAGGACATCCAGGCGGAGCTGCGGCCGAGCGAGGCGCGCAGCTACTGCCCCTACAAGGGCGCGGCCTCCTACTGGTCGCTCGAGGCCGGCGACCGTGTCCTCGAGGACATCGGCTGGACGTACGCGGAGCCGCTGCCCGACGCGGTCTCCATCAAGGGCCTGGTTGCGTTCTGGGACGAGCAGGTCGACGTGTTCGTCGACGGCGAGCCTCGCGGGCGCCCCGGCGGCGAGATCTCAAAGGCGCTGAAGGACGAGTTCGGCGTCTAGGCCTCTCCCAAGAGAACGACAGGGCGCGGGCCTCACCCGGGTTGGACGTTCTTGTTGTGGTGGAAGGCGTTGTCAGGGTCGTACTTGGCCTTGACTTCGGCGAGTCGCCGGTAGGTCTGATCGCCGTAGGCCTCTCGTACCCGGCTGGAGTCGTCGTCGGAATCAAGGAAGTTGACGTAGACGCCGCCAGCGCGGTGCGGGTGGAGGGCTTGGAGGAACCGCCGCGCCCAAGCGGTCTCGGTCACGGCGTGCTGGCCGGACTCGTCTGGGAGCCACACCGCTTCGATGACGATGTTGTGGGCCACGTCGCGGCCGGCGTAGGCGGTGGCGTCGTGGGGAACTCGGGCGACGGCGCCACCCAGGTGGAACATCGCCGCGTACGACCGGGGCGAGCTGGCGGCGTAGGCGTGATCGGCGATGACGGCGATGGCGTCGTCTGGGAGGCCGGCGAGGTTCGTCGACTTCCAGTAGTAGTGCCACCCGTGGAGGACGGTGTCGTCGATGCCGCCCTGGAAGGCGACGTACGGCGACGGTGCGAGCAGGTCGACGAGCGGCGTCCCAAACCGGCGGAGGGCTCGCACCGCACGCTCGCCGTCTTCGACGGCGCCGGCGTAGCAACAGGCGACGGCGATGGCCGGCCGCCAGTGCAGGTCCTCGGGGATGCCCGGTAGTGGGGGTACGGTGCCGAGCCTGACGACGCTGCCGAGCTCGTCGGGCGCTTCGGCGGCGAAGTCCCGGTAGAAGCGCAGCACGTCGGTGGTGTCGTCGGCCGCCCAGAGGACGGGCCCGGCCATCACGGTCGGGCCGACGGGGTGGAGAGAGAACCGGAACGAGGTAACGACGCCGAAGTTGCCGCCGCCGCCTCGCAGCGCCCAGAACAGATCGGGGTGTTCGTCGGCGGACGCTCGCACGATGCTGCCCTCGGCAGTGACCACCTCGGCGGCAAGCAGGTTGTCGACGCTGAGCCCGTGCTTGCGCATGAGGTGGCCGATGCCACCGCCGAGGGTGAGCCCGGCGACGCCGGTGTGGCCCACGATGCCGCCGGTGGTGGCGAGACCGTGGGCCTGCGTCTCGTGGTCGACGTCGCCCCACAGAGCGCCACCCTGCACCCAGGCCGTGCGACCGGCGGGGTCGACCCACACGGCCCGCATCGTCGAGAGGTCGATGACGACCCCGTCGTCGCACACCGCGGTGCCGGCCACGTTGTGGCCCCCGCCCCGTACGGCGATCTCCAGGTCGTGGTCGCGCGCGAAGCGCACCGCCGCGGCCACATCGGCCACGCCCGCGCAGCGAGCGATGCAGGCTGGATGGCGGTCGATCGCGCCATTCCAGATCCTGCGCGCAGTGTCGTAGCCGCGGCTGGTCGGCAGCAGCAGCTCTCCGCGGAACGATCCTCCGAGCTCGTCGAACGCCGTCGTCTCGAGGGGCCGTGCGTCTGGTGTCTGGATAGCGCTCATCTCGTCCTCCTAGCTGTGCTCGATGAGCGTCCCACCAGCCGGCCCGGGCTGACTAGTTCTACTTTCGAACCAACCGGTGCTAGTAGCAGACCTACCGCGAATCCGCGGTTAGCATGGTGGCGCGGTGCGCAGCTACGCGCAGTACTGCCCGGTCGCCAAAGCCACCGAGATCCTCGGCGACCGTTGGACGCTTCTGATCATGCGCGAGATGCTCGGCGGCGCGAGCGGCTTCAACGAGCTCCAACGCGGCCTCCCAGGGATCTCGCGCTCGGTCCTCGCCGACCGCATGCGCGCGCTCGAGCGGGCCGAGGTCATTGAGCGCAGGACGGGCCCCAAAGGCCGCACCCTCGAATATCGCCTCACGACCGCCGGCCGTGACCTCCAGCCGGTCGTGCAGGCGATCGGCGAGTGGGGGGCGACTTGGTCGTTCACCGACCCGCGCCCCGAGGAACTCGATCCGGACCTGTTGATCGTCTGGATGGCCCGGCACGTCGATCGCCAGCGGCTCCCGCCCAACCGAACCGTCGTTCAGTTCGACTTTCGCGCACCCAAGCGGCGTTACTGGATGGTCCTCGAACCCTCAGAGGTCTCGGTCTGCCTCCAGCATCCCGGCTTCGACGTCGACCTCGAGGTCATCGTCGACACGGCCACGCTCTACCGCGTCTACCTGGGACGGGCCGACCTGGACGGCGCGATTCGAGCCGGCCAGCTGACGATCAGCGGCCCGCGGACGCTGCAACGCGGAATCCGCCAGTGGTTCACCTGGAGTGCGTTCGCCCCAGCCAGCCGCTCGGCGCAGAAGCGCCGCACAGCCGCCTCACGCCTCGCCAGCCCTCATCGCGTACGGATTGCCGAATGACGGCGATCCGGCGTGCAAACAGGCATCTCGCAGAGATCCCGGAGTTCGACGTACGCGCGCCGCAGTAGCGCGCCCTACTCCCGTAGCCCCACGGCTTCGAGGGCTTCGGCGAGCGTCAGGAACACCTGCCGTCGCACGAGCTTGCGGTCCCGCAAGGTACCGACCATGTGGACGTGCATCGGAACCCTCACCCCGCTGCTCCTTCCCACGCCCTCAAAGCGCACAGAGGCGATCACCATATCGTCGGCCTCCTTGACTCCCTCCAAGCGCCCTTCGAGGGGGCCCAACTCCTCCCTCACCCCCAGGATGGCCGCCGCCCACCGCCTCACTCCATCGTGTCCGAGGTAGACGGGCTCAACCCCAGGTATGGACTGCTCCTCCCACTCAACGGCGGGGTCGCACTCGGCCACGATGGCCTCTATGTCGCCGTCGTTGAAGGCCTGCAGGAGGCGGCGAACCATGTCCATGTTCTCCTGCCCCATCGCTGTCCAGTATCCGCCGCTCCACGGGGCGCGTCCATGATGGCCGTCACCCAACGAGAGCGGGCGGGGAGCGTCCTAACCGCTGGCCTGCGTGCCGCCGTGCCAGCCGAAGAAAACGCGCGGCTGCTCGGTCTCCTCGTCGGGGAGCGGCTGCTGCGCGAGCCACGGCGCGAGCGCGGCGTTGCCCGCCACGAGCCTGTCGATGCGGATACCCGGACGCCCGACCTCGCCGGACGCGAGCGCATGGTTCTCCCAAAAAGAAACGACCCCGCTTTCGCGAGGCCGTTCCTGAGGGAGGAGTGATGCGATATGTGTGATGCGTCTCTGAGAGGAAGTCTTCTTACGCCGGGCTCGCGCTGTAGCGCGTGATCGAGGTCACGACCAGGGCGAGCGCACCCGCGGCGGCGAACACCGGCGCCACGCTCGTCTCGCCCGTGAGCCCGAAGATCGCAGCCGCCACGAACAGCCCGAACGCCAGCGCGCGGTCGTAGACCGCGTGCGCCGAGATCGGGAGCGTGCCGCGGCCCTCGGTGGCGGTGCCCGCGACCCCGAGCTCGACCGCGAGGGCGCCGAGCACGAGCCCGGTGATGAGCGCCGCGGAGCCGGCCCCAAGCAGGGCAGGACCCGCGATCAGCCCGATGCCGGCGGCCATGAGAAGGCCTGCTCGTGCAGCGGGTGAAATGAGCCTCAGAACCGTCATCGAGACCGAGGTTACGCTCGGTAGGTCAGCGCTGTGTGACGTGGGTCACACAGGCTCTCGCGGGTAGTCTGCAGCGGTGCCGAAGCGCCGGCTCGACAGCCTGCTGGCCGATCGCGGCCTGTACGAATCACGCTCACGCGCCGCGGCAGCGGTGCTCGCCGGCGACGTCACCGTGGCCGGTCGCCCGGCCCGCAAACCGGGCGAGCTCGTGGCCGAGGACACGGACGTGGCCGTGGCCGCCGAGCCGCCGTTCGTGTCCCGCGGCGGCATCAAGCTCGCCAACGCGCTCGACGCCTTCGGCATCGATCCCGCCGGCCGGCGGGCGCTCGACGTTGGCGCCTCGACCGGCGGCTTCACCGACTGCCTGCTGCAGCGCGGTGCGAGCTCGGTGATAGCGCTCGACGTGGCCTACGGCGAGCTGCACTGGCGGCTGCGCAACGACCCTCGTGTCACGGTCATCGAGCGGCGCAATGCGCGCTCGCTGCAGCCGGACGAGCTTCCCTACGCGCCGGACCTGATCGTCGCCGACGTGTCGTTCATCTCGCTGACCAAGGTGCTGCCTGCGGTGCTCGCCTCCGCGGCGCCCGTGTTCGACTGCCTCGCGATGATCAAGCCGCAGTTCGAGGTCGGCCGCGAGCGCGTCGGGAAGGGCGGCGTCGTCCGCTCGGACGACGACCGCCGGGCGGCCTTCGTCGAGGTGGGGGAGCGGATGCGTACCGAGCTCGGTGTCGCGGTGCTGGGCTACGCGCCGTCCGGGCTGCCCGGGCCGGCGGGCAACCGCGAGAGCTTCGTCTGGCTCGCCGAGGAGGGACGGCCGGGCGAGGTTCAGGATCTCGAGCTCGCGGCAAGAATTGCGGAGCCGTGAGCGGCCGCCCGAAGGGGATCACCGTGTTCACCCACACGCGCGTCGCCGACACGCGCGGCGCTCTGATGCGCGTGCTCGAGCAGGCCCGCAAGGCGAGCGTCGAGGTCTACGTCTCGACCGAGGAGGCGGCCAAGCACGGGCTCGAGCCGGAGGAGGGCCTCGTCATCGAGGACGGCCTCGAGGGGAAGGCGGACGTCGCGATCGTCCTCGGCGGCGACGGCACCATCCTGTCCACGCTGCGCCGCTACAGCGGGACGCGGGTGCCGGTGTTCGCCGTCAACTTCGGGGCGATCGGCTTCCTCGCCACGGTCGAGCCGTGGGAGCTCGAGCAGGGCGTCCGGCACGCGCTGGCGGGCGAGTTCGATGTGATGGAGCTGCCCGAGCTGGTGGCTTCGCTCGGCAATGGCGAGGGGGCCGCCATCAACGACATCTCGTTCCACCGCCGCCAGAACGGCCGCGTGGCCGAGCTCGCGTACTCGGTGGCGGGAGAGGAGCTCGGCGAGGTGCGCTGCGACGGCCTCGTCGCCGCGACCCCGGCGGGCTCGACCGGATACAACCTCGCCAACGGCGGCCCGGTGCTGGCGTGGGGCGTGGAGGGCTTCGTGGTCTCGTTCATCGCGCCGCACACGCTCACGGCTCGCTCGCTCGTCGTGGCGCCCGGCGACGTCCTCGAGGTGCGCAACCGCTCGCGCGAGGAGGAGGTCGACATGACGACCGACGGCCAGATGGTCGGTCCGCTGGCGCCGGAGGGGACCGTCGCGATCCGCTTCGAGAAGGGCCGCGCTCTGCTCGCGCAGGCGCCTGGCGCGACCTTCTACCACCGCCTGCGTGACAAGTTCGGACGGCTCTCGTACTGAACGCGCGCAGTTTGCGCACGCTGATGTAACCGGGCCTCCGCTCCGTCGGACCCCGCTGGTAGACCTGCTGACGTGCTCCTCGAGCTGCGCATAGAGAATCTCCTCCTGATTGAGAGGGCGGAGCTGCGCCCGGGCGCGGATCTCACCGCGATCACCGGTGAGACCGGCGCCGGGAAGACCGTGCTCGCCCACGCCCTCGACCTGCTGCTCGGGGGCAAGGCGCGCCCCGGGATCGTCCGCCCGGGCGCTCGCGAGGCATACGTCGAGGGCGTCTTCGAGCTGCCCGACGGGCTGCTCGACGAGCCGGAGCTGGCCGAGCTGCGCGAGCGCGTCGCGGAGCTCGACGGCGAGGTGCCGCCCGAGCTCGTGCTGGCGCGGCGCGTGAACGCCGAGGGGCGCACGCGCGCCTTCGTGCAGGGCCGTTCCGCCACGGCGCCCGACCTGCAGGCGCTTGGCGGGCGCCTGGTCGCGTTCTTCGGCCAGCACGAGCACCGAAAGCTGACCCTGGCGTCGGCCCAGCTCGACCTGCTCGACGGCTTCGGTGGGCGCGACCAGCTGGCGCTGCGGGCGCGGCTCGGCGCGTCGCACGCGCGGGCGCGCGAGCTCGGACGCGAGCTCGAGGAGCTGCGCGCCCGGGCCGGCACGCGCGATCGCGACCTCGATCTGCTCGCGTTCGAGATCGAGGAGATCGAGGCGCTCGACCCGAGCGAGGCGGACAAGGACGCCCTGCTCGCGGAGCGGGGGCGGCTACTCGCGCTCGACGGGCTGCTCGCCGCGGCGGCGGGCGGGGCGGAGGCGATCGCGCCCGAATCCGCGGAGGGCGGAGCGGCCGCGCTGCTCGCCGAGGCGGAGCGGGTCGCCCAGCCCGTGGCGGGCGTCGACGCCGAGCTGGACGCGCTCGCCGAACGGCTCGCGGCGCTGCGGCTCGAGGCCGAGGACCTGGGCGGCGAGCTGCGCCGCTACGCCGACTCGCTCGAGGGCGAGCCGGGCCGCCTGCAGGAGGTCGAGGAGCGGCTCGAGCTGTACGACCGGCTCGAGCGAAAGCACGGCGGCAGCGTGACGGCGGTGCTCGAGCACGCCGAGCGCTGCCGGGTCGAGCGCGACAGGCTCGCCCAGGCCGAGGTCGAGACGGAGCGCATCGAGTCGGCCCTGGCGGAGGCGACGGCGGAGCGCGACGAGCTCGCCGCGAAGCTGGCCGCCTCCCGCCGGAAGGCCGCGCCGCGGCTCGCCAAGCGGGTGCGCGAGGAGCTCGCCGCACTGGCGATGGACGGGGCGAGCTTCGAGGTCGCTCTGGAGCCCCGCGATGTCGGGCCGACCGGCGCGGATGCCGTCGAGTTCCTGCTCGGACCGAACCCGGGCGTACCAGCGGCGCCGATTCGCGAGGCGGCCTCCGGGGGCGAGCTCTCACGCGTGATGCTCGCCCTGATGACGGTGGCGGGCGCAGGCGAGTCGCGCACGCTCGTGTTCGACGAGGTCGACGCGGGCGTCGGCGGTCAGACGGCGCGCGCGGTGGGCGAGCGGCTGCGGGTGCTGGCCGAGGCCCGCCAGGTGCTCTGTATCACCCACCTTCCTCAGATCGCCTCACTCGCCGGCACCCACTTCCGGATCGAGAAGTCGGCGGCGGGGCGGACGGCGCTCACGACCGTCGAGCCGATCGAGGGCGAGGGCGTCGTCGAGGAGCTCGTGCGGATGCTGGGGGCGGATGCCGACGACGGCGCGGCCCGCAAGCACGCCGAGGAGCTGATCGCGGCCGCATGATGCGGGTGGATCCGACATCGGGGTGGGGATCTGCCCGCCTCGGCGAGTACACTCGTTTCCCCAGAGGTTGATGCCCGAATCCCGCCCTGCCACCCGCTTCATTTTCGTCACAGGCGGCGTGGTCTCCGCACTCGGCAAGGGCATCGCCGCGGCGTCGCTTGGCCAGCTGCTCGTCGCCCGCGGGCTGTCGGTGACGATCCAGAAGTTCGATCCGTACATCAACGTCGACCCGGGCACGATGAGCCCGTTCCAGCACGGCGAGGTGTTCGTCACAGAGGACGGCGCGGAGACCGACCTGGACCTCGGCCACTACGAGCGCTTCACCGACGTCAACACGAGCCGCGCCTCGAACGCCACCGCCGGCGCCATCTACAACTCGGTTATCCGGCGCGAGCGCCGCGGCGACTACCTCGGCGGGACCGTCCAGGTGATCCCGCACATCACCGACGAGATCAAGAACCGCATCAAGCTGGTCGCCGAGTCGACGGACGTCGACATCGTCATCACCGAGATCGGCGGCACGGTCGGCGACATCGAGTCGCTGCCGTTCCTCGAAGCGCTGCGCCAGTTCGCAAGCGACCTCGGCCGTGACCGCTGCATGTTCGTGCACCTCACGCTCGTCCCGTTCCTGGGGCACGCAGGCGAGCTGAAGACGAAGCCGACCCAGCACTCGGTTCAGGAGCTGCGCCGCATCGGTATCCAGCCGGACATGGTCATGTGCCGCTCCGAGGAGGCGCTCGGCACCGAGATCCGCGAGAAGATCGCGCTGTTCGCGAACCTGCCGGTGAGCTCGGTGGTATCGGCGCGCGACGTCGACTCGATCTACAAGGTGCCGCTCGAGTTCGCGGCCGAGGACGTCGACGCGGCGATCCTCTCGCACTTCGGGCTCGAGGCGCCGCCGCCCGATCTCACGGCCTGGAAGGCGCTGGTCGACCGAATCGAGGAGGCGCGCCAGCCCGTGAGGATCGCGCTCGTCGGCAAGTACAACCAGCTCGCCGACGCCTACCTGTCCGTGATCGAGGCGCTCAACCACGCGGGCTCCCACCACGGCGGTCGCGTCGAGGTGCACTGGGTCGACAGCGAGCGGCTCACCGACGGCGAGGTCGAGCGCGAGCTCGCGACCTGCGACGGCATCCTCGTGCCGGGCGGCTTCGGCGTGCGCGGCATCGAGGGCAAGATCCAGGCCGCGCGCTACGCGCGCGAGCACGGCGTCCCATATCTGGGCATCTGCCTGGGGATGCAGATCGCCGTCGCCGAGTTCGCACGCAACGTGGCGGGCATGGAGGGCGCCAACTCGACCGAGTTCGACCCCGAGACGCCCTACCCGGTCATCGACCTCCTCCCGGAGCAGAAGGAGGTCCGCGACATGGGCGGGACGATGCGCCTCGGCGCCGACCCCGTGAAGCTGCACGACGGCACGCGGGCGCGGGAGATATACGCCGACGCCGTCATCTACGAGCGCCACCGCCACCGTTACGAGGTCAACAACCACCTGCGCAAGCGGCTCGAGCAGGCAGGCCTGATCTTCAGCGGCACCTCACCGGACGACCGGCTCGTCGAGGTGATCGAGCTGCCCGAGCACCCGTTCTTCGTCGCGTCGCAGTACCACCCCGAGTTCAAGTCGCGGCCGCTGCGCCCGCAGCCGCTGTTCCGCGAGTTCGTCGGAGCCGCGCTCGAGCGCGCCCGCGAGCACGCGCCCGAGGTGGAGCCGGCGGTGCGCGCCGAGTCGCACGCCTAGGCCCGTCCGGCCGCGCCTATTCCGCGTCGAGCCCGGCGGCGGCGAACGCCTCCTCGCGGTCGAGGAAGATCTCGAGCCGCGTGACGCGGCCGTCCCGCACCGTCCACACGTGCGCGACCGGCGCGCTCACGGGGGCCTTCATCTGGCGCGAGATCCCTGACAGGGTCAGCAGCACGACGACGGCCCCGGCGGTCTCGATGAGACGCTCGGGCTCCCAGCGCAGGTCCTCCCAGATCTCGTCCATGCGGACGCGCTGCCTCTTGAGGCCCTCGATCCCGACGTATACGGGCTCCATGTCGGGATAGATCTGCGGCACGATCAGCTCCGCGTCCGGGCTGAAGAAGGAGGCGTAGAACTCGTCGTAGTCGCCACGCAGGACCCCCGGGCCGTCGTTGTAGACCACGTACGAGCGGCGGATGCGCGCGAGCAGATCGGGGTCCACCGGGCGAGTATTCCGCTCATGGCGGCCCCGTGTAGCGTGTCGCCCGTGATCGTCGAGGCGTCGAGCGAGGAGCGCGAGCGGCTGGTCGCCGACTTCGTGCGGCTGTGCGAGATCGAGAGCCCGTCCGGTGACGAGCGCGCCATGGCCGACGCCGTCACAGCGGACCTGCGCGGGCTCGGGCTCGAGGTCGAGGAGGACGACACGGCCGGCGAGACGGGCGCCGGCGCCGGCAACCTGCTCGCGCGGCTGCCGGGCCCGGAGGGCGCCCCCACGATCATGCTCTGCGCCCACATCGACACCGTCCCGCTTGCCGGGCCGGTCCAGGTGCAGCGCGCGGACGGCGTGCTCACAAACCGCCACGACGCGATCCTCGGCGCTGACAACAAGGCCGCCGTAGCCACGGTGCTCGGCGCCGCCCGCCGGCTCGCGAAGGACGGCAGCCCCGCGGGCGTCGAGCTGCTGTTCACGACCTCGGAGGAGCGCGCCCTGCGGGGCGCCAAGGCGTTCGATCGTGGCCGCCTCAGCGCCGACTACGGCTTCGTCTTCGACCACGCGTCGCCGATCGGCGAGGTGGTCGTGGCTTCGCCCACCTATTACCGGCTCGCGGCGAGCTTCCGCGGCCAGGCCGCGCACGCGGGCATCAGGCCCGAGGCCGGCGCGAACGCGATCGCAGCGGCCGCGGCCGCAATCGCGCGCATGCAGATCGGCCGCATCGACGATGAGACCACCGCCAACGTCGGCCGCATCGAGGGCGGCACGGCCGCGAACGTCGTGGCCGAGCGCTGTGACATCGAGCTCGAGGCGCGCAGCCTCGACGACGCGCGCGCCGGCGAGGTGGTGAGCGAGCTGGTCGACGCCTGCGCCGAGGCGGCGAGCGACGGCCACTGCGACCTCGACACCTCGGTCGAGCGCCTCTTCCGGGGCTACCGCCTCACCCGCACGGCGCCGGCGGTCGAGACCGCCGCCGCGGCGCTCGAGGCCTGCGGGATCGAGCCCGTGTACATCACGACGGGCGGCGGCAGCGACGCCAACGCGCTGATCACCGCGGGACTGCCCGTCGTGAACCTCGCCAACGGCACCGAACGCAACCATCAGCCCGACGAGTCGGTCACCGAGGACGCGCTCGAGAGGATGCTCGACGTGACGCTCGCGCTCGTCGCGCAGGCCGCGCGATGAGCTTCGAGCGCATCGCAAGCCGGACGCCGTGGGAGGGTCGGATCGCGAAGGTGCGGGTCGACACCTTCCGCTACGACGACGGCGAGGAGGCCGAGCGCGAGATCGTCGAGCACCCGGGCTCGGTGGCGATCGTCGCGCACGACGACGAGCACATCCTCCTCGTGCGTCAGCCGCGCGAGGCGGTGGGCGAGGACGCGCTGCTCGAGCTGCCCGCCGGCAAGCTCGACGAGGAGGGGGAGAGCCCGCTCGAGACCGCCCAACGCGAGCTCGCCGAGGAGATCGGGAAGGGCGCGCGCAGCTGGGAGCGGCTGACGAGCGTCTACCTCTCGCCCGGCTTCGCGGAGGAGGAATGCACCCTCTTCCGCGCCACGGATCTCTACGAGGAGCGGGCCGACACGGACGAGAACGAGCGCATCGAGGTCGTCGAGGCGCCGCTCGAGGGGCTCGACGACCTGATCCGCGAGTGCCGCGACGCCAAGACGCTCGCCGGCCTCCTCTGGTTCCGCGCGTACCTGCGCTGACGCTCGCGTTGCAGTCCAAGGGATGCCGCGACGGCGGCCGAACGGGTCTCCTGATGGCAACCGTCGAGCAACAAGCCGCCGAGCGGCGCTTCGAGCACCTGCTGCTCGATTTCCTCGCCTACCTCGAGTTCGAGCGCGGGCTCTCGCGCAACACGCTCGAGGCGTACCGCACCGACCTGCTCCAGTTCGGGCGCTTCCTCGACGCCCGCGGCGTCTCGGCCGTCGACGCGGGCCCCGGGGACGTGGCGGACTTCCTCGAGCAGCTGGCGCGCGGCGACGATGAGCGCAGGCCCGCCTCGCCCGCGACGATCCACCGCAAGTCGGCCTGCCTGCGCTCCTTCTACCGCCACCTGCGCCGCGACGGCGTACGCGAGTCGGACCCGACGGCCACGCTGAGCGGCCCGCGGCGCGCGCGCAAGCTGCCTCAGGTGCTCACACGCGGCGAGGTCGAGCGGCTGCTCGCCCAGCCGCGCGGGACCGAGCCGGCGGCGCTCCGCGACCGGGCGCTGCTCGAGCTCATGTACGCGTGCGGCCTGCGCGCCTCCGAGGCGATCGGGCTCGAGCTCGCGGACGTCGACCTGGAGGATCGCGTGCTGCGTGCTCGCGGCAAGGGCTCGAAGGAACGGCTCGTCCCGATCGGCCAGGCGGCTCTCGGCGCGCTGCGCATCTACCTCGAGCGCGGCCGGCCGGCGCTCGTCAAGGGCTCGCCCGAGCCGCACCTGTTCGTCAACTTCCGCGGCGGTGCGCTGACCCGCCAGGGCCTCTACAAGATCGTCCGCCGCCACGCGGTCACCGCCGGTCTCGGCGACCGCATGAGCCCGCACACGCTGCGCCACACCTTCGCCACGCACCTGCTCGCCGGTGGCTGCGACCTGCGCTCGGTGCAGGAGATGCTCGGCCACGCCGACGTCGCAACCACACAGCTCTACACCCACCTGTCGAGCGAGCGCCTGAAGGACGTCTACTTCCGGGCGCACCCGCGCGCGACGCTCTGAGCTCCTGCCAAGATCGAGGGGTGCCAGAGCTCCCCGAGGTCGAGACGATCCGCCGCCAGCTCGCGCCGGCGCTCGAGGGCCGGCGGCTCGACCGCGTGCAGGTGCTCGATCCGCGCTGGTGCGAGCCCGCCCCACCCGAGGCGATCGACGACGCGCTCGGCGGCCGTCGCGTGGAGCGGCTGTGGCGGCGCGGGAAGTACCTCGTGATGTCGATGGAGGACGACATCCACCTCGCGATGCACCTGCGCATGACCGGGAACCTGCTGCTGGTGCCGGTCGAGGAGGACGAGCCCGGGCGGCCGCACCTGCGCGTGCGCTTCGAGCTCGGCCGCAAGCGCGGGCGGCCGGCTGAGCGGCTGCTGTTCGTGGACGTCCGGCGCTTCGGCACGGGCGACGTGCTGCTCGGCAGCGACGCGCTTTCGGAGTTCTTCGCCTCTCGCCTCGGCGTCGAGCCGCTCAGCCCCGACTTCACGGCCGAGGCGCTGCGCGCCCAGGCGCGCGGGCGCAAGCAGCCCGTCAAGGCCTTCCTGCTGAACCAGGAGCGAATCGCGGGCGTCGGCAACATCTACGCCGACGAGGCCCTCTTCCGGGCGCGCATCCACCCGCTGCGGCCGGTCGGCGGGCTGCGGCGCGCGCAAATCGAGGCGCTCCGGGACGCCGTCGTCGAGTCGCTCGAGCTCGGCATCGATTCGAAGGGCGCCTCGATCGACGACTACCGGCAGGTCGACGGCGCGCGCGGCAGCTTCCAGGACCGCTTTCTCGTCCACACCCGCGAGGGCGAGCCGTGCCCGCGCTGCGGCACGCCGATCCGCAAGATGCGCGCCGCCGGGCGGGGAACCTACATCTGCCCGAACTGCCAGCGCGCCCCGCGCAGGCCGCGGGCGCGTGCCGCCTAGGCCAGGCTGGCGAAGTCCTCGTCGGACAGCTCGATGTCGAGCGCGGCCAGGTTGCCCCTCAGGTGCTCGAGCGAGAGCGTCCCCGGGATCGGCGCGATGACGGGCGAGCGCCTGAGCAGCCAGGCCAGCATGATCTGCTCGGGGGTCGCGCCGTGCCGGCTCGCGATCTCGGCGAGCGGGCCGCCGCTCGGTCCGTGCAACGGGTAGTACGGCACGAACAGAAGGCCCTCGCGCTCGCAGTAGTCGACGACGTCCTCGTACCTGCGCTCCGCCAGGTTGTACTGGTTCTGCACTGCGGCAATCGGCAGCACGGCGCGGGCACGCTCGATCTGTTCGACGGTCACGTCGGACACGCCCGCGTGCTCGATGCGACCCGCGTCGTGGTACTCCCTCAGGACGCTCAGCGACTCCTCGAGCGGCACCTCCGGGTCGACCCGATGCAGGTAGTAGAGGGCGATCGTGTCGGTCCGGAGCCGCTCGAAGCTCTCCTCGAGCTCGGCCCGCAGCCGCTCGGGCCGGCCGCTGCCGGGGCGGTAGCCGCCCTTGGTGGTGACCACGAGGTCGCCCGGGAAGGGCGCCAGCGCCGCCCCGATCGCCCGCTCGCTCTCGCCGCCGGTGTAGAGGTGGGCCGTGTCGATGAAGTTCACTCCGGCCTCGACCGCGCCCCGGAGGAACTCGTGGTTCTCGGGCGTGTCCGTCAGCCGGTTCGTGCCCAGCCCGATCCGGTTGAAGCTGTGATCACCGAGGGTGGCGGTCCGGGCAGGGGGCATCGGGACGCTCAGGCCGCGAGCAGCACCTCGAGGCTGCCGGCACGGTCTGCCTCGAGCAGCTCGCGGAAGCCGCCGATGGCGCGCTTCCCGACCACGATCTGCGGGAAGGTCATCTGACCGGTGAGGGCGACGAGCTCGGCGCGGCCGTCGGGGTCCTTCGCGAGGTTGATCTCGCTGTAGATGACCCCACGCGCCTGCAGCAGAGCCTTGGCCTGGCGGCAGAAGCCGCAGGGCTCCGTGGTGTAGAGAACTACCCCGTTCGCGTCCGACATCGGATTCAGAGTCTAAGTAGTGCCCGGCTCATTCAAGACCGAAGCGGTGGTGCTGCGCTCGATTCGCTTCGGCGAGGCGGACCGCGTGCTGCACCTCTACACCGCCGGTCACGGGCGTGTCGGCGCGGTGGCAAAGGGCGTGCGGCGCGTGAAGTCGCGCCTCGGCGGGCGGCTCGAACCGCTCAGCCGGGTGCAGCTCGTCCTGCACCAGGGCCGCAGCGAGCTCTGCACGATCAGCCAGGCCGACACGGTCCACGCCCACGGGGCGCTGCGCGAGCACCGCGAGTCGCTCGAGCGCGCCACGCAGGCGTGCGAGGCCGTGCTGCGGCTGCTCGATTCGAGCGAGCCCAACCCGCCGGCCTACAACCTGCTCTGCAACGAGCTGGCGCTGCTGGACGCCGACCCGGCGCGTGCCTGCCGCTCCCAGGCGCTCGCCTTCCGGGTCAAGCTGCTGCTCGCCGCGGGCTTCGCACCCGAGCTCGGGTCGTGCGCGACGTGTGGGGACGGCGAGCATCTCGGCGGCTTCTCGCCGAGCGCCGGCGGGGTGGTGTGCGCGGGCTGCGAGGCGGGGTCGTTCCCGCTGGACGAGGACGCCCACCGCTTCCTCGTCGAGGCGCTCGCGCGCCCGCTGGCGGAGGCGCCGGACGCCTCCGAGCGCTCGCTCGCGCAGGCCGACCGGGCGGTGGCGGAGACGCTCGAGCACCACGCGCACGTGCGATTGAGGCGCGTCGCGTAGGGAATACAGTCCCAACAATGAGCGTCGCTGCAGGCACGCAGCTGGTGTACGACTTCGCTGAGGGCTCGAAGGACATGCGCGAGCTGCTCGGCGGCAAGGGGGCAGGCGTCGCCGAGATGACGCGCGTGCTCGGCGCCGAGCGGGTGCCGGCCGGGTTCACGATCACGACCGAGGCCTCCGTCGCGTACATGGAGGCGGACGGCGAGTTCCCCGACGAGCTGGAGGAGCAGGCGGACGCCGCGCTCGAGCGGCTCGAGGAGCACACCGGCAAGAAGCTCGGCGACGCGTCCGACCCGCTGCTCGTCTCGGTGCGCTCGGGCGCGCGCGAATCGATGCCCGGGATGCTCGACACGGTGCTGAACCTCGGACTCAACGACGAGTCGGTCAAGGGGCTCGGCGGGGACCGCTTCGCCTGGGACTCCTACCGGCGCTTCGTGCAGATGTTCGGGAACGTCTGCCGCGGCATCCCGGGCGAGCGCTTCGAGAAGCTGATCGAGGAGCGCAAGCGCGCCGCGGGCGTCGAGGAGGACACGGAGCTCTCGGTCGACGACCTGAAGGCGCTCACCGACGCCTTCAAGGACGCCTACGAGGACGACTTCCCGCAGGAGCCGCGCGACCAGCTGATCGAGGCGATCCGCGCGGTCTTCGACTCCTGGACGGGGCCGCGTGCGGTCGAGTACCGGCGCATCAACCGCATCCCCGACACCTGGGGCACGGCGGTGAACGTCCAGCAGATGGTGTTCGGGAACCGCGGCGAGCGCTCGTGCTCGGGGGTCGCGTTCTCGCGCGACGAGATCACCGGCGCGCCCGAGCCGTCCGGCGACTTCCTCGTCAACGCCCAGGGCGAGGACGTCGTATCGGGCGTGCGCACGCCGCGCGACATCTCCGAGATGAAGGAGCTGATGCCGGACGCGCACGAGCAGCTGATGGAGATCCTGCGCACGCTCGAGCGCCACTACCGGGACATGCAGGACACGGAGTTCACCGTGGAGGAGGGGACCCTCTACATGCTCCAGACGCGCAACGCGAAGCGGCCGGCGCAGGCGGCGGTGCGCTTCGCGGTCGACGCGGTGGCCGAGGACCTCCTCGACAAGGCCGAGGCGATGATGACGATCGAGGCTGCTCGCCTCGATGCTCTGCTGCATCCGGCCTTCGCCGGCGACGCCGAGTTCGAGACGCTCACAAAGGGCGCGCCGGCCTCGCCCGGGGCGGCGGCCGGCGAGATCGTGTTCACCGCCGACGATGCCGTGGCTGCGGCGAAGGACGGCCGCGACGTGATCCTCGTGCGGCCATTCACGGAGGCCGACGACGTCCATGGCTTCAACGCCGCGAAGGGCATCCTCACGAGCAAGGGCGGCAAGG
The DNA here is from genome assembly GCA_963739095.1 of uncultured Thermoleophilaceae bacterium. GTDB lineage: Bacteria > Actinomycetota > Thermoleophilia > Solirubrobacterales > Thermoleophilaceae > JACVRW01. The sequence continues at coordinate 80,879 of CAVTZF010000007.1, forward strand.
CGAGCCACGCGGCGCTCGTCGCCCGCGGGATGGGCAAGCCCTGCGTCGCCGGCGCGGGCGAGCTCGAGGTTGACCTGGAGGCGAAGAAACTGCGCGTCGGGGACACCGAGCTGTCGGAGGGCGACCGGATAGCGATCGACGGCAGCACCGGCGTCGTCACGGCGGACGACGTGCCGCTCGAGGTGCCCGGGGTGAGCGACGAGTTCGAGACGGTGCTCGGCTGGGCGGACGAGCTGCGCACCCTCGGCGTCCGCGCCAACGCCGACACGGCTGAGGATGCGGCCAAGGCGCGCGAGTTTGGCGCCGAGGGCATCGGGCTGTGCCGATCGGAGCACATCTTCCTCGGCACCGAGCACCAGGCCACGATGCAGGCGATGATCATGGCCGAGGAGGACGAGGCCCGGAACAGGGAGCTCGACCGGCTCCTCGAGCTCCAGACGGAGCACTTCGAGGCGCTGTTCGAGTCGATGCGAGGGCTGCCCGTGACGATCCGGCTGCTGGACCCCCCGCTGCACGAGTTCATCCCCAACGCTGAAGAGCTGGCCAAGGAGGTCGAGCACGCGCGGATGGAGGAGGGGGACGACCTGGAGGAGCTCGAGAGCACACTCAAGCGGGTGCACGAGCTGGCGGAGACCAACCCGATGCTCGGAACCCGAGGCGTGCGGCTGGCGATTCTGCGTCCGGAGATCTACGCGATGCAGGTGCGCGCGATCCTGCGGGCGGCCCGCGCGATCGACGAGCGGCCCGAGCTCGAGGTGATGATCCCGCTGGTCGCGTACGAGCAGGAGCTCGACCTGATGCGTGAGCTCGTCGCCAGGGTGATCGAGGAAGAGGGTGCCCAAGACGTGGAGCTGCTGCTCGGGACGATGATCGAGCTCCCGCGCGCCTGCTTCGTCGCGGACCGGATCGCGGAGCGGGCCGATTTCTTCTCCTTCGGCACGAACGACCTGACTCAGACCGCGCTCGGCTTCTCGCGCGACGACGTGGGTGGGGCGATGCTCGCCCGCTACATCGAGGAGAAGATCGTCGAGCGCAGCCCGTTCGAGACGATCGACACCCCGGGCGTGGGCTGGCTCGTGCGCCTCGCGGCCTGGGTCGGCCGCGAGGCGAAGCCCGACCTCAAGCTCGGGATCTGCGGCGAGCATGGCGGCGACCCCGACTCGATCGGCTTCTTCCAGCTCGCCGGGCTCGACTACGTGAGCTGCTCGCCCTACCGCGTGCCGGTCGCGCGCGTCGCAGCGGCCCAGAGCGCCATCAAGGCCGCCTCGAACCCCTGATCGTCGCCGCTCGCGATGCGGTGGAGGCCGTATCCGTCGAACAGCGCGACCGCGGCTCCGAGCGACGCTGACCGCATCCTCGCCGGCACCGTGCGACGCGGCCAGCGCGGCAGCTCGGAGTCGCGCAGCCGCGGCGCGCTCACCGTCTCCTGCGCCACAGGGCGAGCACGCCTCCGGGTGGACTACGCGTGACCTGTCCCGCTGACAGGGCTGCCAGAATCGAGGCCGCATGCCTCCGCAGCTCGCTCGACACCATTCGCCGAGCGGGTGGAGCGGCTCGAGCGCGAGTCGCTGTCCCCGCTGGCCTCGCGCTCGTATCCGGCGCGGCGAGCCGTCGTGGAGCCGGACTCGGACCACCGCACGCCGTACCAGCGCGACCGCGACCGGATCGTGCACTCGAAGGCCTTCCGGCGCCTGAAGCACAAGACCCAGGTCTTCATCGCGCCCGAGGGCGACCACTACCGCACGCGGCTCACGCACACGCTCGAGGCGTCCGGGATCGCGCGCAACGTCGCCCGGGCGCTGTCGCTCAACGAGGACCTGACCGAGGCGATCTCGCTCGGCCATGACCTCGGCCACCCGCCGTTCGGGCACATCGGCGAAGAGGTGCTCGACGCCTGCGTGCGCGAGCGCTGGGGGAGCGGTTTCCGCCACAACGAGCATTCACTTCGTGTGGTCGAGCGCATCGAGGCACTGAACCTGACCGACCAGGTGCGCGACGGGATCAGGAACCACACCGGCCCGGACACGCCCGCCACGCTCGAGGGCCGGGTCGTCAAGCTCGTCGACCGCATCGCCTACATCAACCACGACATCGACGACGCCCTGCGCGCGGGCGTCCTGCGCTTCGAGGACCTGCCGCGCGACGAGATCGAGCTGCTCGGCTCGACGGGCTCCGAGCGCATCGAGACGCTCGTCGTCGACCTGCTCGACCGCTCCGAGGCGGCCGGCGACATCGTCCAGGGCGAGGAGGTCGGCGGCGCCATGCTGCGCCTGCGCTCGTTCATGTTCGAGCGGGTCTACCTCGGGCCCGACGCGCAGCTCGAGAAGCCGCGTATCGAGCGGCTACTGTGGACGCTGTTCGAGGAGTACGCGGCCAATCCGCCCCCGCCGGTGGTGGAGGGCGCGTCAGAACAGGAGCGCGTCGTCGACTGGCTTGCTGGGATGACCGACCGCTTCGCGATCCGGGCGTTCGCAGACCTGTCGATTCCGCAGGGCTTCTGATGGCGCTCTACACGCGCGACTCCATCGAGCGCCTGCGCGACGCCGTGGACATGGCCGATCTCGTGGGATCGAAGACCGACCTGCGCCGCGTCGGCACCCGACTGACCGGCCTGTGCCCGTTCCATGACGAGCGCACGCCCTCGTTCTCCGTGAACGTGCAGGAGAAGCTCTTCTACTGCTTCGGCTGCCACGCCAAGGGCGACGCGATCGGCTTCGTCGAGCAGACCGAGGGGCTCGACTTCCGCGAGTCGGTCGAGTTCCTCGCGGATCGCTACGGGATCGAGCTTCAGCTCGAGAACGAGGACCCACAGGCGGAGGCGCGCCGGCGCCGCCGCGAGCGGTTGCTCGCGCTGCTCGACCGCGCGGCGCGCTTCTACGACAGCTACCTCTGGGAGTCGGCCGAGGCGGCCCGGGCGCGCGACTACCTCGCCGGGCGCGGCTTCTCCGAGGAGATCCTGCGCCAGTTCCGGGTGGGCTACTCGCCGAGCGCCTGGGACCGGATGCTGCTCGGCGCGCGCCAGAAGGGCTTCAGCGAGGAGGAGCTGATGGCCGCGGGGCTCGCCCAGCGCGGCCGCGACGGGCGCAGCGCCTACGACCGCTTCAGGGGCCGGATCATGTTCCCGCTCGCAGACGGCCGCGGGCGCGTGCTCGGCTTCGGAGCGCGCCAGATGGGGGAGGGGCGCGGGCCGAAGTACCTCAACACGAGCGAGAACGAGCTCTACCACAAGGGCCGCCAGCTCTTCGGGCTCGATATCGCGCGGGCCGAGGCCGCCAAGAGCGGTCGGATCGTCGTGGTCGAGGGTTATACGGACGTGCTCGCCCTACACCAGGCCGGCATCCGAGAGGCCGTCGCGATCATGGGCACGGCCCTCACTCAGGAGCAGCTCGCCGAGGTGGGCCGCGCGGCCTCCACGCTCGTGCTGGCGCTGGACGCGGACCGCTCGGGCCAGGAGGCGATGCTGCGGGCTTCGCGGCTCGCGGAGGAGCGCGGGCTGGAGCTGCGCGTGGTCGAGATGCCGGAGGGAACGGACCCTGCGGAGCTCGTAACTTCCGCCGGTCCGGAGGGGTTCGTAGGGAGGATGGAGCGTTCCGTTCCCATGATCGAGTTTCAGGTGCGCCGGGTACTTGCCGATGCAGACCTCAACACGCCTTCAGGCAGGGACAAGGCTCTAGGGGAGGCGCGGAAGTTGATATCGGCAGTGCCCGAACGGACCGCAACCAGGGACGCGCTCGTCCGCGAGGCAGCGGACCGGCTTGACGTGCCAGTGGACTACGTGCAGGCCGCCCCTGCGCCGGTCCGGCCGCAGCCTGTGTACAGCGGCAGCGACCCGGGCCCGGAGCAGCCTCCGCCCGCGGCGGCGCCCAGCGGCTTCGGCGACGCCTCGGTTGCCGCCGAGCGCGCCTACCTGTCGATGTGCCTCGCGAGCGGCGCGCTCGGGCGCGATTACCTCGAGCGGCTGTCCGAGGAGCACCTGTCCTCGCCGGCGCTGCGCTCGGCGCGCGCGCACCTCGTCGCCTCGTTCGACGACCCGCTCGCCGGGTTGAGCGAGGACGACCCGGCCACCGCGGCCGTCGTGACCGGCGTCGCCATGGCGGCGCAGGAGCAGGGCGAGGCGACCGAGCCGGCGCTGCGCATGAGCTTCCTGCAGCTCGAGCTGCGCAGGATCGAGCGGGAGATGCGGCGCGCAGACGACGACGCCCGCCGGATGCAGCTCGCCGGGGCGCGACAGCAGGTGCGGCGCGACATGGACCAGGTCATGGGGCAAACGGCGTGAAGCGAGTAGCCTTGCAACGCGGCTTACGGGTGCTGGCCCGGATGGTCCACACCCCGCCGAGGATTTGCAGATGAACGATCGCGCCTTCCCCCTCCAGGGCGACACGAATGCTGACGAGCTCGACGCGGTCGAGGGCGAAGGCGTGGTCGGCGAGCCCGTCGACGAGCCCGGCCTCGAGGCGGATAAGGAGCCGGGCGCCGACGCCGACGAGCTGACGACCGCCGCCGACGACGAGCTCGACGCCGAGGCCGGTGCCGCGTCAGCGGAGCCCGAAGGCGAGGACGATTCCGATCCCGCGGCTGAGGCCGAGGGCGAAAAGGTGTCGGAGGCCGAGGAAGCCGAGACTGAGGAAGCCGAGTCCGAGGAGCCCGAGTCTGAGGAGCCCGACCTCTACGACGAGGGCGGGGTCGTCACGGCCGGCCTCGTGGTGGCGCCGCCCGAGCAGGGCGCCGAGGACGCCGTGCGGCTCTATCTGCGCACGATCGGGCGCGTGCCGCTGCTCACCCGCGAGGACGAGGTCCGCCTCGCCAAGCGGATCGAGATGAACGACATGTCGGCGAAGAACTCGCTGATCGAGGCCAACCTGCGCCTCGTCGTCTCGATCGCCAAGCGCTACAACGGCCGTGGGCTGACGCTGCTCGACCTGATCCAGGAGGGCAACCTCGGGCTGATCCGCGCAGTCGAGAAGTTCGACTGGCGCCGCGGCTTCAAGTTCTCGACCTACGCCACCTGGTGGATCCGGCAGGCGATCACGCGCGCGCTCGCCGACCAGTCACGCACGATCCGGATCCCGGTGCACATGGTGGAGCGGATGAACCGCGTCGCGCGCGCCAAGCGCGCGCTGATCCAGAAGAACAACCGCGAGCCCACGCCCGGGGAGATCGGCGAGCTGGTCGAGATGCCGGCCAAGAAGGTCGAGGAGATCCTCAAGCTGGGCCAGGAGCCCGTCTCGCTCGAGGCGCCGGTGGGCGGCGAGGAGGGCGACGCCTCGCTTGGCGAGTTCATCGAGGATTCCGCCACCGACCGCCCGCTCGAGATCGTCGCAAACCGCATGCGCGACGACGACCTCCAGAAGGTCCTCGACTCGCTGCCCTGGCGCGAGCGCAAGGTCATCGAGCTGCGCTACGGCCTCGGCGAAAAGGGCCCGATGACGCTCGAGGACATCGGCCACGAGGTCGGCGTGACCCGCGAGCGCGTCCGCCAGATCGAGTCCAAGACACTCGCGATGCTGAAGAGCTCCGGCGGCGCGGACCGCCTCGCCGGAACGGCCGACGAGGCCTGAGCGGCACCGTTTTCCGTCCGGCACCCGAACTAGTGTTCGGGTCATGGAGGCTGAGATCCTGGAGGGGTATCTGAGGCGTGGATTGTCTCTTCACGCGATCGGCCAGCTGACGGGCCGAGACCCCACAACCGTTGGCTACTGGGTCAAGCGCCACGGACTCTCGGCCGTGCACCGGGACCGGCACGCGCCCAAAGGAGGAATCGAGCGCGAGCGATTGAGCGAGCTCGTGGCCGAGGGTCTCACGACGCGCCAGATTTCCCTGCGCCTGGGACTGAGCCAGTCGACCGTGCGGCACTGGCTGCGACGTCACGGGCTGAAGACCGTGCGGGCGCGGCGTCCCGACGCTCATGGATCGCGCGGTGTCGATCCGGACCGGAAGACGATGGAATGCGGTCGTCATGGAGCGACCGAGTTCTGGCTCGAGAGCCGAGGCATCTATCGCTGTTTGCGCTGTAGATCCGAGTCCGTTGCGCGCCGGCGGAAACGCCTCAAGGAGGACCTCGTGGCCGCCGCCGGAGGCCGCTGCGGGATGTGCGGCTATGACCGTTGCATCGGAGCGCTCCACTTTCACCATCGTGACGGCCAGTCCAAAGAGTTCGGCCTCTCCGAGCGTGGACTGACCAAGTCGATCGAGGCCATGAAGGCCGAGGCGGCCAAGTGCATGCTGCTCTGCGCCAACTGCCATTCGGAGGTGGAGGCGGGTATCGTCAACCTTGTCTAACGGCGCTACCGTTCTCCCGCGTAGCGCAAGGGCTCAGTTCGGTCCGGGGTAGCTCAATTGGCGGAGCGATCGGCTGTTAACCGATAGGTTGTGGGTTCGAGTCCCACCCCCGGAGCTCCTCGAAGCCGCCTCCTGGGCGGCTTCTGCATCAGTGGGCGGACAGTCAGGGCAGCCGCGCCGTCGCCCGCACGCCCAGCACGGCCGCCAGCAGCAGCAACACCAGTCCGCCGGCCGCGAACGCCGCCGTTATCTCGCGCTCCTCGGTCTCGGTTGCGACGCGCGAGCCGAGGTCCTCGTAGAGGCCGGCCAGCTCGCCGGCGTCGTCGACCTGGAAGGCGCGGCCGCCCGAGAGCTCGGCGATCCTCCGCATGGTCTCGGGATCGGGTGGCACCGGCAGGAGCGTGCCGTCCGGTGTCCTGATCGTCCCGTCGCGGGTTCCGAGTGCCACGGTGTGGATCGGTACGCCGAGGCGGCGAGCCTCGCGGGCGACCGGGATTGGATCGATGCCGGTGGTGGTCTCGCCGTCCGAAAGCAGCACGATCGCCGCCGGGGGGCGATCCTCGGCGGGGCTGTTGACCATCCGGAGCGCCATGGCGAGGGCGTCGCCCGCGGCGGTGCCGCCGTCGGCGCTGAGGCTGTCGATCAGGGCCTCGATCTCGGCGTGATCGTCCGTCGGCTCCTCGACCGTGTGCGGGTCGGTGGAGAACGCGACCGCCCCGATGAGCGCCTCGTCCGGCACCTCCTGGAGGAACCGCTGGGCGGCGGAGCGGGCTGCCTCGAGCCGGCTCGGGTCGACGTCCTCGGCCAGCATCGAGCGCGACACGTCCGTGACGAGGATGATCGAGGCCTGCTCCTTCGGCACCGCCACGGTGGCGTGCGGGCGCGCGAGCGCCACGGCGAGCACCGCGAGCGAGGCGAGGAAGAGCGCGAGCGGCAGCCGCCGTCGCCACGCGGATGCCTTGGGCAGGAGTGGGGCGAGTGTCCCGACAGCGGGGAAGCGCACCGCGTACTTCTGTGCACGCCGCCGCGACAGCACGTAGGCGCCGAGCAAGAGCGGCACCAGGCCCAGCGCCGCGAGGTAGATGGGCGAGGCGAAGCTCACTGGAGCCTCCGCCCGAGCTGGCGCGCCCAGGCGCCCTCGGTCGACAGCGTCACGTGTTCCACGCCCGCGCGCCGCAGTGCAGCCGCGACGGCCTCGCGGTCCTCGCGAGCGGCGCGCTCGAAGCGCTCGCGCAGGCGCCGGTCCGCGGTATCGACCTCAACCCGGGCGCCCGTCTCGGGGTCGACCATCGCGAGGCGCCCTACCGCCGGCAGCTCCTGCTCGCGCGGGTCGCGCACCTCGACGGCCATCACCGTGTGGCGGGCGGAGAGGGCCGCGATCGGGCGCGCCCAGTCGGTGGGGCCCGTGAAGTCGGTGATCACGACGATCAGGCTGCGCATGCTCGCGAGCCGCCCGATCCGCACGAGCGCGCGGGAGAGCGGCTCGCCCTGGGCGCCGTCGGGTGCGACCCCCTCGGCGAGCGCCCGCCGCAGCCCCACCCGCGCGCCGCGGCCGCCGCGCGGCGGCAGCAGGCGTGTCGAGGGCCCACCGAAGGTCATGAAGCCGACACGGCCGCCGCGCCGCACCGACAGCGCGCCGAGCACGTCCACGACCCCCTCGGCGACGTCGCTCTTCAGGCGGTCGGCCGTGCCGAAGGCCATCGACGGCGACACATCGACCGCCAGCCAGGTCGTGAGCAGGCGCTCGGGCACCTGCTGGCGCACGTGCGGGATGCCCGTGCGCGCGGTTGCGGAGGGGTCGAGCTGGCGCACGTCGTCGCCGGGCTGATAGGGCCGCAGCTGCGCGAGCTCGGTGCCGGAGCCGACGCCCGCGGCGCGGTGCTCGCCCGCGATCACGCCGCCCGGAGCGCCGGACGAAGGCGAGGTCGAGCGCCTCCACCATCGCGGCCGGGACGACCCCGGGGCCCTGGCGGCCGGCTGCCGGCGCCAGGGCGGGCCTGTCGGCCTTCGCCCCGCGCCCTCTCACGCTGCCAGTGACTCCCCGTCCACCGGGCGCCGGTCCGGCTCCGGCACCGCCTCGAGCACCCTGTCGAGCAGGTCGTCCGGACGCGTTCCCTCGCTCAGGCCCTCGTAGCTCAGCACCAGGCGGTGGCGGAGGATCTCGGGCGCGAGGTCGCGGATGTCGCTCGCGAGCACATGCCGGCGCCCGCGCAGCAGCGCGAGCGAGCGCGCCGACTGGACGAGCCCGATCGGCCCGCGCGGCGACGCGCCGTAGCTCACCAGCGGCTCGACGTCTGTGAGGCCGTATCGGTCGGGCCGGCGCGTCGCGTCGGCCAGCGCGACCGCGTAGTCGATCACCTCGCGGTCGACGATCACGTCGGCGGCCGCCTCACGGAAGCGCAGCAGGTCCTCGACGGTCAGCCGCTCTTCGACGATCGCCGGCGGGTCGAGCGAGCGGTTGACCACGGAGGCCTCGTCGCCGGGCGAGGGATAGTCGACGAGGATCTTCATGAGAAAGCGGTCGACCTGCGCCTCGGGCAGCGGGTAGGTGCCCTCGGACTCGATCGGGTTCTGCGTCGCGAGCACGAGGAACGGCAGCGGCACCGGGTGTGTCACGCCGCCGATCGTCACCTGCTGCTCCTGCATCACCTCGAGCAGGGCCGACTGGACCTTGGCGGGCGCGCGGTTGATCTCGTCGGCGAGCAGGAAGTTCGCGAACACCGGCCCGAGCTCCGTGTCGAAGCTGCCGCTGTCCGGGCGGTAGACGCGCGTGCCGACGAGGTCGGACGGCACGAGGTCGGGGGTGAACTGGATACGGCTGAAGCTGCCGCCCACGACCGACGCGAGGGTCTTGATCGTGAGGGTCTTGGCGAGTCCGGGGACGCCCTCGAGCAGGACGTGGCCGCCGGTGAGCAGGGCCACCATGACCCGCTCCAGCATCGCGTCCTGACCGATGATGACCCGCTTCATCTCGAAGAGGGCGCTCTCGAGCGCCTCCCTCGGCTCCTCGTGCACGTGGCTGTCGCTCATGGCAGCCAACCTACGGAGCGGCAGGTCACCGGCGTATAACGGCGCCTCACTACCCTCACACGAGTGCGCGTGCTCCTCGCCGAGGACGAACGCAGGGTCGCAGACGCGGTTGCCCGCGGCCTTCGCCGTGAGGGCATGGCGGTCGACGTTGCCTATGACGGCGCCACCGCTCTCGACAAGGCCCGCCTGACGCCCTACGACGTGGTCGTGCTCGACCGCGACCTGCCGGAGCTGCACGGCGACGACGTCTGCCGGACGCTGCGCTCGGAGGAGCCCGACAGCCGTGTGCTGATGCTCACCGCCGCCAACGGCGTTGACGACCTCGTCGATGGGCTCTCACTTGGCGCCGACGACTACATGCCGAAGCCGTTCGCGTTCGCGGAGCTCGTCGCCCGCGTGCGCGCGCTGGCGCGCCGCTCCGGCACCGCGCTCCCCCCGACGCTCCGTTCCAGCGACGTGGAGCTCGACCCGGCGCGCCACACGGTCAGCCGTGGCGGCCGCCCGATCGAGCTGACGCCGAAGGAGTTCGCGGTGCTCGAGGCGCTGCTGGCCGCGGACGGGGCGGTCGTGTCGAACGACGAGCTGGTCGAGCGCGTCTGGGACGAGAACGCCGACCCGTTCACGAACTCCGTGCGCATGACCGTCCTGCGCTTGCGCCGCAAGCTCGGCGACCCACCGCTCGTGGAGACCGTCAAGGGGGCCGGCTACCGCATATGAGAGTTCCGCGGCCGACCGTCAGGACCCGTCTCACCGCGATCTACGTCGCGCTCGCGGGCCTGTCGACGGGCATCCTGCTGCTGGTCAGCTACTGGCTCCTGGGCCGCCACTTCGACCGCACCCTGTCGGCGCCGCAGGCGAGCGACGCGCTCGACGAGGTCGCCTTCCAGTACTTCATCGCGTTCGCCGGCGTGCTGGTGCTTGCGGGGGTGCTCGGCTGGCTCGTCTCCGGAAGGGTGCTCGCACCCCTGCAGCGCATGACCGGCACGGCTCAGCGCGTGTCCGAGGAGCACCTGGATGAGCGCATCCCCATCGACGGCCCCGACGACGAGCTGCGTGAGCTGAGCGTGACGCTCAACGAGATGCTCGACCGGCTGGCGGAGTCGTTCGACGCTCAGCGCCGCTTCGTCGCCAACGCGAGCCACGAGCTGCGCAGCCCGCTCACGGTGATCCGCTCGGAGGCCGAGGTCGCGCTCGCGAATCCCCAGCCCGACATCGACGAGCTGCGCGGCATGGCCGAGTCCGTCGTCCAGGCGAGCCGGCGCACCGAGGCCCTGCTCGCGAGCCTGCTGATCCTGGCGCGCAGCCAGCGCGGCCTGCTCCACAGCGAGCCCGTCGACCTGGCGAGCGTCGTCGGCGAGGCGGCCGACGCGGCGAGCGTCACCGCCGGCACCGAGAGCGTGCGCCTCGACGCCGTGCTCGAGCCGGTCATGGTCGAGGGCGACGCGGCGCTGCTCGAGCGACTCGTCGGGAACCTGATCGAGAACGGCGTCCGTTACAACCGGCCGGGCGGCTTCGTGCGGCTGCGGACGCGCTCGGGCGCCGGCACGGCCGAGCTCGAGGTCGAGAACAGCGGGCCGCGTGTTGAGCCGGCGGCGGCCGCCAGGCTCGCTGAGCCGTTCGAGCGCCTGGCGCGCGACGCCGACGGGCGCGGTGCGGGGCTCGGCCTGTCGATCGTGCGCGCGGTCAGCGAGGCGCACGGGGGCACGCTTGCGATCGAGCCGCGGGCCGAGGGCGGGCTGCTCGTGACGGTGCGGCTGCCCCGCGCTGACGCTACAGCCGTCGCTGGTAGCGCTCGTACCGGTGCGTCCCGCGCTCGCGCCACGGACAGTCGCCCTTCGGCGCGAGCTCGCGCTTGATCTCGATCGTTCGCGGCGCCTTGGCGGCGCCGGCGAGCTGGCCGTCGAGCTGAGTCAGCCCGTGCACGCCGCTCGCGAACAGGCCGAAGCCCACCAGGGAGACCACCAGAAGCAGCACTCGCCTCACGCTCAAGCAGACTAGTGGGTCAGGGCAGCCGGCCGAACCAGCGCAGCGACATGGCGCCGCCGAGCAGGAGGAAAGCGGCCGCGCCCCCCACGAACGCGGCCGTCACCTCGCGCTTCTCGTTGCGCATCGCAACCTGTGATCCGAGCCGCTCGTAGACGGTCGCCAGCTCGTCGCCCGCGTCGGCGCTGAAGGTGCGCGCCCCGCTGATCGTGGCGATGCGGCGCATGTCGACGCGGTCGGGCGGCACCTCGCGCGTGACGGTCGACCCGTCCGGGCGCCTGACCTCGATCGTGCCGGAGTCGGTGCCGAAGGCGACCGTGTAGATCGGGATCTTGAGCCGCGCCGCCTCGCGCGCAACGCCGATCGGATCGCGCCCGTGGGTGGAGGTGCCGTCCGAGAGCAGGATGACCGCGGCGGGCGGCCGGCGCTCGTCCTGCGCCCCCCGCCGCGCCAGCAGCCCGACCGCCGCGGCCAGGCCCTCGCCGGTCGCCGTGCCGCCGCTCGGGGTCAACCCGTCGATGAGCGCGCGCGTGTCGTCGCGGTCTGCCCGCGGCGGCTCGATCGCGCGCACGGCGTGGTTGAAGGCCACGGCGCCGACACGCAGCTCCTTCGGCGCCTGGCCGAGGAAGTCACGCGCCGCGCGCCGGACGGCGGCGATGCGCGACGGCTGGACGTCGGTCGCCTCCATCGACCCGGAGATGTCGGTGGCGAGGATCACGGCCGCGCGTTCCTCGGGGACCGCCACGGTCGCCTCCGGCCGGGCGAGCGCGATCGCGACCGCCGCCAGGGCGACCCCGTACAGGGCGAGTGGCAGGTGGCGGCGCACGCCGGGGCCGCGCGGCGCGACCGAGGGCAGCAGCAGCGGCGAGGCGAACGCTGCCGTGCGGGCGCGCCGGCGCTTGTCGCTCAGGACATAGATCGCCACCGCGGCCGGGACGAGCGCGAGGCAGAACAGGTAGACGGGCGACTGGAAGCTCACGGGCCGCGCTGGGGCCGCGCCTCTAGCTCGACGTCGAAGCTCCGGGTGGCGCCGCCGCTCTCGGCCTCGACCTGAACCTCGTCGCCCGGCTCGAGGCCCTTGATCGCGTCCGCGACGTCGTCCGGATCGCGCACCTCGCGGCCGTCGACCTCGGTGATCACATCGCCGGGCTCGAGGCCGGCAGAGTCGGCCGGGCTGCCGGGCACGATCTCCTGCACCTCGGCCCCGTCGCGGTGCGGTGCGGTTGTCACGCCGATGTAGGGGCGCTCGATCGTCTCGCCGCGGATCAGCTTGGGCAGCACCTCACGCACCGTGTTGGACGGCACCGCGAAGCCGATGCCCACGTTGCCGCCGCCGGCCCCGCCGGTGGCGATCTGGCTGTTCACGCCCACCACGCGGCCGCGCGCGTCGAGCAGCGGGCCGCCCGAGTTGCCCGGGTTGATCGGGGCGTCCGTCTGGATCACCTCGTCGATCTGGAAGCCGTCCGGCGCCTGGATCTCGCGCCCGACTCCCGAAACGATGCCGGCCGTGGCCGTTCGGTCGAGCCCGAACGGGTGGCCGATCGCCACGACCGCGTCGCCCACGCGCACGCGCTCGGAGTTCGCGAGTGCCAGCGGGCGCAGCGGACCGACGCTGCCGGGGTCGACGCGCAGCACGGCGAGATCGGTCGAGATGTCCGTGCCGAGCACCTCGGCGTTCACCTGTTCGCCGCTGTCGCCGAAGCGGACCTGTGCCGTCTCCGCGCCCGCAACGACGTGGGCGTTGGTCACGATCGTGCCGTCGCCGCGGACGACGAAGCCCGTCCCGCCCCGTGCGCCCGCCTGGACGGAGACGACGCCGGGGCCCGCCGAGTCGTACACACGGCCGATCTGCGTGGGCGCGAGCCGGCCGCCGCTTGCGGCCGGCAGGACCCCGGCGTCGCCGCCGTCGTCGATGACGGCGAGCGTCGCCAGGGCGAGCGCGGCGAGCGCGACGAGCAGGCCGACCGGGGCGAGGGCGCGCCGCCACCAGCGCGGTCGCGGGGGCGGGGGAGGAGCCTCCGGCTCCTGCGGCTTCGCGTAACGGACGCGGGCCTCGTGCGACTGCCTGCGCCAGCGCGCCGAGGAGAACGGTCCCGCCTCGGGGTCGCGGGCGCTCTCGGGGTCGATCCAGAGGCTGCTCTTGCGACTCACGCCGGCGACGCTACGGGTCTGCGCGTCACCTCCGCATAACGCGCGCCTCGGCGAGCCGCTCGACGGCGTCCGCGGCGGCGCCGGCACCGTCGTGGCGCTCGGACCAGGCGGCGAGCTCGCGCGCCCTTCGCGTGTAGTCGGGTCGGCGAGCAGGCGCCGCACCGCGAGCCGCACCCCGCGCGCCGTGTGGAAGCGGCGCGGGAGCGACACGCCGACGCCGGCCCAGCGGATGCGGGCGGCGTTCTCCGCCATGTCGCCGGCGTGCGGGCAGGCGACGATTGGCACGCCGCTCCCGAGCGCCCGGGCGACCGTGCCGTGCCCCGCGTGGCAGACGACCGCCGCGCAGTGCGGCATCGTGCGCGTGTACGAGACCCAGTCGACGAGCCGCGCGTTTGCGGGAACCGGCAGCGGCTCGGCCGGCGCTCGCCGGTTGGTGCTCGCCAGCACGCGCACCGGCTCGCGGGCTAGCCCCTCGAGCGTGGCGCGCAGCAGGTGCCCGTCCGGGTCCTGCGAGGTGCTCGGCGCGACGAGCACGAGCGGGTCGTCGCCGGGCGGCAGCTCGACGTCGCCATAGGGCTGCTCCCAGAAGCAGAGGACCCGTGACGCACACGCCCTGCTGCGGATGGTGGCGCGGGTACTCGAGTTGGGGGAAGGTCGCGACCAGCGCGAGCTGGCGCGAGATCCCGCCGTGAACGTGCTCGAGCGGGGGCAGTCCGACGCGGGCGCGCGCCCCGTTGAGCTCGCGCCGCCCCTGCTCCTCGCCGCGCATGAGGAGTGGCCGGGCGAGCGTCCACAGCCGCTGTCCGGCGGTCGTGCGCGGGTAGACGGCGCCCACCGCGTACACCGGGAAGCCGGGCTCGCCGGTGGGGAGGACGTGCGGCACGAGCGTCGCCCAGGGTCGCCCCTCGAGCTCCGCGGCGAGCGCGCCGGCGACGGTGAGGATGTCGGCGACCACCACCTCGGGATCGACGTCGCGGATCAGCCGGCGCGTCACGCCCGCCGCCTTGACGGCGGCCGCGTATGGCTTGAGCGGCCGCTCGCGCGTGGGGAAGACCTGGTACTCAGGCGCCGCCGCGAAGCGGATGCCCTCGCGCTCGGTGTGCTCGCGCCAGCGACTCCAGGTCTCGAGCGTCACGTCGTGCCCGCGCCGCGCGAGCTCGGCGCCCAGCGCGAGCGCCGGGAAGGCGTGTCCGGGGTCGCCGAAGGCGGCGAGCAGGAAGCGGCGGCGGCCTTCGCTCAGAGCATCTCCGCGAGCTCGCGGACCATGCGCGTGCGCTGCTCGACGTCGGGCGAGACGACGCTCACGATCATCGTCCCGACGCCCGCGTCGCGGTAGACGGCCAGCCGCTCGCGCACCCGGTCGCGCGGGCCGACGAGCGTGATCATGTCGATCAGCTCCGCGGGCACCGCCGCGGCCGCCTCGTTCTTCTTGCCGTCGAGGTAGAGGTTCTGGATCTCCTCGGCGGCGTCCGAGAACCCGTAGCGCTGTACGAGCGCGTTGTAGAAGTTGCGCTCGCGCGAGCCCATGCCGCCGACGTAGAGGGCGATGAAGTGGCGCATCTGGTCGCGCGCCCGGTCGACGTCGTCGTCGATGCACACGTTGACGGTCGGGGCGATGTCGAACGACTCGCCGATCGTCCGCCCTGCACGGCCGGCTCCCTCGGCGAGCAGCTCGCGCGCGTCGCCGACGTACTCCGGCGAGAAGAAGATCGGCAGCCAGCCGTCGGCGATCTCGCCGGTCAGCTGAACGTTCTTCGGGCCGATCGAGGCGATGTAGATGGGGATCCGCTCTTGCACGGGCCCGATCGTCAGCTTGAGCGCCTTCCCCGGGCCGTCGGGGAGCGGCAGCTGGTAGTAGTCGCCGTCGTAGACGAGCCGCTCGCGCGTGAGTGCCTTACGCACGATCTCGACGTACTCGCGCGTGCGCAGGAGCTGCTTCCCGAAGCGCTCGCCGTGCCAGCCCTCGGCCACCTGCGGTCCCGACGAGCCGATCCCGATCAGCATGCGCCCGTCCGAGAGCTGGTCGAGCGTGGCGGCGGTCATCGCCGTCATGGCGGGCGAGCGGGCCGGCATCTGGAAGATCGCGGCGCCGATCCTGATGCGCTCGGTCTGGGCCGCGAGCCAGGCCAGCACGGTGGCGGCGTCTGAGCCGTACGCCTCGGCGACCCACACCGAGTCGTAGCCGGCGTCCTCGGCCGCGGCCACGAGCGCGAGCTGCTGGTCCGCGCCGAGTCCCAGGCCCCAGTAACCGATGTTCAGACCCAGGCGCATGCAGGTGTTGTTTCGTCGCTTGCGAGCCTCATGAGCGACGGCCATCCTACGGAAGCCGTGAGGAGGCAGATCCGACGCCGCCGCCCAGCCCGCGACCTGCGGCTGGCCATCGATTGCCTGCCGCTGCAGACGCGCAGGGCGATGCTCACCGGCGTAGAGGCGAACCGCATCATCGTCGGCGCGTACACGGACAAGAGGGGCGGCATCTGCCCGATGCTCGCCGCGCATCGCAACGGCGGCCGCACCAGCCTGGCGAGCTTCGCGCGGGCGTGGGATGTATACACCGGCGCCCGCGGCGAGCCCCGGCCGGCGACCGAGCGTGAGCTGAACACGCTGCGGGCGATGCTCGAGGCGAGCATCCTGCTCGACGAGACCCCGGCCCTCGAGCGGCCTCGGCGGCCGCGCCGGCCGACGGGCGAGCGCCACCGGGCAGCCGAGCTGCGCGGGCGCGACGGCTGGGCCTGGCTACGCCCGTTCCGGCGGCTCGACGAGTACGAGCGCGCGCTCGCTGAGATCGAGGACGCCGGCGACCAGGAGCGGGAGCCGGAGCGCGTCTACAGCTGAGCGTCCCCGCGCCGGAGGAACTGGATCTCCGGCACGATGCACGCGGGCGAGACGTTCAGCAGGAAGCGCACGGACTCTGCGATGTCCTCGGGCTGGATCATCTGATCCTTCGGGACCTGACCCTCGACCCAGTCGGTCATCGGCGTGGCGACGAACGCGGGGCAGATTGCGGTCACCTGCACGCCGTCGCCCATCAGCTCCCTGTGGAGCGCCTGGCTCAGCCCGACGACGCCGAACTTGGTCGCCGAGTAGGCCGGCAGGAACGGCTGCCCCTGCTTGCCGGCGATCGACGCCGTGTTGACCATCAGCGCCTTGCCGTGCTCGGCGCCCGCCTCCTTCAGCATCGGGATTGCCTCGCGCGCCACCAGGTAGACCGCGCGCAGGTTCACGTCCAGCTGGAGGTCGAGCTTCTTCGTCTCGGTGTCCGCCACGGTGGCGCCGATACCGAGGCCCGCGTTGTTGATCAGCACATCGAGGCGGCCCCAGCGCTCGCGGTGCTGCGCGACGACGTCCTTGATCGCCTCCTCGTCGGTGACGTTGGCGGCGACGGCGAGGACGTCGAGTCCGTCCGCGCGGAGCCCCTCGGCCGCGGCCTCGAGCTTGTCCGGCCTGCGAGCGGAGAGCGTCAGGCCGAAGCCCTCCTCGCCGAGGACTCGAGCGATTGCAAGGCCGATACCACTCGACCCTCCGGTGATCAGTGCAGCGCGGTCCATGGCGCGGCACCCTATTTGAACCCTCCCTTAAGGCGCCCCGGCGGCTGTCGTTACCCTTCGCTGCCCCGTGAGCCGGCGACTCATTGCAGCTGCCCTACTCGTGTGCGTCCTCCTTGCAGGCTGCGGAGGGGACGACGACGATTCCGCCGCCCCGCCCCCGGTCGCGAAGGCGGCGGACTTCCCGAGTGCGCAGGGCAAGACGCTCGCGCAGCTGCGCTCCGAGCTCGGGAAGGGCGGGCCCGTGCTCGCACCGTCCGTGTCCCAGCTGACGACGGGCGACAACCGCTTCGGCTTCGGTCTCTTCGACCGCTCGCGCGCCCAGATCGCCGACGCCGCTGTGGCCGTCTACGTGGCGCCCGCCGGGCGGCGGGCCGGCGAGCGGTCCGTACACCGCGCGCTACGAGTCGCTCGACGTGAGGCCGCAGTACCAGAGCCGCCAGACCTCCACGGACCCGAACGCGGCCAAGTCGGTGTACGTCGCCGACATCCCGTTCAAGAAGGCCGGCCAGTACGACGTGCTCGGCATCGCCAGGGTTGGCGACCGGCTCGTGGCGGCCACGTCGGCGGCGCCCGGGCTCCAGGTGATCAGCGCCGGCGACGATCCGATCCCGGGCAAGGGCGACCCGGCGCCGCGCATCCATACGCCCACGGAGGCCGACGCCGGCGGCGACCTCGCCTCGATCGACACGCGCATCCCGCCTTCCTCGATGCATGCGAACGACTTCGCGGACGTCGTCGGGAAAAAGCCCGTGGTGCTGGTGTTCGCGACCCCGCAGCTCTGCCAGAGCCGCGTGTGCGGGCCGGTCGTCGACATCGCCGAGCAGGTCAAGGCCGACATGGGCGACGACGTCGAGTTCATCCACCAGGAGGTCTTCCGCGACAACGACATCGCGAAGGGCCTGCGCCCGCAGCTGAGCGCCTTCAACCTGCAGACCGAGCCGTGGGTGTTCGCGTTCGACAAGAGCGGCAAGGTCGCCGCCCGGATCGAGGGGGCGTACAGCGTCGCGGAGCTCGAGCAGGCGGTGAAGGCGGCCGAGGGCAGCTAGCGCGCGCGGCGCGCGGCCGGCCGGCGGCGCATCGTCACGCGGCGGCTCAGCGTCCTCGACTTCGTGCCGGTGGCACTCACCGTCAGGTAGGTCCGTAGCCTGGCCTTGCCGGTGCGGCGCACCCGCCTGACGAGCGCGCGCCGGCTGCGCTTGGAGATCTTGATCTTGATCCGGACCCGCTTGTTCGCCTTCGGGATCGTGACGCCGCGGCGCCGCGTCCTGCTCGCCTTCTTCGCGCGTCGCGGCTTCGGCAGCTTGGCCCAGCCCACCAGCCTGCAGGGCTTGTTGCAGCGCGCCACGAAGTCGAGCCGGCCGCGCTTCAGCAGCCGCTTGAGGACGACGCGGTAGCTCACGTGCGGAGCCGCCGCCAGCACCTGCGGCGGAGGCGGCTCGGCAGCGCTGGCGCGCCAGGTGTAGCGCACGGTCAGCCCGGAGCCGATGTACGCGTTGTCGCCGGTCCTGAAGCTCGGCGGCGCGCCGCGGTCGGGCAGCGTCGCGGTGAAGCGGTAGCGGCGCACCTGGCCGGGAGCGATCGAGCCCAGCCTGCGCTCGTGCAGCTCGCCCAGGCGCCCGGCGAACATCGTGATCGCGTCGCCTGGGTTCGACACGTCCTGGACCGCCAGCTCGACCGCCTGCGACAGCAGCCCGCCGTTCTTGCCCGGGCGGTCGCGGATGTCGGCCTGCTCGATCCCGAGGTCACCCGGCAGCCGGCCGGTGTTCGTCAGCTCGACCGTGCCGCTGACCGTGCCGCCGGGGGCGAGCCGCTGGGCGCGGAAGATCGCCTGCCCGTTCTTCGAGTTCGCCACCGAGAAGTCCCCGCTCGCCTGAGAGACCTCGGCGCGCGGGTGCTGGGAGACCGTCGGCTGCGCGCAGCCGCCTATGACCACGGCAAGCGCGGCGAGCGAGAGCAGGGTGCGGAGCAGGCGCGTCATGCCCGTAAGACCCCTTATCGGCCGCTCGCGCCGGGAAGTGAGGATCCGGGTATTCCTCCTCTGGCAAGCTGTGCAGGACCACAACGAGGAGAGCGACATGCCGGGACCGCAGCGCATCAGCTACGTGCCGTTGGAGGAGATGACGCCGGAGATGCGCGAGGAGATGGAGCGCTGCGCTCGGGAGGGGACGCCACGGCCCGAGAGCACGGCGGTCCGCGCCCACGTGCCGGCGGCCTTCTGGTTCTTCGCGAACTCCTGGAACGACATGTTCCGCAACGGCATCGTCGAGCACTCGATCAAGGAGCTCTGCCGGGTCTACGTCTCGCACAGCGTGAAGTGCGAGTACTGCGGCAACCAGCGCTCCGAGCGTGGCCGCGAGCAGGGTCTAACCGAGGGCAAGTACGACGAGCTCCTGAACTTCGAGTCCTCCGAGGGCTACAGCGAGAAGGAGAAGGCTGCGCTCGCCTACACCGAGGCGATCGTATGGACCGGTCAGGCCGACGACGAGCTCTGGGAGCGGCTCTACGCGCACTTCAACGAGGCCGAGCTGGTGGAGCTGGGCTGCATCGTCGGGCTCACGCTCGGCCAGCAGTCCTGGCTGCGGCTCCTGAACATCGATCACCACCAGGTGATGCCGGGCACGAGCGCCGCCATGGCGCCGGGCTTCGAGGACGCCGACGCGCTCGCCGAGAGCAAGCGCTCAGAGCGCTACTGGGCGCGCACACCTGACCGCGTGCCGCAGGTCT
>CAVTZF010000008.1:0-20072 GCA_963739095.1 uncultured Thermoleophilaceae bacterium
GGGACGCGGGCGGCCTCGGCGACTTCGAGCGGCTCATCCTGCAGCAGGCCGTGACCGTCGTGGCGCTCGAGCTGATGCGCCAGCGCGCCATGCGCGACACCGAGCGGCGGCTTGCCGGCGACGTGCTCGCGGAGGCGCTCACCGGGCGGCCGTCGGCCAACGAGCTGGCGGTGCGGATGCGCCCGTTCGGCGTCGGGGCTGACGCTGCCGTGATCGTCTTCGCCGGGCCCGACGGCGCGCCACCCGCGCAGGCCGAGGGCGATCTCGACCGCTTCCTCGCCGATGCGGGCGTGGGCGCGCTCGTGGCCGTGCGCGAGCGGCTGCTGTGCGCGGTGGTCGACGGCTCCGAGGGCAGCGACGCGGTCGCGCTCGCCACCCGCGCGCGTGAGGCGCTCGCGGCGGAGCACGGCGAGCTGCGTGCGGCCGCGTCACGGCCGGCGCCAGTCGGATCGCTGCGGCGAACCTTTCACGAGGCGCGCTGCGCGCTCGAGGCAGCCGGGCTCGCCAACGGCGGCGCGCCGCTCGTGGCCTCGTACCGCGACCTCGGCGCCTTCCAGCTCCTGCTCTCGCTGCAGGACGACGACGCGCTGCGGCTCTACTGCGACAGCGTGCTCGGGCCGCTCGAGGACGGCAGCGGCGACTACGGCGACGAGCTGCTGCGCTCGCTCGAGGCGTTCATCGAGCAGAACGGGCAGTGGGAGAAGGCGGCACGCGAGCTGTACTGCCATCGTCATACGCTGCGCTATCGGATACGCCGAGTGGAGGAGCTGACCGGCAGGGACCTGTCGAGCGCCCGTGACCGCATCGAGTTCTGGCTCGCGCTTCGCGCGCGGGAGCTCGTGCAGACATGATCCGGGGGCTCACGCCCCCGGGCCCCCGTGGCACCTGGCAGGCTTCGAAAGGAATGGAGGGGACATGAAGGTCGGAGTCCCGACCGAGATCAAGACCGACGAGTACCGCGTGGCCATCACGCCGGCGGGCGTGCGTGAGCTGACGGAGCACGGTCACGAGGTGTTCATCCAGACCGGCGCGGGCGTCGGCAGCACGATCCCCGACAGCGAGTTCGAGGCTCAGGGCGCGCGCATGCTGCCCGACGCCAAGGCGGTCTTCGACGAGGCCGAGATGATCCTCGGCGTCAAGGAGCCGCAGTCGGTCGAGGTCGAGATGCTGCGGCCCGACCATCTGCTCTTCACCTACCTCCACCTGGCGCCCGACCCCGACCTGACGCGCGGGCTCTGCGCATCGGGGGCGACCTGCGTCGCCTACGAGACCGTCGTGGACGAGCACGGCCGGTTGCCGCTCCTCGCGCCGATGAGCGAGGTGGCCGGGAAGATCGCCACCCAGGCCGGCGCCTTCTTCCTCGAGCGGCCGCTCGGCGGCCGTGGCGTCCTGCTCGGCGGCGTGCCGGGCGTGGCAGCCGCGACCGTGATGGTGATCGGTGGCGGCGTCGTTGGCCAGAACGCCGCCTTCATCGCCATCGGCATGGAGGCCGAGGTCTACGTCTACGACCGCAACATCGACCGCCTGCGCGAGCTCGACGTGACCTTCGGCGGGCGCGCCTCGACGGTGTACTCGTCGACGCTCGCGATCGAGCACATGTTGCCGCGCGCCGACCTCGTGATCGGCGCGGTCTTGATCCGCGGCGCCAAGGCCCCCTACGTCGTGCGCCGGAGCCAGCTCGCGCTGATGAAGGAGCGCGCGGTGCTCGTCGACGTGTCGATCGACCAGGGCGGCTGTTTCGAGACCTCGCGCCCGACGACTCACTCGGACCCCGTCTACGAGGTCGACGGGGTCACCCACTACTGCGTCGCGAACATGCCGGGCGCCGTTCCGGTGACATCCACGTTCGCGCTCACAAACGCGACCCTGCCGTACGTGCTCGCGCTCGCCGATGAGGGCCTGGTCGGCGCGCTCGAGAAGGTACCCGGACTCAAGCCGGGCGTGAACGTCGCCGCCGGTAAGGTCACGCACCCCGCCGTCGCCGAGGGCGTCGGCATGGAGTACACGCCCGTCGAAGAAGTGCTCACCGTCACCGCTTAAGGGAGAGAACATGGCCACCACCACAAGGACAAAGCTGCAGAACTTCATCGACGGCGAGTTCGTGGACTCCGCCGACGGGGCCACCGAGGACGTCGTGAACCCCGCCAACGGCGAGGTGATCGCCGAGATGCCGCTGTCGACCGAGGAGGACGTCAACCGCGCCGTCGCAGCGGCCAAGCGCGCGTTCGGCGAGTGGTCCGTAACGCCTCCCGGTGAACGGGCGGCCGCGCTGTTCGGGCTGGCCGACCTGATCGAGGAGAACGCCGAGGAGCTGTCCGACCTCGAGGCCGCTGACGCCGGCAAGCCGCGCGCCGCCTTCCACGACGACGAGATCCCCTTCATGTGCGACAACCTGCGCTTCTTCGGCGGGGCGGCGCGCGTACCGGAGGGGCAGGCGGCGGGCGAGTACCTCTCGACCCACACGTCGATGATCCGGCGCGAGGCCGTGGGCCCGGTCGGGCAGATCACGCCGTGGAACTACCCGCTCATGATGGCGATCTGGAAGATCGGTCCCGCGCTCGCGGCCGGTTGCACGATCGTCCTCAAGCCGGCCGAGACGACGCCGATCACAACGGTCAAGCTGGCCGAGCTCGCGGGCCAGGTGCTGCCCAAGGGCGTGCTGAACGTGATCACAGGTCACGGCCAGCCGGCGGGCTCGTCGCTCGTCACGCATCCCGACATCGAGATGGTCTCGCTCACCGGCTCGCCCGAGACCGGCAAGTGGATCGCGCGCGCCGCGTCCGACACGCTCAAGCGCGTCCACCTCGAGCTGGGCGGCAAGGCCCCGGTGGTCGTGTTCGACGACGTGGAGATGGAGACGGCGATGGAGACGATCGCCGCGACCGGGCTCTACAACGCCGGTCAGGACTGCACGGCCGCGACGCGGGTGCTGGCGGGCTCCAAGGTCTACGACGACGTCGTCAACGGCCTCGCCGAGCAGGCGAAGACCTACAAGATGGGCGACACGCTCGACCCGGAGACGACGCTCGGCCCGCTCAACTCGCAGCGCCAGCGCGAGCGCGTCGAGGCGTTCCTCGAGGGCACGCCCGCGCACGCGGAGATCGTGACCGGCGGCAAGGAGCCGGACCTACCGGGGTTCTTCCTCGAGCCGACGGTCGTCGCGAACCTGCAGCAGGGCGACCACATGATCCAGAACGAGATCTTCGGGCCGGTGCTGACCGTGCAGCGGTTCGACGACGAGGCGAAGGCGATCGAGTGGGCGAACGGCACCCGCTACGGGCTGGCCTCGTCGGTCTGGACGCGCGACATCGCCCGCGCCCACCGCGTGGCGAACGCGCTGCGATTCGGATGCGTCTGGATCAACGACCACATCCCGATCTCGTCGGAGATGCCGCACGGCGGCTACAAGCAGTCCGGCTATGGCAAGGACCTGTCGAAGTACGCGATCGAGGACTACCAGGAGATCAAGCACGTGATGATCAACCTGGAGAACGCCGAGTAGAGGCCTGGCCGACTATCGGTTCCTGACCACCTGGCTCCTGGGCGCGCCACGAGAGCGCGCCTGGGAGCTGCTCGAGCGCCCGCTCGAATGGCCGCGCTGGTGGCGCGGTGTCGTGCGCGTCGAACAGCGCTCCCCTGGTGGCGGCTGCCAGGTTGGCAGTTGCTACAGCGTCGAGTGGCGCAGCCGCATCCCCTACTCGATCGAGTTCGACTTCACCGTCGAACAGGTCGACGAGCCGGCGCTGATGTCGGGGCGCGCGGAGGGCGACCTCAACGGCCATGGGCGCTGGCGCCTGCTCGAGGACGGCGGCGTGACCGCCGTCCTGTACGAGTGGAACGTCGCGACCTCGAAGCCCTGGATGAACGCCGTCGCGCCGCTGGCGCGGCCAGTCTTCGACTGGAACCACGACGTGGTGATGCGCTGGGGCGGAGAGGGGCTAGCCCGCGAGCTCGGGGCGCCGCTGCTCGGCAGCACCTGAGCCGAGGCCTTCGAGCTCCGCGCGCAGGCGGTCGAGCATGCCCAGCCCCGGCATGAGCCCGTCGAGCATCTCCAGGCTCGCGCGGTAGTGATCGAGCTTCAGGCGGTCGGCCTCACCGGCCTCGCCCTGACCCAGGCGCTGGCGCAGCTCGCGCGCCTTCGAGACCTTGTCGGCGGCGAAGATGACGCCGGCCTCCGCACCCGACGCTGCGACCTGCCGCCGCAGGGCGGCCTTGCGCTCGACACCGTCCTCGATCGACGGGTCGTCGCTGACCGCGGCGACGAGGTCTGCGACCCGCTCGCCGAAGCGGCTCGCGAGCTCCTCCCGCTCGACGTCGGTGTCCTCGAGGACGTCGTGGAGCACGCCCGCCGCGACGACCTCGTCCGAGTAACCGGCCTCGTGCAGCAGGCACGCAACCTCGACGGGGTGGGTCACGAAGGGCATGCCTTCACTGCCACGGGTCTGGCCGGCGTGCCGGTCGGCCGCGAAGGCCAGGGCGTCACGTGTCAGCGGCGAACCCTCGACGAAGTCGGTGCGCGCCATCAAGTCTTGATTATCTAATCCATGCACGGGCCAAACGCCCTTTACATCTCGGTCGCCGTTCGCCCTGAGGCGCCCGCCGAGTCGCCGATCTGCCGTGCAGATCCTACGCAAACGGGCAGCTCCGGACCCGTGAACCGCAAGTGACCGCCCAGGGAAGATCCGGAGAAGACCGTGGCTTCCTGTTACGAACCTGAGACTCCCTCGTTATCCCACCGTGAAACGTCTGGGGGCCCCGCTAAACGGGGGTCCATGTGCTCGCTTCCCGCGCGTCTTATGGTGTTGTCCACGGGCCTCGCGGCCGTGTTCGTGCTCGTGCCGGCGAGCGGGAAGGCTCCGGACGCGCAGCCGGCAAGCAAGGTGTCTCACCATCCGCATGCGCTGCTGCTCGTGCTCGACGAGCTGCCGGGCGACTCGCTGCTCGACCGCAGCGGCCGGATCGACGCCGGCCGCTACCCGAACTTCGCAGCGCTGGCGGCCGACTCGACCTGGTTCCGGAACGCGTACTCGACCTACGACTCGACCACCAAGGCCGTGCCGCTGATCCTCGACGGCATGCGCCCGGTCGCGGACTCGGAGCCCGAGCGCCGCTGGCACCCACGCTCGATCTTCACCTCGCTCGGGGCGCGTGGCTACCGGATCGTCGCCGCCGAGGAGGCCACCGCCCTCTGCCCGCCGCGCCTCTGCCGCGGCGCACACGTCCGGCGACCGGCGATCATGCCGAGATTGCGCCACCGGCGGGCCGAGCGCTTCGCGCGCTTCGTGCGCTCGATTCGCCCGAGCCGCAGGCCGACGTTCTGGATGAAGCACGCGCTGCTGCCGCACGGCCCGTACATGTACCTGCCGTCGGGTGCCAAGACACGCCCGGGCGCGACCGACGTCGTTCCCGAGATGAACAGCGAGCTCGCCTTCCACGACCCCTTCCTCACGCGCCACAACGAGCAGCGCTACCTGCTCCAGCTCGGCTTCGTCGATCGCCTGCTCGGGCGGCTGCTGGGACGGCTCAAGCGGCTCGGCATCTACGACGACACGCTGATCGTCGTGACCGCCGACCACGGCTACGCCTGGCAGGTGGGCGTCAGCACCCGGCGCAGCGTGAGCGCGTCGAACGTGCACGAGCTGACGCCCGTCCCCTTCTTCGTGAAGGCCCCGGGGCAGCGCGCCGGGCGTGTCGCGGAGGCCTACGCGCAGACGCTCGACGTGACGCCGACGATCGCCGACGTCCTCGGCGTGCGGCTCGGCTACCGCACACAGGGCCACTCCGTCTTCTCGCGCGCCGTTCGCCGGCGCCGCGGCGTGGCCGTGACGACGCGCGACTTCAGCGGCATCGTGCGGATCTCCGGGACGCGCTGGCAGGCACGCCGGCACGCGGTCGTCCGGCGCCGCCTGCGTCAGCTCGGCTCGGGCGAGTGGGGCAGCCTCTACACGGGCATCGGCCCGCACAGGGAGCTCGTCGGCAGGCGTGTCGCCGGGCTCGCACGCGCCGCCGCGAAGGGCCTGCGAGCGAGCATCGCCCAGTCGGCGAGCTACGACCACGTGCGCCGCCCCGGCGGCATCGTGCCCGCACAGGTGGCCGGCAGCCTCGAGGGTGCGGGCGGGCCACGCCCGGGCCGCGCCGTCGCCGTGGCGGTGAACGGACGGATCGAGGGAGTGGGCCGAACCTTCCAGCTGCTGGGACGTCCGGGGGAGCATTTCGCCGTGAACGTGCCCGAGGCGGCGCTGGCCAACGGCCGTAACGTCGTCGAGGTATTCGAGGTCACGCCCGCGGGCGCGCTGCGGGCGCTCGCTCGCGCGTAATCACAACTCAGTAACAACTCCCTTAACGTGGGCACCTGTGAGACACCGGGGCCCAGTGATGACGGCCCTCGCGCTCGGCGCTGCGGCTCTTGTCGTGGGTGCGCTGGCACTGGCGGGCGTATGGCGCGGCGGCGATGGCGAGGCCACCGCGGGCTATGCGCCGGACGCAAAGGGGCGCCCGCCGGTGGTGGTGCTGATCCTCGACGAGTTCCCCACCGACGACCTGCTCCGCGTTGACGGGAGCATCGACGCGCGCCGCTTCCCGAACTTCGCGCGGCTGGGCTCGATCTCGACCTGGTTCCCCAACGCGTTCACCGTCTACGACTCGACCTTCAAGGCGGTCCCGGCGATCCTCGATGCGCGGCTGCCGGCCAAGTTCACCAAGCCGGACGTGCGCAGCCACCAGCCGAGCGTCTACCACTTGATGCACCGTCTCGGCTACGAGATCCACAAGGTCGAGTCGGCGTCGGCGGTGTGCCCGCCGCGCATCTGCAAGGGCGCGCGCGCCCGGCGGCCGAGCGTGCTCGACCGGCTCAAGGGAGGAGGGCGGCCGGCGCGCCTGCACAGGTGGATCGGGGCGATCCGGCACCGCGAGCGGCCCGGCTTCTACCTCCACCACGCGCTGCTGCCGCACGAGCCCTGGATCTACCTCCCCTCGGGCCTGCCAAACCGCCCGTATGGCGAGGACCCGATCGAGGGCATCAACACCAAGCCGAGCTTCGCGGACACGGACCTCTCGCAGCACAACCACATGCGGCATCTGCTGCAGGTCGGCTACACCGACCACGAGCTCGGCCTGCTGCTCGAGCGCCTGGAACGGACCGGGCTGCTGAAGCGCTCGCTGCTCGTCGTGGTGGCGGACCACGGCTACGCCTACGACATCGGCGTGCCGAGCCGCCGCTTCGTGAGCGACTCGAACGTGGACGAGGTCGGGCCGGTGCCGCTCTTCATCAAGGCGCCCGACCAGATGCGCGGCCGCGTCGACGACAGCATGGTGCGCAACATCGACGTCGTACCGACGATCGGCGACATGCTCGGCAGGAGCATCTGGTGGCCCCACGACGGTGACTCGGTCTTCTCACCGGCGTCGCAGGAGCGCGACGAGCTCGTGATCACCACGCGCGACTTCAAGCGCGAGATCAGGATCGGCGCGGACGAGCTCGCCGAGCGGCGTGCCGCGAACCGAGCGCGCTGGGCGCGCCTCTTCGGCACGAGCGCGTACAGCGAGCGGACCTTCGGCGACCCGTGGGCGAGCGTCTACCGCATCGGCCCCAACGAGCAGGTACTCGGCCGCCGGCTGGCCGGCCTTGACCTCGGCGCGTCGGTCGCCACGGCGCTCCACGCCGCGCGGCGCGACGACGGCGGCTCGGGCGTCCAGGCGCGGATCGCCAACGCCGGGCTCCTCGACGAGGTCACGCCGAACGCGCCGATCCGCCCCACTCGGGTAACCGGCCGGCTCGAGAACGGCTCAGCGGAGGGGACGCGGGACCTGGCGCTCGTGGTCAACGGCCGCATCCGAGCAGTCGGCCGCAGCTTCCACCTGGGCCGCCGCCCGGCGGAGTTCTTCTCCTTCGTCTTCCCGGAGCGGGCGCTGCGCCGGGGGCGCAACCACGTCGAGATACTCGAGGTCGTGGGCGGCGGCCACACCTTCGTGCCGCTCGGCGGCAATCACGCTCCCGGGCGGTAGACGGCCACCGGAGCGCGGCTCTGGGCGGTTGCCTCGACGAGGACGCAATCTGCCAACTCCTGGTTGACAAATGTCGGCTCACCGCGGCGGCCGGGACGATCCGCCGAGGGGTTGCTGCAGTTTGTCAACCCATAGTTGACTAACTGCACGGACCCCCCTTGTTGACGGACTAGGTCGCCGCCGGAGGCCGGTCCCGCCGAGGGTCCGGACGTCGCCCGCCGCTAAGGCGCCGGCCGATAGATCGAGTTCGGCTCCGCGCTGCTGTCGCGGGTGACCTGGGCGGGGTCGGTGCTCGTGTCGACGAACGCGCAGAAGTAGCGGCGCCGGTCGTCGCGCGCGATGCAGGTGCGGAAGTAGTCCTCGCGGAGCCGCACGGTGTTCGCGGTCTCGAGGTTGCGGACCAGCTCCGCGTCGCCGCTGTGGAGAATCAGGTTCCTGAACGCCTCGGCGTTGCGTTGGGTGTCCTGCGTCTCCGAGACGACGGTCGGCCGCGCGGCCAGCCCGGCGGCGACCACGCCCAGGATGCTCGCGAGCAGCAGGCCCGTCCCGATGCGATCGGTCAGCACCTCGAGCTGGGCCTTCGGGGGCGCACCGGGCTCGGCCGCGGGCCGCCGCGCCCAGGCGCGCCTCGCGAGCCAGGGCGCCAGCGCCCCGATCAGGATCAGGTTGCCGAACGTCGCGAGCAGGATCGCCGGGATCAGGTCCACGCCGGTGCCGATCGGCGGCAACAGGTGGAGGAGCAGCCCGTCGATCACCGTGACCGCGATGAAGGCCGGCCACATCGTCGCTCCGCGCAACCGCCAGCGGATCCGGGCCGGCCAGAAGCGCTCCTCTCGGTTCACCGACCGCAGGGTAGCCTTCAGGCAGTGCCTGAGCTCTGGGTCGCGCAGCTGGGATTGGTGCCCTACACGGAGGGCCTCGCCCTCCAGGACGAGCTGCGCGAGCGCCGGCGCGCGGGTGAGCTGCCCGACCTGCTGCTGGTGCTCGAGCACCCGCCCGTCTACACCAAGGGAAGGCGCACCGAGCCCGCCGACCTGCCGATGGGCGACGACTGGTACGGAGAGCGCGGGATCGAGGTATGCGAGACCGATCGCGGCGGTCGCGTGACCTACCACGGCCCGGGCCAGCTCGTGGCCTACCCGGTCATGGAGGTCGAGCGCGTGGCGGACTTCGTCCACACGATGGAGGCCGCGATCGTCGCCGCCCTGCGTGACGAGGGCGTCGAGTCAGAGCCGCGCGAGCACCCGCACACGGGCATCTGGGCCGGCGACGCGAAGATCGCCTCGATCGGGGTGCGCGTGTCCGGCGGCATCTCGACGCACGGCCTCGCCGTCAACGTCGACAACGACCTCACCCCCTTCGAGTGGATCGTGCCCTGCGGCATCGACCACGTGCGCATGACGTCGGTCGCCAACGAGACGGGCCGGACCCGTTCGCTGCCCTGCTTCCGCAAACGGATGGCGTGGCGCTTCGCGGAGGCCTTCGGGTGCCGCCAGCGGATCGTGTCGGAGCGGCGCCTGCTCGAGCAGTCGGTCCCGGTGCCCGCGTGAGCACCCGCTCGCGTTCCAATCCCGGCGGCGCACGCGTGCTCGACATGGGCGAGGTGCGCCCGTTCCGTGAGCGCAAGCCGGCCTGGTTCAAGCGGCCGGCGCCCGGTGGGCCGCGCTACCGCGAGCTGCGCGGCCTGATCGAGGACCAGGGCCTGCACACCGTCTGCCAGGAGGCCGCCTGCCCGAACATCGGCGAGTGCTGGGAGCGCGGCACCGCGACCTTCATGATCCTCGGCGACACGTGCACGCGGCGCTGCGGGTTCTGCAACGTCAAGACGGGCAAGCCCACCCACAACGACCCGCTCGAGCCGCTGCGGGTCGGGCAGTCGGTGCGGCGCATGGGGCTGCGCCACGCGGTGATCACGAGCGTCGACCGCGACGACCTGCCGGACCTCGGTGCGAGCGCCTTCGTCGGAGTGATCCGCTCGATCCGCCGGATGGCGCCCGGCTGCAAGGTCGAGGTGCTCACCCCGGACTTCCGCGGCGAGGAGATGCCGCTCGCGCGCGTGATCGCCGAGCGGCCCGACGTCTTCAATCACAACGTCGAGACCGTGCCGCGCCTGTACCCGCTCGCGCGTCGCGGCTCGCGCTTCCTGCGCTCCTGTCGCGTGCTGCGCAATGCCAAGGAGATGGGCGGCGACGAGGTCGTGACCAAGTCCGGCCTGATGACCGGGCTCGGCGAGTCGAAGGAGGAGCTCGTCGACGCGTTCGGGACCCTCCGCGAGCACGGTGTTCAGGTCCTCACCGTCGGCCAGTACCTGCGCCCGACCCGCGACCACCTCCCGGTCGTGCGCTACTGGCATCCGGACGAGTTCGCCGAGCTCGAGCGCGAGGCGTACGCGATGGGCTTCGAGTCGGTCGCCGCCGGACCGCTCGTGCGCTCGAGCTACCACGCCGAACAGACACTGGCGCAGGCCGCCTCGTCGTGAAGGGGGCTGCGCGCCTCGCGACAGGCGCGGCGGTGGCTCTGGCCGCTGGCGGCGGCGCGGTGGTGCTCGCGGCGACCCGCGACGCCGATCCGGCGGCCACCGACCGCTGGACCGCGCTCGCGCCCGCGCCGCTCGAGCGCACCGAGGTGGCCGCCGCGCGCATCGGACGTTCGATCTACGTGGTGGGCGGCTTCGAGCGCGAGAGCGGGACCACCAGCGCCGCCGTGGAGCGCTACGACATCCGCCGCAACCGCTGGTCGCGTGTGCGCGCCATGCCGCTCGCGCTCAATCACCCGACGGCGACGACCTACAAGGGCGACCTGTACGTGCACGGCGGCTACACGGGAGCGAGCAATCTGAGCGCACCGACCGGGGCGCTCCTGCGCTACGACCCGGAGCGAAACCGCTGGCGCCGGCTCCCGCCCTCGCCGACGCCCCGGGCGGCGCACGCGCTCGCCGTGCTCGGCAACCGCCTCTACGCCGCCGGCGGGGCGAACGACGGCGGCTCGCTGCGCTCGCTCGAGGTCTACGACTTCAAGCGGCGCCGCTGGACGAGCGGGCCGAGCTTCCCGTTCGGCCCGGCGCGCAACCACACGACCGGCATCGCCTCTGGTGGACGCTTCTACGTGATAGCCGGCCGCGACGCCGAGAACTACACGGCGGTCGAGCGCTACAACCCGCGCCGCCGCGTCTGGGAGGACGTGCCCGACCTGCGCACGCCGCGCGGCGGGATCGCCTCGGCCCGGCTCCGCGACGGCCGCATCGTCGTCTTTGGCGGTGAGAACCTCACACCGGGCGGCACCACGATCGCCGCCGTCGAGCTCTTCAACCCGGGCACCGGCCGCTGGCGCAGCCTCCCGTCGATGCGCACTCCCCGCCACGGCCTCGGCGGTGCGTCGCTCGGCAATCGGGTATATGCGATCCAGGGCGGAGTGGTGCCGGGCTTCTCCTTCTCGAACGCGATCGAAGCGCTCGACGTCCGCTAGACCCGCCGCGGACCGACCCCGTGTTCCCGCTCAAGGACAACATCTCCGACCCGCCGCTTCCCGGTGGTCACGCTCGTGATCATCGTGATCTGCACGGTCGTCTGGTTCGTGTTCGAGGCGAGCTTCTGGAACATCAGCGAAACGGGCCAGGAGCGCGTGCTCGAGTACGGCGCGATCCCCTACGAGATCACCAACCCGGGCGATTACTGCGGAGTCGACGCGACCGGCACCCAGATCGTGTGCGAGGGCCAGCCGGGGGTCTCGGGAACGGCCCCCGACCAGGCGCCCTGGTGGGTCACGATCTTCACCTCGATGTTCATGCACGGCAGCTTCCTGCACCTGGCCGGGAACATGCTGTTCCTCTGGATCTTCGGCAACAACATCGAGGACTCGATGAGTCGCCCGCGCTACATCGCCTTCTACCTGCTCGGCGGCGTGGCCGCGCTGGGCGGCCAGGTGCTGGTGGATCCGGACGCGACGGTGCCGACCGTCGGGGCGAGCGGGGCGATAGCCGCGGTGCTGGGCGGCTACGCGCTGCTGTACCCGCGCGCGCGGGTGATCACGCTCATCTTCATCATCATCATCTTCACGGTGATCGAGCTGCCGGCCCTGCTCGTGCTGGGCTTCTGGTTCGCGATGCAGCTCCTCTACGGGATCAACGACATCGCCCAGCCGGTGGGCGGTGAGCCCGGCGGCGGGGTCGCCTACTTCGCGCACCTCGGCGGCTTCCTGTTCGGCTTGCTCGCGATCAAGCTGTTCGCCAACAACGTCCATGAGGACTACGACTCCGAGCGGCGCATCCCCGTGTACTGATGGCCCGCAACTTCGTGCTGGCCGCCAGCCTGGCCATCATCTGTCTGCTGGCATTCCTGACCATCTCGGTGGCCGTACGTGACGGAATCGACGTGTTGGTTGTGCTGTCCGTGATCATCCTGGCGCTGCTGGGCTTCGGAATCCTGGGCGCGCTGTCCTCCGGGCCTCCGGATGAGTAGGCGCCTGGCCACGCTGCTGACCGTGCTCGCGCCGCTGGCGGTGGCGGGCGGCGCATGGCTGACGTTCGTGCACGGCGACGAGGTGCACGGGCACGCGCCGAGCCTCTCCGCGCCCGCCCAGGCGGCGGCCCGTACGACCGAGGAGCCGCCCGCACCCGACGCGGCCCACGAGCAGGTCGGCCTCGACGTCTCGCTCGCCGGCGTCGACGCCTTCCACGTCTTCCTCAAGCACCCGCCTCGCGCGGGGCTCGTCCTCGACCTGGGGGACGGCGACGTGCTCTGGCGCCTCCACCCACGCCGCACGCTGCCGATCGCGAGTCTCACCAAGATCATGACCGCGCTGCTCGTGGCCGAGCGCACGCGGCCGGGAGAGCGGGTGCGGATCACGCAGGCGGCACTCGACTACTCCGGCTCCGGGGTCGGGCTGCTGCCGAAGGGGAAGTACGTCCGGCTCGAGACCCTCCTGAACGGCCTCCTGATCGTGTCCGGAAACGACGCGGCGATCGCGCTCGCGGTCCACATGGCCGGGAGCGAGGCCCGCTTCGTGCGAATGATGAACCAGCGCGCCGCCGAGCTCGGCCTCGCCTGCACCCACTTCGCCTCCTCGCACGGGCTCGAGGACGGCAACCGCTCCTGCGCGCGCGACCTCGCGGTCCTGACCCGGCTCGCCATGCGCCGCGCGCGGATCCGGCGGGTGGCCCGCACCGAGTACGCCGAGCTCAAGTTCCCCATCAAGGGCGGGAAGCTGTACCTGTCGGGCCACAACCCGCTGATGCGACTCGACTATCCGGGCACGATCGGCCTCAAGACCGGCTACACGGACGCGGCCGGCCGCTGCTTCGTGGGCGTCGTCAGGCGTGGCGGGCGCACGCTCGCCGTCGTGCTGCTGAACTCGCGCGACCCGGCCGTCCAGGCGCCGAAGCTGCTGAACGCGGCGTTCGCGGCCGAGCGCTGATCCGCTTCCAGCCCAGGCCCGCAGTAAGAGGTGATGCTCACCTGGATCTGCAACGAGTGTGAGACACGTCTCTGGAGCGCAGAGCTCGTGCCCGGCGGCGGCAGCTGTACCGCCTGCGGCGCGTGGCTTCCGCAGACGGCCACCGAGCCTGTCGGTCCGCGGGGCGCTACTCGACTACGTAGCGCATCGGCACGAAGGTCTGGCTATCTTCCGGCGGCCGCACGTAGGCGCGCTCCTGCCGCGGCGGCAACTCGATCTTCTCGGGATGGACGTTCTCGTAGGGGATCTGCTCGAGCAGGTGGCTGATCAGGTTCAGGCGGGCGGTCCGCTTGTCGTCCGCGTCAACTACGAACCAGGGTGAGTCCTTGGTGTCGGTGTAGGCGAACATGTCGTCCTTGGCTTCGGCGTAGTCGACCCAGCGCGCCCGCGCCTCGAGGTCCATCGGGCTCAGCTTCCACTGCTTGGCGGGGTTCTTGAGGCGGGCCTTGAAGCGACGCTCCTGCTCCTCGTCGGAGACCGACAGCCAGTACTTGATGAGGTAGATGCCGGAGCGCTGGAGCATGCGCTCGAACCGCGGGCAGCTCCTCATGAACTCCTGGTACTCGTCCTCGGTGCAGAAGCCCATGACCCGCTCGACGCCGGCGCGGTTGTACCAGCTGCGGTCGAACAGGACCATCTCGCCCGCGGCGGGCAGATGCGCGACGTAGCGCTGGAAGTACCACTGCGTGCGCTCGCGCTCCGTGGGAGTCCCGAGCGCCACGGTGCGGATCACGCGCGGGCTCGTCCGCTCGGTGATGCGCTTGATCGCCCCGCCCTTGCCGGCCGTGTCACGGCCCTCGAACACCACCACCACCTTCAGCCCGGCCTGCACGATCCACTCCTGCAGCCGGACCAGCTCCTCCTGGAGGCGCACCAGCTCGCGCTCGTACTCCTTCTTGGACAGAGTGCGCGGAGCTACCTCGGTCTTCGCCATCCGCGTCAGCGTACCGCCGCGCGATAGTGGGCATGTCCTTCGTCATGACCGATGACATCGACGCCGCCGCCCGCCGGATAGTCGACGCCAACCGCTACGTGACCCTGGGCACCGCCGACGCGAGCGGCCGGCCCTGGGTCTCCCCGGTCTGGTACGCGAGGGAGGGCTACGGCGCGTTGCTCTGGGTCTCGCGGCCCGGCACACGGCATTCGCTCAACCTCGCGGAGCGGCCCGAGATCAGCGCGGTGATCTTCGACTCGACGGTGCCGATCGGAACGGGCGTGGCGGTCTACATGTCCGGCTCGGCGAAGGAGCTCACCGACGCCGAGCTCGAGCACGGCCTCGAGGTCTTCTCGCAGGCGTCGCTGGCCGACGGAGCTTCCGCATGGAGCCTGGGCGACGTGACGGGGAGCGCGGAGCTGCGCCTCTACCGGGCCGAGATCTCGGAGTGCTTCCTGGGCGAGTCGGACCGCCGGCAACCGGTCAGCGATCGCTTCCTGACCGGTCCGTAACGGGAGTGGAGCCAGCCGGGCTCGAACCGGCGACCTCGACCGTGCAAGGGTCGCGCTCTTCCAACTGAGCTATGGCCCCGTGGGGCGAATTGTAGGCCCGTTCGCGCCCGGTCAGCCGCCCGATTTGTGTCGACTACTGGGCGCGTTCTTTCAGAAACTGCCGCACTGCGGCCGAAAAACGGGTTACGACGGCATGGAGGGTTCCGTCGTACTAGCGGCACGGGACGCCGCTGAGTTGCATCAGGCGGGGGTCGCCGGGGCGGGTGACCCCCGCCGCAACTCGCCCTACTCGAAGTCGAAGTCGCGCGGAGGCTTCTGCTCGAACCAGAGCCTGTCGTGCTCGGGCGTCTCCTGCAGGAAGTCCGGCGTGTCCTCGAGGACGTCGCCCTCGTCGCCCTCGTCGCCGTCGTCCTCGGAGGCGGCCGGCTCCTCCTGCTCGTGCTCCTCGTCGGCGAACGGGTCGTACTCGATCGTGGCACCCGGATCCGCGCTGCGCGGCTCCTCGTCCACCGGCTCGACCCCGCGCGGCGGCGTGTCGCCGTGGCCGGCCAACGGCTCGGGCGCCTCGGGATCGGGCACCGGCTCATCCCCTTCGGACACCTCGGGCGTGGGGGCCTCCTCCGCGACGGGCGGCTCGTGGGCCACCACCGGCGAATCCTCGAAGGCGGGCGCCTCCGCGATCGGCTGCTCGGCGGGAGCGACTTCCTCCACGGGAGCCGGCTCCTCGGCCGTGAACGCCTCGCCGTCGAAGAGCTGCTCTCCGTCGCCCGGGGCGGGGGTGTCGGCGGCCACTCCGGCGTCGACCGCCTCGTCGGCGCCGAGCTCGGGCGCCGTGGCCTCTCCGTCGGTCGCCGCGGCTTCTGCTTCTGCTTCCGCGCTCTCGGGCTGCTGCGCAGCCTCGCGCCGGACGGGGCCAAGCGCCTCTTCCTCCTGGCGCTGGACCTCCTCCTCGGGCGCACCGTGCTGGCGCTTCAGCTCGAGATGCTCCTTGATCGCATCATCGAGTACTCCCATCGGGCGGAACCTTACCGAGGCCGCGAGGACGGCTCCGGCTCGGCCATTCCGGCCTGCTCACCGCTGGGCAGAGCCACCTCGACCCGGTTCTTGCCGGCCCGCTTCGCGCGGTAGAGCGCCGCGTCGGCAGCGGCCACGAGCGCATCGCCCTCGACCCCGTTGTCGGGCGCGGCGGCGACTCCGAAGCTCGCCGTGACCTGCAGCACGCCGCTGCCGCGCGCACCGGGTACCTGCATGCCCTCGACCGCTTCGCGCATGCGCTCCGCCAGCAGAGCGGCGCCGTCGAGCTCGGTCTCCGGCAGGATCACGGCGAGCTCCTCACCTCCGTAGCGAACCGGCGCATCGATGTCGCGCGAGAGCCGGCGCAGCACCTCGGCCACGTGCGCGAGCACCTCGTCGCCCTGCTGGTGGCCGTAGCGGTCGTTGACCTGCTTGAAGTCGTCGATGTCGATCATCACGAGACCGAGCGAGCTGCCGAAGCGACGGCTGCGCTCGAGCTCGCGGCCGAGGATCGTCCAGAACGCGCGAACGTTCGCGAGCCCGGTCAGCTCGTCGGTCACGGCCTGGCGCTCGACCGTCTCGTGCAGGTTCGCGTTCTCGATCGACACCACGGCCTGGCCCGCGAGGTACTCGAGCAGCTCGGCCTCCGTGCGGTCGAAGGGCCGGCCGCGGCGGGCGATCGAGAGCGCGCCCAGGTACTCCGGAGGACCGACCACGTGGCGGAGCACGACGGTCAGGGCGTACGTGCCGCGTGCCTCGCTGGCGACCGCGCGGCGACGCTCGAGCGGCGGCTGGGTCGACTCGCCGTCGAGCGCGTCGAGCAGCTCGGCGCCGACCTCCGGGCTGATCGCGAAGGCCGCTCGCTCGGCCGCCTCCAGCGCGTCCTCGAGGTCGGCGCGCCGGGTGCCCGCCTCGTAGCCGTTGAAGATGGCCGTGTCGAGCGTCAGGGCCCGTCCCGACTCGGCCTCGCAGGCGTCCACAGCCTGCTTGACCGCGAGCTCCATCACGCCCTGGCGGTCGAGCCCCGTCGCCAGCGCTTCGCCGACCCGGCGGATCGTCTCCTCGAGCTCGCCGCGCTTTCGCTCGACCTCGTCCATCTTGCCCGCGAGCTGCTCGGACATGCTGTTGAACTCGCGGCCGAGCTGCGCGAACTCGTCGTCGCCGTAGATCGGCACCGGTCGCCTGAAGTCACCGCGCGCGAGCCGCTTGGCGGCCGCGAGGAACTCGTCGACCTGGCCGGTGAGCGCGCGCCCGATCACCCACGCCCCGGCCAGGGCCAGGATTAGGAACGCGACCAGCAGCACGCCGATGATGACCCGGTTGCGCATGATGCGGTCCGCGAGCGCATCCGCGGGCTGGAGCACCGCCATCTCGATCGGCGGCCCGCCCGGCTCCTCGATCCGCTCGATGCGTGCCCGGTACTCGTCGCCGTTCACGGACTCGACCGCGCTCGGCTCGCTGAGCTCGCCGTGGGCCGCGCGTGCCGGCGCGTCGCTGACCGTGGTGTCGAGCACGCGACCGCGGCGGTAGATGGTCCCGTCCAGGCCGGTGAGCGCGCTGATGCGGTTGTTCAGGGCCGACGCGCGCGTGCCGAACACGCGCAGGACCGCGACCGGCTGCCCATCCTCGCGCTCGATCGTCGCGCCCTGGGCAGCCACCGCGCTCGCCGGCCCGGCTCGGCCCAGCAGCCGGCCCGACGGCGAGCGGATCTCGATCGCCTCGACATCTCCGCCGACCAGCTCCCCGATGCGCGCGCGGGCATCCGCGACGCGGTTGTCGACGACCGCGCGCCGCAGGGCCGGGTCGGCCGCGACGCGGCGCGCGTCGTCGCGTACCTGGCGCGACTCGGCGCCATGCAGGGCGAACGCGGTGCGCATGCCCTGGGCGACCTCCGCGTCGGCCTTGCCGGTCTCGCTGCTTGCGGTCAGCGAGAACAGCACGATCGCCAGCGCGATCATCGGCACGATCACGATCAGGGCGAAGAACAGCCAGAGGCGTCCGCGGAAACTCATCGGTGGCGACCTCGCGCCAGGCTACATGCGCGCGTCCCCGATCCGGGTCCACGCGCCCGGACGGGAGTAGCCTGCCGACGATCATGGAGGCCACCCGGGCCCCGGTCGCGGACGCACCGCCCAGGCGTCGCGTGCTGTTCGTGATCGGCGCGCTGATGCTGACGCTGCTGCTCGCGGCGCTCGACCAGACGATCGTCTCGACCGCCCTGCCGACGATCGTCGGCGACCTCGGCGGGCTCAACCACATCTCCTGGGTCGTCACGTCGTACCTGCTGGCGATCACGGTCGGGACGCCGCTCTACGGGAAGCTCGGCGACCTATACGGGCGCAAGGTGGTGCTGCAGGGCGCGCTCGTGATCTTCCTGATCGGCTCCGCGCTCTGCGGCCTGGCGGAGGGGATGACCGAGCTGATCGTGTTCCGCGCGATCCAGGGCCTCGGCGGCGGTGGGCTGCTGGTCAGCGCGCAGGCGACGATCGGCGACGTCGTGTCGCCGCGCGAGCGCGGCCGCTACCTGGGCCTATTCGGCGCGGTCTTCGGCGTGGCGAGCGTCGCCGGCCCGCTGATCGGCGGCTTCTTCACGAGCCACGCGAGCTGGCGCTGGATCTTCTACATCAACATCCCGCTCGGGCTGGTCGCGTTCGTCGTCCTGGCCATCGCGCTGCCCGCGGTGGCCGAGCGCAAGCAGCACCGGATCGACTACCTCGGGACGGTGCTGCTCGGCGTGTCGCTCGCGTCACTCGTCCTGCTGACGACGCTCGGCGGCACCAGCTACGACTGGGACTCGGCGTTCATCGTCGGCCTCGGCGCGCTGTCGGTGCTCGCGCTCGTGGGATTCGTCGTGGTCGAGCGTGCGGCCGAGGAGCCGGTCCTGCCGCCGTCCCTCTTCTCGAATCCGGTGTTCCTGGTGACGGGCGCCATCGGCTTCGTGGTCGGCTTCGCGCTCTTTGGCGCGCTCACCTACCTGCCGCTGTTCCAGCAGGTCGTCCGCGGCCTCAGCCCAACCGAGTCCGGCCTGCAGCTGCTTCCGCTGGTGGCCGGCGTGCTCACGGCCTCGATTGCGTCCGGCCAGCTGATCACGCGGACGGGGCGCTACAAGCACTTCCCGATCATCGGCACGGCCCTCGCCGCGCTCGGGCTGCTGCTGCTTTCCCGGCTTAGGGCGGACACCGGCACGGTCGAGGCCGGGCTCTACATGCTGATCCTGGGCCTCGGCCTGGGGCTCGTCATGCAGGTGCTGGTGCTGGCGGTGCAGAACGCCGTGTCCTACGGACAACTCGGTGTGGCCACCTCGGCCGCCACGCTCTTCCGCTCGATCGGCGGCTCGCTCGGCACCGCGATCCTCGGCGCCATCTTCTCCAACCGGCTCGCCAACGAGCTCGCCTCGGCACTGCCCTCGTCCGCCGGTGCGGAGGCACTCAGCTCCGGTCAGGTCAACCCCGCTCAGGTGGAGGCGCTGCCGGCCGGGCTGCGCGACGTCTACATCAACTCGTTCACCGACTCGCTGTCGCTCGTCTTCCTGATCGCGGCGGCGGTGGTGGCGGCCGCCTTCGCGATCGCCTGGCTGCTCCAGGAGCGGCCGCTGCGCCTGACCGTCGAGGATGCCGATCTGGGCGAGGCATTCGCCGCGCCCTGTGACGCCGACTCGCTGCGCGAGATAACCCGCAAGCTGAGCCGGCTCGTCGGGCGCGAGCGCACGCGCCGCTTCATCCAGGGCGTGGTCGAGGAAGCGCAGGTGGAGATGACCCCGGCCGAGGCGTGGCTCCTGGGACGGGTGGAGAACGGGGCGCTGGCGCGCGACACAGCCGAGACCGGAGACGCGAACGATCGCGCGCAGCTCGCGGCCGGTCTCGAGCGGCTGGAGGAGCGCGGCTTCGTCGTTCCGAGTCATGACGGGGCGCTGCAGCTCACCGAAACAGGGAGCAGCATCCGGAACCAGTTGCTGGCCGCCCGGGTGCGCCGCCTCAACGCGCTCGTCGCTGACTGGGAGTCCGAAGCGCCGGAGGTCGACGCGATGATCGCGGAGCTCTCGGATGAGCTCCGCCGCAGCGAAGCGCCCCCGGCGGGCGTGCGCTGAGCGCCGCTACCATGGGACGACCTCGGGGCTATAGCTCAGTTGGGAGAGCGCCTGGATCGCACCCAGGAGG
>CAVTZF010000009.1:0-25483 GCA_963739095.1 uncultured Thermoleophilaceae bacterium
CGATTTGCGGGCATTTTGTAACGCTCGACCGCGTCCGGAGACGGGGGGTAGCCTGCTAGTATCAGAGGCGGTCTTATGTACCGCCCCGGCCCGTGTTGACAGGCTGCACGGCGTCGGGGCTTTTCATGGTGTTTTCAGCGGTCCGCCGGGCCGCGAGATGAAGGGAACGGTTTGGCGAAGCAGCCCGAAGACGGAAGAGAGCAGAACCAGGGCGATGGCGCCGCCCCCGGGCAGGACGGGGGCGCTTCCGCGAAGGGCAAGGGCCGGGGGAACGGCTCCTACAAGGCTCAGGACATCACCGTCCTCGAGGGCCTCGAGGCGGTCCGCAAGCGACCGGGCATGTACATCGGGTCCACGGGCCTGCGCGGCCTCCAT
The DNA here is from genome assembly GCA_963739095.1 of uncultured Thermoleophilaceae bacterium. Taxonomy (GTDB): domain Bacteria; phylum Actinomycetota; class Thermoleophilia; order Solirubrobacterales; family Thermoleophilaceae; genus JACVRW01. The sequence goes on from CAVTZF010000009.1 coordinate 376, forward strand.
CACCTGATCTACGAGGTGATGGACAACTCGGTGGACGAGGCGCTCGCCGGCGAGGCCGACGAGGTCGAGATCGTCATCCACCCCGACAACAGCGTCACCGTGATCGACAACGGCCGCGGCATCCCCGTCGACGTGATGGAGAAGGAGAAGCGCCCGGCCGCCGAGGTCGTGCTGACGGTCCTGCACGCGGGCGGCAAGTTCGGCGAGGGCGGCGGCTACAAGGTGTCCGGCGGCCTGCACGGCGTCGGCGTCTCCGTCGTCAACGCGCTCTCCGAGTGGCTCCACCTCACCGTCTGGCGCGACGGCTACGAGCACACCCAGTCGTATGAGCGCGGCAAGCCGATGGGCGACCTGAGCGCGGCGACAAGACCGACCGCCGCGGCACCAGCATCAGCTTCCTGCCGGACATGGAGATCTTCGAGGACGATCGACTACGACCGCGCGACGCTCGAGCAGCGCTTCCGCGAGATGGCGTTCCTCACGAAGGGCCTCAAGATCGGCTTCCGCGACGAGCGCGGCGAGCGCTTCGAGACGAGCTTCCAGTACGAGGGCGGCATCGTCGACTTCGTCAAGTACCTGCACAGCCAGGGCACGCGCGAGCCGCTCCACAAGAAGATCGTCTACCTCGAGGAGTCGAGCGACATCGGCGAGGTCGAGGTGGCCCTCCAGTGGAACGACTCCTACCAGGAGAGCCTGCTCTCGTTCGCGAACAACATCAACACGCACGAGGGCGGCACGCACCTCTCCGGCTTCCGCTCGGCGCTCACGCGGACGATCAACGCCTACGCCCGCCAGAAGGGCGAGCTCAAGGAGAAGGACCAGAACCTGCAGGGCGAGGACATCCGCGAGGGCCTCACCGCGATCATCTCGGTGAAGATCGCCGACCCGCAGTTCGAGGGCCAGACGAAGACGAAGCTCGGCAACCCGCCCGTCGAGGGCTTCGTCCAGGCGGCGGTCAACAAGGGCCTCGCCGAGTTCCTCGAGGAGAGCCCGACCGACGGCAACCAGATCATGAAGAAGGCCGTCGCGGCGCAGCGCGCCCGCGAGGCCGCCCGCAAGGCGCGCGACCTCACGCGCCGCAAGTCGGCGCTCGAGAACTCGACGCTGCCCGGCAAGCTCGCCGACTGCTCGGTGCGCGACCCCGCGCTGGCCGAGATCTTCATCGTCGAGGGCGACTCCGCCGGCGGCTCCGCCAAGCAGGGCCGCGACCGCAACACCCAGGCGATCCTGCCGCTGCGCGGCAAGATCATCAACGTCGAGAAGAACCGCATCGACAAGGTGCTCTCGAACAAGGAGATCCAGGCGCTGATCACCGCGATCGGCACCGGCATCCGCGAGGAGTTCGACATCGAGAAGGCGCGCTACCACAAGGTCGTCGTCATGACCGACGCCGACGTGGACGGCGCCCACATCCGCACCCTGGTGCTGACCTTCCTCTACCGCGAGATGCCCGACCTGATCGACGCCGGCTACGTGTACATCGCCAAGCCGCCGCTCTACAAGGTCAAGTCGGGCAAGCAGGACATCTACATCGAGAAGGAGTCCGAGCTCGAGGAGGTCCTGCTGCGCGACAAGCTCGAGAACCTCGAGGTCACGGACCGCGACGGCGAGGCGTTCAGCCTCACCCACGCGCGCTGGCAGAAGTACGGCCGCCTGCTCAAGCAGTACGAGGGCTGGGCCGCGGCGCTGCGGGCCGAGTGGGGGCACGACCCGATCGAGTTCCTCGAGGAGTCGGCGCTACTCGACGAGGGGGCGTCCGACGCCGAGGCTGTGGTCGCCCTGCTGAAGGGCGCCGACCCCGAGGGCGAGCCCTTTGAGACCAAGCTGGTCAGCGACGACGCGGCCTACATCGTCGCGGGCGTGATCGAGCGCAAGACCGGCACCGCGAAGACCTACACGATGCCGCGGGCGCTGTTCGACACGGCCGAGTACAGGGGCTTCGTGAAGATCCACAAGGAGCTCGACGAGCTGGCCGGCACGCCGCCGTTCCACGTCGTGCTCGGCAAGAAGGACGCCGACGCGCTCTCCTTCGAGGACCTGCGCGTGAAGGTGCTCGAGATCTGCCGCGACGGCGTGCCGCTGCAGCGCTTCAAGGGCCTCGGCGAGATGAACGCCAGCCAGCTGTACGACACCACCATGGACCCCGAGCGGCGCACGCTTCAACTCGTCACCATCGACGACGCCAGCGCGGTCGATCAGGTCTTCTCGATGCTGATGGGCGACGCCGTCGAGCCGCGGCGCGACTTCATCGAGACGCACGCACGTGAAGTCACCAACCTGGATGTGTAGCCATGTCTATTGAGCAGTTGACCGGCGGAAACATCGAGCCGCGCGGGCTCGAGGAGGAGATGCGCTCGTCCTACCTCGATTACGCGATGAGCGTGATCGTGGGCCGCGCGCTGCCGGACGTGCGCGACGGCCTCAAGCCCGTGCACCGGCGCGTGCTGTACACGATGAACGAGAACGGACTGCAGCCGACGCGGCCGTTCCGCAAGGCCGCGACGACCGTCGGCGACGTCATGGGCCGCTACCACCCGCACGGCGACTCGGCGATCTACGACACGCTGGTGCGGCTCGCCCAGGACTTCGCCATGCGCTACCCGCTGGTGGAGCCGCAGGGCAACTTCGGCTCGATCGACAACGATCCCCCGGCCGCCTACCGGTACACCGAGGCGCGGCTGTCGCGGCTGGCCACGGAGATGCTCCGCGACATCGACGCGGACACCGTCGACTTCACCCCGAACTACGACGAGTCGCGTCAGGAGCCGCTGGTCCTGCCGGCGCGCTTCCCCAACCTGCTCGTCAACGGCGCCACCGGCATCGCGGTCGGCATGGCGACCAACATCCCGCCGCACAACCTGCGCGAGGCGATCGACGCGGTGGTGGCCTACATCGACGACCCGGCCATCGACGTCAAGGGCCTGATGAAGCACCTCAAGGGCCCGGACTTCCCGACCGGCGGCATCATCGTCGGCCACGGCGGCATCCGCGACGCGTACGAGACCGGTCGCGGCCGCGTGATCGTGCGCGGGCGCGCGCACATCGAGCCGATGGAGCGCGGCAAGGAGCGCATCATCGTCACCGAGATGCCCTACCAGGTCTACAAGGGCGACGGCCGCGGCGACGGCAGCGGCCTGATGCAGAAGATCGTCGAGCAGGTCCAGAACGGCCGGCTCAAGGAGATCGCCGACCTCCGCGACGAGTCCGACAAGCAGGGCATCCGGCTCGTGATCGAGCTCAAGCGCGCCGAGAACCCGAAGATCGTCCTCAACAAGCTCTACAAGCACACGTCGCTGCAGAACACGTTCGGCGTGAACATGGTGGCGCTCGTCGACGGCGTGCCGCGCACGCTCGGGCTGCTGCCGATCGTCCGCAACTACGTCGACCACCAGCGCGACGTGATCGTGCGCCGCACCCAGTACGAGCTGCGCGAGCGCGAGGCGCGCCTGCACATCCTCGAGGGCCTGCTGATCGCGATCGCGAACATCGACGAGGTCATCGAGCTGATCCGCGGCTCGCGCGATCCGGACACCGCTCGCGCCGGCCTGATCGAGCGCTTCGAGCTGTCGCGCATCCAGGCCCAGGCGATCCTCGACCTGCGCCTCCAGCGGCTGACCGCGCTCCAGACCGACGAGATCAAGACGGAGCACGCCGACGTCGTCGAGCGCATCAAGGAGCTGCGCGAGATCCTCGGCGACGAGGCCCGGGTGATGGGGCTGATCAAGGAGGAGCTGCTCGAGATCAGGGAGCGCTACGGCGACGATCGCCGGACGCAGATCACCCACTCCGAGGACGAGATCGACATCGAGGACCTGATCGCCGACCAGCAGATGGTCATCTCGATCACGCACTCGGGCTACATCAAGACCCTGCCGCTCGCCACCTACCGCCAGCAGAAGCGCGGCGGCGTGGGCGTGATGGGCATGGACATGAAGGACGACGACTACATCGAGCACCTCTTCGTGTCGTCGACCCACGACTACCTCTTGTTCTTCACGAACCGAGGCAAGGTCTACCGCGAGAAGGTCTACGAGCTGCCGGAGGCGCAGCGCACGGCCAAGGGGCGCGCGCTCGTCAACATGCTGCCGCTGCGCGAGGGCGAGCGCGTCGAGGCCGTGCAGGCCACGCGCGACTTCAGCGAGGGCAAGTACCTCGTCTTCGCGACCAAGAAGGGCCAGATCAAGAAGACCGAGTTCAAGGCCTACAACACGCCGATCAAGGCCGACGGCATCATCGCGATCAACATCCGCGACGACGACGAGCTGGTCGAGGTCCGCCGCACCAGCGGGGACGACGACATCATCATGGTGTCGCGCTCGGGGCAGGCGGCGCGCTTCAACGAGGACCAGGTCCGGCCGATGGGCCGCGACACCGGCCGGCGTGCGCGGCATGAACGTCAGCCGCGGCGACAACCGCGTGTTGTCGATGGACGTGGTGCGCCCCGACACCGAGCTGCTGGTCGTGACCGAGAACGGCTACGGCAAGCGCACGGCGATCGAGGAGTACCCGGTCAAGGGCCGCGGCTCGATGGGCGTCAAGACGATCGGGCTGACCGAGGCAAAGGGCGCCCTGGCCGGCGCGCTGATCGTGCGCGAGCACCACGACCTCGTGTTCATCTCCCAGAACGGCATGGTGCAGCGCACCGGCGTGAAGGGCATCTCGAAGCAGGGCCGCCCGGCCCAGGGCGTCCGCGTGATGAATCTGCGCGAGGACGACAGCGTCAGCGCGGTGGCGTTGGTGATGGAGACCTCGGGGGACACCGCCGCGCCGGTCGCGACGGACGAGTTGCCCGACGACGGGTAGCGCCACAGTCGACCTCCGCGTCTGCTTCAATCTCTGTCACCAGAGAAAGGGGGTGGTCCGAGCTTGACTGACAGAATTCTTGGGACCCTGGAGGTGTCCGGCCGCTAGACCGGTTGCTGGGCCCGTAGTCGCGGAAGCGCGTCCTTAGCGGAGTCCAACCGTGATGCCGTCGGTGGTTCTGGCCGGGAGTGGTTCCTCTGGCCGCGACGGACCTGCCGATCAAGTCCAGCCAATAGTCAGGCGAGGGGCGCTCCCCGAGGGGGCGCCCCTCGTGCTTTCCGGGCCGACGGCGATACTCCCCACGACCGTGTCCGCCCAGAACGTGGAAGTCGTCCGCAGGAGCCTCGAGGCGCTCGCACGCGGGGATCTCGAGGGCTTCTTCGCGGAGCACGCACCCGAGATCGAGTGGACGACCGGGGCCGACGAGCCGGACCCGCAGACCTACCGCGGCGCCGAGGGCATGCGCCGCTTCATCGCCGACACCTGGGAGGCATGGGTCAACCGCTTCGTCGGCGTCGTGACCTTCGAGGACTTCATCGATCTCGGCGACTGGGTGGTCGTGCCGTGGACGGCCACGCTCGAGGGCAGGGCGAGCGGCATCGGCGTCGAGGTGTACGAGACGTACCTGGTCCGCCTGGACGAGGGCAAGATCAGGCGTGTCGACGAGTACCGCACGACGGCCGAGGCGCTCGAGGCCTGCTGCGCCGCCCGGCAGCGCGGGAGGCGGCTAGGGCGCGGTCTCGGTGCCGGTGCCCGCGCCCTGGCGGTGGCGACGTCCTGCTCCAGCTCGTCGACGCGGCCCTCGAGGTCGTCGAGGCGGTTGCCGAGCCGCTCGACGTCCTGCGCTGCCTTCGAAGCGTCGTCCTCGGCCGTGGCCAGCCGGTCCTCGAGCTTCGAGATGTCGTCGGAGCTCGGCAGGCCCTCGATCCGCTGCTCGAGGTCGTCGATCCGGTTGTTCAGCTGGCGCTGCACCCGGCCGAGCTCGCCCGCGGCCTCCTCGCGGCCCGCCTCGTCCTCCTGGTTGGCCTGGATCAGGGCGAATACGGCGAGCGCCGTGGCGGCCACCGCCCAGACGCCGGCCACGATCAGCCAGCGCCGCAGCGACTTGACCTGGCCGACGGTGGCGGGCAGCTGGTCGTCCGTCAGCAGGCGCTCCCTGCGCCCCGCCGGAGGCTGCGCGCCCGGGCGGTCCGGCTGGTTCATCAGGCGGCCACGAGGTACTGCTCCCACGCCGCCGGGATCGTCGGTGCGGCGACGTGGATGAAGATGGCCGGGTTCGGCGCGCGCGGAGTCTTGACCGGAACCATGTTCGCCTGCTTCGGAAGGCGGTCGCCCTTGCGCCGGTTGCACGGGGCGCAGCAGGCGACGATGTTCTCCCAGGTCGAGGGCCCGCCCTTCGAGCGCGGGATCACGTGGTCGACCGTCAGGTTGCCGCGCTCGTGCCCGCAGTACTGACAGGTCCAGCGGTCGCGGGCGAACACGGCACGGCGGGTGATCTTGCGGCGATGGGCGTCGCGCGGGATACGGACGTAGGTGAGCAGCCTGATCACGACCGGCCGGTCGAGCGTGAACGACTCGGCGTGAAGCGCCCAATCGCCCTTCTCGAGCACCTCGGCGCGGTTCTTCAGGATCAGAACGGCGGCGCGCCGGACCGTGCAGACGTTGATCGGCTCAAACGACGCGTTGAGGACGAGCACCCGGCCGGACGAGGAATGGCGCTGCGCAGGCCGGCCGGCCCCGTGCAGCGCGGCGGCAGGGCCTGGTTCGCCGTCACCCACCTCGAGCGTCACGTCCACCCGTACTGCCATAACTGCGCTGAGTGTACCCAGCAGGCTCTGCGGCGAGGTTGAGGCCTGGTGACGCGGAGGTCCGGGGCCGCGAGTGCCCGGCTGTAATCCGTGCTCAGGCGGTTGACGCGCCGTACGAGCCGAGCACCCGGACCTCCTCGACGTGGAGCGCCGAGCGCCGCGAGCGCATCGCTCACCGGCGGCGCGCGACGCCGCGCCCTCGAGGTCGGCGACGAACATGTAGTGGCCGAGCCGGATACGGCGCGGCCGCGACTCGATCCGGGTCAGGTTGACGTCGCGGCTCGCCAGCTCGCCGAGCACGTCGACGAGCCAGCCGGGAGCCTCGTCGCCGGCGCCCCAGAAGACGATCGTCGTCTTGGCCGGCCCCTCGGGCTCGCGGACAGCGGCAGCGGGGGCGAGCCAGACGAAGCGGGTGGCGTTGTCCGGGTGGTCCTCGACATCGGCCGCGATCAGCTCGCAGCCGTACAGCTCTGCCGCGAGCCGCGTCCCGAGCGCCGCGGTCGAGCCGTCCGCGTCGCGCAGCGACGCCACCGCCTCGGCGGTCGAGGGTGCGCTCACGTGCTCCGCCTGCGGCAGCCGCTCGCGCAGGAAGCGCGCGCACTGGGCGATCGCCTGTGGGTGGGAGACGACCCTGCGCACGCTCGCCCGGATCGAGCGGCTGCGCGGCGATCAGGCAGTGATGGATGGGATGCACGAGCTCGGCGCCGATGCGAACGTCCACCGCCTCGAGCACGAGCGTGTCGAGCGTCACCGCCACGCCGCCCTCGAGCGCGTTCTCGATCGGGACGACCGCGCGGTCGGCGGCTGCCCTCCTGGACGGCCATCACGGCGTCGTAGATCGTCGGGCAGGGAACCTCCTCGGCGCCGCCGGGGGCGGACGCGCGCAGGGCCTCCTCGCTGTGGGTCCCGGCGGGACCGAGGTAGGCGACCCTCACGACGAGGGGTCGCGGGCAGGCTCGGCGAGCGCGGCCGCCACCGCCTCCTGCTCCTCCGGCGAGAGCTCGTGCTCCGAGTTGCCCTCGTGCAGCCGCTTCACGTAGAAGCGCGCCTGGTCGCGGTGCAGGATCGAGGAGATCACCACCCCGGTGTGGCGCGAGTCGAGCAGCGCGACGGTGCTCGACTGCTGGCCCGAGAGCTCGTTCATCGCGTCGTAGCGGACGAGCGAAGTGTGCGCGACGCAGCCGTCCATGCGCCGCTCGGCTTCGCCGACGCGCGACTCGAGCCGCGCGGCGGTCTCCTCGACCCAGTCACGCAGCTGCACGAACGCCTCCTGGAGCGTGGCGGAGTGCTGGACGATGTCCTGCTCCTCGCCCCCGAGCACGGTGCGCTGGGCCGCCCGCAGGCGGCGCAGCTTGACGGCCAGGACGATGCAGAAGATGAAGGCCAGCAGCGCCACGGCCGCCGCCCCGAGCGCGACGAGGCCCTGCGTGGAGGTCAGGTCATCCACGTCGGCTGAGGGTATCGGTGGCGGTCAGCTCGTGAAGATGACCGTGAAGTCCGCCGAGTTGTTGTCGGTCTTCTCCTCGCCGGGGACCGGCTCGACCTCCACCGTGACAGGGACGTTCTCGCCGGTCGGCGGCTTCTCGGCCAGCGGGATCGTCACGTTCTGCTGCTCGCCGACGGCGATCTCCGGGATCGCCTCCTCGAGCTCCGTGGCGTCGTTGCCCTCGCCGACCGTGACCTTGACGTTCACGTCGGTCTCGGTGTTCTCGCCCTGGTTCACGACCTGGACCTCGAACGAGAGGTCGTCGCTGAGCGGCACCGTTGCGGACGCGCCCGGCACGAGCGCGACCCCGCCGAGCGTGACCGTGCCGAGGCCGTTCCCGTGCAGGCCGGGCGCGGCGGACTCGTCGGTCCCGCCGCCGCCCTCGCCGCGCAGGCCGGCGATCTGGTCGGCCACGAAATCGGGATCGACCCACTGGACGTCCGGCACGAACTCGAGCCGCCGCTGGCTTCGGCAGCGTGACCTCGCCCTCGAGGTCCTCGTCGCGCAGTGTCTGCTCGAGGCTCGGCCTGAAGCGGTACTTGAGCAGCACGTCGCTCGCGAGGAAGACCTGCATCATCTCGGCGATGTCGCTCGTGCTCTCGCGGCGCTCCTCGTCGGCGAGCGCGCCCGGCAGGGCGTTGGCCACGGCCGCGAGCGCGTCGCGACGCAGCTCGAGGGCGTCGAGCAGGTTGGCCTGAGCGGTGGAGACCTCATCGGGCGCGTCGAGGTCCTCGAGCGCGGTCGACGAGCGTCGCCGACTCGCTGCGCAGCCCGTTCACGACGTTGGCGGCGTCGACGGCGTCGTCCTGGCTGCCCGAGCCGCCCAGCAGCTCGAAGAGCTGGTTGCCCTCGAGCTTGGACTGGTTGATCAACTCGGAGGAGTTGCCCACGTAGTCCTTGATGGCCCGCTCGTCGCGCGCGTTCAGGCAGCCGCGGAAGGCCAGCACGAGCAGGATCAGCACGAGCAATCCGGCGCCAATAGCTAAGGTCCTGCGGACCATGAGCGTCTGGCGGTCCGTGCCGCGGCCGCCGCCCGATGGCCGGCGCCGTGCACGTCCAGCTACAGGCTCGTCCGGTTCGTCGAGGAAGGAAAGCAGTATCGCTCCTAATACTTCGAGGCGCACGCAGCGCTTCGATTGGAGTATGAACGGGGGGCAGGACGCGCTCTCCGCGGACCGAACACAGAACCTGGAATGAAACGTTCCGACACAGGCCTGACCGAAGAGCCCGGCACCCTGCCACTGGGTGGGTCTGACCCTACCGAAAGCCTGCCGAGCGGTCCCGGTCCGCGGACCGTCCTGGGTCGCTATCGGCTCGAGCAGCGGCTCGGCGCGGGAGGGTTCGGGGTCGTATGGCATGCCTGGGACGAGCGCCTCGAGCGCGAGGTCGCGGTCAAGGCGATCCCGCGCGAGCGGGGCGGCGGAGAGCGGGTCGAGCGTGAGGCGCTCGCCTCCGCGCGCCTGAACCACCCGGCGATCGTCGGCATCTACGAGCTCGCCGCGGACGAGCACGATGTCTACCTCGTCTCGGAGCTCGTTCGGGGCCGAACCCTTGCCGAGCTGCTGCGCGCCGGCGCGATCTCCGACCGCGACGTCTCGCGCATCGGCGCCGACCTCTGCGACGCGCTCGCGCACGCCCACGCGCGCGGCGTAATCCATCGCGACGTCAAGCCCCAGAACGTCATGGTCGTGGCGGAGCCCGCCGCCGGCGTCGGCTTCGCCAAGCTCACCGACTTCGGCGTCGCGCACCTCGTCAGCGGCGACGTGCTCACGCGCACCGGGGACGTGGTGGGCACGCTCGCCTACATGGCACCCGAGCAGGCGGAGGGCGCGCGCATCACGCCGGCCTGCGACGTCTACTCGCTCGCTCTGACCCTGTACGAGGCCTGGACCGGCCGCAACCCCGTCCGCGCCGGCGGGCCCGCCGCCACGGCGCGACGGCTCGGCCGCCCCCTGCCCTCCCTCGGCTCCCAGCGGCGCGACCTGCCGCGCGAGCTCTGCGACGCCATCGACGACGCGCTCGACGTCGACGCCGGCCGGCGGCCCTCGCCGGCCGAGCTGCGTGCCGAGCTGCGCGCGGTCCAGAGCGACCTGACCGACGAGGGAGGCCTCGTCGAGCCCGAGACGCTGCGCCGGGTCGGCCTGCCCACGACGCGCCGCACGCGCAGGCTCTTCAGCCGCCGCGACGACTCCCCCGCTTCTGCGCGTGGCTTCTTCCGCGAGGACCCGGGCGGTCCGACGGGCGTGCTCGGCCGCTCGGAGCCCGGCATTCAGCCCGCGCGCTGGGTGAAGCTCGCGGAACGCGCCGGGGCCGGCCTGCTCGCCGGCGGGATCGTCGTGGGAGTGCTCGGCTCGCTCGGTCCGGACCCGTCCTTCTCGACCGCGGCGGCCGCGGGCGCCGCCGCGCTCGCCACGGCGCTGCTGCCGCGGATCGGCTGGATGCTGACGGTGTTCTGCCTCTGCGCCTGGCTGGTCTCGCCCGAGGCGGACCGCCAGGGCACGGCGCTCGTGCTTGCCGCGGCCGCCGCGCCGATCCCGTTCCTGCTTCCGCGCGCGGGCCTGCTCTGGTCGGTGCCGGTGTTCGCGCCGCTGCTCGGCACGGTCGCGCTCGGCCCTGCGTTCATCGGCATCGCCGCGCTCGCCCCGACGGCCTGGCGGCGCGCCGGGCTCGCGATCGCCGGCTTCTGGTGGCTCGGGCTCGGCGAGGCGATCACCGGTAAGGCGCTCCTGTTCGGGTCGCCCGACGGCACGCTTCCGCGGGCCGAGTGGGAGGGGTCGATCTCCGCCGCCGCCTCGGATGTCCTCCAGCCGCTGATCACCAGCACCGCGCTTGCGCCACTGGTCGTGTGGGCGGCCTTCGCGGTCGCGTTGCCGCTCGTCGTCCGCGGCCGCTGGCTCGCCCTCGACCTCGTCGGCGCCGGCGTGTGGGTGATCGGGCTGATCGTCGCGCAGGTGGCACTGGGCGATGCGCTGGCCGCCGACGTCGCGCTCGACCAAGCGCGCGGCGCGGTCACCGGCGCCCTGCTGGCGGCGGTCGTCGCATTGTCCGTGTCCCAGGTCGTGGCCCCCGCAGAGGGCTGGCGGGCGCCGCGAATAACGACGGCGTGATGCGCTCGCTGCGGGCCCGGCCGAGCCGGGTGCTTGCGCACACGCGGAATACCCTGCGAACCGTATGAGCGTCCTGCGCAACCTCGAGGCGAAGCTGGGTGGGCTCGTCGAGGGCGCGTTCGGCCGTGCGTTCAAGACGAGCGTTCAGCCGGTCGAGCTCGCCCACAAGCTCGCCAAGGAGATGGAGGAGAACCAGATGGTCTCCGTCTCGCGCGTGTACGTGCCGAACCACTACCGCGTCTTCCTCTCACCTCAGGACCGCGAGCAGTTCTCGAGCTACGAGCCGGCGCTGCGCAAGGAGCTGTCCGACTACCTGCTCGAGCACGCCCGCCAGGAGTCGCTCGCGCTCACGAGCCGGCCGCAGATCGAGTTCCACACGGACGACCGACTCGAGCTCGGCGAGTTCGGCATCCAGGCGCAGCTGCTCGCGCCGCCCGAGGAGGAGGCGGAGGAGGCTGCGCCCGTGCCGGCGGCGCCGTCGGCCGGCGACTTCGGCCACACGATGGTCTACTCGCCGGATCGCGCCGCGCGTCCGCTCGAGGCGCCGATCGGGGGCCGCCAGGCGCTGCTCGTGTCCGAGGGGCGGCGCAACGTGCTGAGCGGCGACCGCGTCGTGATCGGCCGCAGCCGCGACTGCGACGTGGTGGTTTCCGACCCGAACGTCTCGCGCCGGCATGCCGAGCTGCGCCGCGACGAGAACGCATGGCATGCGGTCGATTTGGGTTCCACCAACGGCATCAAGGTCAACGGGCGCCGTGTCGAGCAGGTGGCCCTGCGCGACGGCGACCGCATCACGATCGGCGTCACCGACCTGACGTTCGAGCTCGAGTAGGGGAACCGCAACGGTGGACGAGCCGCTCGCCGTCGCTCTCAAGTTCGGCTTTCTCCTTGTGCTCTACCTGTTCCTGCTCTGGGTGGTGCGCAGCGCCATGCGTGACCTCTCGCGCTCCGAGCGCACGGAGCCGGCGGAGCCGGTCGAGCCGCCGAGCCGGCGGCGCCAGGAGCCCGCGATTCCGAACCTGCGCGCGGGGGTCTCGCCGCAGCTGACGGTTGTGGCGGCGATGGGTCACCAGCCGGGCACGACCTTCGACATCGGGGAGGGAGCCACACTCGGCCGCTCCGACGGCGCCGCGATCCGGGTCGACGACCCGTTCGCGTCGTCCGCCCACGCGCGCATCTTTCCGCAAGGGGATTACATGTACCTCGAGGACATGGGCTCGACCAACGGGACCTATCTCAACGGGCGCCAGGTCAAGGTCACGGAACGGCTCAAGATGGCGGACGTGATCCGCATCGGCGACAGCGAGTACCGCTACGAGGAGTAGGCGCGTGGCTCTGGGCATCGTCGAGCAGGTCGGCCGCACGGACGTCGGCCGCCAGCGCAGCGCTAACGAGGACTCACTCGTGCTGCAGCCGCCGTTCTTCGCGGTCGCCGACGGCATGGGTGGCGCGCGCGCGGGCGAGGTGGCGTCGGCGATCGCCGCCGGGGCGTTCGAGGGAGCGAGCGCGGCGGGCGAGGCAGCCGAGGCACAGCTCGCGCGCATCCTGCGGGAGGCGAACCGGCGCATCTACGACCTGGCGGTCACCGACGAGTCGCGCCGCGGCATGGGCACGACGCTGACGGCGGCCAAGGTCCACAACGGCGAGGTGAGCCTGGGCCACGTCGGCGACAGCCGCGCCTACCGCATGCGCGACGGCGAGCTCGAGCAGATCACCCGCGACCACTCGCTGGTGGCGGAGCTCGAGCGGAGCGGCCAGATCACTCCCGAGGCGGCGGAGCACCATCCGCAGCGCTCGATCATCACGCGCGCCCTCGGTCCCGAGCCGGACGTCGAGGTCGACACCTACACGCTGAGCGCCCGCGAGGGCGACCTGTTCCTGCTGTGCTCGGACGGCCTGACGTCGATGATCTCGGACGACGAGGTGGCCGCGGTCCTGCGCACCTCGGCCACGCTCGACGACGCGGCCGACGCCCTGATCAAGGCCGCCAACCAGAGCGGCGGCAAGGACAACATCACGGTCGTCCTGTTCCGGCTGGGCGAGCTCGAGGAGGGCGCCCCGGCGGAGCCCACCACCGTCGCCGGCCCGCCGCCCACCGAGGACGAGACGATCGCGGGGCAGCTGAGCGCCGACGACCTCCACGCGGCCGCCACCGCGCCTCCGCCCACGAGCACCCGCATCGAGCCCGTGCCGCCGGATGCCGTCGCGCCTGCGCAGCCTCGCCGGCGCAAGCGGCGCCGAGGGGGGCTCGTGCTGAAGGGCGTGCTCGGACTGGCACTGGTCGCGGCAGCGATCGCCGGCCTGTACGCGCTCAGCCGCCAGGTCTACTTCGTCGGGACCAACGACGGCGGCCTCGTGACCGTCTACCGGGGCGTGCCGTACGAGCTGCCGTTCGGCATCGACCTCTACGAGGAGGAGTACGCGAGCGGCATGCCCGCCAGGGCGATCCCGGCGGGCCGCCGCGAGCGCGTGCTCGACCACGAGTGGCGCAGCCGCGAGGACGCCGTCGACCTGGTGCGCGCCCTCGAGCGCGGCCAGCTCGAGGGCACGGGGACGGCGTCGAACTGATGTCGGCACGGACGCGAGAGCTCTTCGGGCTGCTGCCGGTGTCGCTGCTCGTGGTGGCGGGCTTCGCCGCCGTGCTCGCCACGCGCACACAGGACGTCCAGGACGCCACGCTCACCTACGGCGCGGTCTTCCTCGGCCTGTGCGTCGTCGCGCACCTGTTCATCCGGGCCCGCCTGCCCGACGCGGACCCGTACCTGTTCCCGCTGGCCGCGCTGCTGGCGGCGGTCGGGCTCGTGCTCATCTACCGCATCGACCCGGAGCTCGCGCGTGAGCAGGCGCAGTGGTTCGTGGTCGGGCTCATCTTCTTCTGCGGCACGATCCTGCTGATCCGCGACCACCACGTGCTGGAGCGCTACCGCTACCTGATCGCGGCGGCCAGCATCGCTCTGCTCGTGCTGCCACGCCTGCCGGGCATCGGGGCACAGGTCAACGGCGCCTTCCTCGCGATCGAGCTTGGCCCGATCAAGTTCCAGCCGGCCGAGTTCGCGAAGCTCGGGATCATCATCTTCCTCGCGAGCTACCTGCGCGAGACCGGTGACATCCTCGTGCGCCCGCGGCTGCGGCCGCTGCCGTTCCAGAGGCAGCTGCTCCTCTACGGAGTGCCGGCGCTGCTCACGCTGCTCGCGATCCTCGTGCTCGATCTCGGCCCGGCGGGGTCGGTGCTGCTGGTCGTGTTCGTGGCCTCGCTGGTGGCCGTGCTCCGCGAGCGCCCATCGCCCAAGCACTTCGGCCCGCTGCTGCTCGTCTGGGGCCTCGCGATGCTGATGCTGATCTTCATCCGCGACCTCGGCAGCTCGCTGATGTTCTTTGGCGGCTTCCTTGCGCTGCTGTACGTCGCGACCGGGCGGCTGTCGCTCGTCGGCGTGGGCGTCACGATGTTCTTCGGCGGCGCCTTCTTCTTCGCCGAGCGGGTTTCGCACGTGCGCGACCGCTTCGACATCTGGCTCGACACCTTCTCGACCGAGCGCGTGACCTGCCCCAGTACCGGCCAGGTCAGCGAGTTCGTCAACTGCCAGGGCTATCAGGTGGCTCAATCGCTGTTCGCGCAGGCGGACGGAGGATTATTCGGCGAGGGCTTCGGGCGCTCGCTGCTCGAGGCGCCCGGCGGCAACGTGCTGATCCCCGCGCCGCACACGGACCTCATCTACTCCGTGCTCGTGAACGAGGCCGGCCTGTTCGGCGCGGCCGGGCTCGTGGGCGCCTACCTGCTGCTCGTCTTCCGCGGCTTCAAGATCTCGATGGTCGCGGCGGACGGCTTCTCGAAGCTGCTCGCGGTGGGCCTGACGAGCGTGCTGGCCCTGCAGGTGTTCGTGATCGTCGGCGGCGTCACGCGCGTGATCCCGCTGACCGGCGTGACGCTGCCGCTTGTCTCCTACGGCGGCAGCTCGCTGCTCGCCAACCTGGTGCTGCTGGCGCTGCTCTTGATCGTGTCTGACAGCGCCAGGCGTGAGCGAATTCGACGGGGCGGGCTCGTATGAACCGCCAGATCGTTCAGCTCTTCGGCCTGTTCGTGGTCCTGTTCGCCGTGCTCGTGGGGTTCACCTCGTACTGGAGCGTGCTCGACGCCGAGGGCCTCGAGGACAACCCGAACAACCGCCGCGCGCTGATCCGTGAGCAGAAGATCCCGCGCGGCCTGATCCTCGCGAGCGACGGCCGCACGAAGCTGGCCCGGAGCGTCCCGAGCGGCCGCGGCGAGGACCGCATCTACACGCGCACCTATCCGACCCGAGGGCTGTTCTCGCACCCCGTCGGCTACTCGTACCTCCGCAACGGCCGGATCAGCCTCGAGCGCTCGCGCAACGACGCGCTCGCGGGCGAGGAGGACGAGTTCGAGTCGATCTTCACGGGCCTCGAGGGGCACGAGCGCGAGGGCCTCGACGTCGTCACGAACCTCAGCGTGGAGGGCACGCAGGCCGCCCAGGCGGCGCTCGGCGGCCGCAAGGGCGCCGTCGTCGCTATCGAGCCGCAGACCGGCAAGGTGCGCGTGATGGTCTCGATCCCGGAGTACGACGCCAACCTCGTCCCCACGGATTTCGGCCGGCTCAACACGGATCCGAACAAGCCGCTGCTCAACCGCACGACGCAGGAGCTCTACCCGCCCGGCTCGACCTTCAAGGTCGTGACCGCCACGGCGGCGCTCGACAGCGGCAAGCTCACGCCGGAGTCGATCATCGACGGCTCGTCCCCGAAGGAGATCTCGGGCGTGCCGCTGTCCAACGCCGGCGGCACGAGCTTCGGGCCGATCTCGTTCACCGACGCGCTCACCAACTCCGTCAACACCGTCTTCGCGCAGATCGGTGAGCAGATCGGCCGCCGGACGCTTGTCGAGTACATGAAGCGCTACGGCTTCTACGCGGATCCGCAGCTCGACTATCCCGACGAGCAGATGATCCCGAGCGGCATCATCAACGGCGACGGCGACTATGTCGAGGATGGCTTCGACGTCGGGCGTGTGGCGATCGGCCAGGGTGGCCTCGAGGGTGAGATCCGAGCCGCGCCTGTGCAGATGGCGCAGGTCGCGGCCGCCGTCGCCAACGGCGGTCGGCTCATGAGGCCCCAGCTCACCGACCGCATCGTGCGCAAGGACGGGCGCGTGGCCGAGCGCATCGAGCCCGACCTGCAATCGACCGTGATGAAGCCGGAGACCGCCAAGGAGCTCACGGTGATGATGAGCCGGGTCGTCGAGGAGGGCACCGGCACGGCGGCCGCGCTCGCCGGCATCACCGTCGCCGGCAAGACCGGCACGGCTGAGGTGGGCGCGAACCGTGAGTTCACGCAGCCCTGGTTCATCGCCTTCGCCCCGGTGGAGAATCCGCGGATGGCGATCGCCGTGACGGTCGAGCGGACCACCGGCGAGGGCGGCACCGTCGCGGCCCCGATCGCGAAGACCGTGCTCGAGGCGCTGCTGGGAGGGTCCGGATGACCGAGGTCGCCACCGGCGCGCTCGTAGACGGCCGCTACCGCATCCTGCGGCGCATCGGCTCCGGCGGCATGGCGGACGTGTACGCCGCCGAGGACACGCACCTCGGTCGCGAGGTCGCGCTCAAGGTCCTGCACCGCCGCTTCGCCCAGGACCAGGAGTTCGTCGAGCGCTTCCGGCGCGAGGCGAAGGCCGCCGCCGGCCTGTCGCACCCGAACGTGGTGGGCGTCTTCGACCGCGGCGAGCACGAGGGCACCTACTACATCGCGATGGAGTACCTCACCGGGCGCACGCTCAAGGAGATCGTGACGAGCGAGGCGCCGCTGTCGCAGCAGCGCGTGGTCGAGCTGGGCGTCCAGATCCTGCACGCCGCCGGGTTCGCGCACCGCCACGGCGTGATCCACCGTGACTTCAAGCCGCACAACGTGATCGTCGACGAGCGGGACCACGCGAAGGTCACGGACTTCGGCATCGCGCGCGCCGGCGCCTCCGAGATGACGGAGACCGGGTCGATCATGGGGACGGCCCACTACCTCTCTCCGGAGCAGGCCCAGGGGCACGCCGTGACCGCCGCCTCCGACCTCTACTCGATCGGCGTGATGCTCTACGAGATGCTGGCGGGCAAGCTGCCCTTCCAGGGCGAGAGCGCGGTCGCGATCGCGCTCAAGCATCTTTCTGAAGCGCCCGCGCCGATCTCTCAGCTGCGACCCGACGTGCACCCGGCGCTCGAGGCCGTCGTGATGGCGGCGCTCGCGAAGGACCCGGCGCAGCGCTGGCAGACGGCCGACGACTTCGCCGAGGGCCTCGAGGCCGCGCGCGCGCAGATCGACGCCGGCGCGAACGGCGGCCAGTCGACCAGCGCCTTCGCGCCGATCCCGTTGCCTGCAGCGGTCGATCCGGCCGCGGACGGCGAGCGTCCTCCGCTGGCGCCGGTCACGGCGCCCGAGCGCGAGCGCAAGCGGCGCTGGCCCTGGTTCACGATCGGCCTGCTTGCTCTGGCGCTCGTCGGCTTCCTGATCTGGCTGATCGCGAGCGGCGAGCTCGCCACCGAGAAGAAGGAGGTCCCGCGCGTGACTCAGCTCCAGCTCGTCGAGGCGCGCGCGCAGCTCGAGCGAGCGGGGTTCGACGTCGAGCAGACGCGCGTGCGCAGCGCGCAGCCCTTCGACCAGGTGCTCGACCAGGACCCGAATCCCGGCGAGGAGGCGGAGGTCGGGTCGACCGTCACGCTCGAGGTGTCGGACGGCCCGGGCGACGTGCTCGTCCCCGCGGTCGCGGGGTTGCCACAGGCACAGGCGATCAAGGAGCTCGAGGACGCCGGGCTGAAGGTCACGCGCGACGTCGAGTTCTCGGACGAGGTGCGCAAGGGTCTCGCCATCCGCACCGTGCCGCGCGAGGGTGAGGAGGTGACCGTCGGCACGCGTGTGCGCCTGCTCGTCAGCCAGGGTCCCGAGCTGACGACGGTGCCGGACGTCGTGGGCCTGTCGCGCTCGTCTGCCGACTCGCGCCTGCGCGGCGAGGGCCTCGGTGTCGGGGTCCGGGAGCAGGAGTCCGAGGAGCCGGAGGGGACCGTCATCGCCCAGGACCCGGCCGGGGGCAGCTCGGTGGATCAGGGGACGACGGTCACCATCACCGTCTCCACCGGCATCCCACAGGCGAGCGTCCCGAACGTCGTCGGCCTGAGCGCGGCGGACGCGGCGACGCAGATCGGCAATGCCGGCCTCGTGCCGGTGCAGCGCGAGCAGACCGTGACCGACCCCGACGACGACGGCGTCGTGATCGACCAGAGGCCCGGCGCCGGCACTGAGCTCGACGAGGGCGACGAGGTCGTGATCATCATCGGCGTGCTCGAGCAGACGGACACGCTCGAGGACACGAACCCGCAGCCGGAGCCGTGAGGGGGACGCCGTGAAGGTCGCCGTCCTGTCGGGCGGCCGCTCCAGCGAGCACGACGTCTCGCTGGCGTCGGGAGCCGCCGTGCGCGAGGGCCTCGTCGCGGGTGGTCACGAGGTGCTCGACGTGCGCCTGACCGGTCAGGGGCGCTGGCTCTTCGAGGACGAGCCGTTGCCGATCGAGCCCGGCGCCGGTCTGCTCGGGGCCGAGGTGGTGTTCCCGGTCCTGCACGGGCCCTTCGGTGAGGACGGGACGGTGCAGGGCCTGCTCGAGCTGCTCGACCTGCCCTACGTCGGCGCCGGGGTCACGGCCTCGGCCGTCGCGATGGACAAGGCGCTCTTCAAGGATCTGATGGCCGCCCACGGGATCCCGCAGGTCGACTATGTCGCGGTCCGTGAGGGGATGGAGGTGACGCTGCCGCCGCCCGCCTTCGTCAAGCCCGCACGGCTCGGTTCGTCGGTCGGGATCGGCAAGGCCTGGTCGGAGGCGGAGCTCGACCAGGCGCTCGCGCACGCCTTCGAGCACGACCCGGTTGCGCTCGTCGAGCGCTTCTCCGAGGGCATGGAGGTCGAGTGCTCCGTGCTGGGCCACCGCGACCCCGTCGCCTCGCAGCCCGGTGAGATCGCCCTGGTGAGCGCCGACTGGTACGACTACGAGGCCAAGTACGAGCCGGGCGGGATGGAGCTCGTGATCCCGGCGCGCCTGCCGGACGATCAGCTCGAGCAGGTGCGCCGGCTCGCCGTCGAGGTCTTCAAGTTGATCGACTGCTCGGGGATGGCGCGCGTCGACTTCTTCGTCGAGGACGGCAACGTGCTCGTCAACGAGCTCAACACGATCCCGGGCTTCACCGCCACGAGCGTCTACGCGAAGCTGTGGGAGGCGAGCGGCCTGCCATACATCGAGCTGCTGGACCGGCTGCTGGCGCTCGCGTTCGAGCGCCACGAGGAGGAGCGCCGCTACCGCTTCTAGCCCTTGGTCTGGGAGAGACGCAGCTCCTCGATCTTGGCCTTGCCCTCGTCGGGCGGCAGCTCGGAGATCCAGACGAGGTAGTTGCGGAACTCCTGGCGCTGCCCCAGGTCGAGCTGGAACACCTGCCGCTCGCGCACCTGCTCCGTGCTGCTCACCTTCTTCCAGCCGCGCAGCGAGCCGGGCTTGGTGTTGGAGGCGTAGACGGCAGCCGTGAAGCCGGGCGTCGAGGTGAGCAGCGAGAGCCGCCGCGCCGGGATCGGCTTGCCCGCGTCGACATAGAGGCCGACGCCGCCCTTGTTGGCGCCGTCGAAGCCCGCCTCGTAGGTCTCGGTGTCCCAGGCCGTGTTCCCTTGCCCGTCGAGCACCAGGTTGGCTGCCTCGGGCGACTCCTCGAGGTCGTCGCCCTCGGGGTCGTAGTCGCGTGCGGCGTCGCTCGGCAGCTGCACGCGCTCGAGCCCGGGTGGCTCGGCCACCACCGGTCCGGCGCCCGGGCCCTTCTCCGTGCGCGAGGCCAGGAACCAGACTGCCACGCCGGCCAGCGCGAGCAGCAGCAGCGTCAGGAAGATCACGCGCTTCGGATGGCGCAGCCGCACCGGGGCGAAGTCGGCGGTGTCGTCGGAGAGCGTGCGCAGCACGGTGGTCGCCTCGCCGGTGGCCTCGCCGGTGCGGGCGGCCTCGATCGCGAGCACCTCCTCGAGGTCGTGCACCATCTCGCCGACCGTCTGGTAGCGGTGCGCGGTCTCCTTGGCCGTCGCCCGCTCGACCACCGCGGCGAGCGCCGCCGAGATCTCGGGGCGCAGGCGCTGGACGTCGGGCAGCGGGTCGCGCACGTGCTTCATCGCTACCGCAACCTGCGAGTCGGCCCGGAACGGGGGCTCGCCCGTGAGCATCTCGTAGAGGACGACGCCCAGGGAATAGATGTCGGACTGCGGCGTGACCTCGTGGCCGAGGGCCTGCTCGGGTGAGACGTAGTCGGTCGTGCCCAGTACGCGGCCGGTGGCCGTCAGCCCGTGCGCCTCGAGCGAGCGAGCGATGCCGAAGTCGGTGACCTTCGCGCGGCCGTCGGGGTCGATCAGCACGTTCTGCGGCTTCACGTCGCGGTGCACGAGCCGGTGCAGGTGGGCGCACTCGAGCGCGCGCCCGATCTCGATCGCGTAGGCGACCGCCTCCGACACCGGCAGCCGGCCCTGGCGCTTGATGCGATCCTTCAGCGTCTCGCCCTCTACGTACTCGAAGACGATGAAGGGAGCGCCGTCGTCCTCGCCCGCGTCGATCACGGTCACGACGTGCGGGTGGTTCAGCTGCGCGACGGCGCGCGCCTCGCGGCGGAAGCGCTCGAGCTGATCGGGGTCGCTCGAGATGTCGCGGTGCATGAGCTTGATCGCCACCCAGCGCTCGAGCGTGGGGTCGAAGGCCTGGTAGACGGTCGACATACCGCCAGAGCCGATCTTCTGATCGATCCGGTAGCGGTCGCTGATGAGCGTCCCGATCACCGTCAACTATTTTCCGCTCTCGGTTGGCTGCACGTCTTCGCTACTTCACGGATCCTGCCTGCGCGGCTTCCTGGGCCATCGAGCCGGGGTTGCGTCGCCTACAGACGGAGTTCGGCGCGGAGGTCCAGATCACCTACGTCATGGGAGGGCTTGCCCGTCAGTATGAGGATGACCAGTCGCGGCTTGCCCGCAACTGGCTCGACACGGCCTCCGAGTCGGGCATGCCGGTCGATCCGCGGGCCTGGAACACGCCCGGGGCGATCGGCTCGACCTTCCCCGCCTGCATGGCCTTCAAGGCCGCCGAGGAGCAGGGCGCCGAGACGGCGGAGCGCTACCTGCGCGCGTTGCGCGAGGGGATCATGTGCCGCCGCCGCAAGCTGGACGGCGCCGCGGCGCTCGTGGACGAGGCACGCACGGCGGGCGTCGACGCCGAGCGCTTCCGGATCGACCTCGAGTCGAACGCGATCGTCGAGGCCTTTGGCGCGGATCTCCAGGACACGCGCGAGCGCGGCATCGAGTCCTTGCCGGTGCTGCTCTTCAGCGGCGACGACGGCGCCGAGCAGCAGTGCGGCGCGCGCGACGGCTACGACGCCTGGCGGCGCGCGGCGCTCGCCTGCGGAGCGAAGCCCGCGGACGGGCAGCCGCCGTCGGTGGAGGAGGCGCTGGCGCGCTTCGGCTCGCTCGCCGCCGTCGAGGTCGCCGCGGTCTGCGACCTGCCCGGCCCGCGCGCGTAGGCCGAGCTGTGGCGGCTGGCGATGGAGTGGCGGGTGCGGCCGGAGCGCTTTCTCACGGGCGAGCTCTGGGCGTTGGCTTGAGAGCCGCGTCGGGCCGGTCGGGGGGCGGGTCGCTTAGCGGCCCTGTGAGGCCTTGGCGATCAAAGGATGTGCCCCACGACGAGCATCCCCCGACTCGAGACCAGATGCCCCAGGTCGTCCGTCAGGTTCTGGACCAGCTCGGTCGCCTGTTCCTGCCAGCGCTGAATTTCGACGATTTCCGCGATCAGGACGTAGTCGGCAGCTTCAATTGACTGTCCGGGCAAGTCCAGCGGCCGCGTCAGGCGCCACTCCGACACCGTGTCCAGCGACCCGCGGACTATGTCTCGATCACCCGCCATCAGGCGCTCAAAGTCCTCTGCCAGCTCCGGCGAGCGCAGGGAAAACCACATGACAAGGGTCGCGGCAGAAGTCGTCGACGCACCCTAACGCCTTTCCCAGCCCAACCCGGCTGGCGGAGAGCGCGCGGCTCAGGCCTCCGGCGCCACCGCAAACCCACCGGGCCGCCGCCCGATCAGCCCCTCGCGCGTGAGCTCGACCACCCCCGCCGCCTCCGTCGCGTGCCCAATCACCGCAGTCCCCGGGTGATGGCGAGCGAGCAGCTCGACGGCGGCCTCGGCGTCAGCGGCCGGCGTGACGACGCAGAAGCCGCAGCCCATGTTGAACACCTCGTGCAGCTCTGCGGGGCTCACGTCGCCGCGCTGGGCGATCACCTGGAAGACGAGCGGCACCGGCAGCGGCGCATCGATCCGATAGCCCACCGGCGCCTCGAGGCGCAGCAGGTTCAGGAAGCCCTCGCCGGTGATGTGGGCGAGCCCGCGGACGTCGACGGGTGACTCGAGCAGCTCGCGGATGGCGCGCACGTAGATGACGGTCGGCTCGAGCAGCAGGTCACCGGCTGTCAGCTCGCCGAAGCGCTCGTCGAGGTCGCTCAGCACGCTCCGGGCGAGGCTGAGCCCGTTCGAGTGGATGCCGCTCGAGGGGATGCCTATCAGCGCGTCGCCGGGCTCGATCGCGGCGCCGGTGACGATCTGGTCGAGGTCGACGAGGCCGACGCAGAAGCCGACCAGGTCGAAGCCGCGCGGCGAGGGGTGGCCGCGGACGACGTCCGGGAGCACCGCCAGCTCCCCGCCCGGGATCTCGACGCCCGCCTGCTCCGCGCCCGCCCGCAGGCCGACGCCGATCTGCTCGAGCACCTCCGGGTTGGCCTCCTCGACCGCGATGTAGTCGAGCAGGGCGATCGGGTCCGCGCCGACGCAGATCACGTCGTTGGCGTTCATCCCGAACAGATCGATGCCGATCGTGTCGTAGCGGCCCAGCTGCTCGCACACGATCACCTTCGAGCCGACGCTGTCGCACGACAGCGCGATGCCGCGCCGCTCGTCGATCTTCAGGACGTTCGCGTAGTGGCCCGATCCGAGCGCGGCGCGCGAGGGCCGGCCGGTGCGGATACCCGCCAGCACCTCGACGAGCGCGGACACGGCGCTGCCCGAGAGCGCCTGGTCGACGCCGGCGCGCGCGTATGCCCCTTCGGCCATCGGGGTCATTCAAGCGGACGCCGCGGAGGTCAGGTCGCCCGCCGCAGAGCCAGTGCGACGGCGTCGTCGTCGAGGCCATCGCCCCAGGCCGCGACGTCTTCGTGCATGGCGGCGACGAGCTCCGCCGGAGCGCGCGTGGGGGCCAGCCGCTCGACCATGGCGGCGAGCCGCTCCTGGCCGTAGACCTCGCCGTCGCGGCGCGCCTCGACCAGCCCGTCCGTGTAGGCGAAGACGAGGTCGCCGGCCGTGAGCGCCAGCTCGCTCTCCGAGTAGCTGCTCACGTCATCGACCCCGAGCGGCAGGCCATGCAGGTCGAGCGGCTCGGCGCGCCCGTCCCGCACCCGCAGGGGCGGCAGGTGGCCGGCGTTGCAGTAGCGCAGCGACTCATGCGAGAGGACGCCGAGGAAGGCCGTGACGAAGGTGTCGCGTGGCAGCCGGCCGAGCAGCATCCGGTTCGTCTGCTCGAGCACGGCGGCAGGCGAGAGCGAGTCCCAGCTGCGCGCCTCGACGAAGAAGCGCACCATCGAGCTGAGCGCGGCGGTCTCGACGCCCTTGCCGGCCACGTCGCCGACGAGCACGGCCATCTGCGTGCCGTCGCCGACCGGCCAGGCCCCGTAGACGTCGCCGCCCGTGGGCTCGTTCGCCGCGGGCGAGTAGAGCAGCCCGGTCTCGTAGCCCGGCAGCCCCGGCAGCGGGCCGGGCACGAAGCCGAGCGTCAGGGCGCGCGCGATCCGGCGCTCGCGCTCGAAGTCGATCGCGTTGGCGATCGCGGCCGCGGCGGCGCGGGCGAGCTTCGTGAGCAGCTCGAGCGACTGCTCGCCCAGGAACGCCGGGTCGGGATGGGCGACGGTGAGCACGCCGTAGAGACGCGGGCCGAGCTCGATCGGGGCGTGCAGCAGCGACCCGATGCCGGCCTCCGCGAGCAGCACGTCGTCGGTGCCGCCGGCCTCGCCGGCCCGGCGCAGGAGCGGCCTGCGCTCCCGGGCCACCTCGCCGAAGCTGCCCGAGCCGATCGACGCGAGCCGGTCCGCGAGCCCGTCCGAGAAGTCGACGCTCGCCTCCGTGCGCAGCTCTCCGGTGCGCGAGTTGACGCGCGTCAGGAGCGCGCGGGTGGCGCCCGTGACAGAGGCCGCCTGCTCGGCCACGCGCTCGTAGACCTCGTCGGGCTCGAGCGAGGCGGAGAGCGTCTCGGCGGCTCGGTTGAGGCGAGCCTCCTCGCGGGCGCGCGCCGCCTCGGCCTCGAGCAGGTCGGCGCGGTCGAGCGCGAGCGCGGCCAGGCTCGCCAGCACCTCGACCGTGCGCAGGTGCTCGGAGCGGAGCCGCTCGGAGCTGTCGTCCGACACGATCACGAGCACCCCGAGCGTGCGGTCGAGGTCGCTGCGGATCGGGCACGCGATCAGCGAACACGACCGGTACGCGGCCCACGCCCTGCGACCGCGGGTCTCGCCGAGCTCGTTCACGAGGCCCTGGAGCAGCAGCGGCGCGGCCTGCCAGGCGTCGACGCGCGGGAGCAGCAGCGGCCGCCCGCGCTCCAGTGCGGCCTCCACCGGCCCGGGCCCGCCGCCGGCGCAGAGCGCGTCGCGCAGCTCATCCGAGCCGAACCAGCCGGTTACGCGTGTCTCCTCCCCGAGCGTCGCGAAGCTGACGGCGGCGGCCGGCAGCAGTGAGCGCACGTCATCGACCAGACGGCAGAGCGTCCGGTCGCGCCACGGCGTCGTGGGGAAAGTCGTGTCGGAGCTGATCACCTGCCCGC
>CAVTZF010000010.1:0-29832 GCA_963739095.1 uncultured Thermoleophilaceae bacterium
CGTCGAAGTGTTTCTCGGAGTCCCGGCCTTCATGGTCGGTGCGGCGTTTCCGCTCCTGGCGCACGCGGGGGCCACCGATCGCGAGCGCCTCGCGTACGGCTTGCAGCGTGTCGGGGAAGTCGCGTTCCTGGTCGCGCTCGGCATCGCCCTGCCTTTGTCCCTCGCGGCAGAGCCAGTCGTCGAATTGTTAGGCGGCGAGGAGTATGCGGGTGCGGCTGATCTGCTTGAGATTCAAGCCTTCGCGCTCGTCGGCGCGTTCATGACCCAGGTCTGGGCGCTCGGGCTGGTTGCGATTCGGCGCCAGCGCGCGCTCGTGCTCGTGAATCTCGTCGCGCTTGCCACGGTGCTCGTCCTCGGGCTCGCGCTCATCCCAGCCCTCGATGCGAAGGGCGCCGCCATCGCGGCCACCGCAGGCGAGGCTGTGCTCGCGACTGCTCTCCTCATCATGCTGACTCGGGCCGATCGTTCGTTGCGTCCAGCGCTCGGCTACATCCCAAAGCTGCTCGCGGCAGCTGCCGCCGGTGCGGCGACGGGGCTGTTGCTGGCTCCCGATGCTGTGACCTCGGCGCTTGTGGCGATGACGATCTACATAGTGCTCGCGTTCGCGCTTCGCGCAGTGCCGTCGGAGGTCTGGGTCGCACTCGCTCGGCGTGGTTGATCGGGTGGCCTCCATGCCCAGAGGCCACCCACTTCGCCCCTGCGAAATACGCACGCGGTCTCGTAGCCGGCCTCGGCGAGCAATCTCGTCGCGGCCGCCTCGGGATCGGCCTCGGGGCAGCGAGTCGCGTGGTACTCGAGGACCACCGCGGTGGCGCCCCCGAAACGCGGGTCGGCCAGGATGTCCCATTCGCTCCCCTCGATGTCCATCTTTACGAGATCGAAGCGGGCCATCTCGCTAACCACGTCGCGAGCTTCGACCTCGAGGGTCCCGGCCGCATCGCTGACTCTCGAACTGTCGTTGCCATGGGCGTCGAAGCGAACGGACCCGTTCGAGGTTGCAGCACAAGCCTGGACGAGGGTCCAAGAGGACGGCGATCCGTTCAGTTCCATACAGCGCCGGTGGACCGCGGCGTTGCTGGGATCAGGTTCGTATGCGCGGACGACCGCGTGTGGGTCGCGCGCCAGGGTGAGCGCCCCGAACATTCCCACGTTCGCGCCGAGGTCGAGGACGCGTGGCGGCCGGCCGAGCGAGTGCAGCAGTTCATGGACCGCCGGCGGGGGGTCGTAGGAACGCAGGTGAACCACCTCTACGAGGGTCCACACATCGCTGCTGTTATGCCGGACCACGACCCTGGCGGCGCCGTTCTCGATGCCGTAGGAGAAAGCGGCTCGTGAGCCGGTCAGCTCGCGCAGCGCAAAACGGGCCCCCCGATCGACGTCGCGGGCAAGCGCGCGCACCGAAGCTGCACGCGCGATCGGGCGCCACTCGAGGGCACGTGGTCGCTGTTCCGGCCCGCCAGCGAGGCGCGGCTCCACCTCCTCCATCGGCAGTGGACCATGCCGACGTAGATCGTGGTCGAGCCGATAAGCGCGCCGCGTGATTGGCGACCGGGAGCGCAGTAGGGAGGGACCGTGCGCCAATCCGGCTCCGAGCCCACGCAGGACTGAGGGCAAGTGCCGATTGCGGGCGCCAAAAAGGAGGCCACCAGCGATCACTTTCAGGACTCGCACCGGGGTATAGGGCAGGGGAACGTTTCGCCATGCGTGGTCGATGTTGTTGCGCCAGACATGGAAGACCTTGCGCGGCTGTATGCGTTTCGCGGACTCGTAGTGGTGCAGCGGCGTGGCCCGGCCGAGCCGGGTGGCGTAGCCGGCGTCGAGCATGCGCAGGCAGAAGTCGACCTCTTCGAACATCTCGCCGAGCTCCTCGCGATAGCCGCCGAGCGCAAGGAACAGGTCGCGTCGAACGGCGTGCGCGGTGCCCCAGTACGAGGGCGTGATCCAGGCGCCCTCGTGCACGGGCGGGCTCTGAAGCACCTCTGGCCCGCGGCGCACATCAATCCCGGGGATCGCCACTGCGCCGATGGAGGCCCGATCAAAATCGGCGAGGGTGTCGACCACTGTGCGCGGAGAGCGAAACTCGGCGTCATCGTCGATTGAGACAACGACGTCACCGCGGGCGACCCGGGCCGCGTGGTTGCGTCTGGCGATATAGCCGCAGGAGCGCTCGAAGCGCTCCAGGCGCACGGTGGGGAACTCGTCATTGACCATCTCAGCCGTTCCGTCGGTCGAGCCGTCGTCGACGACCAGAACATCGAGGGGTCCCTCCTGATCGACGGCCGACTGAAGAGCGGTCCGGAGTTCCTCGCGGCGATCACGGGTAGTGATGACGATCGTCGCCGTAAGGGCCGGCTCGGTCACGTGCCGGGCAGGCTAGAGGATCAGGGATACGCTGCTGGGCGATGGCGAGCGAAGCACGAGGAGCGTGCGAGACGGAACCCAAGGGAGCCGGCTACTACGCGAATGAGCGCCCGGACGTCGTCGCGGCACTGCCAAGGCCGCTGGGGCGGGTGCTCGACGTCGGTTGTGGGGCGGGCGGCCTAGGACCGGACCTGCGGGCGGCTGGCGCCACGGAGCTCGTGGGGATCGAGGTCGAGCGTGACGCGGCCGCGAAGGCGGCGGCCATCCTGGACACGGTGCACGCTGGGCCCGTCGAGGAGATGCTCGCCGAGGCAGGCGCTGGCTTCGACACCGTGCTCTGCCTCGATGTCCTAGAGCACCTGGTAACGCCAGGACATGTCCTCGCCGAGCTACGGGGGCGGACCCGGGCAGGCGGGCACCTGCAGGTTTCAGTCCCGAACGCGCGTCATTTCTCGCTTGTCACCGACCTCGTTCTGCGCGGGACGTTCGGCTACACCGACTCGGGACATCGCGACGACACGCATCTGCGCTGGTTCACGAGGCGCGACATCGTCGATCTGGTGCAGGCCGCAGGATGGGTAGTCGTCGGCACCTCGGTGCCACCGCTCGGCCGCTCTGCAGCACTCCACAGGCTGACCCGCGGCCGTTCCTCTGAGTTCCTCGTTGCCCAGGTCTACGTTTCCGCCCTCAACCCGTCTTGAGACGGATCGTGGTCCTCCGCGGCACCGCCGCGAGTCCTTGGGAGCTGCGGCCGTGGGAGTTGCTTCACCACGAAGGGCGGGCGGATGTGCGTGTCGTGGTCCCTCCCGACAATCAGTACGACCTCGGCGACCTCTCTATCCCAACGGTGCGAGTTCGCACGACTGGCGGGTTGGTTCCGGCCGGGCCTTTGGGCCGCGGTGTCCTCAAGGCTGTTGGCCAGCGGCACCTCGGGCTCGAGGAAGCACTCGCAGGCGCTCATTTAGTCCACGCCGCGGAACTCGGTTATTGGTTTTCTGCGCAGGCCGCCCGCCTGAAGGGCGAGCTTGGCTTCCGGCTCGTGTTGACAGTCTGGGAGACCCTGCCGTTCAAAGACGCGTATCGAAATATTCGCACCCGTCGGTACCGGCGCGCCGTCCTCGCCGGGACGGACCACTACCTCCCGGTCACTGAGCGGGCGCGCGCGGCGCTGGCGCTTGAGGGTGTCGACGACTCGGCGATGACGGTCTGCCCGCCCGGTATCGACAGCAGGCGCTTCTCGAACGTACCGCCGGTCCGCGACCCTGCGGGTCCGCTCGTGCTGTCCGTGGGGCGGCTCGTATGGGAGAAGGGGCATCAGGATCTGCTGCGAGCGCTCGCCGTGCTCCGCCGCCAAGGTCGGACCGACGTGAGAGCGGAGGTGGTGGGGGCCGGTCCCGAGCGCCAGCGGCTGGAGGCGATCACGAGAGACTTCGGGCTGGCGGGGGCGGTCGCATTTCGTGGCTCCATTCCCCACGCGGAGGTCCCGGGCGAGTTCGCGCGAGCCGCATGTCTCGTTCTAGCGAGCCTGCCAGTCCCGTACTGGGAGGAGCAGTTCGGGATGGTCCTCGCAGAGGCGATGGCATCGCGGCTGCCTGTCGTCGCGGCAGCCAGCGGTGCGATCCCGGAGGTGCTCGACGGGTACGGCACCCTCTTCGAGCCGGGGGACTGGCGCGGGCTTGCGGAGGCCCTGGCCGCTGGGCCGCTCGCCGCACCGCCCGGTACACGTGGCGAACCGGAACCGGAACTGCTGGAGCGCTACTCGGTGGAGGCAGCAGCCGATCGACTCGAGGCTGTCTACGAGCGGCTTCTGCCCGCATGACCGCGGACATCGTCGTGGTCACGTGGAACTCGGGTGAACGCGTTCTGCGCTGCCTCGACCGGATCATGAGCCAAGCCGAAGGACACGTCGTTCGCGTGGTCGACAACGCCTCTGCGGACTCGACCGTGGCGCTCGTGCGCACGCGCTTTCCGGGCGTGGATGTCACCGAGCTGCCGGCGAACATCGGTTTCGGCAGGGCGGTGAACACGGCGGTGGAAGCTGGGAGCGCAGGTGCGATCGTGCTCGTGAACGACGACGTCGACATCGCTCCGGGCGCCATCGACGCCCTCGTGCGTCCGCTTGAGCGTGAGCGAGTTGGCATGGTGGCCGGCCTGACCACGATCCCCAACACCGAGCTTGTGGACGGATTCGGCATTGAGTTGGACGTGACCCTTGCTGCCTACAACCGCCTACGTCGCCTCCCAATGGATCGCACCCCTGGGGTTCTTCTCGGTCCGAGCGGCGGCCTCGCCGCCTATCGCCGAAGGGCCTTCGAAGCGGTCGGAGGTTTTGACTCTCGCTTCACGGCGTACGGGGAGGATGTGGACCTAGCGCTACGTCTGCGTTTGGCTGGCTGGGGTGCCGCCGCGTCGCTTGAGGCTCGCGGAGTTCACCTAGGCGGCGCGAGCGTGCGTGTGGATTCACCGGCGCAGCGTCGCCTCGCGGGCTTCGCACGGGGATTCATTCTGAAGCGCTACGGCGTGCTGCGTACCAGACACGCACCGCGGGCACTTGCCTTCGAAGCTCTGATCGTGGTCGCCGGCCTCGCTCGCGGGCGGACGCTCGAGCACATCCGGGGGCGTCTCGAGGGCTGGCGGGCCGCCGCAGCCGGTGACACGCTCCCTGTTCCCATTGGGGCGGTTGACGTCAGCATCGCCCCGCGCGAGGTGCTCCGCCGACTCATGTACGCGCGGTGACCCACACGTTGCGGCGCACCACCGGCAGCCGCGCCGCGGCCCGCAGCAGGTGCGGGCCGGCGCTTCGCGCGAGTCCAGCCGGAGACGATGCCGGTGCCGGGCATGACGGACTCGTAGCCCGCCTGCTCGACGCTGAACCCCTGGTCCTCGAAGAGGAGCCGGAATGCCTTGCGGGTGAACGGCCGCCGGTGCGTGTAGTCGTCCCAGACCCAGCGCTGGGCGTCCGGCGACGAGGCAAAGACGCGTCCGCCGGGACGCAGGACGCGGCGCGTCTCCCGCACGAGCCGGACGGGATCGCTGACGTGCTCGAGCACGTCCTTCAGGACCACGCCGTCGAAGCTCTCGTCGTCGAAGGGGAGCGCCTCGTCGACGTCGGCCAGCAGCACCTCGCGGCCGCGTCGGCGAGCGGCCTCGACCGCCTCGGGAGAGACGTCGATACCGGTGTAGTTGGGGTAGTGGTCGCCGAGCCAGGCGCTGCCGCAGCCCACGTCAAGCAAAGTGGTGTCCGCCGGAAAGTGGCGCACCACGTCGTTCCAGTAGCCGGGCTTGTCGTGCCACTCGAAGTAGCCCATCGGGCGCGCACGCTAGCGCCGGGGGCATCGGGGCGGTGCGTAGCATCGCGCCCGTGCCGGCCCCCCGCCACGTGATGCTCAACGCGCTCTTCCTCGACCCGGCCGTTTCGGGCGGGCCGGAGACCTACCTTCGCGAGCTCGCCCCCGCGCTGGTTCAGGAGGCTCCGGATCTGCGGCTCACGGTCGTGACCACAGGCAGCGGAGCGAGCGCGCTGCGCGCGGACGGCTGGGGGGAGTGGGCCACGATCCAGGCGCTCCCCTGCGAGGACGGCCAGCGCGTGAGGCGCACTGTCGCCGAGCAGGTCCTGCTCCCGCGTCTCGCGCGGCGGTCCGAGCGTGGACGTGCTCCACAGCCTGGCGAGCGTCGCCCCGGTCCGCGCCGGCGTGCCGAGCACGATCACCCTCCACGACGTGACGTTCCTGCTCAGGCGCACCTTCGACCGCGTCACCACCTTCGGTCTCGGCCAGATCGTCTCGCGCGCGGCACGCCGGGCGGGCTCGCTGATCGCGGTATCTGCGGCGGCCCGGGACGAGATCTGCGCGCGTCCTCGAACTCGATCCGGCGCGCTTCACGGTCGTCCCCCACGGCGCCGGGAAGCCGCCCGCCTCCGATCCGGCGCCCGAGGGCGAGCTGCGCGAGCGCTACAGCCTGGGCAGCTCGCGGGTCGTCCTGTGCGTGGCGGCCAAGCGTCCGCACAAGAACCAGGAGCTCCTGCTGCGCGCCCTGCCGCTGCTCCCGGACGACGCGCTCGTCGTGCTCGCGGGTCATGCGGAGCCGTACGAGGCCCGCCTGCGGGAGCTGTGCCGACGAGCTGTCCGTGAGCGAGCGCGTGCGCTTCCTCGGCTACCTGCCCGACCGCGAGCTCGAGGGGCTCTGGCGGCTCGCCGCCTGCGCGGCCTTCCCGACGCTCGGCGAGGGCTTCGGACTGCCGGTGATCGAGGCGATGGCACGCGGCGTACCCGTGGCGTGCAGCGACCTGCCGGTGCTGCGCGAGGTGGGCGGTGAGGTGCCGCACTACTTCCCGCCATCGGACGCGCGGGCAGCGGCCGCTGCGATCGAGGCGGCGTGGGCTGACGAGGCCGCGCGCGCAGCCGGCCTCGAGCGCGCCGAGCGCTTCTCCTGGGCCGCCGCCGCACGCGGCACGCTGGACGCCTACGGCCGAGCTCTCGAGGCGGCGAGCCGGTGATGCACGTCGGCCTCAATCTCGTCTACCTCGTGCCCGGCGAGACGGGCGGCATGGAGGTGGTCGCGCGTGAGCTGATCCCCGAGCTCGCGGAGATCCCGGGCCTGCGGCTGACCGCCTTCGTGAATCGAGAGGCCGAGCAGGCGGGCGGCGGGCCCTGGGGCGAGCTGATCCCGAGCGTGACGGTGCCGGTGCACGCCCGCAACCGCTTCGCGTGGGTGTGGGGGGAGCAGCGCCACCTTCCGCGGCTGGCCGCGGCGGCCGGCTGCGACGTCGTCCACAGCCTCGCCTCGACGGCGCCGGTTCGCGGACCGTTCCGGCGCGTGACCACGATCCACGACCTCAACTACAAGCTCGTCCCGGAGTCGCACTTCGGGCTGCTCGGACTGGGGATGCGCGTGCTCGTGCCGGCGGCGGCTCGGCGCTCGCACCGGGTGATCGTCGACGCCGCGTCGACGCGCGCGGACCTGATCCGTCACCTCGGCGTCGCGGCCGACAAGATCGACGTCGCCCCGCTCGGCGTCGCGGTCCAGCCGGACGCCCCGGCCACGCCCGCCGCGGAGCTGCGCGCCAAGCTCGACCTCGACGAGCGTCCGCTCGTGCTGTCGCTGTCGGCCAAGCGGCCGCACAAGAACCTCCCGCGCCTGTTGCGCGCGCTGGCCGCGATGGACGCGGCCGAGCGGCCGTCGCTCGTCGTGCCGGGCTACCCGACCCCGCACGAGGCCGAGCTGAGGCAACTCGCCGGAGTCGCTCGGCATCGGCGACCTGGTGCGCACTGCCCGCACTGGCTTCCTGCCGCGGACTCGAGGGCCTCTACGCACTCGCGGCCGCTGTCGTCTTCCCGTCGCTCTACGAGGGGTTCGGCCTGCCCGTGCTCGAGGCGATGGCCCGCGGCGTGCCGGTGGCGTGCTCGAATCGGTCGTCGCTTCCCGAGGTCGCGGGCGACGCCGCGCTGCTGTTCGATCCCGAGGACGTGCATGGCGATCCGCGCCGCGATCGAGCGCCTGCTCCGCGACGCGAGCTGGCCGACCGCCTCCGCGAGGCGGGCCGCGCGCGGGCGGCCGACCTTCACCTGGCGGCGGACCGCCGAGCTGACCGCCGCGAGCTACGAGCGCGCGCTGGCGCGGCGACTAGCCTGCGCGCCGATGCTCGGCGGTCGTCCACCCGCGATGGTCGCGAGGGAGATCCTGCGCGGCCGCAACTACCAGGCGCTCTGGCGCATGCGGCGCGTATATCCCGACTTCCTCGAGAACGCCGGCCGCTACTTCCTCGGGCGCGGCGACTACCCCTACGCGTGCAGGCTCCGGACGCCGCAGGGAGTCGTGGCGCCGACCCTCTTCAGCCGCCATGACATGTGGACGGTCAACGAGGTCTTCTGTCGCCACGACTACGGGGATGATCGCGGCGCCCAGCGTGGTCGTCGACATCGGCTCGAACATCGGCATCAGCGCGATGTACTTCCTGACCCGGAACCGAGACTGCCGGGCCTGGCTCTACGAGCCCGTCCCGCGCAATGTCGAGCGTCTGCGCGGCGAACCTCGCGGGCTTCGAGGACCGGTACACGCTGCGCGAGGCGGCGGCTGCTCCTGCCGCCGGGCCGCTCACGTTCGGCGTCGAGGACAGCGGGCGCTATGGCGGGAGTCGGGGTGGACACCGGAGTCACCATCGAGGTGTCCGGTGCCGGCATCAACGAGATCCTCGGCGAGGTGCTCGAGGCGGTCGCCGGCGATCGACGTGCTGAAGATCGACACCGAGGGGTCCGAGCTCGACCTACTCGGCGCGCTCGAGCCGGAGCTGCTTCGCCGCGTGCGGACCGCCTACCTCGAGGTCGAGCGCCGACCCGCGCACCCGCCGGAGCCGTTCGACTCCGAGTTCCACAACGAGACCTGGGTGCTCCGCAACCGCAACATGACCCGTCACGAGTCGTAGGCCTCTGAACCCGCTCCAGCGACGACTCGAGCGAGAGCCGCCGGGCGTTGTCGGCGAACCACCCGGCCGTCGACCGCCGCAGCTCGAGACCGCCCGCCAGCGCCCGCGCGATCGCCGCGGCGAGATCCTCCGGCGCTGCTGACAGCGCCACGAAGCCGTTAACGCCCTCCTCGATCAGCTCGGTTGCGGCGTTGTCCTCCGCGCTGACCACGACGCTGGGCGTGCCGGCGGCCGCCGCCTCGATCACGATCATCCCGTAGCCCTCGCGGCGCGAGGGAAGGACCATGCAGCCCGCTCGCAGGAGCGTGTCGTGGACCTCGGCGGCGTCGACGAAGCCCGGGACGGAGATCGAGTCGGCCAAGCCGAGCTCGTCGACCAGCGCCAGCACTCGCTCGCGCTCGGGCCCGTCGCCGAAGATCACGCAGCGCACGTCTCCGTCGGCGCGCCGCACGGCTGCGATGGCGGGGACGACGGCTGGCACCCGCTTCTCTGGAATGTGGCGTCCGGCAAACACGACGAGCGGCTCGGCTGCCTCCGGCTCGCTCGCCTCGAGCGCGCCCGCGTACTCGCCCTCGAGCACCGTGAGCTCCCCCCGCAGGCCTCCATCGCGCAACCGGCGCGCGTGCAGCTGGGAGAAGCAGAACGCGCGCTGGGGGATCCGCAGGCAGAGCGCCTGGACGGCGTTGCCGAGCCGCCCGCCAAGCCGGCCGAGGTACTCGACCCAGTAGTCGCGGCTCCAGACCTCGTGCCAGTCCACCACGATCCGGTAGCCGCCGCGGCGGCGCAGCAGGCCGGCGGCGAGCAGCGAGAAGTAGGGGAACGACGCTGTGTGGACGACGTCGTAGCCGGCGCCCGTGGCGCGCCAGATGCCAGAGAACGCCGAGCCCGAACACGAGCGGCGGAGCGATGCGACGCCTGCCGTCGGCCGTGTAGAGGCTCATCCGGGGTCCGACCGACACGACCGTCACGCCGTCGACCTCAGCCTGCTCGCCGCGCTCCCATTGGCGCAGCGTCAGGTAGGTCACCTCGTGACCGTCCGCGGCCAGCCGCTCGCCGAGGTTCCGATACCAGCGCTCGGCGCCGCCGACCGTGTACGGGAACAGGCAGTCGTAGACCAGGCAGATCCTCATTCAGAGGCCAGAGGCTGGCAGACCTTTCGCTACCATCGCCGCGCGACGCGCGACTTATTACATCGGCGTGCGTTCATAGGGTTTGACCCCTCCCGCCTAGCCAGGCTCGAGTTCCTTCTGAGCACAGTCGAGCAGACAACCCGGTTTCCCAAGGCCGACCCCGAGGGCGCAGGCGCCCTCAAGGTGTCGGTCGTGATCCCGTGCCTGAACGAGGCCGCATCGATCGAGCGCTGCGTCTTCGCAGCACGTGAGGCGCTCCGCGGCCACGGCTGGGAGGGCGAGGTGATCGTCGCCGACAACGGCTCCGACGACGGCAGCGCCGAGCTCGCGCGCGACGCCGGCGCGATCGTCGTCTTCGAGCCGCGGCGTGGCTACGGCAGCGCATACCTGGCCGGCTTCGCCGCCGCGCGCGGCGACTACATCGTCATGGCCGACGCCGACCTCACCTACGACTTCGCCGACATCCCTCGCTTCGTCGAGCGGCTCGACGAGGGTGCGGAGCTCGTGATGGGCAACCGCATGAAGAACATCCAGCCGGGCGCGATGCCCTGGCTGCATCGCTACGTCGGGAATCCCGCGCTGACCGGCGTCCTCAACCTCTTCTTCCATACGGGCGTGCAGGGACGCGCATTGCGGGATGCGGGCCGTCCGGCGCTCGGCGCTGCCGAGCCTCGACCTGCGGACGACCGGCATGGAGTTCGCGTCGGAGATGGTGATTCGCGCCGGCAAGGAGCGCCTCGCGATCGAGGAGATCCCGATCAACTACCACCCGCGCGAGGGGGAGTCGAAGCTCTCGAGCTTCCGCGACGGGTGGCGCCACCTCCGCTTCCTGCTCGTGCACAGCCCGACCTGGCTGTTCATCGTGCCGGGCGCGGTCATCGCCGTTCCTCGGCGTCCTCGTCGTCGGCGACCGTGCTGCTGCAGATCGACGTCTTCGGCCGGACCTGGGACATCCACGCGATGGTCGCCGGAGCGCTGCTGATGATCGTGGGCACCCAGGTGCTCGCGCTCGGACTTTGCGCCCACGCTTACGGGACCTACTTCATGGGTGAGCGAGATCCGTGGTTCGACGGATGCGCGCGCGCTTCCGTCTCGAGCACGGGCTGATTCTCGGCGGCGCCGTCGCGTTCGCCGGGGTGGTCATGGGCGCCGTCGTCGTGGGGATCTGGGCCAACCGCGGCTTCGATGAGCTGTCCGAGGCGCGACTCGCGCTGCTGGCCGCCACGCTGATCATCGTCGGGATTCAGATCTTCTTCTCGTCGTTCCTGATCTCGATTCTCGGCCTGCGCCGGAGCTAGCGCCCGTGGGGTCGAAGCGGGTCCTACTGGCCATCAGCCTTGGCCTCGTCTTGGTCGTCGGCACCCTCGTCGTCGTTCTCTCGCGGAGCAAGCAGCGACTCGCGGGCTCGCAACGCACAGGTTCGGGTGAGCGGGAACGACGTCGTCCTTCGCGGGCGGGGTCGAGAACTGCCAGCCCGATGAAGTCCCGCGGACGAGGCCGCCCAGATCAGGGTGTTCGCCGGCGTGCCGGAAGGGGGCGGGGGCCGCTCGACGTCGTCATCAAGGAGGGCGACCGCACGATCGCCCGCGGGACCTTCATCCAGGTGGAGAATGGGCTGCCGGCGACGGCCGACCTCTCGCCCTCCACATCGGAACGACGTGACGCACGGCGAGGTCTGCCTGGTCAATCGAGGGCGAGGCGACGATACGGCTCGCCGGCGACCGCACACCGATCCGCTTCAGCGGCTCGAACCCGTACGGGATCCTGCAGGACGATGAGCCCCGGGTCGATTTCCTGCGCGCCGGCAACGAGTCCTGGTGGAGCATCGCCGGCGTCGTCGCCGACCGATTCGGGCTGGTCAAGACGTCCTTCTCCGGTCCTGGACGATGTGGGCCGTCTTCGCCGCTCATCGCGGCGACCTGGGTGGCCGCGCTCGTGCTCCTGTTCCGCAGGAGGCCGCGTAGACATGACCACGGCGTTCAGGTCACGCCGCGAGCGGGCCGGCTCGACCGACCGGCGGCACGCCCGGACGGCTCGCGCCGGCTGCGCGGCTGCTGCGACGGGTTCCGACGGCCGCCTGGATCTGCGCCGTCATCGCCGCCGCGAACGCGGCCTGCTGGGCCGTCACGACGCCGCCGTACTGGGTCCCGGACGAGATCGCCGGGATCGGGTACATGCAGTACGTCGCCGAGGACGGGCGACGTTCCGAGGACGAGCGTCGGCGAGTACTCCGAGGAGATGTACTCCGTGCCCTTCACCGTCGAGGGCCGTCCGACCTGGCTCAAGGGTCACAGCGACGAGATCTTCGAGAACCTGACCGAGACCTCGTGCGTTCGCGGTCCCGGGCAGGCGGGCTACCTCGTCAACTACCCGCCGCTCTACTACGCGCTGGGGGCAATCCCATATCGCATCGCGTACGACGCGAGCTTCCTCGACCGGATCTTCGCGGTCCGGTTGCTGGTCGCGCGCTGTTCGCGGCGCTGACCGTGTTCTTCGTCTTCATGTTCCTCCGCGAGCTGATGCCGCGGACGCCATGGGCATGGACGGTCGGCGGGCTCGCGGTCGCGTTCCAGCCGATGTTCGGCTTCATGAGCGGGGGGTGAGCAACGACAACCTCCTCTACGCGGCTGCGGCAGCGCTCTTCTTCTTGGTGGCACGGGCGCTTCCGCCGGGGCCTCGACGGTCCGCCTTGGCGTGGCGATCGGCGTGACCGTCGCCATCGGGTTGCTCACCAAGCAATCTCTGCTCGGGCTGCTGCCGGGCGCCGCGCTCGGGCTGGGGCTTGTCGTGTGGCGCTCGAGCGGCGAGGCCCGGAGAGCGGCCGCGTCAGGGGCGCTGCTTGCGGCGGCGGCGATCGGCCTCGCTGCCCTGGTTCGCGTGGGTGCGCGATCGGAAAGCTTCGTGCTCAACCGTGGCGCGTCGGACACCGGCGGGATCACGAGCTCGTCGGTCAACGAGGTGGCGAGCATCTCCGGGCAGCTCAGCTACCTCTGGCAGGCCTTCCTTCCGAGGCTGCCGTTCATGAAGGACTTCTTCGGCTCCTACTACCTGCCGTTCGAGGTCTACTTCAAGGGCTTCATCGGGCGCTTCGGCTGGGCGGAGTACACGCTTCTCCCTGACGGTGCAGCGCGCCGCGCTCGCGCTCTTCGCCGTGCTCGCCTGTGTTGGTGGTCCGGGGGCTGTGGCAGCGGCGCGCGACGCATCCGTGCGCGCTGGGCCGAGCCGCTGACCTATCGCGGCGATGTTCGCCGGGCTGCTGCTGCTGATCGAGGTGGCGGCGTACCGCTACTACGTGAGCTTGGCTCGGCCAGTACTTCGAGCAGGGCCGCTACCTGCTGCCGCTGCTGGCCCTCTACGGGTTGTTCATCGCCCTGGCCGCGCGCGGTGCGGGGGAGAAGTGGGGCCCCGCCGTCGGCGCGCTCCTCGTGACGCTCGCGATGGGCCACTCCCTCTTCTCGCAACTCCTGACGATCTCGCGTTTCTACGGCTAGGCCCAGCGGCTCGCGTAGGCTTCCCCGCCTCGCCCGCAGGACTCTGGCCCATGAACATCGCGATCGGCATCGAGCACTTCGCGCTCACCGGAGGTGCGGCGACATACACGTTCGTGCTCGCGCAGCACCTCCAGCGGATCGGTCATGACGTCCAGATCGTGACCCCCGATGCCGGGGAGATGGCCGAGCGAGCGAGGGCGGCGGGCATCGTCGTCAGCTCGCCGGGCGAGGCCCAGCCGCCCCAGGCCGTGGTCGCGCAGGACTCGATGATGTCGCTCGAGCTCGCCGCCCGCTTCCCTGGCGTCCCGCAGCTGTTCGTGGCGCACGGCGCCGAGATCGACAACGCGATGCCTCCTCAGCTCGACGGCGTGGTGGTCGCCGCGCTGGCGATGAACGACCGCGTCGCGAACCGCCTGCACGGCCTCGCCACGGACATCGAGGTCGTGCGGCTGCGCCAGCCGCTCGACTGGTCCCATTTCAGGGCGCGACGGCCCCCTGCCGAGCAGGCCAGTCGGGTGCTCATGTTCGGCAACTACCTGCGTGGTGGGCGCCGCGAGGCGGTCCTGCGCGCGTGCGATCGGCTCGGACTCGAGTGCATCCAGGTCGGTCGCTTCGCCGGCAATGAGACGACCTCGCCCGAGACCGCCATCGCCGGAGCGGACATCGTCATCGGGTACGGCCGGGCGATTCTGGAGGCGATGTCCTCCGAGCGCGCCGCATACATCTACGAGCAGCACTCGGCAGACGGGTGGGTGACGGCGGAGCGCTACCCGGCGCTCGAGCGCAACGGCTTCGCCGGGACGGCGTTCGAGGACGTGATCGACGAGGAGCGCCTGACCGCCGACCTCGCCGCCTACCACGCCGGCCTCGGGACCGCCGGGCGTGCGCTCATCCTTCGCCACCACGGGGCGCACAGGCACGCCGCCGAGGTGGCCGCGGTCCTGAAGCGGCTGGAGCCGGCGAAAGCCCCGCCGAGCGACGTGGCACGGGACGTCGCTCGCCTGACGCGCGACAAGTGGCACTCCGACTGGCGCGTCATCCAGATCTCCCACGAGCTCGAGGCGGCCGAGGAGCGCGTCCGCGCAGCGGAGGAGCGCGCACGCCAGACAGAGGCCCGGCTCGGGGGTGTGATGACGAGTCGTCGGTACCGCTTCGCCGTCGCACTGGCTCGTCCGCTCGAGCGCATCCGGGAGTGGCGTGACCGGTGAACACCCAGCCGCGCCCACCTGTCCCTCCAGGGCCCTACGTCGTCGCAGGTCTGGCGAAGGCCGGCGCAGCGGCGGCCGCCGCGCTTCGCTCGGTCATTGAGGAGCCGGTGATCGCCTGGGACGAGCACCGCTGCGAGCCGACCGAGGCGGCCGCGGTGAGGCTGTCCGCGCTCGGCGTCGAGGTCGTCTTCGGCCACCCCGACGGGCTGCTCGACTCGAACGGCGGCGTCCGTTGTGTCGTGAAGAGCCCGGGCATCCCCGCCGACATCCCACTCATCGCCGCCGCGGAGGCGCGCGGCATCCCGGTCATCGACGAGCTCGAGCTCGGCTGGCGACTCGGCAGCCACAGGCTGATCGCGGTCACCGGTACGAACGGCAAGTCGACGACGGTCGCCCTCCTCCAGCGGGCGCTCGAGCGCGCCGGGATGACGACGGTGGTGGCGGGCAACTCCGATCTCGGACCGGCCCTCTCCGCGGTCCCGGCGGCGGAGGCTGACTGGATCATCTGCGAGGTGTCGAGCTTTCAGCTCGAGGCCACAACCGACTTCCTGCCCGAGGTGGCGCTCTTCACCAACCTCACGCATGACCACCTGCACCGGCACGGGACGATGGCCGCCTACGGCGAAAGCAAGCGGGGGATGTTCGTTCGCGGCGACCGGGCCGTGTCGCTTGCGGCTGTGAACGTCGACGACGAGTTCGGGCGCCAGCTGGCCGAGGAGATCGAGCGGCGCGGCGGGCAGGTCGCGCGCTTCGGCAGATCGAGCGGCGCTGAGTTCCGCGTGCTCGGCTGCGAGTGGTCGCGCGACGAGGGTCGCGTGACCCTGGCCGCACCGGGCGGCCCGGTCGAGCTCGTCACGCGCCTTCCGGGGCTTCACAATGCGTACAACGTCGCCGGCGCTGCTGCGCTCTGCCATCTCATCGGACTCGACGAGCGGGCGACGGAGGCGGCGCTGTCGGAGGCCGCCGGCGTGCCGGGCCGCTGGGAGCCGATCGACGAGGGCCAGCCCTTCGACGCGATCGTCGACTTTGCCCACAACACGGACGCGCTGAGGAGCGTGCTCGAAACCGCCCGCGTCGTCGCCGCCGGTCGTGAGGGAGCAGTCCGGACCGTCTCGGGCGCTGGCGGCGGAAACGACCCCTTCAAGCGACCCGCAATGGGACGCGAGCTGCGCCGTCTGTCGGACCAGCTGATCCTGACAGAGGGCAACAGCCGCGGCGAGCCCGGCTCCAGCGTGATCGCCGATCTGCTCGAGGGGGCCGAGGCGACGGAGGGCGGAAGCCTCGAGGTGATCGCCGACCGCCGCCTCGCGATCCGGCGAGCGCTCAGCTGCGCACAGCCTGGCGACATCGTTCTGGTGTTGGGCCGAGGCGCCATGCCCCGCCTCCTCGCGAGCACATCCGGAGACGGCCCGGCCTTCGACGACCGCGTGGTCGTCCGCGAGGAGCTGCGCGCCCTCGCGCCGTAGCCTTCTGCGTCCGATGGAGAGCATGCTTGCCCAAGCCGCCCGGCGGATCGGGCTGCGCCGGCCGAGCTACGAGCGGTTCGTCTCCCAGGTCGAGCCGACCCTGCTCAGCCGGCCCCGCGTGCACCGCTTCGCGGCGGTGCCGGAGATTGCTGAGCCGGCCACGGACGCCGCCGCGCTGGCGGTGTGCATCGATCCCGCCGGGGGCGGCGAGGCTGCGCTCACGCGCGCCTCGCTCGAGCGGCAAACTGTGCGGCCCGAGTCGGTCGTCGAGCAGGAGTTGCAGGCGGCGCTCGGGAGCACCCGTGCGGAGTGGATCGTGCACGTGCGCGCCGGCGATGTCCTCTCGGAGCCGGCGCTCGAGCGGCTCGGTCAGGCCGTGACGATCGCCAAGGATGCGCTGATCGTGACCGCCGACGACGACCTGATTGACGCGCGCGGCAGGCGCGCTGCGCCGCGGCTTCGCCCCGGCCCGTCGCCTGACCTGTGGCGCGCGGCAGACCCGGCGTTCGCCCTCCAGGCGCTTCGTCGCGACGCGGCCGCCAAGGTGGGCGCGTCCCCATACCGGCTCCTGCTCGAGCTCGGTGGACACGACGGCGCCGGCCAAGCGCATGTGCCGATGGTGCTCTGTCACGCCGGCCGCCCCGTGGCCCCGGAGGAGCCGGCGGCGAAGGGCTCGGCGTCGCCCGCCGCCGAGCCGGCCGTGGAGGCGATCGTGTGCTTTCGCGACCGCGCCGACCTGCTCGAGCGCTGTGTTCGCTCGCTGCTCGAGCGCACGCAGTACGAGCGCCTGACCGTCCGGCTCGTCGACAACGGCAGCCGCGAGCCCGCTACGCAGGAGCTCACGGCGCGCCTCGCCCGCGACGCGCGCGTGACCGCTCGAGGCCGATCCGCGCCCGTTCAATTTCTCGGCGCTCAACAACGCCGCCGCGGCTCGCTCCGAGGCCGACGTGCTCGTCTTCCTGAACAACGACACCGAGACCGTCGAGGCGGACTGGATCGAGCGGCTGCTGCCACAGGCGCTGCGGCCGGAGGTCGGCGCCGTCGCGCCGCTGCTGCTGTACCCCGACGGGCGGGTGCAGCACGCCGGCGTCGCGCTCGGCCTCCACGGCTGGGCAGGGCACCCGTTCGCCGGCCTCAGCCCGGACGAGCAGACGCCATTCGGGTCGGCGCACAGCGGGCCGCGCAACTGGCTGGCCGTGACGGCGGCGTGCATGATGGTCGAGCGGCGGCTGTTCGCCGAGCTGGGTGGCTTCGACGAGCGCTTCCAGGTCGGCGGCGGGGACGTGGACCTGTGCCTGCGGCTGACCGCTGCCGGCTACCGGTCGCTCTGCGTCCCCGATGCACGGGTCGTTCACGACGAGTCCGCCAGCCGCGACCCCGCGGCGATCCCGCCCGGTGACTTCGAGGCTTCGCGCGCGAGCTACGGGGACTTCCGAACGGTGGGCGATCCCTTCTACCACCCGGCGCTCGAGCTCGGCGACACGCGATGCAGGCTGCGGACGGAGCCGGGCTCATGAAGCGCTTCGACCGGCGGCGTCTGGACCGCATCCGCGACATCGTGCGGCAGGGCCCGACCGAGACGGGCTATGCCTACTTCCGCGCACGGCGCCGCAAGCGCAACCTCGCCGATGACGAGCCCGAGCTGCTCGACTCGGACCGGATCGTGCTGCAGGGCGACCTCGACGTCGAGCCGGACGAGCTCGCCGCGAACGCCGCGCTCGTGCGCAGCTACCTCGACTCGGAGCGCTTCGACGTGCGCTCGATCCACTGGCTCGTCCCGGCGTTCACGAACCCGCTTCAGGGCGGGATCCACACGATCCTCCGCTTCGCGGATCACCTGCGGCGCCTCCACGGCATCGAGAGCCGCTTTACGGTCGTCGACTCCGGCGATCCCGGCACCGCGCACGCGGTCGCGCGGGCGAATCGGCGCTACGTTCCCCGCGCTGGCCGGCTCGTCCGTGCTGCCCGCCGGACGCAGGCCGGAGCCGTCCGACATCGCGTTCGCAACCACCTGGACGAGCATCTACGCGCTCGCCCGCCTCGACAGGGCGCGCGCGAAGCTCGTCTTCGTGCAGGACTGGGAGGCCGACTTCCAGCCCGCCGGATCGGAGTCGGCGCTCACGAGGGCGGCGGCGGGATTCGGCTTCCCCGGGGTCGTCAACACCCGCGCGCTCGCGGACGCCTGGCGCGGCGCCGGCAACGCCGCGGTCTCGTTCACGCCCGCCGTCGACACGGAGCGCTTCCATCCGCCGGCGCGCC
Source organism: uncultured Thermoleophilaceae bacterium (assembly GCA_963739095.1). Taxonomy (GTDB): domain Bacteria; phylum Actinomycetota; class Thermoleophilia; order Solirubrobacterales; family Thermoleophilaceae; genus JACVRW01. The sequence continues at coordinate 18,337 of CAVTZF010000010.1, forward strand.
CGCGGCCCGAGCCGCCCGTGCGGATCTTCTTCTACGGGCGCCCGTGGAACTCCCGCAACGCGTTCGGTCTCGGGCTGAGGTCGCTGCGGCTCGTGAAGGAGCGCTACGGCGAGCGCGTGGAGATCGTGAGCGCCGGGGAGGGCTGGAGCCCGGGTCAGTACGGCGTTGCCGACGTCCTCGAGAACAGAGGTCTGCTCGAGAACCTCGACGCCGTCGCGGAGCTGTACCGCTCCTGCCACATCGGCCTCGTCTTCATGCTCACGAGGCACCCGTCGTACCAGCCGCTCGAGTTCATGGCCTCCGGTATGGCCACAGTGTCGAACGAGAATCCGTTCACGAGCTGGCTGCTCGCGCACGAGGAGACGGCGCTGCTGACACGGCCGATCCCGAGCTTCGTGGCCGCCCAGATCGGCCGGCTTGTGGATGACCGTGCGCTGCGCGAGCGGATCGCGTCCGCGGGCATGGAACGCGTGCGCCACGCGAGCTGGGAGGACGAGCTCGAACGGATCTGGCTTGCGCTGACCGGCCCGCGAGCGTCGTTCACGACCGAGCCGGAGCCGGCCGGCGGCTCAGAGGCGCTCGGCGATTCTCGGCGCTTCGCGGTTGAAGACCCAGAAGCCGAGGATGCAGGTCGCGATGCCGATCGCAAGCGGGACGAGCGCCCAGCCGACCCCGCCGATCGCATCGACGATCCCCGGTGAGCTCGGATCGATGATCCAGTGGCGTGCCTGCTCGAGCAGGCTGGCGAGCGGGTTGCAGAGGTAGAGAGTCCGCCAGTCCTCGGGCACCGCCTCGATCGTGTAGAGCACGGGCGACCCGTAGAAGAGCGCGGTCGAGACCACCGACCAGATCGGCGCCACGTCCCGGAAGCGGACATAGAGCGCCGCCAGCAGCATCGATACGCCGGCGGTGAGCAGGCAGAACGCCGCCAGCAGGACTGGAAGCAGGAGCCAGGTCCACTCGGGGGAGACCCCGTAGGCGAGCAGGAAGACGAAGACGGCGATGAGGCTGACGAGCAGGTTGAGGGCGGCGGTCAGGACGCGCGAGAGCGGGATCACCATCCGCGGGAAGTGCATCTTCCGCACGATCGCCTCGCGCTCGACGACGCAGGCGACGGAGCGCGAGGTCGCGTCCGTGAAGAAGGTGAAGAGGACGATGTTGAACAGCAGCAGGACGGGGTAGTTCGGGATGTCCTCACCGAAGCGGACGATCTCGCTGAAGACCACGTAGAGGACCCCGAACATGAGCAGCGGGCGCATCAGTGCCCACAGCCAGCCGAGCGCCGAGCCGAAGTAGGTCAGCCGGTACTCGGTGAGCCCCATCGTCCAGGTGAGGAAGAGGAGCCGGCGGAAGCCCCCGCCGAAGGCTGAGGGGCCGCGGATCGACCGGGCGTCCCCGCGCAGGGCGACCTCGGGCGTGCTCACCTCGGCACCTCCGCCCTGGCGCTCTCGCGTTCGACCTCGAAGCGATGCTGGACCGCGACCAGCCCGGCCTGGGGCCGCGTCCCGTGGACCACGAAGCTGGCCGCCCGCCAGCGGAACGCCACGATCTCGGCCGAGCCGTCGTGCAGCCCGCAGTCGATGAACCAGCGCCCGGGCCGCAGCGGGTTGTCGAGCGAGATCCTGACCCGGACGCGTTCCCCCGCGGCGAGCGGGTCTTCTCTGCGGCCCAGCTCCCGGCTCGTCGTGCCGAAGGCCACGACCCCGTCCTCGTCGTGGATCGAGATCCCGATCTCGGGGTCGCCCACCGGGCGATTGATCGAGATCGTGGCGCAGATAGTCATCGGCTCGTCCTGCCCGACCGCGTCGGCGCGTGTGCCGGTCGCGCCCTCGATGAAGACCTCGTCGATCGTCGCGCCCTCCTGCACGACCGGGGCGGGGGCGCTGCCCTGAGCGGCCTCGGCCGGCGAGAAGTTCAGCTCGAGGTAGCGCCGCGCCACCAGGTCAGGTGGGCCGACCGTCTCGATCGCGCCGCCGTGCAGGAGCAGGGCCCGGTGGCAGAAGCGCTCGACCATCGCCATGTCGTGCGTGACGAGGATGATCGTCTTGCCCTGCTCGCGCAGGTCGTAGAAGACGTCCATGCACTTCTGCTGGAAGGCGGCGTCGCCCACAGCCAGCACCTCGTCGATCAGCAGCACGTCTGCGTCCGCCTGCACCATCAGCGCGAAGGCGAGCCGGACCTGCATGCCCGACGAGTAGTTCTTCAGCTTGAGGTCGACGAAGTCCTCGAGCTCCGCGAACTCGATCACCTCGTCGAAGCGGCGCCTCGCCTCCCGCGGCGAGAGCCCCATCATCACGCCGTTGATGACCACGTTGTCGAGCGCGGTCATCTCGGTGTTGAAGCCCACCCCCAGCTCGATGAACGGCACCACCCGGCCGGCGAGCCTGATGTCGCCGCTGTCGATGGCGTAGATGCCGGCGAGGCACTTGAGCAGCGTGCTCTTGCCCGAGCCGTTGCGGCCCACGATGCCGAGGAACTCGCCGTCGAGCGCCTGGAAGGACACGTCGCGCAGGGCGTGGAGCTCGCTGACGGGCACGCGCTGGAAGGGATGCAGGGCGCGTTCCTTCAGCGTCATGACGTGATGACGGGGGATGACGAACGTCTTCGAGACGCCCTCGACGTCGAGGCTCGCGTGGCGCGCGTCCATTGGCCGCAGGGTAACCGCCGGGGTCAGTCGAACCGGCGCATGAACGAGTACAGCCGACGCAGCGGACCGGCCAGCCGGCCGCGCTTCAGACGGTCGCGGACCTGGGCCCGCGCCTCTCTGTATCTCGTGCGCAGCGGCGAGGCAGCCACGGGCAGGACGGCGAAGGCGAACTCGACGTCCACCGTGTGCACCTCCCGTCCGACCAGCTCCTCGACGTTGACGACGATGTTGGGATCGACACCCTCGACCTGGTAGGCGCCGGGGGCGAGCGCACCCATGCCGTTCAGCTTCAGCTTGGCGACGGTCTCGGGGGTGTCGAAGTCGAGCGTCACGACCTCGGTCGAGTCGCGGACGTGGCAGTGCAACCGGATCCAGTCGACCCGTACGACGGACGCGTCCTTGACCGGGTCGATCCGGACCCGACGCACGATGTCGCCCGCGACGGTGCCGTTCGCATAGCTGAGGCCCAGCCGGTTGCGGCGCGCGGGGATCGCGGCCATCCCGTCGCTGCGGAAGCCCCAGCCGCGATCGACATAGATCTCGACGCGGCCGGTCTCGAGCTCGGAGGAGAACGCGTCCCACGGCACGACCCCCGTCGCGACCGCCTCCACCGACCGCGCGAGCGTCTCGTCGTGGAGCGCCGCCAGACCGAAGGGCCAGTAGAGCTCGGACATCGGCATCTCGACAAGGGCGTCGGGATCGAGGTAGCGAGCCGCGCGCGCCGACGTCTGAGGCACCATCGGGGCGGTGCCGGTGGAGCCGAAGTTCTCGTCGTGGAGCCAGCCCGCGAACAGCCGCGCCTCCTCGGGCGTGGGCGCTGTGACGGCCCTCACGAGGATCGAGCGGAGCCGGTCCTGGCCCCAGTCGTGGAACGGCACCAGCGAGGTCGGCGCGGCCGTGCGGTAGCGCGCCCACTCCCGCTGGAAGGCGAAGATCCCGCGCTGAACCGCCTCGCGCTCCACGGCCTGCATCACCGGCGTGTCGTCGTCGGCCAGCACCGGCTCGAGCTCGGCGGTCAGGCCGACCTGGGAGCCGTGGTTCGGCATGCAGATCTGCTCGAGGATCTCGGGGCTGCGGCGGAAGGCCGCCACCGGCCCCTCGGGGTGCCCGGCCGCCGCCAGAAAGCCGTGCAGGCGCACGCCCTCGAGCATCCGCTCGGCGGCGCGCGCGTCGGTCATCAGGTAGAAGCCAACGGTCTCGAGCTCCGTTCCCGAGCGGGCGAAGAGATCGTCCAGCAGCCACTGGATCGTGCCTCCCCAGCCGAGGTCGACGAGGGCGAGCCGCTCGCCGCCCGGCGGGCGCTTGCTCTCGACGTAGCGGAGAATCCGAGCCCTCGTCTCCGCGCTGTGGGCGATCACCCGCGCGCGCAGGTCGGGGCGTCCGGAGATCGTCCCGAGCAGCTCCTCGGGCAGGTGCGGCTGGTCGAGCCGGGCATCACCGCGGCCGCTGAAGCCGGGCACGTCGCCGGGCTCGAGCCCGAGCGTCCGGCAGAGCTCGCTGACGGTCGGCATGCGGATGCGCAGGAACAGCGAGGTCAGCTCGTCGCTCGTGCCCTCGTAGATCGAGGCACGCGCGAGCAGCTGACGCGACAGCCAGATCGGCTCGGCCGTAACGGGCGAGTCGACGTGCGCCGCGGAGGCATTGATCAGCCGCGCGAACAGGTCGCCCTCGCGCATGAGGCAGAAGACCTTGCTGACGCCCTGCTCGCGAGCGCGCTCGAGCACCCACTCGGCGAAGCCGGTGAGCGGCGGGCCGAGCGACACCGCGCCGTACTCCCAGAGGCTCTTCAGCGCGGGCGGCTGGTCGCGGCACTCGGTTCGGTGCAGGGCCTTGGAGCGGAGCGCAGCGAGCCCAAAGTCGCCGTGATGCGGACTGAGTGGGGCGAGCGCGTGGCGGTTCTCGCGCTCGATGACCTGGGCAAGATGACCGGGCCTGCGCTCGAAGTAGACCGTCCCGATGCCGAGGCCGCCGGGCACCGCGACGTCGGCCTCGTGGTTGTCGCCGACGTGCAGGACGCGCTTCGGCTTGACCTTGAGTTCGTCGAGCACCACGCGCCAGAGCCCGCTGCCCTTCCCGATCCGGCGGTCGGAGGACGCAAAGACGCGCTCGAGGCTGAGCGACCCGACGGGTGCGACCCCCAGGAAGCTGCTGAGCTGAGCCTCGGAGAAGTACGTGTCGGAGACGGCCACGAGGCGCTTCCCGCGCTCCTGAGCCGCCTGCATCAGGTTCACCACGTCGAGGTCGGGCACCAGCAGCGCTCGCTCGAGCTCGACCTCCTCCGCGAGCGCCTCGTCCTTGGTCATGCCGTCCAGGACGCCGGCGGGGATCGTCTCCCAGATCTCGCGCAGGGTGACCTCGACGCCGCGGCCGCTCTCCTCGCGGCGCTGCCGCGCCCTCGCCTCGGCGCGCCGGCGGAGCAGTGCGAATGCTCCGCCGTCGACATCCGGCGCCAGTCCGCCCATCTCGATCAGTCGCAGGGCGAGCAGCACGAACACGTCATGTGGCTCAGGAACCTTGCGCCACAGGATCGTGTCGAAGACATCCAGCGAGAGGACGTCGAACGAATCGCTCGCCAGGAGCTCGTAGGCGCGTTCGAGACGAGCATCGGTCGTGCTCGTTTGGCTTGGACCCGCCGGCGCCGGCCGCTTCTGCGCGTGGGTGCCCGACGTAGGGGTCGACGAAGTCCCCTGCGCCGATGTGTGCGTGGGGGGCTCGATCATCAGGGCGGGGCGCAGGCTAGCAGCGGCCTCCGGCGCTAGGGTCGGGCTCTTGGCACCGCCGTTGCTGATCTATTCGTTGACCGAGTTCCGCGACCTGATTCGCGGCTGCCTGGAGGCGGCCGAGGTCTCGACGCTGGTCGAGATCGGCTCGGAGACCGGCGCCGCCACGCGCGATCTGCTGGAGCTGGTCGAGGCCCGCGACGGCAAGATGTGGTGCGTCGACCCTGGACCCACGCTCGAGCTCGAGGAGATCGATCGTTCGAGCGAGCGCTTCCATCTCGTGCGCGGCTTCAGCCCGGACGCGCTCGAGGGGCTCGGGCCGGCCGACGCCTGGATCGTCGACGGCGATCACAACTACTGGACGGTCAGCCGCGAGCTCGAGCACGCCGAGGCGGCGGCCCGCGCCGCCGAGCGGCCCGCCCTGATCCTGCTGCACGACGTGGGCTGGCCGTGCGCGCGTCGCGACCTGTACTACGCACCCGAGCGTCTCCCGGCCGAGGCCCTGCACCCGTACTCGATGGAGCTGGGCAGCGTCCCCGATTCGACCGAGGCGGTGCGCGGCGGCTTCCGCGGCGATGGCTCGTTCGCGATCGCGGTGCGGGAGGGCGGGCCCCGCAACGGCGTCCTGACCGCGGTCGAGGACTTCGTCGCAGAGCGCGACGACCTCGTTTTCGTCCATGTGCCCGCGATCTTCGGCCTGGGCGTCGTCTACCAGCGCTCGGCGCCCTACGCCGAGCGCCTGCGCGAGCTGCTCGCGCCCTATGCGGACAACCCGCTGCTCGCCAAGCTCGAGCGCAACCGGATCGATCTCTACCTGCGCGTGCTCGAGCTGCAGGACTCCGTGTCTGAGCTCGGCCTGCGCCAGAACCGCGTGATCGCCGAGTACGACACGAGCGTCTCCGAGGCGGAGATCGAGGCGGCGCGGCTGCGGCTCGAGTTGGCGGAGCTGCGCCAGCAGCTCGCGAGCTAGATCGGGAACCGATCCCCTCCACCCGTTGTACTACGGGCACGGTGGAGGACCGGCCACCCAGTGAGGCGGAGCTCGTTCGACGGGCGAAGCGCGGCGAGCTCGACGCGTACGAGGAGATCGTGAGGATGCACGGCACGGTGGCGTTCCGCACGGCCTGGCTGATCACCGGCTCGGCCGCCGACGCGGAGGAGGCGGCGCAGGACGCCTTCGTCAAGGCGCAGAGGGCGCTCGACCGCTTCCGGGAAACAGCCCCGTTCCGTCCCTGGCTGCTTGCGATCGTCGCGAACGAGGCGCGCAACCGCGTGCGGTCCGCGGGCCGGCGCGCGACGCTCGCGCTGCGCGTGGCCGAGGAGCGCCGCCCGGGTGACGCGGTCCCGTCGCCCGAGGCGGCGCTCCTCGACTCCGAGCGGCGCGAGGAGCTGCTGGCGGCGCTCTCCCGCCTGAACGAGAACGACCAGCGCGCGATCGCCTGCCGCTACTTCCTCGACCTCAGCGAGGAGGAGATGGCGGAGGTGCTCGAGTGCGCTCGCGGCACCGTCAAGTCGCGTCTTTCGCGGGCGCTCGAGCGGCTGCGCGGCGAGCTGGGGGAGGAGGTGGCGTGACCGAGCTCGAGCAGGCACTCACGCGCCTCGGCCGCGAGCTCGACTACCCCGAGACGCCGGCGCTCGCGCCACGCGTCCGCGCGCGGCTCGGACAGCCGGCGCCGCGCAGGCGCCGCAGCCTCCTGCCCGCCGCGGGCTTCCGCCGCGCGCTCGCGCTCGCGCTGATCGGGCTGCTCGTGCTCGCCGGGGGCGTGTTCGCGGCGGTGCCGTCGGTCCGTGACGCCGTGCTCGAGTTCTTCGGGCTCCAGGGGGCGACGGTCGAGCGCCGCGAGCAGCTGCCGGCGGCGCCCGAGCCCGGGCCGCTGCGGCTCGGTCAGCGAACCACGCTGGAGCGGGCCACCAGCGTCCTCGGCTTCACGCCGCTCGTGCCGGCCGACCCCGGCAGCCCGGACGGCGTCTACGTGCGCCGCGACATCCCCGGCGGCGAGCTCGCGCTTGCCTACCGCCCGCGCGCCGGGCTCCCGGAGGCCAGGACAACCGGCCTCGGTCTGCTCGTGACCGAGTTCCGCGGCGACCTCGTGCCGGAGCTGATCGGGAAGCTGGCGGGCTCGGCAACCGCCATCGAGGAGCTGACGCTCGACGGCGAGCGCGCGGTTTGGATCGAGGGGGCCGAGCACTTCTTCTTCTACCGCCGCCCCGACGGCCAGACGACCGACAGCGAGCTGCGGCTCGCCGCCAACGTGCTCCTGCTCGAGCGCGGCAACAGGCTCGTGCGCCTCGAGGGGGCCTTCGGGCTCCCGCGCGCGGAGCAGATCGCCCGTTCGCTGGAGCCCGTGGACTAGGAGACCAGCTTCGAGCGCCGCAGCGGCACCACGTACCAGAGCACGAAGAACAGCAGGGCCACGGCGGCGGCCACGATCGTGACCGTGGTGCTCTCGTAGATGATGTCGGTGATGAGCAGGATCGCCCCGGTCATCGCGGCGGCGAGCAGCGCCATCCCGACGATCGCGAACCGGTTGGCGGTCATGACGATCTGCTCCTTGGCCTGCTCGCTGAACAGCACGCGGTGGTGGACGGTCGGGGCGATCAGGAAGGCGGTGGCGCCGGTGGCGAGCAACAGGGTGATGAAGTAGATCGTCTGCTGGAAGCTCGTGATGTCCGGGAAGCGCTGGTTGAACGGCACGATGAGCAGGAAGGCGAACAGCACCTGCACTCCCGGCAGCGCCACGCGGAGCTCCTGCAGGAGCTCCTGGAGGTTGCGGTCGACCCGCTCCTCCTCGCTCTCGTTCCTACCCGCGCCCGACGTCCGTTCGGTCATGGTCGCCCGAGGGATACCCGCCGGGCGCGGGTTGCACGCCTCGCTTAACGGCTCGACGTGGCGCGCGAGCGGCGCGAGCGCGACGAACCGCCGCTCTTGCTAGACCTGCTCGACGATGAGCGCGAGCGGCTGGAGGAGCTGCGCGTGCCGCTGCTGCGGGAGCTCGTGCGCCGCCTGCTCGAAGTGCCACCGTTGGACCACTCGGCGGCGGGGATCTCCTCCTTCGCCACGCCCTTGGCGAGCGTCGCGATCTCCTTGGCGAGGAAGGCGGCCATGCGCTCCTCCTCGCGCCGGATCGAGCGGGCGAGCTTGACCGTGTCGCGGTCACCGACGGTCTCGGCGAGGGCCTCGATGCCGGCGTACGTCGCGATCTCCTCGTGCTCCTCGGAGAACTCGGTCTTCGCGTTCTTCAGCATCTTCTCGCTCTCGCCTGTTCCGCGAATCGCGTCCAGTCCACCCTTGGCGGTGGAGACGGCCTTCGAGGCGACCTCCTGCGCCGTCGCGGCGGCCTCTGCAACGGGCGCCGGCAGGTGCGTGTCGGTCGAGCCGCCGAGCTGCTTGATGCGCCGCTCGACGCTGCGAGCGTGCTCCTTCGTCTCCTTCAGGTGCTGCTGAAGGCGCTTCTTGTAGGGCGCGCGGGTGGTCATGGCGATGTGAGCCTGGAGCGCGGTCTCGAGCTCCTTCTCCTTGCCGTGCGCTTCGTTCAGGTACTGGATCAGTTTCTGGTCGCGAGTGGACATAGGCACGCGCTACCCGGTTGGCCACGGGTGAATCAGGACAACCGGGGTACAACTCTCCCAATGGGCGCCTGGGACGACGACGACTGGACGGGCGAGCCTCCGGAGGGCCACATCTCGCGCGACCGCGCGAACCCGGGCTTCTGGTACGAGAACCGCACGCCGCTCTCGATCACGGGCATCGGCGTGGGGATCGCGCTGATCGTGCTGCTGATCGTCTGGCTGCTCTGACTCAGCCGAGCAGCTCGACCACCACTGAGCGGTAGCAGTCGACCGCCAGCGCCAGGTCGCGGACGTCGATGCGCTCGTTGCGCGCATGCACGAGCGCATTGATCTCGCTCAGGCTCATGTAGCGCTGGGGGAAGAAGCCGTAGGCGACGCAGTCTGGGAAGGCCGCTCGAAAGGTGTGCGAGTCGGAATATCCCGTCCCGATCGAGGGCACGATCCGCGCGCCCGGGTCGCTGTGCCCGATCCACGCGGCCAGCGCGTCCATCAGCGCCGACTCGGGGGGCGAGCTGTTCCCGACGAGCCGCTCTGTGAACTCGAGCCGGTAGCCGTCCGCGGGCAGCACCTCGCCCAGCCGGGCGCGCACCTCGGGCTCGTCCATGCCGGGTGGGACGCGGCAGTCGACGTGCAGGTGCGCCTCGTCCGGGATCACGTTTCTCGCCGTGGAGGCTTCGACCATCGTGGGCGCAAGCGTCACCCGCAGCATCGGCTCGACCAGCGGCGCGTACTCCGGCGCGCGCTCGCGCAGCCGCTCGAGGGCCGCGTCCGGGTCACCGTCGGCGTCGAGCCCGAGTGCGGCGAGCAGTGTGCGCGGGCCGGGCGTCACGTCGAAGCCCGGCCTGCGCGTCGCGAGCGCCTCGAGCAGCGGCGCCAGCTTGAGCAGCGCGTTGTCGGCGACGTCGGGAATCGATGCGTGGCCGGCCACCCCGTCGGTCGACAGCGTGAAGCGGAAGACGCCCTTCTCTCCAACCGTCACGTCGTACAAGCGCGCGCCGTCGAGCGGGAAGGACACGCCGGCGCCCTCGTTCAGCAGGTAGTCGCAGCGAACGAGATCGGGCCGCTCGGCGCAGACGATCTCGGCGCCCGTGCCGCCGACCTCTTCGTCGGCGACCGAGATCACGACGAGCGCGCCGGAGGCAGGGCGCCAGCCCTCGCGCGCGAGCGAGCACGCGGCAACAAGCTCCGCGGCCGTCTGCGACTTCATGTCGAGTGCCCCACGGCCCCACACGCAGCCCTCGTCGAGCGCCCCCGACCAGGGGTCGTGGCGCCAGCCGCGCGGGTCCGCTGTGACCGTGTCGACGTGCGAGAGCAACCCGAGCACCGGGCCCGGCGCGCTCCCCTCCAGGCGCCCGACCACATTCGGGCGCTCGGGATCGGGACCCACGAGCTCGACCTCGAAGCCGGCCGCGCGCAGGCGCGCGGCCACGAGCTCCTGCGCCGGGCGTTCGTTGCCGGGCGGGTTCGTGGTGTCGTGCTGCACGAGCTCGCGCAGCAGCTTCACCGCCTCCTCCTGTAACGCCGCGGTCATAGGGCCGGCGATGCTAGTGGGCGGGCTTCTAGTCTCGACTCATGGAACTGCGCACGCTCGGCCGCACCGGGGTCAAGGTCAGCCCGCTCTGTCTGGGGGCGATGATGTTCGGGGCCTGGGGCGAGACGGACCACGACGTGTCGATCCGCATCATCCACAAGGCCCTCGACTCCGGCGTCAACTTCATCGACACGGCCGACGTCTACTCGCGCGGCGAGTCCGAGCAGATCGTCGGCAAGGCGCTCGCCGGCGGGCGCCGCGACAACGTCGTCCTCGCCACCAAGGTGCACGGCTCGATGGGCGACGACCCGAACGAGTTCGGCAACTCGAGGCGCTGGATCGTGCGCGAGGTCGAGAACAGCCTGCGGCGGCTCGGCACCGACTGGATCGACCTCTACCAGATCCACCGCCCCGAGCTCGACACCGACATCGACGAGACGCTCGGCGCGCTCACCGACCTCGTGCGCGCCGGCAAGGTGCGCTACATCGGCTCCTCGACCTTCCCGCCTAGCGCGATCGTCGAAGCGCAGTGGGTGGCCGAGCGGCGCGGGCGAGAGCGCTTCGTCTGCGAGCAGCCGCCCTACTCACTGCTGCATCGCGGCGTCGAGGCGGACGTGCTGCCGACCTGCCGCCGCTACGGCATGGGCGTGATCCCGTGGAGCCCGCTCGCGGGCGGCTGGCTGTCCGGGAAGTGGCGCAAGGACGCCGCCGACCTGACCTCGCGGCGCTCGGCGATGGTCCCGCAGCGCTACGACATGTCGCTGCCCGAGAACCAGCGCAAGCTCGACGCCGCCGACGCGCTCGGCAAGCTCGCCGACGAGGCCGGGATCAGCCTGATCGAGATGGCGCTCGCGTTCGTGATCCGCCATCCCGCCGTGACAGCGGCGATCATCGGCCCGCGCACGATGGAGCACCTCGAGTCGCAGTTGCCGGCCGCCGACACCGAGCTCTCGAACGAGCTGCTCGACAGGATCGACGAGATCGTCAAGCCGGGCGTCAACGTGAACCCGGCCGACCAGGGCTGGCAG
>CAVTZF010000011.1:0-124965 GCA_963739095.1 uncultured Thermoleophilaceae bacterium
AAGCTCGCCAAGGAGATGGAGGACAACCAGATGGTCTCCGTCTCGCGCGTCTACGTGCCGAACCACTACCGCATCTTCCTGTCGCCGCAGGACCGCGAGCAGTTCTCGAGCTACGAGCCGGCGCTGCGCAAGGAGCTGTCGGACTACCTGCTCGAGCACGCCCGCCAGGAGTCGCTCGCGCTCACGAGCCGGCCGCAGATCGAGTTCCACACGGACGACCGGCTCGAGCTCGGCGAGTTCGGCATCCAGGCGCAGCTGCTCGCGCCGCCCGAGGAGGAGGCGGCCGAGGCGCGCCCGTGCCGCGGCGCCGTCAGCCGGCGACTTCGGCCACACGATGGTCTACTCGCCCGACCGCGCCGCGCGTCCGCTCGAGGCGCCGATCGGCCGCCGCCAGGCGCTGCTCGTGTCCGAGGGGCGGCGCAACGTGCTGAGCGGCGACCGCGTGGTGATCGGCCGCAGCCGCGACTGCGACGTCGTCGTCTCCGACCCGAACGTCTCGCGCCGCCATGCCGAGCTGCGCCGCGACGAGAACGGCTGGCACGCGGTCGACCTCGGCTCCACCAACGGCGTCAAGGTCAACGGGCGCCGCATCGACCAGGTGGCGCTGCGCGACGGCGACCGCATCACGATCGGCGTCACCGACCTGACCTTCGAGCTCGAGTAGGGGGAACCGCAACGGTGGACGAGCCGCTCGCCGTCGCTCTCAAGTTCGGCTTCCTCCTGGTGCTGTACCTGTTCCTGCTCTGGGTGGTGCGCAGCGCGATGCGGGACCTGTCGCGCTCCGAGCGCACAGCGCCGGCCGAGCCCGCCGAGCCGCCCAGCCGGCGGCGCCAGGAGTCGGCGATGCCGGACCTGCGCGCGGGCGTCTCCCGCAGCTGACGGTCGTCGCGGCGATGGGCCACCAGCCGGGCACGACCTTCGACATCGGCGAGGGAGCGACGATGGGCCGCTCCGACGGCGCGGCGATCCGGGTCGACGACCCGTTCGCGTCGTCCGCCCACGCGCGCATCTTTCCGCGAGGGGAGTACATGTACCTCGAGGACATGGGCTCGACCAACGGGACCTATCTCAACGGGCGCCAGGTCAAGGCCACGGAACGGCTCAAGATGGCGGACGTGATCCGGATCGGCGACAGCGAGTACCGCTACGAGGAGTAGGCGCGTGGCTCTCGGGATCGTCGAGCAGGTGGGCCGCACGGACGTCGGCCGGCAGCGCAGCGCGAACGAGGACTCGCTCGTGCTGCAGCCGCCCTTCTTCGCCGTCGCCGACGGCATGGGCGGCGCGCGCGCGGGCGAGGTGGCGTCCGCGATCGCCGCCGGGGCGTTCGAGGGAGCGAGCGAGGCGGGCGAGGCCGCCGAGGCGCAGCTCGCGCGCATCCTGCGCGAGGCCAACCGGCGCATCTACGACCTCGCCGTGACGGACGAGTCGCGGCGCGGCATGGGCACGACGCTCACCGCCGCGAAGGTGCACGACGGCGAGGTCAGCCTTGGCCACGTCGGCGACAGCCGCGCCTACCGCCTGCGCGATGGCGAGCTCGAGCAGATCACGCGCGACCACTCGCTCGTGGCGGAGCTCGAGCGCAGCGGCCAGATCACGCCCGAGGCGGCGGAGCATCACCCGCAGCGCTCGATCATCACGCGCGCGCTCGGGCCCGAGCCGGACGTCGAGGTCGACACCTACACGCTGAGCGCCCGCGCGGGCGACCTGTTCCTGCTCTGCTCGGACGGCCTGACCTCGATGATCTCCGACGACGAGGTCGCCGCGGTCCTGCGCACCTCGGCGACGCTCGACGACGCGGCCGACGCGCTGATCAAGGCCGCCAACCAGAGCGGCGGCAAGGACAACATCACGGTCGTGCTGTTCCGGCTCGGCGAGCTCGGGGAGGGCGCCCCGGCGGAGCCCACCACCGTCGCCGGCCCGCCGCCCGCCGAGGACGAGACGATCGCGGGCCAGCTCAGTGCCGACGACATCCAGGGCCGCGGCCGCGCCGCCGCCCCGAGCGCCCGGATCGAGCCCGTCCCGCCCGAGCCCGCGCCGCGCAGGCCCCGCCGGCGCAAGCGCGCGCCGCGGCGGCCTCTTGCTCAAGGGCGTGCTCGGCCTGGCGCTGGTCGCCGCCGCCGTGGCCGGCCTGTACGCGCTCAGCCGCCAGGTCTACTTCGTGGGGACGAACGACGGCGGGCTCGTGACCGTCTACCGCGGCGTGCCGTACGAGCTGCCCTTCGGGATCGACCTCTACGAGGAGGAGTACGCGAGCGGGATGCCGGCCGGGGCGATCCCGGCGGGGCGCCGCGAGCGCGTTCTCGACCACGAGTGGCGCAGCCGCGAGGACGCCGTCGACCTCGTGCGCGCGCTCGAGCGCGGCCAGCTCGAGGGCACGGGGACGGCGTCGAACTGATGTCGGCACGAACGCGAGAGCTGTTCGGGCTGCTCCCGGTTTCGCTGCTCGTGGTCGCCGGCTTCGCCGCCGTGCTCGCCACGCGCACGGCGGACGTGCAGGACGCCACGCTCACCTACGGTGCCGTGTTCCTCGGCCTGTGCGTCGTCGCGCACCTGTTCATCCGGGCGCGCCTGCCGGACGCCGACCCGTACCTGTTCCCGCTGGCAGCCCTGCTGGCGGCGGTCGGGCTCGTGCTGATCTACCGCATCGACCCGGAGCTGGCGCGCGAGCAGGCGCAGTGGTTCGTGGTCGGGCTCGTCTTCTTCTGCGGCACGATCCTGCTGATCCGCGACCACCACGTGCTGGAGCGCTACCGCTACCTGATCGCGGCGGGCAGCATCGCCCTGCTCGTGCTGCCGCGCCTGCCGGGCATCGGCGCGCAGGTCAACGGCGCCTTCCTCGCGATCGAGCTCGGGCCGATCAAGTTCCAGCCGGCCGAGTTCGCGAAGCTCGGGATCATCATCTTCCTCGCGAGCTACCTGCGCGAGACCGGCGACATCCTCGTGCGCCCGCGGCTGCGGCCGCTGCCTTTCCAGAGGCAGCTGCTGCTCTACGGCGTGCCGGCGGTGCTCACGCTGCTCGCGATCCTCGTGCTCGACCTCGGCCCGGCGGGCTCCGTGCTGCTGGTCGTGTTCGTGGCCTCGCTCGTGGCGGTGCTGCGCGAGCGCCCCTCGCCCAAGCACTTCGGCCCGCTGCTGCTCGTCTGGGGCCTCGCGATGCTGATGCTGATCTTCATCCGCGACCTCGGCAGCTCGCTGATGTTCTTCGGCGGCTTCCTCGCGCTGCTGTACGTCGCGACCGGGCGGCTGTCGCTCGTCGGCGTGGGCGTCACGATGTTCTTCGGCGGCGCCTTCTTCTTCGCCGAGCGGGTCTCGCACGTGCGCGACCGCTTCGACATCTGGCTCGACACCTTCTCGACCGAGCGCGTGACCTGTCCCAGTACCGGCGAGGTCAGCGAGTTCGTCAACTGCCAGGGCTATCAGGTGGCTCAATCGCTGTTCGCGCAGGCGGACGGAGGATTATTCGGCGAGGGCTTCGGGCGCTCGCTGCTCGAGGCGCCCGGCGGCAACATGCTGATCCCCGCGCCGCACACGGACCTCATCTACTCCGTGCTCGTGAACGAGGCCGGCCTGTTCGGCGCGGCCGGGCTCGTGGGCGCCTACCTGCTGCTCGTCTTCCGCGGCTTCAAGATCTCGATGGTCGCGGCGGACGGCTTCTCGAAGCTGCTCGCGGTCGGCCTGACGAGCGTGCTGGCGCTGCAGGTGTTCGTGATCGTCGGCGGCGTCACGCGCGTGATCCCGCTGACCGGCGTGACGCTGCCGCTCGTCTCCTACGGCGGCAGCTCGCTGCTCGCCAACCTGGTGCTGCTGGCGCTGCTCTTGATCGTGTCCGACAGCGCCAGGCGTGAGCGAATTCGACGGGGCGGGCTCGTATGAACCGCCAGATCGTTCAGCTCTTCGGCCTGTTCGTCGTCCTGTTCGCCGTGCTCGTGGGCTTCACCTCGTACTGGAGCGTGCTCGACGCCGAGGGCCTCGAGGACAACCCGAACAACCGCCGCGCGCTGATCCGTGAGCAGAAGATCCCGCGCGGCCTGATCCTCGCGAGCGACGGCCGCACGGAGCTGGCCCGGAGCGTGCCGAGCGGCCGCGGCGAGGACCGCATCTACACGCGCACCTATCCGACTCGAGGGCTGTTCTCGCACCCCGTCGGCTACTCGTACATCCGCAACGGCCGGATCAGCCTCGAGCGCTCGCGCAACGACGCGCTGGCGGGCGAGGAGGACGAGTTCGAGTCGATCTTCACGGGCCTCGAGGGGCACGAGCGCGAGGGCCTCGACGTCGTCACGAACCTCAGCGTGGAGGGCACGCAGGCCGCCCAGGCGGCGCTCGGCGGCCGCAAGGGCGCGGTCGTCGCGATCGAGCCGCAGACCGGCAAGGTGCGCGTGATGGTCTCGATCCCGGAGTACGACGCCAACCTCGTCCCCACGGATTTCGGCCGGCTCAACACGGATCCGAACAAGCCGCTGCTCAACCGCACGACGCAGGAGCTCTACCCGCCCGGCTCGACCTTCAAGGTCGTGACCGCCACGGCGGCGCTCGACAGCGGCAAGCTCACGCCGGAGTCGATCATCGACGGCTCGTCCCCGAAGGAGATCTCGGGCGTGCCGCTCTCCAACGCCGGCGGCACGAGCTTCGGGCCGATCTCGTTCACCGACGCGCTCACCAACTCCGTCAACACCGTCTTCGCGCAGATCGGTGAGCAGATCGGCCGCCGGACGCTTGTCGAGTACATGAAGCGCTACGGCTTCTACGCGGATCCGCAGCTCGACTATCCCGACGAGCAGATGATCCCGAGCGGCATCATCAACGGCGACGGCGACTATGTCGAGGATGGCTTCGACGTCGGGCGTGTGGCGATCGGCCAGGGTGGCCTCGAGGGTGAGATCCGAGCCGCGCCTGTGCAGATGGCGCAGGTCGCGGCCGCCGTCGCCAACGGCGGTCGGCTGATGAGGCCCCAGCTCACCGACCGCATCGTGCGCAAGGACGGGCGCGTGGCCGAGCGCATCGAGCCCGACCTGCAGTCGACCGTGATGAAGCCGGAGACCGCCAAGGAGCTCACGGTGATGATGAGCCGCGTCGTCGAGGAGGGCACCGGCACGGCGGCCGCGCTCGCCGGCATCACCGTCGCCGGCAAGACCGGCACGGCTGAGGTGGGCGCGAACCGTGAGTTCACGCAGCCCTGGTTCATCGCCTTCGCCCCGGTGGAGAATCCGCGGATGGCGATCGCCGTGACGGTCGAGCGGACCACCGGCGAGGGCGGCACGGTCGCGGCCCCGATCGCGAAGACGGTGCTCGAGGCGCTGCTCGGAGGGGGCGGATGACCGAGGTCGCCACCGGCGCGCTCGTCGACGGCCGCTACCGCATCCTGCGGCGCATCGGCTCGGGCGGCATGGCGGACGTGTACGCCGCCGAGGACACGCACCTCGGTCGCGAGGTCGCGCTCAAGGTCCTGCACCGCCGCTTCGCCCAGGACCAGGAGTTCGTCGAGCGCTTCCGGCGCGAGGCGAAGGCCGCCGCCGGCCTGTCGCACCCGAACGTGGTGGGCGTCTTCGACCGCGGCGAGCACGAGGGCACCTACTACATCGCGATGGAGTACCTCACCGGGCGCACGCTCAAGGAGATCGTGACGAGCGAGGCGCCGCTGTCGCAGCAGCGCGTGGTCGAGCTGGGCGTCCAGATCCTGCACGCCGCCGGGTTCGCGCACCGCCACGGCGTGATCCACCGTGACTTCAAGCCGCACAACGTGATCGTCGACGAGCGGGACCACGCGAAGGTCACGGACTTCGGCATCGCGCGCGCCGGCGCCTCCGAGATGACGGAGACCGGGTCGATCATGGGGACGGCCCACTACCTCTCTCCGGAGCAGGCCCAGGGGCACGCCGTGACCGCCGCCTCCGACCTCTACTCGATCGGCGTGATGCTCTACGAGATGCTGGCGGGCAAGCTGCCCTTCCAGGGCGAGAGCGCGGTCGCGATCGCGCTCAAGCATCTTTCTGAAGCGCCCGCGCCGATCTCTCAGCTGCGACCCGACGTGCACCCGGCGCTCGAGGCCGTCGTGATGGCGGCGCTCGCGAAGGACCCGGCGCAGCGCTGGCAGACGGCCGACGACTTCGCCGAGGGCCTCGAGGCCGCGCGCGCGCAGATCGACGCCGGCGCGAACGGCGGCCAGTCGACCAGCGCCTTCGCGCCGATCCCGTTGCCTGCAGCGGTCGATCCCGCCGCGGACGGCGAGCGGCCTCCGCTGGCGCCGGTCACGGCGCCCGAGCGCGAGCGCAAGCGGCGCTGGCCCTGGTTCACGATCGGCCTGCTTGCTCTGGCGCTCGTCGGCTTCCTGATCTGGCTGATCGCGAGCGGCGAGCTCGCCACCGAGAAGAAGGAGGTCCCGCGCGTGACTCAGCTCCAGCTCGTCGAGGCGCGCGCGCAGCTCGAGCGAGCGGGGTTCGACGTCGAGCAGACGCGCGTGCGCAGCGCGCAGCCCTTCGACCAGGTGCTCGACCAGGACCCGAATCCCGGCGAGGAGGCGGAGGTCGGGTCGACCGTCACGCTCGAGGTGTCGGACGGCCCGGGCGACGTGCTCGTCCCCGCGGTCGCGGGGTTGCCACAGGCACAGGCGATCAAGGAGCTCGAGGACGCCGGGCTGAAGGTCACGCGCGACGTCGAGTTCTCGGACGAGGTGCGCAAGGGTCTCGCCATCCGCACCGTGCCGCGCGAGGGTGAGGAGGTGACCGTCGGCACGCGTGTGCGCCTGCTCGTGAGCCAGGGTCCCGAGCTGACGACGGTGCCGGACGTCGTGGGCCTGTCGCGCTCGTCTGCCGACTCGCGCCTGCGCGGCGAGGGCCTCGGTGTCGGGGTCCGGGAGCAGGAGTCCGAGGAGCCGGAGGGGACCGTCATCGCCCAGGACCCGGCCGGGGGCAGCTCGGTGGATCAGGGGACGACGGTCACCATCACCGTCTCCACCGGCATCCCACAGGCGAGCGTCCCGAACGTCGTCGGCCTGAGCGCGGCGGACGCGGCGACGCAGATCGGCAATGCCGGCCTCGTGCCGGTGCAGCGCGAGCAGACCGTGACCGACCCCGACGACGACGGCGTCGTGATCGACCAGAGGCCCGGCGCCGGCACTGAGCTCGACGAGGGCGACGAGGTCGTGATCATCATCGGCGTGCTCGAGCAGACGGACACGCTCGAGGACACGAACCCGCAGCCGGAGCCGTGAGGGGGACGCCGTGAAGGTCGCCGTCCTGTCGGGCGGCCGCTCCAGCGAGCACGACGTCTCGCTGGCGTCGGGAGCCGCCGTGCGCGAGGGCCTCGTCGCGGGTGGTCACGAGGTGCTCGACGTGCGCCTGACCGGTCAGGGGCGCTGGCTCTTCGAGGACGAGCCGTTGCCGATCGAGCCCGGCGCCGGTCTGCTCGGGGCCGAGGTGGTGTTCCCGGTCCTGCACGGGCCCTTCGGTGAGGACGGGACGGTGCAGGGCCTGCTCGAGCTGCTCGACCTGCCCTACGTCGGCGCCGGGGTCACGGCCTCGGCCGTCGCGATGGACAAGGCGCTCTTCAAGGATCTGATGGCCGCCCACGGGATCCCGCAGGTCGACTATGTCGCGGTCCGTGAGGGGATGGAGGTGACGCTGCCGCCGCCCGCCTTCGTCAAGCCCGCACGGCTCGGTTCGTCGGTCGGGATCGGCAAGGCCTGGTCGGAGGCGGAGCTCGACCAGGCGCTCGCGCACGCCTTCGAGCACGACCCGGTTGCGCTCGTCGAGCGCTTCTCCGAGGGCATGGAGGTCGAGTGCTCCGTGCTGGGCCACCGCGACCCCGTCGCCTCGCAGCCCGGTGAGATCGCCCTGGTGAGCGCCGACTGGTACGACTACGAGGCCAAGTACGAGCCGGGCGGGATGGAGCTCGTGATCCCGGCGCGCCTGCCGGACGATCAGCTCGAGGAGGTGCGCCGGCTCGCCGTCGAGGTCTTCAAGTTGATCGACTGCTCGGGGATGGCGCGCGTCGACTTCTTCGTCGAGGACGGCAACGTGCTCGTCAACGAGCTCAACACGATCCCGGGCTTCACCGCCACGAGCGTCTACGCGAAGCTGTGGGAGGCGAGCGGCCTGCCATACATCGAGCTGCTGGACCGGCTGCTGGCGCTCGCGTTCGAGCGCCACGAGGAGGAGCGCCGCTACCGCTTCTAGCCCTTGGTCTGGGAGAGACGCAGCTCCTCGATCTTGGCCTTGCCCTCGTCGGGCGGCAGCTCGGAGATCCAGACGAGGTAGTTGCGGAACTCCTGGCGCTGCCCCAGGTCGAGCTGGAACACCTGCCGCTCGCGCACCTGCTCCGTGCTGCTCACCTTCTTCCAGCCGCGCAGCGAGCCGGGCTTGGTGTTGGAGGCGTAGACGGCAGCCGTGAAGCCGGGCGTCGAGGTCAGCAGCGAGAGCCGCCGCGCCGGGATCGGCTTGCCCGCGTCGACATAGAGGCCGACGCCGCCCTTGTTGGCGCCGTCGAAGCCCGCCTCGTAGGTCTCGGTGTCCCAGGCCGTGTTCCTGAGCCCGTCGAGCACCAGGTTGGCTGCCTCGGGCGACTCCTCGAGGTCGTCGCCCTCGGGGTCGTAGTCGCGTGCGGCGTCGCTCGGCAGCTGCACGCGCTCGAGCCCGGGTGGCTCGGCCACCACCGGTCCGGCGCCCGGGCCCTTCTCCGTGCGCGAGGCCAGGAACCAGACTGCCACGCCGACCAGCGCGAGCAGCAGCAGCGTCAGGAAGATCACGCGCTTCGGATGGCGCAGCCGCACCGGGGCGAAGTCGGCGGTGTCGTCGGAGAGCGTGCGCAGCACGGTGGTCGCCTCGCCGGTGGCCTCGCCGGTGCGGGCGGCCTCGATCGCGAGCACCTCCTCGAGGTCGTGCACCATCTCGCCGACCGTCTGGTAGCGGTGCGCGGTCTCCTTGGCCGTCGCCCGCTCGACCACCGCGGCGAGCGCCGCCGAGATCTCGGGGCGCAGGCGCTGGACGTCGGGCAGCGGGTCGCGCACGTGCTTCATCGCTACCGCAACCTGCGAGTCGGCCCGGAACGGGGGCTCGCCCGTGAGCATCTCGTAGAGGACGACGCCCAGGGAATAGATGTCGGACTGCGGCGTGACCTCGTGGCCGAGGGCCTGCTCGGGTGAGACGTAGTCGGTCGTGCCCAGTACGCGGCCGGTGGCCGTCAGCCCGTGCGCCTCGAGCGAGCGAGCGATGCCGAAGTCGGTGACCTTCGCGCGGCCGTCGGGGTCGATCAGCACGTTCTGCGGCTTCACGTCGCGGTGCACGAGCCGGTGCAGGTGGGCGCACTCGAGCGCGCGCCCGATCTCGATCGCGTAGGCGACCGCCTCCGACACCGGCAGCCGGCCCTGGCGCTTGATGCGATCCTTCAGCGTCTCGCCCTCTACGTACTCGAAGACGATGAAGGGAGCGCCGTCGTCCTCGCCCGCGTCGATCACGGTCACGACGTGCGGGTGGTTCAGCTGCGCGACGGCGCGCGCCTCGCGGCGGAAGCGCTCGAGCTGATCGGGGTCGCTCGAGATGTCGCGGTGCATGAGCTTGATCGCCACCCAGCGCTCGAGCGTGGGGTCGAAGGCCTGGTAGACGGTCGACATACCGCCAGAGCCGATCTTCTGATCGATCCGGTAGCGGTCGCTGATGAGCGTCCCGATCACCGTCAACTATTTTCCGCTCTCGGTTGGCTGCACGTCTTCGCTACTTCACGGATCCTGCCTGCGCGGCTTCCTGGGCCATCGAGCCGGGGTTGCGTCGCCTACAGACGGAGTTCGGCGCGGAGGTCCAGATCACCTACGTCATGGGAGGGCTTGCCCGTCAGTATGAGGATGACCAGTCGCGGCTTGCCCGCAACTGGCTCGACACGGCCTCCGAGTCGGGCATGCCGGTCGATCCGCGGGCCTGGAACACGCCCGGCGCGATCGGCTCGACCTTCCCCGCCTGCATGGCCTTCAAGGCCGCCGAGGAGCAGGGCGCCGAGACGGCGGAGCGCTACCTGCGCGCGTTGCGCGAGGGGATCATGTGCCGCCGCCGCAAGCTGGACGGCGCCGCGGCGCTCGTGGACGAGGCACGGCACGGCGGGCGTCGACGCCGAGCGCTTCCGGATCGACCTCGAGTCGAACGCGATCGTCGAGGCCTTCGGCGCGGATCTCCAGGACACGCGCGAGCGCGGCATCGAGTCCTTGCCGGTGCTGCTCTTCAGCGGCGACGACGGCGCCGAGCAGCAGTGCGGCGCGCGCGACGGCTACGACGCCTGGCGGCGCGCGGCGCTCGCCTGCGGAGCGAAGCCCGCGAACGGGCAGCCGCCGTCGGTGGAGGAGGCGCTGGCGCGCTTCGGCTCGCTCGCCGCCGTCGAGGTCGCCGCGGTCTGCGACCTGCCCGGCCCGCGCGCCCAGGCGGAGCTCTGGCGGCTCGCCGCCGAGTGGCGGGTGCGGCCGGAGCGCTTTCTCACGGGCGAGCTCTGGGCGTTGGCTTGAGAGCCGCGTCGGGCCGGTCGGGGGCGGGTCGCTTAGCGGCCCTGTGAGGCCTTGGCGATCAAAGGATGTGCCCCACGACGAGCATCCCCCGACTCGAGACCAGATGCCCCAGGTCGTCCGTCAGGTTCTGGACCAGCTCGGTCGCCTGTTCCTGCCAGCGCTGAATTTCGACGATTTCCGCGATCAGGACGTAGTCGGCAGCTTCAATTGACTGTCCGGGCAAGTCCAGCGGCCGCGTCAGGCGCCACTCCGACACCGTGTCCAGCGACCCGCGGACTATGTCTCGATCACCCGCCATCAGGCGCTCAAAGTCCTCTGCCAGCTCCGGCGAGCGCAGGGAAAACCACATGACAAGGGTCGCGGCAGAAGTCGTCGACGCACCCTAACGCCTTTCCCAGCCCAACCCGGCTGTCGGAGAGCGCGCGGCTCAGGCCTCCGGCGCAACCGCAAACCCACCGGGCCGCCGCCCGATCAGCCCCTCGCGCGTGAGCTCGACCACCCCCGCCGCCTCCGTCGCGTGCCCAATCACCGCAGTCCCCGGGTGATGGCGAGCGAGCAGCTCGACGGCGGCCTCGGCGTCAGCGGCGGGCGTGACGACGCAGAAGCCGCAGCCCATGTTGAACACCTCGTGCAGCTCTGCGGGGCTCACGTCGCCGCGCTGGGCGATCACCTGGAAGACGAGCGGCACCGGCAGCGGCGCATCGATCCGATACCCCACCGGCGCCTCGAGGCGCAGCAGGTTCAGGAAGCCCTCGCCGGTGATGTGGGCGAGCCCGCGGACGTCGACGGGTGACTCGAGCAGCTCGCGGATGGCGCGCACGTAGATGACGGTCGGCTCGAGCAGCAGGTCACCGGCTGTCAGCTCGCCGAAGCGCTCGTCGAGGTCGCTCAGCACGCTCCGGGCGAGGCTGAGCCCGTTCGAGTGGATGCCGCTCGAGGGGATGCCTATCAGCGCGTCGCCGGGCTCGATCGCGGCGCCGGTGACGATCTGGTCGAGGTCGACGAGGCCGACGCAGAAGCCGACCAGGTCGAAGCCGCGCGGCGAGGGGTGGCCGCGGACGACGTCCGGGAGCACCGCCAGCTCCCCGCCCGGGATCTCGACGCCCGCCTGCTCCGCGCCCGCCCGCAGGCCGACGCCGATCTGCTCGAGCACCTCCGGGTTGGCCTCCTCGACCGCGATGTAGTCGAGCAGGGCGATCGGGTCCGCGCCGACGCAGATCACGTCGTTGGCGTTCATCCCGAACAGATCGATGCCGATCGTGTCGTAGCGGCCCAGCTGCTCGCACACGATCACCTTCGAGCCGACGCTGTCGCACGACAGCGCGATGCCGCGCCGCTCGTCGATCTTCAGGACGTTCGCGTAGTGGCCCGATCCGAGCGCGGCGCGCGAGGGCCGGCCGGTGCGGATACCCGCCAGCACCTCGACGAGCGCGGACACGGCGCTGCCCGAGAGCGCCTGGTCGACGCCGGCGCGCGCGTATGCCCCTTCGGCCATCGGGGTCATTCAAGCGGACGCCGCGGAGGTCAGGTCGCCCGCCGCAGAGCCAGTGCGACGGCGTCGTCGTCGAGGCCATCGCCCCAGGCCGCGACGTCCTCGTGCATGGCGGCGACGAGCTCCGCCGGAGCGCGCGTGGGGGCCAGCCGCTCGACCATGGCGGCGAGCCGCTCCTGGCCGTAGACCTCGCCGTCGCGGCGCGCCTCGACCAGCCCGTCCGTGTAGGCGAAGACGAGGTCGCCGGCCGTGAGCGCCAGCTCGCTCTCCGAGTAGCTGCTCACGTCATCGACCCCGAGCGGCAGGCCATGCAGGTCGAGCGGCTCGGCGCGCCCGTCCCGCACCCGCAGGGGCGGCAGGTGGCCGGCGTTGCAGTAGCGCAGCGACTCATGCGAGAGGACGCCGAGGAAGGCCGTGACGAAGGTGTCGCGTGGCAGCCGGCCGAGCAGCATCCGGTTCGTCTGCTCGAGCACGGCGGCAGGCGAGAGCGAGTCCCAGCTGCGCGCCTCGACGAAGAAGCGCACCATCGAGCTGAGCGCGGCGGTCTCGACGCCCTTGCCGGCCACGTCGCCGACGAGCACGGCCATCTGCGTGCCGTCGCCGACCGGCCAGGCCCCGTAGACGTCGCCGCCCGTGGGCTCGTTCGCCGCGGGCGAGTAGAGCAGCCCGGTCTCGTAGCCCGGCAGCCCCGGCAGCGGGCCGGGCACGAAGCCGAGCGTCAGGGCGCGCGCGATCCGGCGCTCGCGCTCGAAGTCGATCGCGTTGGCGATCGCGGCGGCGGCGGCGCGGGCGAGCTTCGTGAGCAGCTCGAGCGACTGCTCGCCCAGGAACGCCGGGTCGGGATGGGCGACGGTGAGCACGCCGTAGAGACGCGGGCCGAGCTCGATCGGGGCGTGCAGCAGCGACCCGATGCCGGCCTCCGCGAGCAGCACGTCGTCGGTGCCGCCGGCCTCGCCGGCCCGGCGCAGGAGCGGCCTGCGCTCCCGGGCCACCTCGCCGAAGCTGCCCGAGCCGATCGACGCGAGCCGGTCCGCGAGCCCGTCCGAGAAGTCGACGCTCGCCTCCGTGCGCAGCTCTCCGGTGCGCGAGTTGACGCGCGTCAGGAGCGCGCGGGTGGCGCCCGTGACAGAGGCCGCCTGCTCGGCCACGCGCTCGTAGACCTCGTCGGGCTCGAGCGAGGCGGAGAGCGTCTCGGCGGCTCGGTTGAGGCGAGCCTCCTCGCGGGCGCGCGCCGCCTCGGCCTCGAGCAGGTCGGCGCGGTCGAGCGCGAGCGCGGCCAGGCTCGCCAGCACCTCGACCGTGCGCAGGTGCTCGGAGCGGAGCCGCTCGGAGCTGTCGTCCGACACGATCACGAGCACCCCGAGCGTGCGGTCGAGGTCGCTGCGGATCGGGCACGCGATCAGCGAACACGACCGGTACGCGGCCCACGCCCTGCGACCGCGGGTCTCGCCGAGCTCGTTCACGAGGCCCTGGAGCAGCAGCGGCGCGGCCTGCCAGGCGTCGACGCGCGGGAGCAGCAGCGGCCGCCCGCGCTCCAGTGCGGCCTCCACCGGCCCGGGCCCGCCGCCGGCGCAGAGCGCGTCGCGCAGCTCATCCGAGCCGAACCAGCCGGTTACGCGTGTCTCCTCCCCGAGCGTCGCGAAGCTGACGGCGGCGGCCGGCAGCAGTGAGCGCACGTCATCGACCAGACGGCAGAGCGTCCGGTCGCGCCACGGCGTCGTGGGGGAAGTCGTGTCGGAGCTGATCACCTGCCCGCCTGTCGCGCCACCTTAAGCGCGACCCTTTGTTCGCGCCAGCGCTTCGGCCTTGCGCGAGGGGCCGTCGGCCCGGACCGGAGCGTTGCCGTTGCTCAGGCGCGCTCGGGCTCGGCGGGGCCCTGCTCGCCGCTCGGATCGCGGCGGCGGCGCACCAGCAGCCAGATCAGGCCCAGGACTATCGCGGCAGCGACCGCGTAGTCGACGTAGTGGAGGTAGTCCTTCCAGGACTCCCAGTTGTCACCGGCCTGCTTGCCGATGAAGGTGAGCATGAAGACCCAGGGCAGGCAGCCGAGGAAGGACAGCACCGTGAAGCGCCAGAACGGCATCCGCGCCACGCCCGCGGGCAGCGAGATGAAGGTGCGGATGATCGGCAGCATGCGGGTGAAGAAGACGGTGGCATCGCCGTGGCGCTCGAACCAGCGATCCGCCCACTCGAGGTGCGACTTCTTGATGTGCAGCTTCCTGCCGTGCTTCTCGAGGATGTCGACGCGGCCGGCGTAGCCGACCCCGTACGCGATCCAGGATCCAACGAGGTTGGCGACCGAGCCCACGAGCGTCGCCGCGATCAGGCTGTACTCGCCGCGCGACACGTTGAAGCCGGCGAACAGCATGGTGGCCTCGCTGGGCACCGGGATGCAGGCCGACTCGAGGAGCATCAGGACGAACACTCCCGGCAGCCCCATCGCATCCACGACATCCACGGCCACCTCGACTATGGGGTCAGTGAGCGAGGCGAGTACTACCTGCATGGGCAGCGAAGTAGGGTAGCGGCCCGCTCGTGCGCATCTGGGTAGATCTGACGAACAGCCCGCACGTGCTCGTGATGCGTCCCCTGATCGAGATCATGCGCGCGGACGGGCATCAGGTGGAGGTCACGGCGCGTGACTTCGCTCAAACGCTGGAGCTGTGCGAGCGCTTCGGCATCGAGCACACCGCCGTCGGGCGCCACCGCGGCGGGCGGCTCGCCTCGAAGGGCGTCGGCCTCGTCTCGCGCAGCTCGGCGCTGCTGCGCTGGGCGCGCGGGCGCCGCTTCGACGTGGCGATGGGCCACGGCTCCAACGACATCAGCGTGGCCGCCTGGCTGCTGCGCATCCCGAGCGCGACCGCGTTCGACTACGAGTTCGCGAACGCGCAGCACCAGGTCAACTGCCGTCTCTGCCGGATCGTCATGGTGCCCGACGCGATCCCGCCAGAGCGCCTGCGCCGCTTCGGCGCCACGCCGGCCAAGCTTCGGCAGTACGAGGGCCTGAAGGAGGAGTACTACCTGGCCGACTTCGAGCCCGACGAGGCCGTGCTCGGCGAGCTCGGGCTGACCCGCGAGCGCCCGCTGCTTGTGGTGAGGACGCCGCCCGAGGTGTCGCTCTACCACCGCTTCGAGAACCCGCTCTTCAAGCGCGTGCTCGAGCGCTTGGCGGGCGAGGACGCCCAGACCGTCGTGCTGCCCCGGACGGCCACGCAGCGCGAGGAGATCGCTCGGCTCGGCGCTTTTACGATCCCCTCGCATGCGGTCGACGCGCAGAGCCTGGTGGCCTACGCGGACCTGGTCATCTCGGCCGGCGGTACCATGAACCGCGAGGCCGTCGCGCTCGGAACCCCTGTCTTCACGACCTTCGAGGGGCGTCTGGGAGCCGTCGACGAGGCGCTTCTCCGCGAGGGGCGCCTGCATAAACTCGGCGATCCCAGGGAGATACGAGTGGAGCGACGGCCGTCGCACGCGGGCTTGCGCATAAGGCGTGACCCCCGCGAACTCGTCAGACTGCTGCTCCAAGCATCGAACCAATGAGATCGCTCGCCTCCTCAGTGAACGTCCGCCGCGTCGGTCAGGTCGGCGTCGATGCTGCGCTCCTCGCGCTCGCCTACTACCTCGCATACAGCCTGCGCTTCGACGGCGCGATCCCGGATCGCTACGACCGGCTGCTCCAGGAGACGATCGTCCTGATCGTCGTCATGAAGCTGGTGATCTTCGCGCTGTTCGGGCTCTACTCGAAGCTCTGGCGCTTCGTCGACCAGCGGGACTTCGAGACGATCCTGAAGGCCGTTGTGGTGTCGACGGTCGGCGTGATCGTCGTCCTCTTCCTCTTCTCGATCGGCCGTCACGACCCGCCGCGCACGGTGCTGGCGCTCGACTTCCTGCTGGCGCTCGTGTTCACCTCGGGCGCGCGCTTCGCGGTCCGGGCGCTGGTCGAGCGCCCGACGCGCGGCCCGATCGTGGAGCGCGCGGCCAACGAGGTGTTGATCGTGGGCGCCGGCAACGGCGGCCAGCAGGTCGCCTTCGAGCTGCGCCGCAACCCGGGCCTGCGCTCGGCACCCGTCGGCTTCGTCGACGACGACCCGCGCAAGCAGGGCATGCGCGTGGCGGGGCACAAGGTGCTGGGCACGACCGACGAGCTGCCGCGCGTGCTCGACGGCGTGCGCCCCAACGAGGTGATCATGGCGATCCCCTCGGCGCCCGGCACGCTGCGCCAGAAGGTGGTGACCGCCTGCCGCGAGCGCGACATCCCGGTGCGCACGCTGCCCACGACCTTCGAGCTGCTGTCCGGCGGCGTCAACCTGATGCGCCAGGTGCGCGAGGTGCGTGTCGAGGACGTGCTCGGCCGCGAGCCGGTGCGCGTCGAGATTGACACGGTGGGCGCCTACCTGCGCGGCCGCACCGTGCTCGTGACGGGCGCGGGTGGGTCGATCGGCGCAGAGCTGTCGCGCCAGATCGCGCGCGTCGGGCCGAAGCTGCTCGTGCTCGTCGAGCACTCCGAGAACGCGCTCTTCGAGATCCGCCGCGAGCTCGAGGAGGAGCGTCACTTCCGGCGCGCCGCGGCCGTCCTCGCGGACTGCAAGGACGCCACCCGCATGCGCGAGATCTTCTCGGAGCACGAGCCCTCGGTGGTGTTCCACGCGGCGGCGTACAAGCACGTGCCGCTGATGGAGGAGAACCCCGTCGAGGCGGTTCGCAACAACGCGGTGGCCACGCGCATCGTCGCTGCGGCGGCCGGCGAGGCGGGCGCAGAGCGCTTCCTGCTGGTGTCGACGGACAAGGCGGTCAGCCCGGCGACCGTGATGGGGGCGTCCAAGGCCCTCGCCGAATGGGCGATCGAGGCGGCGCAGAACCGCTGGAAGGGCACGCGCTACTCGTCGGTCCGCTTCGGCAACGTGCTCGGCTCGTCCGGCTCGGTGGTCCCGATCTTCCGGCGCCAGATCGCGCAGGGAGGGCCGGTGACCGTCACGGACGAGAAGATGACCCGCTACTTCATGACGATCCCGGAGGCCGTCCAGCTGATCATCCGCTCGGGCGAGCTCTCGACGGGCGGCGAGGTCTTCGTCCTCGAGATGGGCGAGCCCGTCAAGATCCTCGACCTGGCCCGCAACATGATCCGGATCGCCGGGCTCGAGCCCGAGGTCGACGTGGGCATCGAGATCATCGGGCGCAGGCCGGGCGAGAAGCTCCACGAGGAGCTCTTCAACCCGGGTGAGCGTCCGCAGCCGACTCCGGCCGAGAAGATCGTGTTCGCCGTGCGCTCGCCGCTCGATCCGTCGTGGGTCGAGGGCGCCTTCGCCCGCATCGAGGAGCTCGTCTACGCGGGTGATGCCGCGGCGCTCGCAGGAGCCGTCGCGGAGCTGTCCACGGAGCGCGCGCTGACCGTTTCGGGCGGTTAGGCGCCGCGGCGCCCGATGGCCGTTCTACAGTTCGAGCCTTGCCGGAGATAGTTCAAGACATCGGCGCCTACGCCGGGCTCGCCTCCGTCGTCGGGCTCGCGGTGCTCTCCGTCCTCTACTTCTCGCAGGCGCGGGACGTGAAGCGGCTGCGCGAGTGGGCCGGGCGTGCGCCGGAGCGGGCGGAGCAAGACACGGGGATCGTCCAGCCGACCCCAGGCAAGGCGATGCCGCAGCCCCAGCCCAGGCTCAGCCGCAGCAGCAGCCGCAGGCCCAACCGCAACCGCAGGCTCAGCCACAGCCCGCCAAGGCGCCCGCCGTGCCGGCGGCCGCCGGCGCGACCGCCGCGGCGGCGGCCCAGCAGAAGCAGGGCGCCGCGCCCAAGGCGCCCGCGACGCCGGCTCCTGCCACGGCGGGGGCCGGCGCGAACGCCGCCGCCAAGCCCGCGGCGGCGACCGCGCAGAGCGGGGCGGCCCCGACCGCCCTCAAGCAGGGAGCGCCGGCTCCCGCGCAGCCGCAGACTTCGCCGGGTTCGGGGCAGCCGGGCGGCGACCAGGCCGCTCCCGCGGGCGTCGCGCAGCCGAAGGGCGGCGCCCCGCCCGTTCCCGGTGCGCCGCGCCCGGCAACGAGCGCCGCCAGCGGCGGCGGCCAGGGCGGCCCGCCTCCGACACCGCCGCAGGCCCGGCCGCAGCCGGCCGGCCGGCCCGCCCCGCAGCAGACGCAGATCATTCCGCCGAAGAGCGAGTCCTGGCATCAGCGCATCTTCGGGAGCACGCGCAACCTGATCCTCGCCATCTGCGGGGTCGTGTTGCTCGGCGCCGGCGTCGCCCTCGCGCTCACGCAGCTCTCGGCTGACGACTCGGGCACTCCGTCCGCGAGCCAGCCGGCCCAGGAGCCGCAGGGCGGCGCGAACGACGGCGCTGGGGACGGCGAGGTCGAGGGCGACGGCGAGGGCGGTCAGCAGCGGCGCAACCGCCCCGCGATCGACCCCGCCAGCGTGACGGTCGCCATCCTGAACGGCACGACCGTGCCGGGGCTGGCCGCGCGCGTGAGCGACGAGGTGCAGTCCGCCGGCTTCGAGGTCGGCACCGTCGCCAACAGCTCGGATCAGCAGCGCGCCGAGTCCGTGATCCTGTTCGCGCCCGGTCACGAGCGAGAGGCGGCCGCCGTGTCCAGACGGCTCGACATCTCGCAGCGCGAGCCGATCGACGCGGCGACGCAGGGCCTCGCCGGGGACGCGACCGTCGTGGTCGTGACCGGCGCCGACCGCTCGTAGGGAGGCTTAGCGCACAGCCTGGCGCGCCAGCGTCGCGAGGTGCGGCACGCCCAGGCGCTGGCTCTCCGCCGCGGCCGACTCGAGCAGCTCGCGGCCGCGCTCGCCGTCGTGTGCGAGCAGCAGCTGGCCCGCCAGGAGGCGCGCGCGGTTGGCCTCGAGCGGCCGGTCGAGCTCTTTCCAGGCCGCCTCGGCCTCGCCGAGCAGGCGGGCCCCCTCGACCGGGTCCTCGTCGGCCGCGCCGCGGGCCTCGAGCGCGGCGGCCGCCCCGAGCGGATAGTGGAGACGCTCCGCCATCTGCGTCGTCAGCGCGGCGGCCTCGCGTGCGGCGTTGGGGCGGTGCGCCAGGGCCAGCACGACGGCGCGCGAACCCATCGCCTGGATCGATTGCGCGAGCAGGCCGGCGCGCTCGCAGACCTCGATCGCCTGGTCGAGCGCGTTCACGGCGCTGTCGAGCTCGCCCTGGTCGCGCAGCGCCGTGGCCAGGCCGATCAGCGCCTGGAAGGCGAGCTCGGACCAGCCGACCTGCTCGGCCAGCTCGAGCGCGCGGTGGAAGAGGACGGTGCTTTCGTCTATCCGCCCCTCGCGCCAGCGCAGGATGCCGCGGAGCGCGTAGGGCAGGCAGAGCTTGCCGACGAGCCCCTCGCGCTCGGCCAGCTCCGCGCTCGCCTCGGTCGAGCTCTCGACGCGCTCCCAGTCGGCGCCGTAGACGGCGAGCTGGGCGAGCCACGCGTGCAGCTCGACCTGGGCGGGGAGCATGCCCATCTCCTCGGCGAGCGCGAGCGCCTCCTCGTAGGCGGCGCGGGCGCCGCTCACGTTGGCCTCGGAGATCTCGAGCTGGCGGCCGAGTGCCGAGAGGGCGATGATCGTCTCGCCGTGGTCTGAGCCGCGGGCGAGCTCGACGGCCCGTTCCAGGTTCTGGCGCGCCTTGTCGGTGTCGCCGATGCGGCCGAAGACGCGACCGAAGATCCCGTGCGCGCGGCTCGCCGCACGCGTCTCGCCGAGCTTCTCGGCCAGCCGCAGCGCCTTCTCGGACGCGTAGATCGCGAGCATGTTGTCGCCCGTGTGGAGGTAGAGCCAGGCCGCCTCCTCGTAGAGCCGCACGAGCTCGATCCGCGGCGGTCCGTCCTTCAGCAGGTTGATGCCCTTCTGGTAGTGCTCGATCGCGGGCTTGCGCTCGCCCTTGTGCGACAGGCCGGCGCCGATCTTGCGGTGCAGGTCGGCGACCCGCTCGAGGTCCTCCTGGCCGCGGTGCCAGTTGAGGCAGTCGCCCCAGACCGCGATCGCCTCGTCGACCCGGCCGAGCCGCAGTGACACGTCGCCGAGCTTCTCGCCCACGCGCACGGAGACCGCCTCCATCCCGTCGTCGACCGCGAGCTCGCGGTCCTGGCGCGCGACGTCGCGCGCGTGGCGATAGTGCTCGGCTGCCTCGCGGTTCGAATAGAGGCGCGCGGCGGCGTCGCCGGCCTCCTCGAGGAAGCGCACGGCGTGGCGGCGCATCTCGAGCAGCTCGGGTCCCTGTACGCCGCCCTCGCGTCCGAGCGCGGCGGCGCGGCCGTAGTGGTCGGCGAGCAGCGACAGCACTTCGGCGGTGCGGTCGCCGGCCCGCTCCTCGAGGAACACGCCGACCTCGAAGTGCCTGCGGGAGCGGACGGACTTGGGCAGCATCCCGTAGGCGACGTCACGGATCAGCACGTGCTTGAAGCCGAGCTCGCGCTCGCCCTCGAGCCGCCCCTCACCGGCCGGCACGAGGATGTCCTTCTGCTGGAGCGAGCTGAGCGCGCGGCCGAGGTCCTCGCCCTCCGCCTGCGCGAGCGCCATGAGCGAGCCCTCCCAGAACGTCCTGCCGACCACCGAGGCCTGCTGCACGAGCCGGCGCTCGAACGGCCGCAGCGAGTCGAGCCGCGCGGCGAGCACGCCCTGCACGCTGTCCGGCAGCGCCGAGCCCTCACCGCCCTCCTCGGCGATGCGCCGCGCCATCTCCTCGGCGAACAGCGGGTTGCCGCCGGAGCGCTCGGCCACGGCGATGGCCCTCTCGAATCCGGGCGGCAGCAACGCCTCCACGAGCTCGCGCGCCTGGGCGGGCCTGAGTGGCTCGAGCACGAGCTGCGTGGCCGAACGGCGGCCGCCGCCCCAGCCCGGCTGGCGGTCGAGCAGCTCGTCGCGCGCGAGGCAGACGAGCATCAGCGGCGCGCGCACCCACTGGCCGAGGTGCTCGATCGCCTCCAGCATGCCGTCGTCGGCCCAATGGATGTCCTCGAACGCGATCACGAGCGGGCGCCGGCGCGCGATCGCTTCGATGCCCGACCGGAGCGCTGAGAAGAAGAGCTCACGGGCGCGCTCCGGATTGTCCTCGCGCGGCACGAGCTCGGGCGGCACCTCCACGCCGAGTAGGCGCCCGATCATCGCGGCCTGGCGGTCCGAGGCCTCACCCTCGTCGCCGCGCAGTTCGCTCACATACAGGGACAGCTTGCGCCAGGCCTCCTCGGCCGAGTCGGAGTCGACGATCGACGCCTCCGCGCGCAGCACCTCGCCGAGCGCCCAGAAGACGATCCCGCTGCCGTAGGGCAGGCAACGCCCGGTGCGCAGCGCGGGTTCGGAAGGGTGCTCGCCGAGCCGGCGCTCGAACTCGCGCAGGAGGCGCGATTTCCCGACGCCCGCCTCGCCGATCAGCGTCACGAGCTGCGGCGTGTCCTCATCGAGGACGCGCTCGTAGAGCGTTTCGAGTGTCGTCAGCTCACCGTCGCGGCCTACGAGCGGGGACTCACGCGCGGGGGCGGCGCGCCCGACCGCCTGCTCGGCGGTGAGGCAGACGGCCTCCCAGGCGGGCACCGGCTGGGCCTTGCCCTTCAGGTCCAGCGGCTCGAGCCGCTCGTAGTTGACCGCGGTCGCGGACGCGCGCATCGTGCGCTCGCCGACGGTGACGCTGCCCGGGCGCGCGGCGCTCTGCAGCCGCGAGGCGACGTTGACGGTGTCACCGACCACGGTGTAGGCCTCGCCGACGGCGCCGGCCAGCACCTCGCCGGTGTTGATGCCGACACGCAGGGCGAAGTTGATGCCGCCGGGGAGGTCCGCGTTGACCTCGTCCATGGCGTCCTGCATGCCGAGCCCGGCTCGTACCGCGCGCTCGGCGTCGTCCTCGTGCGCAACGGGAGCGCCGAAGAGCGCCATCACGTTGTCGCCGATGTACTTGTCGACGGTGCCGCCGTAGCGCTCGACCTCGCGGCCCAGCCGCATCAGCGCGCGGTCGACGAGCGACTTGACCGCCTCCGGGTCCATCCGCTCCGCAAACGCGGTGTAGCCCGACAGATCCGCGAACAGGACCGTCACCTGGCGGCGCTCCTCGGGCGGCGACTCGGCCGTCCTCGGCGCGGGCGCCTCGTCGAGCGCCGCTCCGCAGCTCATGCAGAAGCGCGCCTCGCTCGGCACCTCCGTGTTGCAGGCGGGGCAGCGCCGATCGAGCCGCGCCCCGCATCCCATGCAGAACCGCGCTCCAGCGGGATTCTCGGTTCCGCAGGCCGGACAGGTCACCATTCGAGGTTACCGGGCACCCGCCCGCCCTAGAGCTCGCGCTCGTAGTAGTAGTTCAGGGGCCCGTCCGGCTTGCCCTCGCGGTTGCTGAAGCCGAGGCTCTCGTAGAGCGCGCGGGCCGCCACGTCGTCCTCGGAGGTCCCGAGGTCCATGTAGGTGGCGCCCTCGGCGCGGGCGACGTCCATCGCCTCGTTCATCAGGACGCGCCCGAGGCCGTGCCCGCGGCGGTCGGGCACCACGTAGAGCTCGGCCAGGTAGCACTCGAGCTCGGTCGTCCAGATCGCGGGCCGGAAGCGCATGACGGCGAGCCCGTCGGGGCCCGAGCCGCCGAGCAGGACGACCGTGTCGCGCGCGAGCAGCTCGCGGAAGCGCTCGGCCAGGGCGTCCGGGGGCGGCGTGGGGTCCCCGTACTCGGTGTTGAAGTCGTGGAGCAGGCGCCCGATGACGGCCACGTCGTCGGGTCCGGCGCGGCGCACCGTGAGCTCGGGCGGGGCGGTCATGCGGGCCACCGTAGCGCCCGTCCGCGGAGCGCTAGCGCCGGGCCGCGGCCACGGCGCCCGCGATCGTCGCGACGCGCTCCGCCGGCGTGCCGGCCGCGGCGGCGCTCGCCTGCGGGCCCGCGACGACGATCCGGTGTCCGCTCGCGGCGAGGTAGCGCACGTCCGTGCGGGCCTCGTCCGCCGACCGGGGGACCCGCAGCTCGTCCGCCGCGTCACGCAGGCGCGCGTCCACCAGCTCGCGGCCGTCGCGAGCGAGAGAGGCGTCCACGACGAGCGCCGTGGGGGGCTCGCCGTCCGATCCGCTGCCCGCGCCGAGCAGGCCGCCCGCGGCCACCGCCGCGGCGCCGATGAGGGCTACCAGTTGAGTTCCGATTCCAGTCATACGTATGAACATGGTACGTATGACTAAGCTCTCCGTCAAGGCCTGACTTGAACGTCGTGCTTCCATTCCGCTCCATCGAGGACTCACCGCGACAGCGCGTGACCAGCGTCGACGTGGCCGCAAAGGCGGGCGTCTCGCAGTCGACCGTGTCGCTCGTCTTCTCCGGGAAGGGCGAGGGCCGCGTCTCCGAGGCCACCCAGGAGCACGTTCGGCGCTGCGCGCGTGAGCTCGGCTACCGGCCGAACGTGGCGGCGCAGGCGCTCCGGCTGGGCAGTTCGCGCGCGGTCGCGCTGCTGGTCCCGGACATCACCAACCCGTTCTTCAGCCGCGTCCTGCGCGGCGCCCAGCGGGCCGCTCGCAGCGCCGGCTACACCGTGGTGCTCGTCGACACCGCCAATGACAGGCGCTGGGAGGAGCAGACCTTCGAGGCCCTCCGGGCCGGCCCCGTCGACGGCTACCTGCTGTTCGAGGTCGACCCGCCTGGCGGTCTGGGTCCGGACGAGCACGTCGTGCTGATGGAGGGCGAGGCGCCCGGGCGGCCGTCGGTTCGCTTCGACGCGGAGGGCGGCGCCGCTGCCGCCTTCACGCACCTCGTCGAGCTCGGCCACGAGCGCATCGGCCACCTCGCCGCCGCCTTCGACGCGCCGACCTTCCACCGCCGCGAGAGCGCGCGCCGGCGCGTGCTCGGCGAGGCCGGGCTCGATCCCGACAGCCAGCCGCGCGCACTCACTCCGATCTCGATCGAGGACGCCCGCCAGGCCGCCGGGCCGCTGCTCGACGAGCGCCCGACCGCCGTCTACTGCGACGACGATCTGATCGCCGCCGGCCTCTACCTCGCCGCGCGCGAGCGCGGCCTGCAGCTTCCGCGCGAGCTGTCGGTCGTCGGCTTCGACGACATGGACTTCGCACGTGCGCTCGAGCCTGCGCTGACCACGGTCCGGCTCGACGCGGAGCTGCTCGGGGCCACCGCCTTCGAGCTGCTCGAGCGGCGCATGGCCGGGCGGCGCACGCGCAAGCGGATCGTGCTCCCGGGGGAGCTGCTCGTGCGCGAATCGACGGCGCCGCCGGGCGGGCGGCGCAGGCGCGGTGGTTGACCTCTCGTCAATCTCTGACTACCGTCAGACAATCGACGCAGTGATGGTCACGCAGGTTCGCCGCTTCAACCGGCTGGTGACCCAGCGGGTCGGCGCGCTCGACGACCGCTTCCTCGGCCGCCGCCGGCCGCTGGGCGAGGCGCGGCTGCTCTGGGAGATCGGCCCCGACGGCCGCGACGTGCGCTGGCTGCGCGAGCAGCTCGGGCTCGACTCCGGCTACCTGAGCCGCATGCTGCGCAACCTCGAGAGCGCCGGGCTCGTGGCCGTCGGGCCCGGGGAGCGTGACCGGCGCGTGCGCACGGCGCGCCTGACCGCGGCCGGGCGGCGCGAGCGCGCGCTGCTCGACCGGCGCAGCGGCGAGCTCGCCGAGTCACTGCTCGAGCCGCTCGAGGAGAGCCAGCGCGAGCGCCTGGTCGGCGCGATGGCACAGGTCGAGCGCCTGCTGACCGCGGCCATGGTGACGATCGCGCCACTCGATCCCGACCATCCGCACGCGCGCCATTGCCTGCGCGAGTACGCCGCGGAGCTCGATCGCCGCTTTCCGCAGGGCTTCGACCCGGCGCTCAGCATCTCCGCCGCCGCGGCCGAGCTGCGGCCCCCCGCGGGGCTGGTGCTGGTCGCGTCGCTGCAGTCGGAGCCGATCGGCTGCGGTGCGCTCAAGTTCCACGAGGACGCGCCCACCGAGCTCAAGCGCATGTGGGTTGCCGAGTCGGCGCGCGGGCTCGGGCTGGGACGGCGGTTGCTGGCGGAGCTCGAGGTGCACGCGGCGCGCGGCCCGAGCCGGGTTGTGCGGCTCGAGACGAACGGGACGCTCGGCGAGGCGATCGCCCTCTACCGCTCCGCGGGCTACGCCGAGGTCGAGCCGTTCAACGACGAGCCGTACGCCCACCACTGGTTCGAGAAGCGCCTGCCGGAGGCTCAGGGCACGAGTCCGGCGGCTCGGTAGGCATCGGCGGTCTCGGCGAGCAGGCGCTCGTCGACGAGCGTGAGCAGACGGCCGTCCAGCTCGATCACCGCGCCCGGGTGGGGCGGATACCAGAAGGCCCTCAGCTTGCGCTCGACGTCGTCGCCGGGTCGCACGCGGCGCAGCTCCTCGAACTCCGCGCGCGTGACGTAGCGGCCCTCGCCCTGCGGCATCCGCGGCAGCTCCTCACCGACCAGCGCGCGCGACATGACCCGCTGAAACAGCGCCAGGAGCCGCTCCTGGCTCTCGAGGTCGAGCGAGAAGGCGGTGGCGTTCGCGTGGTCGAGCGGAAAGCGCTCGACCCTGACCAGATCGCCGGTGTCGAACTGCTCGTCGACGAAGTGGCATGAGACGCCCCACTCGTCGAAGCCCTCGAGGATCGCGATGTTGTAGCCGCCGAGCCCCCTCAGGTCGGGCAGCGGCGCCGGGTGGAAGTTGAGGCAGCCGATTCGCCCGAGCGAGACGAGCGGCTCGCGGATCAGCTTCCAGTAGAGGAACGAGATCACGACGTCGACGTCCTCGGGCGGGTCGGCGTACAGCTCCTCCTCGCTCACGAGCGACAGCCCGTGCCGTTCCGCGACGAGATCGACGCGCTGCTCCTCCTGGGTCCAGCGGTCGGGCTCGGAGGCGAGTACGGCGGCGACGTCGCAGCCGGCCTCGACCAGCCAATCGAGCGCCCGCGCCGCGGAGCGCTTGCACTTGGCCATGAACACGGCCCTCATGCGCCGGCCTCGCGGTAGACGGCCATCGTCATCTCCGCGACCCGGTCCCACGAGTAGGGACCGGCCGCGGCGGCTGCGGCGCGCCGCTCGAGCTCGCGGCGCTGCTCAGCGTCCTCGACGAGCTCCGCGAGCGCAGCCCCGAGTGCCTCGGGGTCGCCCGGCGGGACGAGCCGTCCGGCGCCCTCATCCTCGACGAGCTCGCGGAAGCCACCGACGTCGCTCATGACCATCGCCTTGCCGAACGCGAGGCCCGCGAACAGGACCCCGGACATGTCCACGTTGCGGTGCGGAAGGGCGAGCACGTCCGCGCGCCGGAAGAACGCCGGCAGCTCCGCGTCACTCACGTAGCGATCGACGAAGCGCACGCGGCCGGGGGGCGCAAGCCGGCGCAGCCGCTCCATGGAGACGTCGAGCGGGCGCCCGACAACCCAGAGCTCCGCCTCCGGGACGTGCCGCATGGCCTCGAGCAGCACGTCCACGCCCTTGTACTCGCGCACGACGCCGAAGTAGAGCACCACCGGCCGCGTCACCGCCGCGAGCTCGGGCGGCAGCGCGAGCTCGTCCGGGCGCCGGGTCAGGTGCTCGAAGGCGCCGTGCGGAATCACGTGCACGCGCCCCCCGCCGCCGAGCAGCTCGGCGCCGGCGCGCGTGTGGACGATGATCGCGTCGAACGCGTCCAGGAGACGACGCGCCGAGCGCTCGCGGCGGATGACGTTGTGGAGCGTGAGCACCTGGGGCCGGTCGCGCGGCAGCAGGCGCGTGCTGAGCGACTCGAGCCAGAGCCACTGCCAGTGGCTCACGTCGGCCGCGCTCGCATGGTGGCGGTAGCGCAGCATGCCCGGGACGTGCTCGGCCGCCTTCAGCGCCCGTCGCAGCGCGGGCCGGCGCGCCCCCCAGCGCGTGCCGGCGGTGTAGAACAGGTTGCGCGCTTCGTAGCCGTCCGGCACGGGCGCGGGACCGTGCACGAAGCGCGACGTCACGAGCTCCACCTG
Source organism: uncultured Thermoleophilaceae bacterium (assembly GCA_963739095.1). Taxonomy (GTDB): domain Bacteria; phylum Actinomycetota; class Thermoleophilia; order Solirubrobacterales; family Thermoleophilaceae; genus JACVRW01. The sequence continues at coordinate 26,836 of CAVTZF010000011.1, forward strand.
CGCTCCGTGGCGCGCCAGCGCGCCGGCCAGCGCATGGTCGTAGGGCAGGACGTCGGCCGAGGGATCGACGAGCTGGACTCGCATCGGCGGACGACTTTTTCACGGGAGCCCTACGACTAGGCTCCCGCCTCCATGTCCCGGCCACTGGTCCGGGCGGTGTTCGCCGTGCTGGTGGTGGCGACCATCGCCGCCTTCTTCGCGACGCAACTGCTCAAGAGCGAGTTCCCGCTCGTGATCCGCTTCGCGACCAAGCCGGCCCACTTCTCGCCCAACGCCGACGGCTACCGCGACGAGACGCGCGTCGGCTTCGACCTCTCCGAGCCCGCCGAGGTGACCTTCTCGGTGGTGGACGCGGAGGGCAACGAGGTGCGCCGGATCGTGGACCAGGAGATGCTCGCCGGCGACGCCAAGCATCGCTTCACCTGGGACGGCCGAGACGATGACGGCGGCCGCGTGCCGGACGGGACCTACCGGATGCGGGTCGTGCGACGCGACGAGAGTCGCGTGATCGACTCGTTCAAGGAGATCGACGTCGACACGCAGCCGCCGCGCGTGCGGCTCGTGAGCGCGGAGCCGTCGGTGATCGCCCCGGCGGCGCCGGGTCAGGAGCCGCGCGTGACGATCCGCTACGCCGGCCCGGCCAACGCCGCGCCCGAGTTCCGGGTGTTCAGGACCGACGACGGGCCGCGGCCCTACGTGGTGCGCCGCTTTCGCGGCATCCCGGCCGAGGGCCAGGCCAAGACGCGCGAGGGGGTCTGGAACGGCGAGGTCAGCGCCGGCCCCGACGCGACGACGACGGCGCCCGACGGCGACTACGCCTTCACCGTCACCGTGCGCGACCGGGCGGGGAACGCCGCAGTGGCGCCGGGCGAGATCCCCAGAGCGCGCACGGCGGCGCCCCACACCGGCGTGTCCGTGCGGAGCTTCACGCTGCGCGGTCCGCTGTCGGTGGTGAAGGCAGGCTCGGTGGTGAACCTCGAGGTCGGGCCGGTCGACCGCTCGTTCGACTTCGTGCTGTCGCGCTACGGCTCCCCGGAGGCGCTGCGACGCGGCGGCCGCGTTGGCGGACGTTTCCGCGTGGGCGTCCCGAAGGACGCGGTCACCGGGCTCCACCTCGTGCGCGTGCGCGCCGGGCGCCAGCGCGCGATCTGGCCGCTCGCCGTGATCGGGCGGCCGCAGACCAAGGCGGCCACCGGACGCGGCCCCGACCCCGTCAGCGGCGTCGGCGCCGGCGGCCTGCCGCTGCTCGTGCTGCCCGCGCTCACCTGGCAGGGCCTCAATCCGGAGGACGACGACGGCGACGGCTTCGCGGACACGCTCGCGAGCTCACGCGCCGTGCGGCTCGACCGCCCGTTCGCGGGCGGCGGCTTCCCGCCGCGCTTCAACGCCGAGGTGGCGCCGCTTCTGCGCTGGCTCGAGCGCGAGCGGCTCGGCTACAACCTCACGACCGATGTCTCGCTCGCCCGCGGCGAGCCGCCGCTGCTCGGGGACGCGCCCGGCGCGGCCTTCGCCGGCAGCGAGCTGTGGCTGCCTGGTGACGTGCTGCGGCGCCTGCGCGAGTACGTCGCGGAAGGCGGCAAGATCGCCTCCTTCGGGACCGACTCCTTCCGCCGCACCGTCGAGCTGGACGGCGAGCTGGCGCGCAACCCGTCGCGGCGGCGCCGCATCGATGCCTTCGGCGAGCGGACCGCCCTGATCGAGACGAGCCTGGCGCCGCTGAGCGTGTTCGAGGACGAGCTGGGGCTGTTCGCGGGCCTCTCCGACCTGGTCGGCGAGTTCACCGAGTTCGAGGTCTCGCGCGGGCTCGCGAAGCAGACGGAGGCGCTCACCACCGCCGGGCGCGACCCGGGCGAGCCCGCCTTCGTGGCCTTCCGGCTGGGCGACGGCTGGATGCTGCGCACCGGCACCGCGCAGTGGACCGGTCAGCTCGAGGAGGCGGCGCTCTCGGTGGAGGTGCCGCAAGTGACGAAGCGCATTTGGCGGAAGCTGGGGAACAGATTGCCCGGAGGAGAGCGGGGGCTCTCGCACGACGGCGACATCCAGCAGGGTGCCGGTGCCCGCCGGGGGCCTGGGGGCGCGAGCCCCCCAGATTGCATCTAACCCGTCTGCCATCCTGCGCCGTCGATGCTTCGCCGACGCCGTCTGCTGATCGGCGCAGCGCTGGTCGTGATCGTGCTTGCGGTCGCGATCGGCGTCTACGCCTACAACGAGAACCAGCCGCTGGAGAAGCGTGGCTCCGCGACCGAGGAGTTCGTGGTCACGGACGAGCCCGAGCCGCCGCCTCCGCCGCCCGACAAGGAGATCGCGCGCGCCTGGCCGACCTACGGCTTCGACATCGCGCGCCAGCACATCTCCCCGTACGCCCACCGGCCGCCGTTCCGGCGCCTGTGGAAGATCGACGCGCACGACACGCTCGAGTTCCCGCCGACGATCGGGTACGGGCGCGTCTACCTCGCCCAGCAGAAGGGCCTCTTCTTCGCGCTCGACGCGAAGACCGGCAAGGTCGACTGGAAGAAGGACACGAATCGCTGCGCCGCCTCCTCCCCGACGATCGGGAAGGGCGTCGTCTACCAGGCCTACATGCACCCGGTCGAGTGCCTGCAGGACCAGGCGGGCGCCACCGGCTACGTCGTCGCCTGGGACGCCGACACAGGGCGGGAGCTGTGGCGCCACGATACGGCCCCGGTGGAGTCCTCACCGCTGCTTCGCAACGACACGCTCTACGTGGGCACCTGGAACAACGAGGTGATCGCCCTGAACGCGAAGACGGGGCGCCAGAAGTGGCGCTTCCAGGCCGACAACCAGGTCAACACCTCCGCGGCGTACTGGAACGGCCGCATCTTCATCGCCTCCGATGGCGGCACGCTCTACGCACTCAACGCCGGCAGCGGCAAGCAGGTCTGGAGCGCGCAGTCGAATTCGAGCTTCGGCTCGCGCGAGTTCTGGTACGCGACGCCGACGGTCGCCTACGGTCGCGTCTACATCGGCAACACGGACGGCACGATGTACGTGTACGGCGCGAAGACCGGCAACCTGCTCTGGGCGCGCCCGCTCGGCTCCTACATCTACGGCGCCGCAGCGGTCTACAGGCGCAAGGTGTTCGTGGGCACCTACGACGGCAAGTTCTACGCGCTCGACGCGGCGACCGGGGACACGCGCTGGCAGATCGATGCGGAGGGCGCCGTTCACGCCGCGCCGACGGTGATGGACGGGCTCGTCTACTACGCGGTCTGCTCGACCTGCGGCTCGGCGGCGCAGCGCGCGGTGGCGCAGGGCCGGGATTCGACCCACGCGGTGCGAGCGAGCGACGGGAAGCGCGTCTGGCGCTTCCGCGACGGGAAGTACGCGAACCCGGTTGTCGCGGACGAGAAGCGGATGTACATCACCGGGCAGTCGCACCAGTACGCGTTCGCCCCGCGCGGCTCCGAGGGTGCGCGCGAGGACGCGCAGGCGGACCGCGCCGCGCGCGAGAAGCAGCGCGAGAAGAACAAGAAGAAGCGCCAGAACAGGCGCCGCGAGCGCGAGGAGAACCGCCAGTCCTGAGCGCGTAGGCTCCGTCGTCATGGCGCCTGACGTTCTCATCCACGGTGACACCCATCGCTCGGCCGCGCTCCGGCACGAGCTGCCGCTTGGGATCATCGACCCGATCTCGTACTTCGAGGTGAACGGGCGCCGGGTGGTCGTGGTCTCGGAGCTCGAGGCGAGCCGCATAGCCGAGGCGGCGCCGGGCGTCGAGATCGTCGATCCGTACGAGCTGGGCCTCGACGAGATGGTCGCCCGGGGCCTGCGCTGGCACGACATCGAGGTCGAGCTTTGTGCGCGCGCCGCCGCGCGGCTCGACGCCCGCCGTCTGGTCGTGCCGGCCACCCTGCCTATGGCGGTGGCGGATCGCCTGCGCGCCGAGGGCGTCGAGGTCGTCGCCGACGAGCTCGAGTTCATCCGGCGACGGCGCTCGAAGACGCCCACGGAGATCGAGGGGGTGCGCCGTGCCCAGGCTGCCGCCGACGCGGGCATGTCCGCCGCCGCGGAGCTGCTGCGCGGGGCCGGCACGAGGGACGGTCAGCTCGTCCTGGACGGCGAGACGCTCACCTCCGAGGCCGTGCGCTCGACCATCCGCGAGGTCTGCGCCGAGCTCGGCGCGCCGGCGCCGGAGGACATCATCGTCGCCGCCGGCGCCGCGGGTGCCTCCGGTCACGAGCAGGGGAGCGGGCCGCTCCCCGCGGGCGTGCCGATCATCATCGACCTCTGGCCCCGCGACGAGCACACGGGCTGCTGGGCGGACATGACGCGCACGTTCGTCTGTGGCGGCGAGCCTGCCGAGGACGTCGCCGCGTGGCACGGGCTCTGCCGTACGGCGCTGGAGCGCGTCGTCGAGCTCGCGCGCCCCGGTGTCACCGGGCGCGAGTTGTTCGATGCCGCCTGCGACGTCTTCGAGGCCGCGGGCGAGCCGACCCAGCGGACGAAGCCCGAGGGCGAGTCGCTGCGCGACGGCTTCTTCCATTCGCTCGGCCACGGCGTCGGTCTCGAGGTCCACGAGGAGCCGGCTCTGGGCCGCACGGGCGCCGACCCGCTCGTGCCTGGCGACGTCGTGGCGGCCGAGCCCGGCTGCTACCGCCACGACTACGGCGGCGTCCGGCTCGAGGACCTCCTGCTGATCACTGACGACGGCGCCGAGCGCCTGACCGACTTCCGCTACGAGCTGGCGCCCTAGACCGATTAGTCGCGCTCCGGAGGGCCGTCCTTACCCGCAGGGAAACGCTCAGCCGAGGCGCTCGAAGAAGCCCGCGACCCGCTCGGTCACGGTGCGCAGGACGTCGATCGAGCCGAGCGCGTCGCCCTCGCGCTGCAGCGAGTGGTCGAGGTCGTCCAGCTCCATCACCTCCAGCGCCTCGTTCTCCGGCAGGTCGCCGTTCCCCCAGCTCGGGTCGGCGGGGCTGCCCACGATCAGCGTCGGCCGGTCGGTGGCGCCCAGGGCGGCGAGCACCTCGGGGCGGATCAGCAGCGGCGTGAGCCACACGGCAGGGAGCGCCCGCTGCGTGGCGAGCGGTGCCGCCGCGCTACCGAGGGACTTGCCGACGAGCGCCACCTGCGTCGCGGAGGTCGCGTTGAGGGCGCTCTCGGCGCGCGCCAGGATCCACTCGAAGGGCTCCTGGCCGGCGGGTGCGCGCTCCGAGACCTCGAGCACCGACCAGCCGGCCGCCTCGGCGGCCTCGCGTGCGAACCAGAGCAGCGGCGCCTGGCTGAAGTAGCGCACGCCCGGCAGCAGCACGACGCAGCGCTCGGGATCGCCCTCGTGGAGGATCGCCTCACCCGGGTCGAGATCGATCGGGCGCACGTGCGGAACCTAGCGCCATCAGCGCCGCCACGACCGCGCCCGTCATCGGCCAGACGAGGTAGTAGTTGTTGAAGGTGCGCCCGATGAACATCAGCCACAGCAGCGACAGGGAGAAGGCGGCCGCGCCGATCCACAGCTCCTCGGCCTTGCGCTGTGCGTAGAGCAGCCAGACGGTCAGCGGCACCCAGGTGAGGAGCGCCACCAGCGCGAACGGATACGAGCCGTCGCGGTCCTCGAGGATCCCGAGCCGGATCATGATCGCCGACAGGCCGTACCCGACGATCTTGTAGGTGCCGGCGCCGTATTTGATCGTGTCGTCGTAGAACGCGCCCGGATCGGCGATCAGGAAGGGCAGCACGCAGACGGCGATCACGCCGGCGAACACGAGCCCGGCGCGCTTCAGCTCGTCACGCGTGGCCTGCTCGCGCAGCAGCATGAGGACGATGAAGGGCAGCGCAACGACGCGCGAACTGCTTCAGCAGGATCGCCCCAGCGAGCGCGGCCGCCGCCCAGCCGTAGCGCCGCCGCGTGACGAGCGCGAAGGCGAGCACGAGCAGCAGCAGGCTGGGCGCGTCGTTCTGGCCGAACCATGCCGAGCGCACCGCGATCGGGTTGCAGACGAGCAGCGCACCGAGGGCGAGCTTCACCCCGAAGCCATTCCCTGCGCAGCCGGCCGAGCCGGCTGCTTCGGCCCTGGCGCGCGGAAGAGCAGCACCGCGGGCAGCATCGCCAGCGTGGCGAGCAGGACGAGCAGCCGGTAGTCGTCGAACGGGTCCGGCAGCAGCCGCCAGACCGCCGCGCTGATCGGCGCCCCGGGGAAGTAGGCGAAGTGCTCGAGCGCGACCTCGCGCCGGCGGACGCGTTCGGACACGCTGCCGTCGCGCGTGTAGAAGCGCTCCAGGCCCGACTCGCGGTAGTCGTGGCCGTAGGGGTTGTCGAGGTCGAGCAGGAGCTCCCCGCCCAGCTCGATCTGGTAGGTCGAGTCGTTCGTGAAGAACCAGGGCGCCGTCGAGTCGCGCAACCCGATCTGGAGGAGCGTCGAGGGCGCCATCAGCAGCACGCCCACCGTGAGCACCAGCGCGATGCCGGCCCAGCGCGGCCACGGGCGCGGCCGCGCGATCAACAGCACCGCCGCCGCGCCGCACAGGAGCGCGGCGACGAACGCGGCCGCGCGCGCAATGCCCACGTCCCACTCCTCGCCCGCGGCGCGCACGAGCGGAGCGAGTGGCCCCTGCGGGTCGACCGTGCCCGGCCGGAAGGGCAAGGGGTCCGACCCAAGCTCCGGCAGCGTGATCGCGATCAGCGCGAAGAGGACCCCGGTCAGGGCCCAGGCGGCGCGAACGCTCATGTCTCCACGGCGCGCGTCCGCGTCCTCGCGCGGGCCCGCTCCGCCGCCGACGGCGGCAGGTCGTGGATTCCGTGCCAGGAGAGGTAGCCGGCGCCCACGGCCAGGACGAACCAGGTGATCGGGTCCTCCAGGAAGCCGCTGTAGAAGAGCGCATGCACGAACAGCGCGAGGAACGACGCCAGCAGCGCCAGGCCCAGTGCCCTGTCGCGTCTGAGCACGGCGGCGATCAGAATCGCGCCTCCGGCGAGCAGCCACAGGTAGAGCACGAGCCCGATCACGCCGAGCTCGGCGAACACGGTGAGCGGCGTCGTGTGCGAGACGAAGTTCGGCGTCGGCCGGTCGCTGCCCGCGAGGTCGCGGCTCGCCCGTGCCTGGCCGCCGATCCCGACGCCGGTGAACGGTCGGTCCTCGATCACGCGCAGCGTGTCCTCGACGCGCTCGGTGCGGTCGCTCGTGATCTTGTTGAGCGACTCGCCGTCGATCAGCTGCACCGTCGCGTAGCCGGCCCCGGCGAGCACCGCCAGCAGGGCAAGCACGCCCACGGTGAGCCGTACCCGCCGGTCGCCGGTGATGACCGCGAGCGCGAGCGTCACGACGAGCAGCGCGGCGAAGCTCGACTGCGAGTACGAGAAGAAGAGCCCCGCCCACATGATCACGAGCAGGCCGATCAGCGGCCAGGGTTTCCAGCGCCGCGCGGCAAGCAGCGAGAGCGCGACGCCGATCCCGAGCACGAGGTGGCGGCCGTAGAGGCTCGGGTCTCCGAACAGGGAGGTCACCCGGAAGAAGTCCGTGTTCGCGTTCGACACGGCGAGGTTGGGGGCGTAGAAGAAGAGCTCGTGGGTGGCGGCCTGCCAGAGGCCGACCAGCGCGAAGAGCGTGGCGAGCGCGAGCGCAGCCGCCGCCAGCGCACGCGGCACGCTGTCGGGGAAGTCGGCGCGCGCGACGGTCGCGAGCAGGAGCGCGAACGGCAGTGTGAAGAAGACGAGCAGGTTGGCCGCGGCCTCGAGGTCCTTCGCCCACAGCATCGAGAGGCAGGCGAAGGCGAAGAAGGCCGCGGCGGGCCAGGCGATCACCTGCGGCAGCGCGCGGATCTCGCGGCCACGCAGTGCCCGCCAGCCGAGCGCGATGCCTGCCGCCGCCAGCACGAAGTAGAGCGGCAGCAGCCGCCCCAGGCGGCCGTCGTCGGCGATCGAGACCAGGAAGGTGCCGCCGCTGTCGAACGAGAGCGGCGGCCTGAAGGGAGCGGCCACGAGCACCGCCACAGGCACGATCACCGGCCGCCGCGCCAGTATCGCCGCCGCGACGCCCAAGGCGACGATCCCGAGCGCCCCTGCGGCCACGCCGGTGGCTCCGCTGAGACGGTCGATCGAGCCGGTTCCAATCGAGTAGGCGAGCGCGCTCTCCGCGAGGGCGAGCACGACCAGGCCGGCGAGCAGCACGAAGCGCCCGCGGGCCAGGAGGACGAGCACCGACCCGACGGCGCCGCCGACGGCGGCAAGCTGAGCGAGGTCGGGGTGTTCCATCCGGTCGGGAAGCGTAAAGGCGCGGGTGGCTGCCGCTCAGCCCGCGTTGTGGAGGGCGGCCGCCTCGCGGATCCCCTCACCGCGCGCCGGCATCAGCTCCTGGCGCGCGTGGAGCAGGTAGCGCTGCGGGTCGTGCCCGGGCAGGACGGCCGCCGCGGCGGCCCGGACGAGATAGGCCCAGGTCCAGCAGAGCCTCCACACGATGCGCGTGAGCCACATGCCGTGCTTGCGGAAGTAGAGGTCGCGGTTGCGGTGGAACTCGACGATGCGGCGCTGCATCGCAGCGCTGTCGGTCGACAGCTGGTCGTGGTGGATGGCGCGCGCGCCCGGCACGAACAGGATTCGCCAGCCCGCGTCGTGCAGGCGCTTGCAGAAGTCCGTCTCGTCCGAGTAGACGAAGAAGTCGGGGTCGAGCCAGCCGATCTGGCGCGCCGCATCGCGCCTCACGAGCATGGCGCTCGACTGCACCCAGCCCACCTCGCGGACCAGCTCGCCGCGGCTTTCCACGGCCACGCGCGAGTGCATGAAGGCCGCTGCTGCGAGCGCCCACTTGATGTCCGGCAGCCGCCAGGCGCAGTCGGTCTCCTCGCCGTCGCTCGTGAGCAGCCGAGCGCCCGCGGCGGCGGCCTCCGGGTCGGCCTCGAGGGCGGCGGTCAGCTGCGCCACCGCGCCCGGTTGCAGCTCCGAGTCCTCGTTCAGGAGCAGGCAGAGGCGCCCGCCCGCCCGCTCCAGCAGTAGCGAGTCGTTCTCCGCCTTGCCGGTTCTGCGCTCGAGCTCGATCAGCGTCGCCTCCGGATGGCGTTCGCGGACCGCGTCGGCCGACCCGTCGGTGGAGGCGTTGTCGAGCACCAGCAGCTCGTGGGACACGCCCTCCGGGTGTGTCGCCGCGATCGCGGCAAGGCAGGCGAGCAGGTCGTCGCGCCCGTTCGTGTTGACGACGCAGTAGGAGAGCTCGACCTCGCTCACCGGTCCGCGGCCTCCTCGAGCAGCTCGAGCACGCGCCCGGCGAGCCGATCGCGGTCGAACTCGCGCTCGGCCAGCGCGCGCGCGTTGCGGCCCATCGCCCTCGCCTCGTCCGGGTGGTCGCGCAGCCACTCGAGCTTCGCGGCCAGGTCGCGCGCGTCCCCGGCGCGCACGTAGAGGCCGGCGTCGTTCTCTTCCACGAGTGCGCGCATCCAGCCGTTCATGTTCACGATCGCGGGCCGGCCCGCCGCGAAGCTGTCGAACAGCTTGTTCGGCGAGTTGGTGGCGAGCACGGGCACGTCCTTGAAGAGCGTCAGGCAGGCATCCGAGCGGGCGGCGAGCACGGCCACCTCCTCCTTGGAGCCGGCCGCCCCGGGGAAGGCGACGTTGTCCGGAGCGCGGTCCTGGAGCGCGGCGCGGTGCTTGCCCTCGCCCATCAGCACGAACTCGACCTCGGGCAGCAGGCGCGCCGCCTCGAGCGCCGCCGACAGGTCGTTGGCCTCGCCCATCGTGCCGAAGTAGGCGACGGTGAACGGGCCGCCGGGCTCGCGCGGGGTGGGGTCGAAGAGATCGAGGTCGGAGGCGTTCGGGACGAGCGTCACGCGCTCCTCGGGCACGCCCGTGGCGAGCACGCCCGCGCGGATTCCAGGCGACAGCGCGATCACGTGCGCGCTGCGGCGATAGACGAAGTGCTCGAGCATGCGCGCGAGCCGGCGGGCCAGCGGGTTGCGGAGCGCGCCCATCTGGATCGGCGCCTCGGGCCAGAGGTCGCGCACCTCGAACACGAGCGGCGCCCGCCAGCGGGCGGCGGCCGCGAGCGCGGGCAGCGCGATCGTGAGCGGCGGCGAGGTGGCGTAGACGACATCCGGCCGCGGCCCGCGCAACGCAGCGCGCGTGGCCGCCAGGGCAAAGCGAGCGAAGGCCCACATCCGGCGCGGATAGGACACCGCCGTGGCGCCGACGTAGTCGGAGTAGCCCGCGGGCACGCCCACGACCTCGATCCCGTCGACCGTCCGCTCGCCACCCTCGGCGGTTACCATCCGCACGCTGTTTCCGCGCGCCACGAACCGGCGCGCGAACTCGTAGGAGCGCGTGCCGCCCACGCCTGCGCGCGTGACGAAGAACTGATGCAGGTAGAGAATCCGCATCCCGGTGCGCCCGAAAGCTAGTACGCCATGAACCGTCCGCTGGACCTCGCGCTCGCGGGCGTGTTGCTCGTCGTGACCGCCCCGCTGCTGGCCCTGGCCGCGCTCGCGATCAAACTCGAGAGCCGCGGGCCGGTCGTCTACAGCCAGCGCCGGGTGGGCAAGGACGGCCGTGCCTTCGAGCTCCTGAAGCTGCGCACGATGGTTCCCGGCGCCGAGTCGATGGGCGCCGGCATCTACGTGCTCGAGGGCGACCCGCGCATCACGCGCGTCGGCAGGCTGCTGCGCCGCTTCTCGCTCGACGAGCTGCCGAATCTCGTGAACGTCGTGCGCGGCGATCTCGCGATCGTGGGCCCACGGCCGACGGTGCAGGAGCAGGTCGACCGCTACACCGAGCGCCAGCGGCGCCGGCTGGAGGTCAAGCCCGGGATCACCGGCTGGGCCCAGATCAACGGCCGCACCTCACTGCCCTGGCCCGAGCGCATCGAGCTCGACGTCTGGTACGTGGAGCATCGCTCGCTGCGGCTCGACCTGCGCATCCTCGCGCGCACGGCGCGGATGCTCGCCAGCGGCCACGGGCTCTACAGCGAGGAGCTCAAGCAGGGTTGGTGACGCGCAGCGGGTAGCGCTCGGTGGCGCCGCGATCGGTGTCGAGGTCCGACGGCGCGACCAGGTAGTAGCGATAGCGGCCGCTGCGTGCCGGGGTGAACGAGGTCTCGAACAGCCCGCGGCGCGCGCGCACGTTGCGGGCGTAGACCTTGCGCCAGCGCGTGCCGCGCTGCTGCTGCACGACGATGCGCAGCACGGGCTTGCGCGGGCCGACGCTGCCGGCGATCGTCAGGGGCTCACCGCGCACGCCGCGGCGCGGGCGCTCGGTCACCAGGATCACCGGGTGCAGGTGCAGCAGGAGTCGCGTCGAGGTCGCCCGCCGCAGCGGCGCGCGGCCCGGGTAGCGCACGCGCACGTACATGCGCCGGGCCGGCTTCAGCTCGGTGAAGAATGCGCCGTCGGGTCCGGTCGTGACGCTGCGCGCCGTCCGCCAGGAGCCGTCGCTCGCCACCTGCAGCTCGAGCTGCTCGCCCGCGAGCGGCAGCCCGCTCGGATCGAGCAGGGCGCCCGACACGGGCGCCGGCTCGCCGAAGTCGATGCTGTCGCTCGTGAGGCCGGCGCTGAGCCGGGTGGCGAAGGACTGGAAGGGTGCCACGCTGCCGGTCTCGACGAGCGCGCGCAGCTCGGGCAGCTGGGCGTACAGGGCTGCGCCCGGGCAGGCGGTGCGGCCGGTGTCGCGGTGGCCGATGACGCGCTCGAGCGTCACACGCGCGCCCGCGCCGTAGCGGCTTGCGGAGCCGCCCGCGCTCGTGACCGTCACCCGCCCCGCGAGCGGCTGCCCGTGCACGGTCAGCTTCCAGCGGATGTAGCTCGCGAGCGCGGCCATCGCCTCGGGGGTCTGGGGCAGGCTCGTGTGGTCGCCGATGTTCGCGATCCCGGCCGTGACCGAGTTGAAGCCCTGCGCCTGTGCGCCGATCACCGGCTGGTCGAGGCCGCCGGCGCGGCCCTCGAAGAGCGTGCCGTACTTGTCGACGAGCGCGTTGTAGCCGATGTCGTTCCAGCCGTTCGAGTTGCGGTGGTAGCGGCAGATCGCGAGCACGATGCCGGGCGACTCGGCGGGGGTGTAGTCGTTCAGCGAGACCGTGTGGTGGACGTGCACGGCGCGCACCTCGCCGTAGTCGGGCGCCGTCCGCGGCGGGCATCCCTTCGCGCCCCACTGCGTGCGCGTCACGTAGGGCGGAGGCGTCGCCTGGGCGGCCCGCGCACGCAGCCGCGCCGGCCGCACGCCCACATCCACGAAGTGGAGGCGCAGGTCCGGCAGGCGCCGGCTCAGCCGGTACTGGACGGCGCCGGCCCTGCCGACCCAGATCGGCTCGGAGCCGGCCGCCTGGCGCTCGCCGCGGCCCGGGTCGGGGTTGTGGTCGCCCTCGGCGTGGAGGTGCGCCCAGCGGCTCCAGCGCCCGCCGCGGCGCACGCGCAGCTCGATCTCGGGACGCGCGCGCCCGCGCCAGCGCATGCCGACCAGGTTGAAGCGGCGCGGGGTGGCGAGCCTGCTCGACACGACGGCGCCGGTGGCGGAGCTCACGGCCTGGTCACCGGCCCTGGGCGCGAGCTCGAAGTCGACAGGGGCCGGCTGCGCAGCGAGCGCAGTCGAGGCGGATACCAGGGCGCAGACGAGCGCGGCTGCGGGAGCGAGCAGCTTCACCGTTCCCGAAACACGTTGTCAGGGGGCTGGTTGCGGGCCCGCAAGATTCGTTGCAGGAACGCGAAGGGGTCAGGTCTTGCATTCAAGCAACGTTCAAGCACACCTCGAGGGTGCTGGAATGCAACGTGACCCCCGTTTAGGGGATCGGCTCGGGGCCGCGCGAGCGGTGCTCGTCGCGGAACGCGCGCAGCGCGTCGTACATCTCCGGCGTCACCTCGTTGCAGAGCAGCATCTGCCCGCGCCCGTTCGGAGCCGGATCGCCGTTCCACGCCGTCGCCGCCACGGCGTACGGCATGTTGCGCCGAGGCACGAGGAACATCTGGTAGGTGTCCTCGTCGAAGAGCGCCTTGAGGTTCGCGCGGTCCTGCTCGGGCAGGCTCGGCTTGAACCAGATGATCACGCGGCCGTGCTCCATGCCGTGGACCAGCTCTTCGTCTTGCGGCGCCTCGCTGTACGCCCCGTCCTCGGCCGGGATCTGGTAGTGGCGCCCGGTCGTCGGCGGGTTGGTGTCGTACTTGACGCGCTCGTCAAGCGAGGTCGTGTGGTCCTGGGTGCCGCTGCCCTGGACGGTCCTGAGCCGGCAGCCCGCGGCCTTCGCCGCCGGCTGCACCTCGAAGACGGTCTGCTCCGGGACGCTGCCGCCGCCGGGAAGCACGTCGCTCGACGCGCTCGCGGTGCCACCACCGCCGTCGTCACCACCGCCGAGCGCCAGGACGGCGATCACCGCGATCACGGCGATCACGAGCAGTCCGGCCGCGCCGTAGCCGACCAGCTGCTTGCGCTGCTTCGCCTCGTGGGCCTGCCGCTCGCGCTCCTCGCGCTCGCGGCGCAGCGCCTCCTTTTGCTCCCTACGGTGTGACACGGCGGCGAAGCGTAGTGAAGCCGGGCCTAGGTGGACGAACGCCGCTCGGCGCCACGGCGGCTCCCCGTACGGGCGGGACGGCTGCGGCCGCCGCGGCGAACCGGCGCGCGGAAGCACTCGTCGACGAACTCGGTGATCTCGGCGGTCAGCCGCTCCGGCGTGAGCCGCAGCTCGAGGATCGACGAGGCCTCGACGAGGCGTGCGTTCGGCAGCTCGCGCACGAGCATGTCGGAGTCGGAGAAGGGGTGGATCGGGTCGCGGTAGTGGCCGATCACGAGCGTCCGTTGCTTCATCTTGCGGCGCTCCTCGCTCGGCGGGGCGACGCGGCCGAAGAAGAGCCCCTGCAGCACCGAGGCAGACGGCTTCGGATCCTGGCTCACCCAGTCGAGCAGCATGTCGGCGAGCAGGTTCGAGCCGCGCGGCACGAGGCGCGCGCCGCGTCCTGCCAGCCGCGCGAGCGGTGCGCCGAAGGTGAGCCCCACCAGCAGCGGCGTGAAGCCGATCGCGCAGCCGAGCAGCGCGTTGTCGAGCACCGGCATCTCGATCACGAGGCCCCTGACGCGCTCGGGCGCGGCGGCGGCGGCCTCGAGCGCCGCGTTGGCGCCGAGCGACGCTCCGCCGAGCACCGCCCGCTCGACCCCCGCGTGGTCGAGCAGCGCGATCGCCTGGCGCCCGAAGGCGGTCATCGAGTAGCTCGACATCTCGGGCGGGCGGTCGGAGTCGCCGTGGCCGAGCAGGTCGAGGCAGAGGACGCGGTGGCCGCGAGCGGCGAGCGCCTCGGCGAGCGGCTCGTGCATGCGGCGCGAGAAGAGCAGCCCCGGGAGCAGCACGACCACCCGCTTGCCCTCGCCAAACTCGTCGTACACGAGTCGGTTGCCCTCGAACTTGAACGTCTTCGTGACTGCGGCCATCTGGAGCCGAGGATAGTCACGCGGGCGGGCCCCGCAGGCAGCTCGCCGCCCGCTTGCTCTGGGGCATAGCATCCTTCTCGGGACGAGAGAGCAACCGCGGGAGGTATGGGATGAGCACGGAGGTCACGGTCAACGGCGAGTTGCGCGCTGCCTGACCTGGCGGGGTACGCGCGGTGAAGCGCGAGCGCCCGGGCGCCCGCCTGACCGGGCGCTTGACGCTGCTGGTCGCGTCGATGCGCGCCGGCGGCGCGCGCGTCGGCATCGGTCAGTTGCTGGCCGCGCACCGCGCGCTCGCGGCGATCGACCCATCGGACCGCAGCAGCGCCTACTTCGCGCTGCGCGCCTCGCTCTGCTCTCGTCGTGCCGACCTCGCCGCCTTCGACGCGGCATTCGCCGAGTGGTTCTCCGCGCCCCCGCCCGAGAGCCCCGAGGCGCCGCCCGCGCTCGACGAGGTCGCCTCACTCGTGCTGCCGCGGGTGGCGATGCCTGCGCCCCTCGAGGAGAAGGACTTCGCCGACTACACGGATGCCGAGCGGCACGCGGCGCGCTCGATCATGCGCCGCCTCGCCGGTAGCGGCCCCAAGCGGCCGAGCCGCCGCACGCGGCCGGCACGTCGCCGCGGCGCGCCTCCGCACGCCGCGAGGCCCGACGTGCGGCGCACGATCCGCTCGTCGCTGCGCAGCGACGGCGAGCCGTTCGAGCGCCACTGGCGTGAGCCCGGCGAGCGCCCGCGCCCGCTCGTGCTCGTTTGTGACGTGTCCGGCTCGATGGAGCCGTACGCGCGCATGCTGCTCCAGTACATGCAGGCCTGCGTTGCCGCGCGCCGGCGCGTCGAGGCGTTCGTGTTCGGCACCCGCCTCACGCGCGTGACAGCCGAGCTCTCCGGTCGCGACCCGGACCGCGCGCTGGACCGCGCCGCCGGCGCTGCCGACGACTGGTCCGGTGGTACGCGCATCGGCGACGCGCTCGCCACGCTCAATCGGGAGCACGGCCGCAGGCTCGGCCGCGGGGCGATCGTCGTGCTGCTCTCGGATGGCTGGGATCGCGGCGACCCGGAGCAGCTCGGCGCCGAGATGGCGCGCCTCGGCCGCTGCGCGCATTCGCTGATCTGGCTGAACCCGCTGAAGGCGCATCCCGCCTACGAGCCGCTCACGGTCGGCATGCAGGCGGCGCTGCCGTACGTGGACCATTTTCTGGCCGGCAACTCACTAGCGTCGCTTGAGGAGTTGGCAGAGTTGATGGAAAGTGGCTTGAGATGAGCACCTTGAGGGAAAGGTGTTGAAGGGAAGGGAAGGGAACCCGTGAAGGATGTGCTGGATGACGTACGGGGTTGGCGCGAGCGCGGCGACCGCGTTGCGATAGCGACCGTTGTCGCGGTGAAGCGCTCGGCTCCACGCCCGCCCGGGGCGAAGATGGCCGTGAACGAGCACGGCGAGGTCTCGGGCGCGGTGTCCGGAGGCTGCGTGGAGGGGGCGGTCGTCGAGGTCGCCGCTGAGGTTCTGGGCGGTGACGGACCAAGGCTCCTTCATTTCGGCATCGCCGACAGCGACGCCTGGGACGTCGGGCTGCCATGTGGAGGCGAGATTGACGTCTTCGTCGAGGAATACTCCGGGTGAACCACGACGCTCCGCGTCCGGCCGAGCCGGCCGCCTCGCGCACGGCCCACGACGCTCCGCGTCCGGCCGAGCCGGCCGCCTCGCGCACGGCGAGCGCCCAGGCTGAGTTCGCCCGCATCGCGGGCGAGGACGACCGCGCCGCCCTCGTCACCGTGATCGAGGGCGAAGGCCTCGGCGCAAAGCTGTTCGTGAGCGCCGACGGCGGGACGGTCGGCGGTCTCGGCAGCCCGGAGCTCGATCGGGCCGCAGTCGAAGCCGCCGAGGAGCTCATCTGGGCGGAGCGCTCCGAGCAACGGCCCGTCGACGATGTGACGCTGTTCGTCGACGTCACCGCGCCCGCCCCGCGGCTCGTCGTATTCGGGGCGGTCGACTACGCGGCGGCGTTGTGCCGCCTCGCCCGGGCCGCCGGCTGGCGGCCCTTCGTGTGCGACCCGCGTTCGCAGTTCGCGACGCAGGAGCGCTTCCCGGAGGCCGAGGAGGTGATCGCCGCCTGGCCGGAGGACGCCTTCGCCCGGATCGGTGGGATCGACCGCGCCACCTACATCGCCGTCCTCACCCACGATCCCAAGCTGGACGACGCGGCGCTCGAGCTCGCGCTGCACTCCGAGGCGCCCTACGTGGGTGCGATGGGAAGCCGTCGCGCTCAGGCCCAGCGCCGCGAGCGGCTGCTCGCCGCCGGGCTCGAGGCGGAGCTGCTCGACCGGATCGCCGCCCCGATCGGGCTCGACCTCGGCGCGGTGACGCCCGAGGAGACCGCGCTCTCGATCATGGCCGAGGTCGTTGCCGTCAGGAACGACCGCACCGGCGGGCGCCTGTCCGAGGCGGGCGGCCGCATCCACGAGGTGGGCACGTGATCGGGGGCCTTGTCCTCGCGGCCGGTGAAGCGTCGCGCTTCGGCAGCGCCAAGCAGCTCGCGCTGCTCGACGGCCGCCCGCTGCTCGAGCACTCCGCCAGGGCGATCACCGCGTCGCCCGTCGGCCGCGTGATCGTGGTGCTGGGGGCGGGGGCCGAGGACGTGATCGCCGGCGTCGACCTGCACGGGGCCGAGCCGCACCTGTGCGAGCGCTGGCAGGAGGGCCAGGCGGCGTCGCTCGCCTGCGGGCTTGCCGAGCTCGACGACTGCGAGGCCGTGGTCGTGACGCTCGGCGACCAGCCGCGCGTCTCGCCGGACGCGATCGGGCGCGTGATCGCCGCCCGCGGCGACGGAGCCCTCGCCGTGCGCGCGACCTACGGCGGCGACCCGGGCCATCCGGTGCTGCTCGAGCACGAGCTGTTCGGGCGCATGCGCAACGTGACCGGCGACCACGGCGCGCGCAACCTCTTGATGAGCGTGCCGGTGCGCGAGGTGCCCTGCGACGACCTGGGCGGCGGCGAGGACATCGACACGCCGGCCGAGCTCGACGCGCTGCGCGCCGGCGGGCCCGTGGCCTGAAAGCTCACTCGTGCATCGCCGCAGCGGGTACACTTGTTGTGCCCGCAACTAACTGGGCGACGCATGACGAGCACCAACGGCGACAACAGGATCCAGCTCCTCGACCGCGAGGAGCTCGGCGCATGGCGCGGGATGCTGCGCGTGCACGCGGAGTTGACGAAGGCGCTCGACGCGGAGCTGACGGAAACGCACGGTCTGCCGCTCTCCTCCTACGAGGTCCTGCTCTTCCTCGCCGACGAGCCCGACGGCCGCATGCGCATGTCGGAGCTTGCCGACTCGGTGCTGCTCAGCCGCAGCGGGCTGACGCGGCTCGTCGACCGCCTAGAGCGCGCCGGGCTGCTCGAGCGCGTCCAGTGCGACGAGGACGCGCGCGGCTACTTCGCACAGATCACGCCGGCCGGGCGTGAGGAATTCAACGAGGCCCGCCGCACGCATCTCGAGGGCGTGCGCCGGCTGTTCCTGAGCCGCTTCTCGCGCGACGAGCTGCGCGAGCTCGGCGGACTCTGGGAACGGGTCCTGGTCCGCTAGGACATCGGCGCGGCGATCGTGTCCCGCGACCTGCGGCGCACCTCGCGCATCGCCCGGGCCAGGCGGCGGACGCCCTCGTCGAGCTCGGGTGGATCGAGCAGCGAGAACGACAGTCGCAGCGAGACCTGCGAGCGGCGCTCGGCGGTGACGGCGCCGCCCGGGGTGAAGGCCACGCCGTGGCGCTGCGCTTCCGAGTACAGGCTGCGCTCGTCGAGCGGGCGCGTGAGAGTGACCCACAGGTGGTGGCCGCCGCTCGGGATGTCCGCCCGGTACTCGCCCGCCAGGTGGCGCTCGAGCGCCTCGATGAGCGCGTCGCGGCGCTCGCGGTAGAAGGGCAGTGTGCTCTCGACGTAGCGGTCGTGGGCGCCCGCCGCGAGCCAGCGCGCCGCCATGTGCTGGATCAGGGTCGGGCTGTGGAAGTCGTCGGCGAGCTTCAGCATCGCGATGCGCTCGCGCACGGGGCCGCGCGCGACCACCCAGCCTGCGCGCAGCCCGCCGCCGACCACCTTCGAGAGCGAGTTGACGTAGATCACATGCGCCGGTGCAAGCTCACGGAGGGGCCGCGGGGCGCTCCCGTCGAAGCTCGTGTCGGCGTAGACGCGGTCCTCGATGATGAAGAAGTTGCGCTCGATCGCGAGCTGGGCGAGGCGCTGGCGGCGCTCCTCGGAGAGGTTGCGGCCGGTCGGGTTGTGGCAGGCCGTCTGCAGCGCGACGAGCTTGACCTCGTGGCGCGCGAGCTGGCGCTCGAGGGCGTCCACGTCGAGGCCGTCCTCGTCGACGGGCACGCCGATCACACGCGCGCCCGTGCTGCGCAGCGACTCGAGCATGCCGAGGAAGGTGGGTGACTCGATCACGGCGACGTCGCCGGCCTCGAGCGTGGCCTGGGCGGCGAGGTTGAGTCCCTGCTTGGCGCCCGACACGACCACGATCTCGTCCGGCTCGTCGGCCCAGCCGTAGTGGCGCCCGCGCAGTGCGAGCTGCTCGCGGAGCGCGTAGAGCCCCTCGGCCGGGAGGTATGAGAGCGCCTCGCCGCCCTCCTCCTCGAAGACCTCGGCAGCGATCTGCGCGAGCTCGGCGGTGGGATAGAGGCTCGGGGAGGGCCAGCCGATCGCGAGCGAGATCAGATCGGGGTCGCTGGCGCTGGCGAAGGCGTCGGCCAGGACGCGCTCGGGATAGGTCACGGCGTGCTCGGGCAGCGCGTACACCTGCCAGTCGTCACCGAACTCCTCGCTCGCCTCGGGCGCGAGCGCGCGCACGAAGGTGCCGCGGCCCACGGAGGCTGTCACGTAGCCGAGCTCGGCGAGCTTGCGGTACACGCGCGCGGCCGTCAGGTGGTTGACGCCCACCTCGGCGGCGAGCTCGCGCGTGGGAGGCAGCTTCTCGCCCGGTTCGAGCTCGCCCTCGTCGATCGCGCGCTTGAAGCGCTCAACGAGCTGCTGCGTGAGTGACACCTCGCCTTCCCTGCTCAGACCAGACAAATCGATCTTGTAGGACATTGTCTGCCTCCTTGTAGGTCGTACACTACACATACAAGGTCATACACACAACCCGAAATCCTCAAAAGGAGGTCGTCCGAAATGCAGAACTTCATCGTCCGCCGCTCCCATTCAGGCGACCAGGTCGCGCTCGAGCGGCTTGCGGCTCTCGACAGCGCCAGCCCGCCGCGCGGACCTGCACTGATCGCGGAGGCCGACTCCCGCATCCTCGCCGCGCTCCCGCTCGCCTCGGGCCGGCCGATCGCCGACCCGTTCGAGCCGACCGCGGAGCTCGTCGCACTGCTCGAGCTGCGCCGGTCGCAGATCGACAGCGCGGAGACCCCCTCGCCCCGCCGCGGCCGCCTGCGCTCGCTCCTACGCGGGCGCGTCTCGCACGCGGGCGCGTAAGCGTCCCCACCCTCCAACAGGGGCCTCCAACCTCCCCTCGTGAAGCGGCGCCCCTCGCGGCGCCGCTTTGCGTGCCTCAGCGCTGAGGGTCAGCGGCGGCCGCGCCGCGCGTCGCCGCGACCGAGGCGGGCGGCACGCGCCTCGCGCAGCTCGGCGATCGACAGCGGCGTCGGCGGCTCCAGCTCATCGCGACCCGGCAGCGCGACCATCTCGAGCGGCGTCTCGACGGCGTGGCCGTCTACCTCCTCGACCCAGTAGGCGCCGGCGCCGGGCCGGGCGCTGACCGCCTCGGCGAGCCCGGTACCCACGAACAGCAGCCCGGCGCCGTCGTCGACCGCGTACCCCGGCGGCACGGACTCGGCGCGGATCGCCTCGTGGTAGCAGGGCCGGCGCTCGCGCTCGCTGTCGTGATGGACCGAATTGCTGCCGCGCAGGAAGCCCAGCGCCCGCACCGGTCTCGGCTCCCCGAAGGAGGTGGTGAGGCCCGCCTCGAACCAGCACATCGAGCCCGCGCTGATGCCGCATAGGACGATGCCCTGCTCCCATGCCTCGCGCAGCAGCCTGTCCGCGCCGTGCGCGCGCCACACCGCCAGCAGGTTGAGCAGGCTGCCGCCGCCCACGTAGAGCACGTCCTGCGAAAGCAGCAGCTCACGCAGGTCGACGCGCTCGCTGCCGAGCCGGAAGAGCGACACGTGGGTCGGCTCGCAGGGCAGGTGGCGGAAGGCCGAGTAGAAGCGCCGGATCTGGTGCTCGGCGTCGCCCCCGGCCGTCGGCAGCAGGCAGATGCGCGGATGGGGAGCGCGGGCGACCTGGAGCACGAAGAGGTCGAGCGCCGGATCGCCGGGCGGTGCCGAGAAGCCCCCGCCGCCCATGGCGACGATGCGGCGCCGGTCACGTGCCTGGGGGAGCGCGGGCCTCAGGCGGCCACCACCGACAGCCGGTCCAGGCGAGCCGCGGGAGCTGCCGCCCCGGCCGCGGCCGCGCCCAGGTACGCCGACGCGAGCGGGCGCCGGCTCACCCGCTTGCCCGTCCAGCGCATCCGGTGGGCGCGAGCACCGGGGCGGGAGGCGACGACGCGCGCGAGCCGCTCGCCCTCGAAGTGGAGGGCGGCGCCGTCCTCGGCCGCGTAGCCGGGTCGCATCCCCTCGGCGAGCATGCGCCGGTAGCCCGCGCAGCGTGCTGGCTCGGCGTCGAAATGGACGCAGTTGCTCCAGGGCAGAAGCCCCAGCCCGGTCACCGGCTGCGGGGGGCCGTGGAAGGCGGTCAGCGCCTCGGCGAACCAGCACAGCGAGCCCGCGCTGAGGCCGCACAGCACCACGCCGCGCTCCCACGCTTCGCGCAGGATCAGGTCGAGCCCGTGCGCGCGCCAGGCGCCGAGCAGGCTGATGACGCTGCCGCCGCCGACGTAGATGAGGTCGCGGGTGAGCAGGTGCTCGCGCACGTCGCCGACCGCGCACTCGCGCCGGAACAGCGACAGATGCGACGGCTCGCACAGCTCCGGGGAGAAGGCGCGGTAGAAGCGCACGATGTAGTGGTCGGCGTCGCCGCTCGCCGTGGGCAGGAAGCAGACCCGTGGGCGCTCGCGCGGGCCGCGAGCGCGGGCGAGCCCGAGGACGTAGTCGTCGAGCAGCGTGTTGCCGCGCTCCATCGAGAAGCCGCCGCCACCGAACGCCACGATCTGCCGCGGGTCGCCGCGCACCGGTCGAGGGTAGGGTCGCTCAGGTCGCGGGTCAATCAATCCTGGCCATGTGTCGATGGGCGCTCGACAGCATGTACAGGCGGGTGCCGCGGCGACCTCTCCTGCCATGATCGCCGCGTGCCGGACAGGATCCTGAGCACCGCTGAGCTCGGCCGCGCGACGCTGGCGCGCCAGCTCCTGCTCGAGCGCCACGAGCTCGGCGCCGTGGACGCGGTCGGGCGGATTGGCGGCATGCAGGCCCAGGAGCCGGGCCCGCCCTACATCGGGCTGTGGTCCCGGATCGAGGGCTTCGACGCGCACGAGCTCGAGACCGCCATCGAGGAGCGCAAGGTGGTGCGCGCGACTGCCATGCGCGGCACCGTCCACCTGCTCCCGGCGCGCGAATACACGCGCCTACAGTCCGCGATCGCCGATGCGCTCGAGGGCGACATGGCCCGTTACCTCGCGGGGCGCCTCGAGGGGGTCGACATCGCGGCGCTCGTCGAGGACGGCCGCGGGCTGTTCGCGACCGAGGACCCGATGTCGGCGGCGGCGCTGAGGGACGCGCTCGCCAAGCTCCACCCGGAGGCCGACGTGCGCGCGATCGCGGCTGTGGTGCGCAGGAGCCTGCCGCTCGTGCGCGTGCCCGACGGCGGTCGCTGGGGCTTCACGCCCAAGGCGCCGTTCACCGATGCGGAGCGGTGGATCGGCAAGCCGCTCCGCAAGCGTCCCGATCGCGCCGAGCTGATGCGCCGCTACCTGGCCGCCTTCGGACCGGCGTCGGTGCGGGACGCTGAGGCGTGGCTCGGCGGCGGCGAGCTCGGCCCGGTGTTCGACAAGCTCGGCTCGGAGCTCGCGCGCTTCGGGGACGAGGGCGGGCGCGAGCTCTACGACCTGAAGGACGCGCCGCGGCCGCCCGCGGACACGCCCGCCCCGGTGCGGCTGTTGCCCGAGTTCGACAGCCTGATGCTCGCGCACGCCGACCGGAGGCGGGTTATCTCCGACGCGCACCGTGAATCGCTGACCACCAAGAACCTGCGGGTGCGCGCGACCGTGCTCGTCGACGGCAGGGTCGCTGCCTACTGGAAGCTCGAGAAGTCACGCGGGATCGCCACCGTCGTGATCGAGCCGCTCGGTCGGCTGCGCGCGGCGGACCGCAAGGCGATCCTTGCCGAGGCCGAGGCGCTCGCCGCGTTCGCGGAGCCGGACGCCAAGGGGCACGCCGCGCGCGTGGCGAAGGGCTAGGCGCTGCCGACGGCCTGCTCGTCGCGCTCGGCCGGCAGGCCGAAGCGCTCCACGATGCGGTCGTAGTTCATCCGGATCATCACGATCACGTCGCGGACGTCATCGTCGTCCTCGATGCGGCGCGAGGCGTGGCCGGGCTTGCCGGGGAACACCGGGTGGTAGTCCACCCTGCCCTCGTCGTACAAGCGCTGCCACACGTCCTTCGGGAACGACAGGTGGGCGGCGCGGTCGCCGTGGAGGTGACCGAGCTGGCGCGGGCCGATCTTGAAGGCGAACTCGCCGCGCCGGCCCTGCCCCGCGGTGACCCCGGGCCAGGACGTCACCTCGTCAGTGATCCAGCGGCTTGCGCTCCTCGTCTCGGTCATGTCCATGTCCTCTTCTCGGGGGTGCATGCCCTCATGGTCGAGGCTCAAGTGCACTTGAAGTCAAGCCCGGCGTGTAAGCATGCACGCCGTGACCGCCGCAGCGATCGACGTCGACACTCCGCACGGCCCCGCACGCGTGCACCTGCAGGACGCGCCCGGCGCCGCCGGCGCGCTCGTCCTCGGTCACGGCGCCGGGGGCGGGGTGTCCGCGCCGGACCTGATGGCCGCGAGCCGCGCCGCCCTCGAGGAGGACTTCAGCGTGGCGCTCGTCGAGCAGCCCTACGTGGTCGCCGGACGGCGCTCGTCGCCGGCGGCCGCACAGCTCGACGCGGCCTGGACGGCCGTGCTCGAGCGCCTGCGGGCCGAGGAGCTCGCCGGGCTACCGCTCGTGACGGGCGGCCGCTCGGCCGGTGCGCGAGTGGCGTGCCGGACCGCCGCGGCGACGGGCGCCGCCGGCGTCCTCTGCCTGGCCTTCCCGGTGCATGCGCCGGGCCGGGGCGACGACCCCTCGAAGAGCCGCCAGCCCGAGCTCGACGCGGTCAAGCTCCCAGTGCTCGTCGTGCAGGGCACGAACGACCCGTTCGGCATGCCGAAGAAGCGCAGGGGCCGGACGCTTGTGACCGTCGCCGACAACCACGGGCTCAAGAAGAGCCTCGATGAGGTGTCCGCCGCGGTGAGCGGCTGGCTGCCTCAGTTTGTGAGTTGATCGCCTCCCGTTCGCGTGACCTCCTCAGTCCGGCAGCATCGGCATCGCGGGACGGAGGCGGCGGGTGAGCTGCGACGCACGCGTGATGGCGTCCGAGCCGAAGCGCTCGCGCAGCTCGTCGACGGTGCTCTCGAGCGCCGTCACGCTGCGGCGCTCGAGCGGCAGCGCGAGCTGAACGGCGTCGTCGTGGTCGAGGTTGGAGAGCGACAGGCCGACGAGCGTCACCCCGCGCTCCTCGATCATCGGCATGGCCGCGGCGAGCAGCTCGCGGCCAACGGCCAGGATCGTGCGCGTCTCGAAGGTCGACTCGAGCAGCGTGTGCGAGCGCGTGGCGCGCGAGAAATCGTCGAAGCGCAGCCGCAGCGTGACCGTGCGGCATGCGCGACGCGCCTTGCGCAATCGCAGGGCGAGCCGGTCGACGATCGCGACCAGCACCTCGTCGAGCGCGCCGTGGCTCTTCGGCGAGCGCCGGCCGAGCGCGTGCTGCGATCCCATCGAGCGGCGCCGGCCGCCGGCGCGCACCCGGCGCGGGTCGTAGTTGTGCGCGAGCGAATGTAGGTGGCGGCCGGTCGCGCGTCCGAGCATCTCGACGAGCTGGACCTCCGCCAGCTCGGCCACCTGGGCGACGGTCGTGATCCCCCGCTCGTGCAGCTTGCGGGCGGTGACCGGGCCGACGCCCCAGAGCCGCTCGACCGGGAGCGGGTGCAGGAAGTCGAGTTCGCGCCCTGACGGCACCACCAGCAGGCCGTCCGGTTTCGCAACCGCGCTCGCCACCTTGGCGAGGAACTTCGTGCAGGCGACGCCGACCGTGACCGGCAGCCCGACCTGCTCGCGCACGCGACGACGCAGCCGCTTCGCGATTTCCGTCGGTGTCCCGGCGAAGCGCTCCATCCCGCGCACGTCGAGGAACGCTTCGTCGATCGACAGCTTCTCGACGAGCGGTGAGGTGTCGTCGAACACCTCGAGCATCGCCTTGCTCGCCTCGACGTAGGCCTCCATGCGCGGCGACACCACGATCGCCTTGGGGCAGAGGCGCCGTGCGCGGTGGCCGCCCATCGCGCTCTGGACCCCGAACGCCTTGGCCTCGTAGCTCGCCGCGAGCACGACCCCGGCGCCGACGATCACCGGCTTGCCGCGCAGGCGCGGGTCGTCGCGCTGCTCGACGGAGGCGAAGAACGAGTCGGCGTCCGCGTGCAGGATGGTGGCCTCCGCTGGCACGAACGTATGTTCGCATCAAGCCCGGACGAACCGGCCCGGTGGCGTCGTGTGGCTGTGGGACAGTGCCGGAGCGTGCGCAAGGCGGAGATCACGGCGCTGGGCGAGCTCGCGGGCGACCTGCTCGCTGCCGGCGGCACCGTCGTGAGCGATATGCACGAGGGGATCGCCGGGCGCCCGTTCGGCGCGCTCGGTCCCGCGGCACGGCCGGCGCGGGTCATGCACGACGGCATCTCGTCCGCGGTCTACACGGCCGTGCGCTCAGGGTTGCGGGTCGCCGCGAGCGCCGGCGCCCGCGCGGCAGCGCTCCGCGCCGGCGACGACGGCGCGCCCCTTGCCGCCACGCAGCGCGGCTCGATTGCGCTCGGCGCCCTGAACGGCTTCCTCGGCGATCGGCTCGCCGCGAGCGGCAGCGAACTCGCACTGCCGATGACGATCCGCCCCGACCCGCACGACGAGGCCAGGCCGCGGGTCGCCGTGTTCGTCCACGGGTTGTGTGAGTCCGACGACGCCTGGCGCCACCGGGGGCCGAGCTACGGCGAGCGCCTGCGCGACGACCTCGGCCTGACGCCGCTGTACGTCCGCTACAACACCGGCCTCCACATCTCCGAGAACGGGCGCCGGCTGGCGGATCTGCTCGACGAGCTCGAACGCGAGTGGCCGCTCCCGCTCGACGAGATCACGCTGGTGGGCCACTCGATGGGCGGCCTCGTCGCCCGCAGCGCCTGTCACTACGCGGCGCTCGACGCGTTGCGCTGGAGCGACGCGGTCCGTCACGTCTTCTGCCTCGGCAGTCCGCACCTCGGCGCCGACCTCGAGAAGGGCGCGAACCTGCTGGGCTGGGCCCTCGGCCGGCTGCCCGAGACGCGCGCGTTCGGCAAGGTGCTCAACGCCCGCAGCGCGGGCATCAAGGACCTCCGCTACGGCTCGTGCATCGAGGAGGACTGGCGCGAGGGCGACCCGGACGAGCTCCTGCGCGACCGCTGCGCCGAGGTGCCGTTCCTGCCCGGCGCGGCCTACTACTTCGTCGCGGCGAGCCTCCGCGACGGGCCGCTCGGGACTCTCCTCGGCGACCTGCTCGTGCGGGTGCCGAGCGCCTCGGGCTGCGGCGGCAGCGGCCGCCAGGTCGAGTTCGAGGCCGGCAACGGCATCGCGCTGAGCGGGCTCAACCACTTCGACCTGCTGCGTCACCCGGCCGTCTACGAGCAGCTGTGCGCCTGGATCAGCCGGGCGGATCGAAGACGCTCGTGACGGCTCCGCGCGGCGCGAGCCAGGGCTCGACGAGCGCGCGGGCCCGCTCGGGCTCGCGGTGGAAGAGCCCGACGCGCACCGCGAAGATCTTGTCGAAGCGCCGTTCGCCGAGCTCGAGGTGCTCGAGCGCGGCAACGAGGAACTCGGCCCTGCCGGCCTCAACGTGCCCGGCGTTGCGACGCCGCGCCGCCTCGATCATCTTCCTGGAGCGGTCGACCGCCGTCAGCCGGCCGCCCTCGAGCCGCTCGCAGACATAGCTCGCAGCGACCCCGTGGCCGCAGCCGATCTCGAGCACGCGATCGCCCGGCTGGAGGTCGAGCTCGTCGACGACCTTCCTCAGCCGCTCGCTCACAGGTTCTCGTTCAACTCCTTCAGCAGCCTGCGCAACGTGGCGATCTTCCGCTCGCCCAGCTTTGCGGTCCACTCGGCCTCGACGTCGATGACGAACTCGCGCGCGATCTCGTAGACCTCCTGGCCACGTGCCGTCGCCCGCACGAGCTTCGCGCGCCGGTCGTCCGGATCGGGGACCCGCTCGACGTAGCCGTGGCGCTCGAGGTGCGCGACGAGCTCGGCCATCGACTGCTTAGTGACCTGGGCGCGCTCCGCGAGCACGCTCACGCGCGTGCCGCCCTCGTCGAGGAACTGGAGCACGTTGCCGTGCGGTGCGCGGACCTCCGGGTGCCCGCGCTCGGCGAAGCGCTCGTGGAGCCGCGCCGAGGCGATCCGAAACGGCTCGCGCAGGAGGATGCCGAGGTTGTCGGGATTCGCGCGCTCGGTCGCTCTGAAGGGTTGCTGGCTTGACATGGACAGGGAGCCTGTCTATCCTAGCGCGCCTCAGCACAAGACAGGCACCCTGTCTTTCCGGCACCCCCAACGAGAAGGAGCCAGATGCAAGCCGCAGCCGCCAGAGACGAGGACCACCTGACGGTCGGAGCCGACGAGGTCCGCTTCCGCGTGACCAGCGCCGACAGCGACGGCGCCCTGCTCGCCTTCGAGATCCGGATGCCGCCGGGCGGCGGCCCGCCCGCGCTTCATCGCCACGATCCGGCCGAGCTCTATCGGGTCGAGCGCGGCGAGTTCGCCTTCTACATCGGCGGCCCGGACGGGCGCGTCACACGCTCGATCGCGGCGCCGGGCGATGTCGTCGCGATTCCGGGCGGCCGCGAGCACACCGTCCGCAACGAGTCGGCCACCGAAGGCGCCGCGTTCGTGGTGCTGGCGCCGGGCGCGGAGTTCGAGGGCTTCGTGCGCGCGGCCGCGCGAAGTGACGACGTCGTCGCGCTCGCCGCTGCACACGGGATCGAGATCACGCGTCCACTCGAGGCGATCCGGTGAGCGCCGCGGCGCTGGACCGGCTCGAGCGCAGCTGGGCGGTGTTGCTGCGTACCCGTAAGCGCGCCGGCACATGGGTGGGCACGCCCGTGAATCTCACGGTCGCAGGCGAGCGCGCCTACTTCGGCACCCCGGCGGACAGCTGGAAGGTCAAACGGCTGCGCAATTTCGCCGACGTCGAGCTGGCGGCCAGCTCGCTGCGCGGCAGGCCGACCGGCCCGGCCCTGCGCGCGCAGGCCCGCCTGCTCAGCGGCGACGAGGCACTGGCGGCAGAGCGCCTGCTCGTGCGCCGGCACCCGATCGTCCATCGGTTCGTGGTGCCGCTCGAGCTGCGTCTGAAGCGAACCACCAACGCGCTCTACGAGCTGACCGGCTTCCGGCCGCTCGAGGAGTAGGCGCCGTCAGCGCGAGCGCGCCGCTCTGGTCAGGAAGCCACTGACGCCGCGCCGCGCTGCAGCGCGACCTTGCGCGCTCGCCGGACGGCCTCGGAGAGGGTGTCGATGTCGTACGCGCCCTGGTGGCGCGCGCCGTTGATGAAGAACGTGGGAGTGCCGGCCACGCCGCTCATGTCGGCACTCGCCACGTCCTCGCCGACCCGCTCGGCGTAATCGCGCCGGCGCAGGTCCTCCCAGAAGCGGTGCATGTCGAGGCCGATGTCGTTGGCATGGCGGGCGAGGTCCGTCGGCATCAGTTGGTCCTGGTTGGCGAGCAGGCGGTCGTGCATCTCCCAGAAGCGACCCTGGGCGCCGGCTGCCTCGGCGGCTTCGGCGGCGAACTGCGCGTTCGGGTGGACGTCGTTCAATGGCAGGTGACGCCAGACGTAGCGCAGGTCGTCGCCGAACGAGTCGAGCAGTGAGCGGATCACGACCTCGGCCTGGCCGCAGTACGGGCACTCGTAGTCGCCGTACTCGACGAGCGTCACGGGCGCGTCGTCGGACCCGCGGATATGGTCGCGGCTCGGGTCGATGTCGTCCGAGAGGTCGAGCGGCACGTCGATCGCGCCGGCGGGCTGGCGTTCGCGCATCGAGGCCGGCAGCCTCGGGATCACGACTCGGAAGATGATCCAGCTCAGCACCGTGGCGATGATCGCCGCGCCCAGGATGCCGAGCTTCGCCTCCGCCAGCTCCTGACCGCTGAACGCGATGCTTGCGACCAGCAGCGCGACCGTGAAGCCGATGCCCGCGACGGCCCCCCCGCCCGCGATCACGGGCCAGGTGAGCGACAGGCGCAGCCCGGACAGCCACGGCCGCGAGGCGAGGAAGGCCGCCAGGCTGATGCCCACTGGCTTGCCGACGACGTAGGCACAGATGATCCCGAGCGTGATCGGCGAGGTGGCCGCGTCGCTCAGGAGCTGCCCGTCGATGTGGATGCCGAGGTTGGCAAGCGCGAACAGCGGCACGATCAGGTAGCTGGTCCACGGATGCAGGCGGTACTGGAGGCGTTCGTTGACCGACAGCGCGGCCGCGATCCCGGCCTGAGCCGAGCGTGCGAGCTCGGGCGTCGGCTGTTCGCGGAACGTGCGCGTCTGCTCGGTCGCTCGCTCGAGCGCACCGCGCACGGGCGTGTAGGCGGTCGTGGCGAGGCCCACGGCGAGGCCGGTGATGACGGGATCGACGCCCGACTCGTGCAGCGCAACCCAGATCGCCACGCCCAGCACGGCAGCCATCTGCAGGCGCCCCCCGACCGGCACGAAGCGCAGACCGAGCAGGACGGCAAACAGACCGAGTGCGATCAGGAGGGGCATGAGCTCGATGTGCTCGGTGTAGACGGTCGCGATAACGAGCAGGGCGACGAGGTCGTCGATGACGACGATGGTCAGGAGCCTCACGTGCAGGCGTGTCGCCCGGGGCGCCACCAGCGCGAGCACGCCGAGTGCAAAGGCCGTGTCGGTCGACATCGCGGCGCCCCAGCCGTCCGCCGATGGCTTGCCGGCGTTGATCGCCAGGTAGATGAGCACCGGCACGGCGAGCCCGCCGAGCGCGGCCAGCACCGGGATCGCCACGCGCCGCCGGTCGCGCAGCTCGCCGAGGTCGAGCTCGCGCTTGGCCTCGAGCCCCACGACCAGGAAGAACAGCGTCATGAGCCCCTCGTTGACCCAGTCGCGCAGGTCGAGTGACAGCGCCTCGTCGCCGATCCGGATCGACAGGTCCGTCGTCCAGAACGACTCGTACGACTCCCACCAGGGCAGGTTCGCCCAGATCAGCGCGGCGAGCGACGCGGCCAGCAGCGCGGCTGCGCTGCTCGTCTCGGTGGTGAGGAAGCTGCGCAGCGGTGCGGCCACGTTGCGTGCCCAAGCCGTTCGGCCGAGGAACTGCGTGTTCATGGCCGCCTGAGACTAGGCACGGATGCAAATCGCCGGGACTCAGTTACACCAGGAGCAGCGCCCAACCGCGCAGGTGCAGCTCGGCCCGTCGGCGGTCAATCGGTGCGGACCCCAGCACCGCAACCAGACCGCGGCGGCGGGGAGCGAGCGGTCAGCCCGGCCGGACCGTCGCGCCGCAACGAGCTCGGCCAGAGGCCCATGTGCGGGGCGGTGCGGTGTCGCGGCGGTCTCAACGAGCGCGGCGAGCTGCGCCCGGTCGGGGCCTCCCTGTCGATCCATCGGAGAGATGCCTACCCATTCGGCGGGCACGCAATGTCTCCTCGGCCGACTGGACCCACGGCCCGGGCGCCGGGGTAGGGGTGCCGTTCAGGCCGTCTGCGGGACCTTGCTGATCGCCCCGCGGTAGATCTCCATCTCTTCGGCGATGCCTTGGTTCGTCGAGCCCTCGATCACGCGCATACCCGCGACCACGGTCGTAGCCTCGGTGAGGATGCGCCGGTATTCCAGATCCTCCCTCAGCGCGGTGAGCTGATCCGGGCTGCCGTGGAGCTCGATGTACCCGCTGAGATCCGGATTCGGTGCGAGCAGCACGACATCGAAGCTCTCGATGCGCCCCTCTTGCTGGCAGCGCCCGTAAAAGCCCAAGGCGTCGTTGAATACCTCCAGGCCGCGTTCCTCCCTGCCAGGGACAGACTCGGCCCATGCGATGAACAGCATGCGATCGGCCATCTGGACTCCTCTCGGTCACAGCCCGGGCTCGTGCCCGGGCGCCTCCACCGACCTTCTCACCGTCCAGGCCGCGCTGCAACGGACCCGATTTCGACCCGCGCCGCGATTGGGTCGTCGTGCGAAGCCGAATCGGTGCCTAGGCGTAGAGCCGCTCGATCTCGTCCGCGTAGCGTTTCGCGATCGCGCGCCGCTTGAGCTTCATCGTCGGCGTCAGCTCGACCCCGCCGGGCAGCCAATCCTCATCGAGCAGGCGGAAGCGCTTGATCTGCTCCACGCGCGAGAGGCGCTCGTTCGCGCGCTCGACCGCCGCGGCGATCTCGCCGTGCAGGGCCTCGGGCGTCAGCCGTGCGGACCCCTCCGCGTCCGCTGTCAGCAGCGCGACGTTGTAGGGCCGCGCGTCACCGATCACGCAGGCCTGGCCGATCAGGCCGCTGGCGGCCTTCAGCGTCGACTCGATGTTGGCCGGCGACATGTTCTTGCCGGCCGCGTTGATGATCAGCTCCTTCTTGCGGTCGACGATGCGCAGGTAGCCGTCCTCGTCGAGCACGCCCACGTCGCCCGTGTGTAGCCAGCCGTCCGCGTCGATCGCCTCGCCCGTCTGATCGGGGCGGTTGCGGTAACCGCGCATGAGCATGTCGCCGCGCAGGAGGACCTCGCCGTCGTCGGCGAGCCGGAGCTCCACGCCGGGGAACGGCTGCCCGACGGTTCCGATCCGCTGGCGGCCGGGCCGGTTGGCGGTCGCGACGGCCGATGTCTCCGAGAGCCCGTAGAGCTCGACGATCGGCAGCCCGAGCGCCTGGAGGAAGGTGAGCACCTCGGGCGGGATCGGCGCCGCCGCGCATACGGCTATCTCGCAACGGTCGAGGCCGAGGCGCCGCCGTATGCCGGACAGCACGAGCTCGTCGGCGCGTGCCAGCTCGGCCTGCAGCTCGTCCGGCACCGGCTCGCCGCGCTGCTCGAGATCGACCACCCGCCGGCCGGTCTCGAGCGCCCAGCCGATCGCCCCGCGCCGGGCGTCGTCGGTCTCGTCCGCGAGGGCCGCCTCGACGCCCGCCTTCAGCTTCTGCCAGATTCGCGGCACGGCCGCGAAGACGGTCGGCCGGACCTCGGGGAGCAGCCTTCCGACCTGGCGCGGATCTGCGCAGCAGGTGATCGTGGCCCCGAACAGCATGCCTGCGTAGTGGCAGCTGAAGCGGTCGGCGACGTGCGCCGAGGGCAGGTAGGAGATCGTCGTGCTGCCCGGATTCGGGAGCCCCCAGGCGGCGTACACGCCGCGCCAGGCGGCGAGCAGGTTGCCGTGGGTCAGCTCGACGCCCTTGGGCGGCCCGGTCGTGCCGGATGTGTAGATCAGCGTGAGCAGGTCGTCCGCAGCGACCGCGCGCCAGCCCGCCTCGAAGTCGAGCTCGGCGGAGCGCCGCAGCTCCAGCTCGTCGAGGTTCAGCGCGCCGTTGTCGGCGTCCACGACGACGAGCGCGTCGAGCTGCCGCTCGCCCAGATCGAGCGCCTGTGCGAGTCGCTCCTGCAGCCCGGCTTCGGTAACGGCCACGCGGGCGCCCGAGTCGCGCAGCAGGTACTCGATCTGCTCGGGCGCGCTCGTCGTGTAGACCGAGAACGGCACGGCGCCGAGGTGGATCGCCGCGGCGTCGAGCAGATGGAATTCGACGCGGTTCGTGAGCAGCAGGGCGAGCGTGTCGCCACGGCGCAGTCCGAGCGAGTGCAGACCCTCGGCGAGCCGGCGCACGCGCTCTCCGTACTCGCGCCAGCTGATGCCCGCCGGGTGGCGCTCGTCGGACAGGGCGACGTCGTCGGGTCGCTCGGCTGCCGTCCGCTGGAACGCGGCGCAGACGGTCTCATCATCGAGCGTGCGCGGGCGCGCGGCCGTCGGGAGGGGGGCGGAGGTCGTCATGCGCCGATCGTCCTCGAGCACTACGCGCTCCGCATCGTGGTCCGACCACGAGATTTCACGTGGTGGTGTCGTGCAGGGCGTCGGGGAGCTTCGTGCGCGAGTCAATCCCGAGCTTCTGGAACGCGTGCGTGAGGTGGGTCTCGACGGTGCGCACCGAGACGAACAGCGCCTGGGCGATCTCACGGTTCGTCCGTCCCTGGGCGGCCATCTCCGCCACCCGCCGTTCGCTGACCGTGAGCGACTGCGGCCCGGACAGGGCAGGCGGACGCCGTCGGGCCCCGCTCGCGCTCAGCTCGGTGTCCGCCTGCTCCCCCAGCGGGTCCGCGCCACAGCGGATCGCCAGGTCGAGCGCCCTCCGCAGTGGCTCGCGGGCGTCGGCACGCCGGCCACCGCGACGCAGCGCCGCGCCCAGCTCGGTGAGCGACCGGGCCAGCTCCAGGCTTGCCTGGGAGTCCTCCAGCGCACGCACCGAAGCTTCGAGCAGGGCGAGTCCGTTATCGCCGCCCGCAACCAGGCCGTGCGCCCGCAGCGCCAGGCCGAGCGCGCGCGGAGCGCCGAGTTCGCTGGCGCACTCGACCTCCTCCTCGGCCAGGGCTTGCGCCGCGTCTGGGTGCCCAAGCGCGAGCTGTGCCAGCGCGGCGCCCGAGCGCCACGGGGCGGCGCTCGGCGTGCGGCAGTCGCCGCGCAGGAGGTGCCGGCCCGCAGCCTGGAAGTCCTCGAGTGCCTCGTCGATGCGGCCCTGCGCGAGCCGCAGCCGCCCGCGCGCGTGGATCAGCGTCCCGTAGGTCGCCGCGGACGAGCGCGAGGGAACGCCGATGCGCTCGAGCTCGCGCTCCGCCTCCGCAAGCCGGCCGCGCTCGACGAGGCTCTCGAGGAGGGTTGCAAGCGCGAACAAGCCGTAGAAACCGTGGGCCTGGTGCGGCGCGGCGATGAGCGCGACACGGGCGTCCTCCTCGGCATCGGCCAGGGCCCCACGCCGCAGACCGAGGCAGCTGCGCATCGCCGAGCACATCGCAAAGTGCACCTCCGAGCCGCGCGCGCGGACGATCTCGAAGCCCTCCTCGACGAGCTCGGACGCCTCGTCGTAGCGCTCGGAGAAGAGCAGGGCGGTGAAGACGGCGACGAGCCCTGTGGCCCAGCCGAGGCCGCGCCGCTGCGAGCCGGCGACCGCCCGCATCGCCAACTCCGCGGCTCCCTCCGCAGGCCGACTGGTCTGAGCGTCGGCGATCGCGAGCGCGGCGAAGACGGCAGCCGGCACGTCCGCGTCCCGCTCGGCGCGTGCCCGCAGCAGCTCGATGCGCTCCCGCATCAGCGGGGCTGTGTCCACATCGCCGACGCCCGACGACACGGCTGAGGCCTCGAGCCGCAGCGCCCAGCGCTCGGGGCCCGTGGCGGCCGACTCGAAGATCGAAGCGGCTCGGCCGGTCTCGCCCGAGAGAACCAGCAAGCGCGCCATGGCGAGCGCCGCCATCCTGCGCACTCCGCTGTCGCGCGAGCCTTCGAGCGCCTCGCGCAGATGCCCGATGGCCCGGGCATCACCCACGAGCGACTCGGCCGAGCCGAGCTCCGCGAGCAGCGCCGGACGTTCATCCGGGTCGGGCGGCTCCGCAAGTGCACGGCGCAGGTAGGAGGCAGCCGAGCTCGGCGCGCCGCGCGCCATCGCGTCACGGGCTGCCGCCACGAGGAAGCTGACGCTCTCACGATCGCCCGCCGGCTCCGTCACGAGCACATGGCTGGCGATTCGCTCGGCCGGAGCCTGCTCCTCGCGCAACAGGCCGGCCGCGACGGCGTGCAGCCGGGCGCGCTCGCCTCCGGGGATTGCCGCATAGATGGCCGAGCGCGCGATCGGGTGCACGAAGTCGACCGGGCGCTCTCCGGCCAGCACGTCCGCAGCCTCGAGCGCGTCGAGCGTGGCGGCCACGTCGTCCGCGGGCAGCTCCGTCAGCCGGGCGATGCGGCGAACGTCGGCGTCCGCACCGAGCACCGCCACCGCCCGGACCACCTCCACGGAGAGCGGCGACGCCCGGCCGAGCCGTGCGAGCAGCCTGCGCGCCACGGTGCGCGGGCCGAGCTCTCGCACCCGCTCGGCGTCCGCGGCGGACGAGCCGATGCCACGCTCGCCGATCTCGCGGACGAGCTCCCGCACGAGGAAGGGGTTGCCCTCCGTCGCGGTCAGACACGCGTCCACGAATGCCTCATCCGGCCCCTCGCCCGTCTGTGCACCGAGCAGCGTGCCGACCGCTGCGCGTGTGAGCGGCGCCGGACGCACGAGCATGGCGCGTGGCTGATCCAGCAGCTCCTCGAGCAGGCCTCCCTCGAGCTCCTCGACGCCCGGCCGGCTCGCGACCGCGACGGCCACCGGGAGGTCCTCCACGCGGCGGGCGAGGTAGGTGAGGAACGCCAGCGAGGCCGGATCGGACCAGTGCGCGTCGTCGACGAGCACGACCAGCGGAGCCCGATCGGCGAGGCTGGCGCAGAGCCAGTAGAGCCCGTGCAGGACGGCGAACGAGCGCTCGTCCGCCTCGGCGTGCTCGCTGACCTCGAAGACGGGCGCGGACAGCGCCGCGGCGCCGTCCATCAGCTCCTCGCCGCCGGGTCCATGGACGTGCGCGTCGAAGAGCTGCCGCACCACGCCGAAGGCGAACTCGCGCTCGAGCTCGGCGCCGCGGGCAGTCAGCACGCACATGCCCGCCTCGCGTGCCTCCCGCGCGGCGGCCAGCAGCAGCTCGGTCTTGCCGATACCGCCGGGGCCCTCCACGACGAGCGCCGAGCCCGCGCCCGTGCGAGCGGCTTCGAGGCGCTCGAGGATCTCACCCAGCTCGCGGTCGCGGTCGAGCAGCCGCGCACTGGTCGGTGCAGGCCGGCCCACGTCCAGCAAGGTACATCGCGGCCCGCCGCCTGGCGGCGGGCCGCTGTGAGATATGAGCTAGGTCCGGACGGCGCCTGGCCGCGTGAGCGCCCAGATCACCCAGATGTCCAGCGCGATCAGGAGGATCGCCCAGAACGGGTAGTACGGGATGAAGAAGAAGTTCGCCAGGGCGCTCAGCATCGCGAGGAAGATCGCGGTGTAGCCCGCCCAGGCGGAGCGGTTGAAGAGCCCGAAGCCGGTGATCACGAGCAGGATGCCGATCAGCAGGTGGATCCAGCCCCACCCGCTCGTGTCGAGATCGAACGTGTAGTTGCGCGCGACGACGTAGAAGTCGTCGTCGACGATGGCCACGACGCCCGCGATCACCTGGAAGAAGCCGATCAGCGTGAGCACGCAGGCGGCGAATGTGACGCCTCCGACGGCCCAGCCAGAGACCGGCTCTTCATCGCGGGGGTACTGCTCGGGAGTCGACATCGAGACCTCCTGGTGAACACGTGTCGTGCGACGTCCACCCGCAGAGTTCGGGTTCCGACCGCCGAGTCCTGCCCTCGGGCGGCATCAGGCTGGAGCGCTGCCGCTGTTCCCCGGCTCACCCCTGAGGGCGGCCATGCGGGCGCGCCGGGCCGCGGTCAGGTCGGCCACCACGACCTTGATCGACGCCGCGACCGGGACCGCCAGGATGGCGCCGATCACCCCGAGCAAAGCACCACCTGCCAGCACGACTGCGATGGTCGCAAAGCCCGACAGCGAGACCGCTCGCCGGTATACGACCGGCTGGATCACGTAGTTCTCGATCTGCTGGTAGACGAGGATCACGAGCAGCATGATCGCGGCGTCCACGGCCCCCGAGCCGGCCAGCGTGATCAGGACGACGATGATCGCGGCGATCATCGAGCCGACCTGGGGGATCAGGTCGAACAGACCCACGATCAGGGCGAGCACGATCGGGAACGGCGCCCCGATGATCACCGCCGTGACGCCGACGACCGTTGCCGCGATCACCGAGATCGCGAGGTTGCCGACGAGCGAGTAGGAGATCGTCTCCGTGACCTCGTTCACCAGCCGGTCGACGCGAGCCGCCTCCTGCGGCGGCAGCAGCGCGAGCGCGCCGCGCTTGAGGTCGGGGAGCCCGATCAGAAGGAACAGCGTGAGGAACACGAGCGTCACGGCGCTCAGGACCGTGCCCACCAGGGCCCCGGTGATCCCGAGGAGGGAGCACGCGGCGTCGGGGATCTTGTCGGCGATGTTCTTGGCGAGGTCCTCGGCCTTTGCCGTCACGTCCGTGTTCTGGTCGAGCTCCTTGAAGGCCGGCTGCTCCTCGAGCTCGTTCACGTAGCCCGGGAGGTTGTCGGCGAGATGGCGGACCTCGTTCCAGAGCGGCACGGCAGCCCAGATCACGAGCACCGCGGCGATCAGGAACAGCAGTCCGACGACGAGCAGCGAGGCCGTCCCTCGGCCTACGCCCCGGCGGGTGAACCGGCCGACGAGCGGATCGAGCCCGAGCGCGAACACGAAGGCCAGCCCGATGATGAGCAGGACCTCGTTCGCGATGATCGCGAGGTAGACACCCAGTGCGATGACGGCGGCCTTCAAGACGGTCGTCCCGGAGACGACGATCTCAACCCGCTTGGGCCGGCTCTCCGCGGTCCCCGAGCCCTCGACCGGTGGGACGCTCATGCGCACGCAATGCTCGCTGCCCGCCCGGACGTAGGCTGCACGCATGACCTTCATCGAGACCGTCCCAGAGTCCGGCGCTCCGGAGCCGGTCGTGCAGCTCTACGACAGCGATCGCGACGCGCAGGGACAGGTGCCGAACTACACGCGCGCGTTCTCGCTCCACCCCGAGCTCTACGCCGCCTGGCGCGGCCTGCTGGACGCGGTGAAGAGCGACATGGACCTGCGCCGCTACGAGCTGGTGACGCTCGCGGCCGCGCGCCGGCTGCGTTCCTCGTACTGCGCGCTCGCGCACGGCTCGGTGCTCGCTGACCGGTTCATGTCCGAGGAGCAGCTGCTCGACGTCGTCGCCGACCATCGCCACGCGGGGCTCGACGAGGTCGACGTCGCCGTGATGGACCTCGCCGAGAAGGTCGCCGGCGACGCCACCACAGTGACTCGGGAGGACATCGACCGGCTGCGCGAGCTCGGCCTCAGCGACCGCGACGTCCTCGACGTCGTGGCCACCGCCTCGGCACGCTGCTTCTACAGCACGATGCTGGACGCGCTGGGCGTCGAGCCGGACGCACGCTTCCTCGATCTCGACGAGTCGCTTCGGCGCGCGCTCACGGTGGGGCGTCCGTTCGGCGAGTAGCCGTCTGTCGAGAGCCCCCAGCGCCCGGGCGGCGGGTTGGGCCAGCAGAGATCCTCGAGGATCTCCTCCAGCGAGAGCTCAATCGTCAGCTCCGGGACGAGGCGCGGGACGCTCATGCCGCGGCCCTCGCATGCAGGGAGTCGCCCATCACCTTGATCGCCTCGCTCGCGACGATCGCGTGCCCGCGGGCGTTCAGGTGCAGGCGGTCGCTCGCGTACACGCCCGGATCGGCGCAGATCGGGTGCCCGCGCATCTCCACGAGCATCGCGCCGTGGCGCGCCGCCACCTCGCGCGTTACCTCGGCGAGCCCGGCCAGGCGCTCGTCGAGCTCGGCCTCGTACTCCTTCGGGACGAGGCCTGAGGCGACGATGTCCATCAGCTCGAGCATCAGCAGGTCGGCGCCCGCCTCGCGCAGCGGCCCCGCGATCGCGTGGAGCTCGTCCGCCACGCGCTCGGCCGAGAACGAGCGCCGCAGCGCGTCGTTGCCGCCGGCCGCGACGATGGCCAGGTCGGGCCCGAAGCGGAGCGCCGCGGGCAGCTGCAGCTCGCGCACCTCGGCCGCGCGCAGGTCGCGCTGACCGAGGTTCATCACGGTCAGGCCCGGCGCGACGGCGGCGAGCGGCTCGACGATGCGCTCGATCCAGGACAGGTCGCGGTAGCCGTCGTGTGGCTCGCGCACCCCTTCGGCGATGCTGTCGCCGACCACGGCGACGCGCCGCCAGGGCGCGCCCCGCAGCATCGGCACGTGCCGCGTGAAGGGCAGGACGTGGGGTTCGCGCGTGAGGTAGGTCATTGCTTCTCCTCGAGGACGAGCCACAGCGCCGCGACTGCGACGGCGAAAATGGCGATGGCTCCTGCAACAAAAAGCACGATCGGTCGTACTTTCTAGCACAGTACGAACGATCGTGCTACTTTCTTCACGGAATGACCACGCCCGACGACCTCGAGACGCTTGCGGTCGCCGAGTCGGAGGCGGCCGGCGAGGACGCCGACGGCCGCCGCCGGCGCGGCAATCGCACGCGCGAGTCGATCCTCCAGGCGGCCGCAGACCTGGCCTCCGTCAACGGGCTCGAGGGCCTGACGATCGGGACGCTCGCCTCCGAGCTCGGGATGAGCAAGAGCGGCCTGTTCGCGCACTTCGGCTCGAAGGAGGAGCTGCAGCTCGCCACGATCGACGCGGCGCGCCGGCGCTTCGTGGATCGCGTGGTCAAGCCGTCGCGCCAGCTGCCGCGCGGGCGTGCCCGCCTCGAAGCGCTGCTGCACGACTGGCTGCAGTACTACCGCAATCAGGTCTTCGCGGGCGGTTGCTTCTTCCACGCCGTGAAGGCCGAGTTCGACGGGCGCCCCGACAGCAAGGTTCGCGAGGTCGTGACGAACGATGCCCGCGAGTTCCTCGCCTTCCTCACGCGCGAGGTCCGCAAGGCACAGGAGGCGGGCGACATCGACCCGACCGTCGAGGCGGAGCAGATCGCCTTCGAGCTCGACGCGCTCGGCGCCGCCGCTCACCAGCACTTCCAGCTGATGCACGACCCCGCCGTCTTCGACCGCGCCGAGCGGGCGATCAGCGCGCGGATCGAGTCGCTGGCGACCTGAACGCCGCGCTAGCTTTCGCCGCGTGGCCTACGACGAGCGCCTCGCCCAGCGCGTTCGAGAGCTCCTCGCCGGCGAGCGCGGGGTGAGCGAGACGCGCAT
Source organism: uncultured Thermoleophilaceae bacterium (assembly GCA_963739095.1). Classification (GTDB taxonomy): domain Bacteria; phylum Actinomycetota; class Thermoleophilia; order Solirubrobacterales; family Thermoleophilaceae; genus JACVRW01. Next base: position 66,255 of record CAVTZF010000011.1, read on the forward strand.
GATGGGCGGCCTGTCGTTCCTCGTAGAGGGCAACATGGCGGTGGCGGTCTCCTCGCACGGCGGCCTGCTGGTGCGTGTCGGTCCGGACGCCTTCGACGAGGCGCTTGCCCGCAAGGGCGCGAGTCCGATGGAGATGCGCGGCCGCGTGATGACCGGCTGGGTGCGAGTCGCGCCCGAGGTGCTCGCGCGCAAGCCCCAGCTCGCGTCATGGGTCAAGCGCGGCGTCGGCTTCGCCCGCACGCTGCCGCCGAAGTGAGCCGCGTCAGCGAGCGCTGAGCGGCGGCACGCCGAGCTCTCCGGCCACGGCCGCGACCGTGGTGGCGAGCTCGGCGCTGGTGGCGCCCGGCGAAGCCAGCAGCGGCTGCACCTCGGCGAGGCCGGCGCGCTCGACGAGGCGCTTCTCGTTCAGAGCCCACTGGCGCCGCTCCGCAAGCCGGGCGTGGGCAGCCGAGAGCACCGCGTCGGCGAGCATGCCCGCGCAGCAGACGGCGTCGGCCGCGGCGGCGTGGGTCTCGGCGAACATCAGCGACACGCCCGCGCGCCCGCGCCAGCGCTCGGCGGCCGCCGTGGCAAGCGGCTCGGGGTACTCAGGCCGCGGCAGCTCGCCGCTGAGCGGCCGGTTGATCGCGAGCTCCCCGACCGGCACGTAGGTCGGCGCACCCACGATGTAGCCGTTCTGCACGAGCACCTCGAAGCGGCCGGCTTCGGCCTCGGCGAGCCAGCGCTCCACGACGTCGAGATCGCGAAAGAGGACGTCGATCGGGGTGCCGTCGACGGTGAGCCAGGCGCCGCCGTTCATGATCGGCCCCCACTCGCCGAGCTCCGACACGTAGCCGGAGTGCCCGAGCCGGCGCACCTCGCCGGGATCGAGCGTGCCGCGGTAGTAGACGCCGAGGTCCCAGTCGCTGTCGGGCCGGTGCGTCCCCGTGGCGCGCGAGCCGCCGAGCACGACCGCGACGGCGCCCGGCAGGCCCGCGAGCCCGGCGGCCAGGGCCTCGACGGGCTGGGGCAGCGGCGGCGTCGCCATGGCGCGCAGCCTACGGTGGCGGCCATGTCTAGCCGCTCACACCCCGGGTAGCCGGGTACGGGACCCGAGAACGAGGAAGGTCATGGCCAAGACGAAGGACAAGAAGCTGTACAACCGGCTGCGCTCGAGCGGGGTGCGCAAGAAGGTCGCCCGCGAGCTCACGGCGCTGCCGGGACAGGTGGGGAGCGGCAAGACGCCCAAGCGGCTCAGCGAGGCCGTCGACAGGCTCGACGCGAGTGTGTCCGAGCTCCGCAGCCACATGGGCCGCCGCGACCGGAGCAGCGCCGCGAAGAAGGCCGCCCAGACACGCCGGACGAAGGCGAAGCGGCGCAACGCCGCGGCCAAGAAGGGCGCTCGCAAGCGCGCCAAGGCGTAAGTCCGCCCGCCTTCCCTCGTTGGATCGCCATGCCGCCGCAGCGGGCGGGGGCGATCCAGCGGAGGTGAAGGCGATGACGGTCACGGGCTCGCTATCGAATTACGGAAGGCAATCGGCGTGCGCCATTGCGAGCCTGGCGGTGGGACTCCTGCTGGCCGCGCCGGCGACCGCAAGCGCGGGCGCGGCCGAGCGGAGGCCGCTTTTCCAGATGCCTGTTCCCTGTGGCCAGAAGTGGGAGGCCTCGACCTATGCGGCCCACTGGAACGGGAACCAGAACGCGATCGACCTCGCTCAGCGTGAGGACGATGGCACCAACATCAGCGAGGGCGAGCCGGCGCTGGCGTCGGCGGACGGCACGGTCAAGCAGGTCTACACGACGTCGAAAGGCGAGCACCGCGTCCAGCTCGACCACGGCAGCGGCTGGACCACCCACTACGTGCATCTCGAATCCGTGCCGCCGCTCAGCGTGGGCCAACATGTCGCGCAGGGCGAGCAGATCGGCCGCGTCAGCAACAGCGGCGCGGAGTCCATGCACCTGCACTACAACCAGGAGCGTGCCGGCGACCCCGTGGCAATCAAGTTCAACGGCGCAGGCCATCCAGACGAACGCCGAGAACGAGGACACCTGGGACACGTACGGCAACGGCGAGGAGCTCACCAGCCTGAACTGCCCGGGCAACTCGTTCATGCAGTTCAACCAGGACGGCAAGCGCCACCAGCTCGAGTACCGCCCCGGCGACGGCAAGGTCTCGATCGACCGCTTCGTCTCGAATGGAGCCGGCCTGACCAACCGCTGGACCGGCTCGTGGAGCAAGGGCTGGACGCACCTCGTCCCGTTCGACCATGGCGACGAGGCACGCTTCTTCGTCTACAAGTCGTCGAGCGGCAAGGTCTCCTTCAACAAGGTGAAGGCGAACGGGCAGGGAAACCAGCAGCTCAGCTCGGGCACCTGGGGCAAGGGCTGGACGCACTTCATGCCGTTCTCGAAGAGCGGCAACAACTACTACATCGCCTACAGCTCGCTCTACGGTGGCGCCAACCTCGACCGCATCACGGCGGCAGGCACAGGCGGCGCGACGATCTGGCACGGCAACTGGGGCCAGGGCTGGACGCATCTCGCGCCGTTCGACCTCGACGGCGTGCAGTACTTCCTCGCCTACCACGGCGGCACCGGCGCGGTCGAGATCGACAAGGTCACCGGCAGCGGCAACAGCCTCTCGATCACCGAGGACTGGTCCTCGACCTGGTCCAAGGGCTGGACGCACATCGTCCCCATCGGCCACAACGGCGACGTGCACCTGCTGCGCTACAAGGCGGGCTCCGGCACGGCCTCCTACGGGCGCATCAAGGCCGGCGGCGAGGGCCTCGACACGCTCGGCACTGAGTCCTGGTCGAAGCCGTGGACCGCGTTCTCGCCGTTCACGCTCGACGGCAAGGGCCATTTCATCGCCTACAAGGCGGGTAGCGGTCAGGTGGTCGTCGACCGGCTGAACGCGAGTGGGTCCGACTCGTCCGGGATCTGGTCGGATCTCTGGACGCTCGGCTGGACCTGAGCCGCGCCGTTATCGTCGGGCGGGACGGATGACCCAGAGCTTCGTCCCGCCCACCCGCCACCTGCTGCGCGCCAAGGACCTCGCCGACGCGCGCTACTTCGAGTCGCTCGGCGTGGACGAGATGGCGCGCGCTGCCGGCCTCTCGCGGGCGCACTTCAGCCGCGAGTTCCGGCGCGCCTTCGGCGAGTCGCCACACGCCTACCTGCTCACGCGGCGGCTCGAGCGCGCGGCCGCGCTGCTGCGCAACACGGACCGCCCGGTCACCGACATCTGTCTCTCGGTCGGGCTCCAGAGCCTCGGCTCGTTCACGACGAGCTTCACGCGCATGTACGGCGAGTCACCGACCGCCTATCGCGCCCGCTTCCCCCCGGCGATCCAGCGCGCGCAGTTGCCGAGCTGCGTCCTGCGCGCGTACGGGCGCCCGCAACACCGCACGTTTCGAGAAGACGTGGACGGCCGCGCGCCGTAGCGTGTTCCCTGTCAGTCACTTCACCCCCAAGGAGACACGAGATGATCAAGATCGGCACCGCACAGCTGTGGGTACACGACCAGGACGAGGCGCTCGCCTTCTACACCGAGAAGCTGGGCATGGAGGTGCGCGTGGACGCCTCCTTCGCCGAGATGGGCGACTTCCGCTGGCTCACCGTCGGGCCGCCCGGACAGGAGGACATCGCCATCGTGCTGATGGCGATCCCCGGCCCGCCCATCATGGATCCCGACACGCAGCAGCAGGTGCGTGACCTCATGGCCAAGGGCTTCGCCGGCACGGTCTTCCTCGTCACCGACGACATCCACGCCGACTACGAGCAGCTCAAGGCCCGCGGGGTCGAGTTCGTCGAGGAGCCCGAGGAGCGGCCCTACGGAATCGACTCGGGGTTCCGGGACCCGTCGGGCAACCACTTCCGCCTCACCCAGGTGCGCGAAGAGGCGCTCGTCCAGTAGCACCCCCGCCTGCCTGGCCGGCTCCTCAGCGGTATCCCGTGGGGTCGGCCGGGAGGCCCGGGTCCTGCACCTCGACCATGTAGCGCCAGCAGTCGGGCTGGGAGCCGTCGAGGTCGGTGAAGCCGTACTCGCGCGCGAGCTCTCCCGACGAGAACGAGCCGCCGTTGCGGCTGTGCAGCTCCGGGTCGGCGGCGAGCGCCGCCACGGCGCGTCCGACGAAGCGCGGGCTCTCGGAGATCGCGGCGAAGTGCGGGTTGACCCGCGCGCCGTCGCGCCAGTTGTCCTCGGTCACGCCGTAGATCTCGAGCATCATCTCCGAGCGCAGCCAGCCCGGCGTGAGCGCCAGCGCAGTGCAGCCGTGCGGAGCGAGCTCCTCGGCCTGCGCGAACGCCAGCCGGAGCACCGCCGACTTGGCGAGGTCGTAGAAGGTGGAGACCCGGTAGTGGGCCTCGTTGTACTCGCGCGTGCCGTCGGTCATCTCGACCACGAGACCACCCGGCTTGCGGATCATCAGCGGCAATGCGAAGTGGCTCGTGATCAGGTGCGTGTCGACCGCCAGCCGGAGGATGCGCAGCCCCTTGTCGAGGTCGTGCTCCCAGAGCGGCTTGTTCCACTCGAACAGCTGCTCGGCGCCCCAGATGTCGTTGACGAGCACGTCTAGGCGGCCCTGCTCCTGGTCGATCCGATCGACGAGCGCTGCGACCTCGGCGGGCGCGAGGTGGTCGACCTGCACGGCGATCCCGCTGCCGCCGGCCGCGGTCACGAGCTCGGCGGTCTCCTCGATCGTCTCCGGCCGGTCGTACTCGGAGCGCTGCGCGCGCGTGCTGCGGCCCGTGCAGTAGACGGTGGCGCCGGCCTCGCCGAGCGCGACGGCGATGCCGCGGCCGGCCCCACGCGTGGCGCCCGCGACGAGCGCGACCCTGCCCTCGAGCGGCGCGCTCATGCCGTCACCTCCAGCGGCCGGCGGGCGGGAGCTCGGACAGCGAGCACGGCCGCCAGGACGAGTGCCCCGCCGGCGAGCTGGGCCGGCCCGAGCGACTCGCCGAAGATGGCGAACGCCAGCCCGACGGTCACCAGCGGCTCGAGCGTCGACAGGATCGAGGCGGCGCTCGGCCCTACGCGGCGCAGGCCGGCGAAGAAGAGCGTGACCGCGGCAACCGTCGAGACGAGCGCGAGCCCAGCGAGCCATACGAAGCCGGTGGCGCTCACGCCGCCGGGGTCGAGGTCGCCGCCGGCAAGCCCCGCGACCGTCAGCGTGGCGGCGGCCCCCGTGCAGACCAGCGTGCTCAGCGCGAGCGGCCGCACGCGCTCGACGACCCCCTCGGAGATCAGGATGTAGCCGGTGTACACGACGGCCGCGCCGAGTCCGAGCGCGGTGCCGACGGGATCGAGCGCGCCGGCCGCAGCACCGGCCAGGACCAGGACGAGCCCGGCCGAGGCGAGCGCGAGCGCCCCCGCCGTGCGGCGGCTGGCCCGCTCGCGCCCGAGCATTACAGCGGTCACCGTGACCATTACCGGGAACGTGTACACGAGCAGCGAGAGCAGCGACGCGTCGAGGCGCTCGAGCGCTGCGAAGTAGCCGCCGGCCTGGGCCCCGTAGCCGATCGCTCCGAGCGCGAGCGCGATCCCGACGTCGCGGCCGGAGAGGCCGCGCAGGACGCGCGCCCCCCCGGACCAGGCGACGAACAGCCAGAACAGCGCGGCGGCGAGCACGAAGCGCGTTGCGAGCAGGGTGCCGACGGTGGCGCCCTCGTCGTAGGCGAGCTTTCCGAAGACCCCCATCGCGCCGAAGGCGGCGGCGGAGGCGAGGCAGGCGATGACTCCGATTGGTGGCATGGCGGTGATCCTGCCTGCCAGAACACGTAGTAACGACTCAGATTCATAACGATGATCCAGTAGCATCGCTACTGCTTTGACGCTCGACCTGCACCGCCTCCGGCTGCTGCACGAGCTGCACGCCCGCGGCACGATTGCGGCGGTCGCCGACGCCCTTCAGTTCACGCCCTCGGCCGTCTCGCAGCAGCTCGCCGTGCTGGAGCGCGAGGCCGGCGTCGAGCTGCTCGAGCCGGCGGGCCGCGGCGTGCGCCTGACCGACGCCGCGCTCGTGCTGGTCGGACACGCGGGTGCGCTGCTGGAGCGCGCCGAGCTCGCGCAGGCGGAGCTCGCGGCCGCCGCCGGCGACGTGGCCGGTCGCGGGCGGATCGCAACGTTTCAGTCGACCGCCCTCGAGCTCGCCGTGCCCGCCATGCAGGCGCTCGCCCTGGAGGCGCCGGCGCTCCGCTGCGAGCTGCTGGAGGCCGAGCCCGAGGAGTCGTTGCCGGCGCTCGCGCTCGGCGACGTCGACCTGGTCCTGGCGGACGAATGGCAGCACCTGCCGCTGCCGCGTCCCGCCGGCCTCACGCGCGAGGACCTGCACCTCGACCCGGTCCGCCTCGTGCTTCCCGAGGACCATCCGGCCGCCCGGCGACGGCGCCGCGCGGTCGCGCTCGCCGAGCTCGCGGACGAGGCCTGGACGACCGGTCATCCCGACACCGGCTGGGAGGAGATCGTGATCAGGACCTGCCGCGAGCTCGGCGGGTTCGATCCGGACATCCGCCACCGCACCAACGACAGCGTCACGAGCCTCGCCCTGGTTGCCGGCGGGCGGGCCGTGACGCTGCTGCCGGAGCTCGTCGCCCCCGAGACTCACCCCGGTGTCGCCGTCAGGGAGATGGCCGAGGGCGCACTCCACCGGACGATCTTCATGGCGACCCGCACGGCCGACGCCGAGCGGCCCTCGGTGAGGGCGCTGCGGGCCGCCGTGCGGGCCGCCGCCGCGGACCTCGGCTGGCGGGGAGTCAGGCCTTCGCCTCCGCGGGCGGCAGCGGGTGCTTCGCGAAGTACTCCTCGCCCTCGACGCTGATCCGCGGCAGGCTCCGGCCGAGCCAGCTCGGCATCCACCAGCTGGCCTTGCCGAGAAGGGTCATCACCGCCGGCACCAGCAGGCAGCGCACGATCGTGGCATCGATCGCGATCGCGACCGCCAACCCGACCCCGAACTGCTTGACCACCGGGTCGCCGCTGAGCACGAAGCTGGTGAAGACGCAGACCATGATCAGCGCCGCCGAGGTGATCACCCGGCCGGTGTTCGCGAGCCCCTCGATGACCGCGTGGGTCGGCCGCTTGGACTCCATGTAGTGCTCCCTGATCTGGGTGAGCAGGAACACCTCGTAGTCCATCGAGAGGCCGAACAGGATCGCGAACATCAGCAGGGGCACGAAGCTGACGATCGGGATCGGACCGTCGAGGCCGATCAGCGAGGCGCCGTGACCCTCCTGGAACACGAACGTCACGACGCCGTAGGCGGCGGCCACCGACAGCAGGTTCATGATCGCCGCCTTGGCCGGCACGACGAGCGAGCGGAAGGCCAGCATCAGGACGATGAAGCTGAGCCCGACGACGATCAGGATCATCGCCGGCAGCTTGTCGCTGATGCGGCTGGCGAGGTCGATGTAGCCCGCCGTCTGGCCGCCGACCCAGGCGTTCACGTCCGTGCCCTTCGTGGCCTTCGGGATCGTCTCGTCGCGTAGTTGGTTGACGAGGTCCTCGGTCCGGTCGGCGGAGGGCGCGGAGTCCGAGATCACCGTGTAGACGGCCGCGTTGCCGCGCTTGTCGAGTGCCGGCGGCGACACGGACTTGACGTCCGGCGTCTTCGCGATCTGGTTCGAGAGCTTCGTCAGTCGCGGGTCCGTCGCGGGGTTCTCGGCGAGCTTCTTCTGCTGCGCGAGCTTGTCCGACTGCGACTGGGTCTGCTGCTGGGCCTCGGCCTGGGCCTGCTGCTGGGTCGCGCCCTGTAGCAGCGCCTCCTGCTCTATCTGCTGTTGCTGCTGTTTGAGCTGCTTCTGCTTGTTGTCGATCTCGTTGAGGTTCTTCTGGTCCGGCTTGGCGGGTGTGCCGAGCTCCGCGGCCACCAGCAGCGGCCCGTTCGTCCCCGCGGCGAAGCCCTTCTCGAGCCCGTCGTAGGCCTGGCGGGCGGTCGTCGACTCCGACATCGCGCCGGTGTCGGACTGGCCGAGGTGCAGGTTCAGGAGCGGCAGCGCGAGCACGACCAGGACGGCGGTGGCCGCCACCAGCGAGATCCAGGGCCGGCGCGCGACGCCGCGCGCCCAGCGCGCCCAGCCGTGCGGGCGGTGATCGTCCGGGTGCGTGCGCCCGAGCTTCACCCGCAGCGAGTTGATCCGCGGGCCGAGCGCGCTGAGCAGGGCCGGCAGCAGCGTCGTCGCGGCCACCACGGAGACCACGACCGCGACGGCCGCGCAGTAGCCGAGCTTGGTCACGAGCGGGATCCCGGCGAAGAACAGCGAGCCCAGCGCGATCACGACGGTCGTTCCCGCGAACAGGACGGCGCCTCCCGCCGTCGCGGTCGCGCGCGCGATCGACTCCTCCATCTCCATGCCGTCGCGCAGCTGCAGCTTGTGGCGGGTGACGATGAAGAGCGCGTAGTCGATCCCCACGCCGAGGCCGATCATCGTGGCGAGCGTCGGCGCGACCGTCGGCACGTCGGTGGTCAGCCCCAGGATGCTGATCAGCGCCAGGGCGCTCATCAGTCCGAGGATTGCGGTCACGATCGGCAGCGCCATCGCCGTCGCCGTCCCGAACGCGAACAGGAGGATCACGACTGCGGCGCCCAGCCCGATCACCTCACTCATGTGCGTGTCGGCCTTCGAGAGCTGCTGGCCCGCGTAGCCGCCGAGCGCGACGTCGATGCCCGCCTTCTCGGCGGGCTCGCCGGCGTCGAGCACGGCCTGAGCCTCGTCGTTCGTGAGGTCGCTCTGACCGACGTCGAGCCTGACCGGGACATAGGCGATCTTCTTGTCCTTCGACAGGAACTCGGAGCCCTTGTCCGACAGCGGGTTGACCGCCCCGATCACGTGCGGCGTGTTCCGAACCTCTTTGACCGTCTCGTTGACGGCCTTCGTGTTCTGCTTGTTGGTGAGCTTGCCGCTCGTGGACTGCAGCACGAGCGGGTTGCTGCCGTACGCCTGGTCGGGCAGCTTCGACTCGAGAACGTCGGTTGCCTTGGTGGAGCCCGTTCCGGGCAGCGTCAGGTCGTCGCTGGTGTGGCCGCCGGCTGCGCGCCCCCCGAGCACGAGCCCGACGGCGAGGACGATCCAGGCTGCGATCACCAGCCTGTGGTGACGAGTGCAGAAGCGGCCAAGGTGATAGAGCGGGCCTGTCATTGGGTGCGTCCTTCCGTCGAGTGCCGGCGACAGCCTCCGCCGATGCCCGAGGCCGGACAATGGGAGGGACCCCAGGCTTTCCCCCAGCCTTTCGGGCCCGCATTCGCAGGGGCAAAGGCTGCCCGGGAGCCGAGGTCGTCGAGGCGATCGCCGGAACGCGGCCCCGCGCTAGCCGGTCGCGAGCACGGAGGCGAGCTGGAAGCGGGAACGGATCCCGAGCTTCCGGTACGCGTTCGTCAGGTGCAGCTCGACGGTCTTCTCGGTGACGAAAAGCTGCTGGGCGATGTCGCGGTTCGTGCGCTCGCCGGCGGCGAGCTCGCACACGCGTCGCTCGGCCGGCGTAAGCGCCTCCACGCCGGTGAGCTCCAGCCGCGGCGCCCGGCCGCCTCCGGCGCCCAGACCACCGCGAACGCGTTCCACGAGCCCAGCGGCCCCGCACGCCCGGGCCAGCTCGAGCGCGCGCCGCAGCGCTTCGCGGCCCTCACGGCGTTGGCGGCGCTCGACCAGCTGGTCGCCCAGGTCGGCCAATGCGTGCGCCGCCTCGAGCCGAGCCGACGAGCGCTCCGCGACGGTCACCGCTTCGTCGAGCAGCCCCAGGCCCTCGTCCCCTCCGATCGCAACGCCGCCGCTGCGCAGCGCGCGCGACAGCTCTCCAGGTGCGCCGTACCTGCGCGCCGCCGCGATCTCCTCGCGCGCGAGCGTTCGGGCGCGGTCCTCGTCACCAATCTGCATGAGCGCGGCGACGGCGTACGGCCGCCAGCTGATCAGCGCCGGCGTGTTGTAGAGCTCGAGGAACCCTGCGCAGCGCTCGAAGTCGGCCAGGGCGCCCTGGGGGTCCCCAGCGGCGGTACGTACCCGGCCCCTGCTCACCAGGTAGCGATCGACGAAGAGGCGTTCTCGCTCGAGGCGCTCCGGCTGACGGGCCGCTAGCTCCTGCGCCCGTTCGAGATCACCCCGCTCGAGCGCGACCACCATCGCGACGGCGAGGATATGGGGGAGCAGGAAGTAGCCGTCCGGGACGAGCTCCAGCGCAAGCTGCACGTCCAGGTCGGCACCGGCGAGCGCCCCGCGTCCGACTCCCAGCAGCGCGCGCTCGGTGTGGAGCACAGCCACCTGCGCGGGCAGCCCGAGCGCCCGCGTCGTCTCGAGCGCCGCCTCGATGAAGGGCGCCGCCGCGTCGTAGCGCTCTGTCCGGATCAGCAAGTCGAGCGCCGCGTGGAAGACGAACGGGTCCGCGGGCGGGCCCGCGCGCATGATTCCGAGCACCTCGTCCGCCACCACTGCCGCCGGCGCACCGGCGACCTGGCGCTCACCGACGGCATGAAGGCGTGCGATCGGCTCGAAGCGCGCGTTGTCGCCCGCTCGCCGCAGGAACTCGTCGAGCAGCTCGAGACTCAGCCCCCGGAGCGACAGCTCGAGCCGGGTGAGCACCACGGCCGCCGCCTCGAGCTCCAGTGCTCCTTCCCTGTCCGCCTTGTCACGTTGCTCCAAGAGCGCCTCGAGCGCCACGCGCGCCGCTTCCGGCCGGGAGAACGAGATCGACGCGCGGCTCAGCCAGATTGCCGCCCGCGCGTGCTCGGTTGGGTCGGCTGGGCTCTCGAGCGCCGCCAGCAGGTGCGCCTCGGCAGCCTCGCGGTCGAAGCGGGTGGTCTCCAACTGGCCCAGATCGGCGAGCACCGCCGCCCGCTGCTCGTCGGCGGGCGGTTCGTCCAGCGCTCGCCGCAGGTATCCGATCGCGGCCGCCGGCGCGCCGCGCTGGGCTGCGCTCGCGGCGGCGGCACGCAGGGTCGCGACGGTTGCGGGATCGGCGGCAGGCGTGGTCTGCAGAAGATGGGTCGCGACACGCTCGGCCGGCGCCCCGGACTCCTCAAGGAGTCTCGCGACAGCCGCGTGGCGGGCGGCGCGCTCCCCTGGAAGCAGGTCCTCGTAGATGGCCGCTTCGACGATGGGATGCACGAAGACGAGCTCGCGGTCGGCGGCGAAGATGTCGGTGCGCACGAGCAGGTCGGCGACGCTGCGGGCCTCGTCGGGCTCCATTCCCGCCGCGCGGGCGGCGAGGGGCAGGTCGTTGGTAGCGCCGAGGACGGCGACCGTGCGAGCCAGCTCCGTGGCCGGAGCGCCGAGCCGCTCGAGCCGCCGGAGGACGAAGCGGCCCACGGCAGGAGGCCCGACCGTCTCGACGGCCGCCGCCGCGTCAGCGGTCGGATCGACGTGCGCCGCGTCGAGCGCGGCCACGAGCTCACGCAGGAACAACGGGTTCCCGCCGGTGGCCTCGTGGCAGGCGGCGCTGAAGGCCTGGTCGACCTCGGTCCCGAGGCCGCTGCGCAGCACCTGCGCAACGGCCGGCTCGGACAGGAGGCCCGGTCGCAGGATCTCGGCGGCGGGGTCGCTCGTGAGCTCGCGCCAGAGCTCCTCGCCGTCCGGGTCTGCGGGACGCGCCGCGGCGAGCAGCAGCACCGGCAGGCCCTCGATCCGGCGCGCCAGGTAGCCGAGGAACTGCATCGATGACGGGTCGGCCCAGTGGGCGTCGTCCACGGCGAGCATCAGGGGGCCCTCGTCGGCGAGGTTCACGGTCAGCCAGTAGAGCCCGTGCAGCGCCGCGAACGCGGTGTCGGCTCCCTGCGCGACGACCTCCGGGCCCGCGTCCCCGACCAGCCGCCCCGACAGCCCCGCCGCCCCCGCGAGCAGGGCTCGGCGCTCCGCCTCGCTCGCTGCGGCGACGGGCTGCTCGAACAGCTGGCGCGTCACGCCGAAGGCGAAGCCGCGCTCGCGCCCGGCGCCGCGGGCCTCGAGCACGCGCAGTCCCGCGTCCTGCGCGAGCGCCCGCCCGCTTGCCATCAACCCGCTCTTGCCGACCCCCGCCGGCCCCTCGATCAACAGGCAGCCGCCGCCGCCCTCGCGGGCACGCTCGACCGCGGCGCCGAGCGCCTCAAGCTCGGGCTCGCGCTCGAGCAGATGGGGGGTCGAGGTGCTCTGGCTCGGCATGGATCGGGGCAAAGGCCGGGGTATCCCCCATTATCCGCGCTGCTCGCGCCGCGGCGGATGCCGGGTCATGAAGCAGGCGGACGCGGCTGCAGCCGCCGTAGGGTCACGCGCCTGTCACGCTCGCGGGGTGACACAGCTCGCAGACGTCGTGGCCGCATCGGAGGACGTCGCGGCAACCAGCTCGCGCTCCCAGAAGGTGGCGACGCTCGCCGAGCTCCTGCGCAAGCTCGAGCCGGATGAGGTGGCGCCGGCCGTCGGCTTCCTGACCGGCGTCCCCCGGCAGGGACGCGTCGGTGTCGGCTACAGGACGATCTACGGGATCGAGGGCCCGCCCGCGGCCGAGCCGTCGCTGGCCATCGGCGAGCTCGATCGCGCGATCGCCGCAGTGCAGGGCATGACCGGCGCGGGATCGGCGGCCGGGCGGGAGGAGCTCCTCGCCGAGCTGCTCGGGCGTGCGACCGAGCCGGAGGCCGGCTTCATCAAGCGCCTCTTCACGGGCGAGCTCCGCCAGGGCGCGCTCGCCGGCCTGATGATCGACGCGGTGGCCAAGGCTGCCGGCGTGCCGGGCCCGCTTGCACGGCGCGCGCTCATGCTCTCGGGCGATCTCACGCACACCGCCGAGCTGGCGCTGACGAGGGGTGAGGAGGGGCTGCGCGAGGTAGGTCTCGAGATCTTCCGGCCGATCCTGCCGATGCTCGCCTCGACGGCTGCGAGCGCCGGCGAGGCAGTCGAGGGCTTCGAGTGCTCGTCGGTCGAGTGGAAGCTCGACGGCATCCGCATCCAGGTGCACCGGCGCGGCGACGAGGTGCGCATCTACAGCCGCAACCTCAACGACAGGACGGCGGACCTGCCCGGCATCGCCGAGGCGGTGCGTCGCCTCGATCTGGGCCAGGCGGTGTTCGACGGCGAGGCGCTGTGGATGCTGGAGCAGGGGCCGGCCTCGTTCCAGGACACGGTGTCGCAGCTCGACGCCGACGGCGACCCGGAGGGGATCGTGACCTTCCTGTTCGACGTGCTGCACCTCGACGGCGAGGACCTGCTCGACTCACCACTCGAGGAGCGGGCGGCGAGGCTCGAGCGTGTTGCGCCTCTGCTGAAGATCCCGAGCACGCTCACCTCGGACCCAGACGAGGCGCAGCGCGTCCTCGACGACGCGCTCGAAGCCGGCCACGAGGGCGTCGTCGTGAAGGACGCGGCGTCGCCGTACATCGCGGGCCGGCGCGGCAAGGCGTGGCGCAAGGTCAAGCCGGTCCGGACCTACGACCTGGTCGTGCTTGGCGCCGAGTGGGGCCACGGCCGTCGCCGCGGCTGGCTCTCGAACCTCCACCTCGGCGCCCGCGACCCGCGCAGCGGGGAGTTCCTGATGGTCGGGAAGTGCTTCAAGGGCCTGACGGACGAGCTGCTCGAGTGGCAGACGCACGAGCTGCTCGCACGCGAGACCGCCCGTGAGGGAATTGCCGTGCTCGTCCGGCCGGAGCTCGTCGTCGAGATCGCGCTGGACGGTGCCCACACCTCCACGCGCTACCCCGGCGGCGTGGCGCTCCGTTTCGCGAGGGTCAAGCGCTACCGCCCCGACAAGGACGCCGCCGAGGCCGACAGCATCGACGACCTGCGCGCCCTCGCAGGCCTGCCCGTGCGAGTTCGTGGGGTGAGGTGATGAGCCTGCTCAGGCTGCCGGCTACGAATCGGCGTCGCTGCGCTGGTCGCGGGACGACGGCTCGAGCGGGTGAAGGTCTGGAGCTCCTCCCGACCACACGGCCTCCGGCGCGGGCGGCGGGTAGGTCGGCGTGGCGGCGCGATCGTCCGCTCCGGCGCGACGCATGTGGCGATACCAGCGGTGATAGAGCGGCGCCAACAGCACGGTGATCGCGACGAGCACGGCCAGGCCGGCCAGCATCCAGAGGTGGCGCCATAGCGGCTCGGGGTCGTCGTCGACGAGCGCCGCCGCTCCCGCGAGCGCGATCGAGAGCAGCCAGCTCAGGTAGTAGTCGCGCGGGAAGCGCCAGATCCAGGGGACCTCGAACCACCAGACGTTGCCGCGCCGGAAGCGCTGCACGGTGTAGGCCGGGTTCAGCACGAACCAGAGGTAGTCCCAGACCACCGCCAAGACGAAGTAGATCGCGATCGTGCGCAGCTCGCCGGCGAGCGTCCAGTCCACGCCCATCACGTAGGGCAGGTGCAGCACCAGCATCGGGATCGTGAAGGCGTACACGTGATAGCCGGTCAGCGGGCGCTTCCCCATCACGACCCCGTAGACCCGGCCGGTGCGGCCGCGCATGAGATACCAGGTCGGCAGGCGCTCCGCCCAGCCCACCCCGCCCTCGATCTCGATCTCGATCGCCGCGAGGCCGAAGGACCAGGCGAACAGGACGAGCGTGAGCCCGAGCTCGAAGTCGCTCACGCGCGCGTGGCCGCCACCAGCTCCGGCACCGTCACGAAGCTGTATCCCATCGGGCCGAGGTGCTCGAGCACTGCCTGCGTGCTCTCGATCGACATATGGCGGTCCGCGGTCGGCTCCTCGTTCGAGCCGTCGTGCAGCAGGATGATGTCGCCCTCCCGGGCGCGCTTGCAGCGCCGGCTGATCGCCCTCGTCGTGGTGTGAGGGCGCCAGTCGTAACCCGTGATCGACCACGTCACCGGGACGTAGCCCTCCTCGCGCATGGTCCTCAGCGTGCCCGGCCGGCGGCGGCCGTAGGGCGGGCGCATCAGCGCGGCGCCGTCGACCGTGGAGAACGTCTCGCCGGAGGCCTCGACCGCGGCGCGGCAGCGGCGCAGCTCCTCGCGGATGCGCTCCGCCCCGTGGGCCGGCATCGTCACGTGCGTGTGGGTGTGGTTGCCGATCGCGTGGCCCCGCGCCACGGTCTCGCGGATCAGCCCCGGCTCGCGCTCCGCCCACTGGCCGATCAGGAAGAAGGTCGCCTTCGCGTCGTGGCGCTCGAGCAGTTCCAGCAGACGAGGGGTCTGCTCGGGGTTCGGCCCGTCGTCGTAGGTCAGCGCCACGCGCTTGCCGGCGCCGCGCTCGCGGAAGATCGTCGTGCCGTAGACCTGCATGGTCGGGTATTGGCCGAGGAAGACGGCGACGCCGGCGGCGGCCACGCCGGTCGCGCCGGCGGCAATGGCGGGGCCCTTCGTGCTCATCGCTCCTTCTTCCTCGCCTCGCGGCGGGCGCGGGCGCGGTCGCGCCGGCTGTCGGCGCCGGCCGCGGTCACGTGCTCGGTGATCGTGTCGATGGCCTCCAGATTGCCGTCCTGCACGTACGCCTCCAGTCGTTCGTGGTAGCTGTCGAGCTCGTCGAGGAAGGACGAGAGGGTCGCCGCGTCTATGGCCGGCGCACACATCCCGAATCCCTCGCGATGCAGGTAGCGCGCGTTCATGAGCTGCTCGAACTGGCCCCCCAGCGGGACCGAGAGCACAGGCTTGCCCAGGTAGACCGCCTCGCTCAGCAGCGAGAAGCCACCGCCCGTGATGACGCCGCGCGCCGTCACGAGGTCCTCGAGGAACCCGTCGACCGAGCGCGCGCGGTACTCGATCGAGCCGTCCGTCGTCCCGACCTCCTCGCCGTCGCGCATGCCGTACACGCGCGAGGGCACGCCGCAGTCGCGCAGCGCGTCGGTCAGCTCGTCGCTGCCGCCCGAGTAGACGAGCAGGTGGTCGCCCCGCACCGGTTTCGCCGCGACGATCTCCGGGCGGACGATCGGCGGGACGAGCACGGTGCGCCCGCGCGCGAGCGGAGGCTTGAAGAAGGTGGTGATCACGTAGTCGCCGGCCGTCGGGACCATGGCGCGCGTCACCGCCCGGGCGATCCGGTAGTCGTCCATTGCGCCCGCGGTGATCTGGTCGTCGTGCCGGCAGCGGTCGATCATGTGGATGTTGTCGACGCACACGAGCGGCGTCCGCGACGAGCGCGCGTAGATCCCGGCCAGCGGCTCGAAGTCTGTGACCACGACCTCCGGGCGCCACTCCTCGACCACGCCCATCCAGCGCTTGACGCTCCCCGGGAGCTCACGCGTGGCCGCCGTCATCGTGTGCCTGACGGTCGCCCAGCGGCGAATCTCGCCGTGGTCCATCGCGAATGAGGGACCGAAGATCTCGCTCACGTGGCCGAGCCTGGGCTCGAGGTACTGGAAGGCGGCCCCCGACGCCATCACGCGCACGTCGTGCTCCTTCAGCAGCGCGCCGATCACGACCTCCGAGCGAGTGGCATGGCCCATGCCCTCGCCGTTCACCCCGTAGAGGATGCGCACCGCGGAAAAGCTACCGGCTTGGCCGCATCGGTTACGATCGCCGCGAGTGGCCGCGCTGACCTGGCCCAGCTCCCGCTGATGCGGATCTTCGTCTGGCACGGCTACCTCCTAGGTGGCACGGGCTCGAACATCTACGCCCGCCAGCTGTCGCGCGAGTGGAGCCGTGAGGGCCACGACGTGACCGTCTTCTCGCAGGAGCAGCACCCCGAGCGCTTCGATCTCGGCGGGGCGGTCACGGCCAAGCCGGACGTAGGCGGGCTGCTGCCCGTGTTCGTGCTGGACCGCTACGACGGCTACGAGGTCAAGCGCGTCCAGGACTGCTCACGCGAGGAGCTCGAGACCTGGGTGGAGGCAAACGCGCGGGCCCTGCGCGACCACGGCCCAGCCGATCTCGTCTTCGTCAACCACGTTCTGCTCGGCGGGCCCGTCGGGGCAGCGAGCGGCGGGCGCTACGTGGTCAAGGCGCATGGCTCGGAGCTCGAGTACTCGATGCGCGGCAACGCGGAGCTGTCGGCCTGGGGCGGCGAGGCGCTCGCGGGCGCAGCGGCGACCATCGTCGGCTCGGAGCACATCCGCGAGGTCGTCCACGAGGTCTGCGGAACCGTCGACGGCGTGCACGAGGTGCCGCCAGGGGTGGACGTGGAGCTGTGGAAGCCCGCCCCCAGGGAGGAGGCGCTCGAGCAGCTGATCGCCGAGGCGCGACGCGACCCGCCGAACCCCGGCAACGCCAACGAGCGGCTCGCCGACGAGGGCAACCCGGAGCGGCTTGCCGAGTTCCTGGCGGGCGACCGGCCGACCGTCGTCTACTACGGCAAGCTGATCGAGAACAAGGGCGTGCAGGTGCTGCTCGACGCCGTGCGCGAGCTCGACGTGCGCACCGTGATCGTCGGCTTCGGTGACTATCGCGAGGAGCTCGAGCGCCAGGCGGCCGGCCTCGACGCTCTGTTCACAGGGCCGCTCGAGCACCGCCACCTCGTGCACCTGCTGGCGCTGGCGGACACGGCGGCCGCGCCCTCGATCTTCCCTGAGGCGTTCGGGATGGTCGCCGCCGAGGCGGCCGCCGCGGGCTGCCCGCCGATCGTCGCGAACCACTCCGGCCTCGCCGAGATCGCGCGCGGGCTCGAGCAGCACTACCCGCCCGAGCTCGGGATCGATCCGAGCTTCCCGAACGGCGACGCGGCGGCGCTACGCGACCGGATCGAGGCGGTGCTCGCAGTCCAGGGCGACGACCGCGAGGCGCTGCGCGCGGCGGCCCGCCGCGCGGCGGTCGAGCTGTGGAGCTGGACGAGCGTCGCGCGCCGCATCCTGGCGACGGTCGATTCCTAGCCGCGGACGACTCGGAAGCGGACGCGTGCGGCGGGGCCGCCCGTGCCGCCACGGCGGGGCTTCGCGACGAGCCGGTAGCGGCCCGGACCCGGCACGCGGCCGCCGATGCGCGCGCGGAAGCGGAAGCCGTTGGCGCCGGGCTTGCCGGAGCGCGTGAACGAGCCCCGCACGCGGACCCAGCCGGCGCGCCGCCCCTTGCGCCTGCGCTCGACCCGGAAGCGGACCTTGGCCGCGACGTTCAGGCGGTAGCGCACGCGTGCGCTGCGTCGCTTCGCACGGCGTCCGGCGCGAAGGACCCGGGGGGAGATCGACAGCCGCGAGATGCGCGGGATCAGCGTGGCGATGGGGGCGGGGGGAGCCTCGACGGCACCGATGTCGCAGGCTGGACCCTGCGGGCGCGCGACGCCGCGCTGATCGGCGCCGGTGAGGCAGGGCGTGACCGCGTCGATGGCGGGACTGCCGGCGGCGGGCACACGCGTGTCGGTTGGGCCGCCGTTGTCCGCGAGCGCCGCGAGCAGCGGGTCCTGCCCGGGGCGGTCGCCCGCTGCGCTGAGGCCGCAGGTCGCGCCGGGCTCGAGGTTGAAGCCGCCGCTGGCGGGGGGAAGGCCGGCGCAGCTGCCGAGGATGCTGCCCGCGACCGACACGGCGGGCGCCGCCGGATCGGTGAACAGGTCGTCGACCCCCGTGCCGTTGCCGGTGAGCGTGACCGACCTGAGCTCCGCCGGCCCGGCCGCGACGTGGATGCCACTGCCGCTGCCGGCCGTGTTGCTCGACACGGTCACGTTCGTCAGCTTCAGCGAGCCACCGGGGCCGCCGCTGAAGATCGCGCCTCCCTCGCCGGCCGCGCCGCCGAACCCGGCGGCCGTGTTGCTCGTGAGCGTGCTGTCCGCGAGTTCGACCGCGCCGCCGCTGCCGTCGATCGCGCCGCCGCGCGCGAGCCCGGAGTTGCCGGCGAACGTCACCCGCGTCGCGCGGATCGCGTTGCCGCCGCCAAACAGCAGGACACCGGAGTTGTCGCGCGAGCCGGCGACGCTCAGGTCGGTGAGCGTCAGGCTCGCGTCCTGCTCGACGAGGAAGACGCGGCCGTCGCCGCCGCTCATCTCGCGCACCGTCGTCTGGCGCGCGCCCGCGCCGATGATCGTGACCTGCTCGCCGATGCTGACGATGAAGTCCTGCGCCTCGTTGACGTGCACCCCGGGACCGAGGTGAATCGTGTCCGGCTCGCCCGGTGAGCCCACCTTGGCCTCGAGCATCGCCTCCCGGAGCGTGCACGAGCCAGCCGGCGTCACGCAGTCCCCGGGACCGTCGACCGTCGCGTTCACATGCAGCACGGCGGCATCGGCGGCGCGCGCTCCACAGGCGAGCGCGGCTGCGACGGCGAGCAGGCTCAGTGCGATGCGCATATCGATTCAACCGGCGGGCAGCGCCGAAGTTACGAGCGAAGCGGCATAGTTCGCAAGGCGTGAGCACTCAGGGGACCTCGCAGGCAGCCGGCTGGGGCATCCGACCGTCCTGAGCGTGGTCGCGCGCCTCTTCGCCCGGCTGCCGCCGCTCTGGGCAGTGGTCGCGCTGTTCGTGGGGCTGACCCTGCCGCAGGCGCTGCTCGGCCTACCCGTCGCGGCCGCGGCGGTCGGCCCATTGCCGGCGCTCGTCGTGCTCGCTGTGACCGGCGCGCTGATGACCGTCGCTGCGGCGGCCGAGGGCGAGGCGCTCGTCCGCGACGGGGAGTTCCGGCGCGAGGGCGGCTACTTCGGCAAGCTCATCGAGCGCTACCTGGGTCGCCCGGCGACGGTCATCCCCGACGCGCTCGCCGCCCTGCGCACCAGCCTGTCGGCGCTCGGCGCCTATGTCGGCCTGTCCGTGACGCTCGCTGCCCTGACCGGCCTGCCGCGCGTCGCCTGGGGGCTCGTCGCGCTCGCGGCGGTGGCGGCGCTGCTGCTGCGCGGCGGCCTCAGTATCCCCTCGGCGCTGGGGGCGGCGCTCGGGCTCGCCTGCCTGCCCCTGCTCGCCGCCGTCGCGCTGATCGCGGCCCTCCACGGGGGAGGCGATCTCAGCGCGGCCGACGACCTGTCCGCCGAGTCGCTCGGAGGGGTCGCCGGCCTCGCGGTGATGATCTACATCTCGAACGTCTACGTCGTGCAGATCGCGCGCGAGCAGCTGCCGCGGGCTCCGGGCGGCCGAGCGCTGGTCGTCGGCAGCGCGCTCGGGACGGTCCTGCTCACGGCGCTCGCCGCCGCCTGGCTGCTCACGACTTCGGCCGCGCTGCGGCCCGAGGACCTGCGCGGCGAGGTCGGCACGGTGCTCGGCCCGCTGGCAGACGAGACCGGTGCGGCCGTGACCGTGCTCGGCGCTGCGATCACGGTGCTGCTGCTTGGCCTCGGCATAGAGCGCACAGTGATCGCGGTGATGCGCCTGACCGCCGAGCGGCTGCCGGAGCGAAGCCGCGCCCTGGCGCCGGTGGCGCCGCTCGCCGTCTGCCTGGTCGGCGAGGCGCTGCTCGCGGCCGATGCCGTCAGCTTCTCAGGGATCCTGGGTGTGGCCGGGATCGCGACGAACGTGGTGCTCGCGCTTGCGCTGCCGCTCCTGCTGCTGCTGGCCGCGCGCCGCAGCGGCGACGTGCGCCCGGGCCCCGGGGCCGTCGTGCCGCTGTTCGGCGCACCCGTCGCCGTGTGGTCGCTCGTCGCCGCGGCGGGCGTGCTGCTCGTCCTGTTCGCGACGGTGCTGTCCGACCAGCTGCTGCTGCAGATCGCCGCGGCGCTTTCGCTGGGAGCGCTTGTCGTGACCGTCGTGCTGGCGCGCCGTCGCGTTTAGGGCGCCTCACCCCTCCGGGCGATAGTTCACGTAGACCACTCCGTTCTCGTAGGTGTCGGTGGCCCCGAGCGAGAACTTGCGGGGCTCGGCGTCCTCGGGGAAGAGCCGGGGACCGGCCCCGCGGGTGAGCGGGTAGACGAACAGGTGCAGCCCGTCGATGAGGCCGTCCGCGAGCATCGCGCGGACGAGCGTGATGCTGCCGCTCACGTAGAGGTCGCCGTCCATCCCCTCCTTCAGGCGACGGATCGCATCCGGGTCGTACCCGCCGACGATCTCCGAGTTCCTCCACGTCCCCTCCGTGAGCGTCCCGGAGACGACGTACTTGGTCGTGTCGTTGAAGAACGGTGCGCCCGGGTCGTCCTCGACGGTCCGCGTCGACCAGGCCGGCTCGAACATCTGGTAGGTCACGCGCCCGAGCAGGATGCCCTGGCTGCGTGCCGTGACTGCGCCGATCGCCTCTCCCATCTGCGGGTCGAAGCCGTACTCGAACGTCCACGTCGGCGCGTCGATCACGCCGTCGAGGCTCATGAACTCGTGAACATGAATCTCTCCCACGTCCCACCTCTTCCTGTGTCGATCCTGGCGTTACAGACCGTGCCAGCGGCGCGAAGTCATCGCTCCGGCGGCGCCGGGGCCCTAGAACGGAGACCGAAGGCGGTGCAGGCCGTGGCCACCAGCAGGACCGCCAAGCACACGGCGAGCCCCCAGCGCGCCGCGACGTCGAAGCTCGCGACGGCGTCGTTCAGGAGGTCGGCGCGGGCCATGCCCTCCAGCTTGCTCGCGGCGTCGGTGGCGTCCTCGATCGATTCCTTCGCCACGGTGGGCACTCGGCCCGCGGAGATGACCTCGGCAGCGTAGATCGCCGCGAACACGGTGCCGACGACCGCGACACCGAGCGCGCCACCGACCTGCCGTGCAAGCTGGTTGACGGCCGCGCCGTCGCCGGCCTTCTCGGCCCCGCAGTCGTTGAGGATCACCGCGGTCGCCGGCGGGAACGCCACGCCGAAGCCGCAGCCGACGAGCAAGGTGCCGAGCACGACGAGCCCGGCTCCGCTGTCCGCGGACAGAAACAGCAGTGCCACGAAGCCGGCCGACGCGATGAGCATCCCGGCCACCATGACGTTGCGGATGCCGAACCTCGCAACCAGCCGCCCGCTCACCGGCGCGCATACGGCGAGGCCGACCCCGAAAGGCGCGACCGCCACCCCCGAGACGAACGCCGAGCCGTCCTGCACGTACTGCACGTACTGCGGAAGCAGGAACATCATCCCGAGCGTCGCGATGTAGTCGGCCAGGATGACCACCGCGCCCACCGCGACGGGCCGGCGGACGAGCACGCGCACGTCGAACAGCGGATGGCGGCGGCGCAGTTCGATCACGAAGAACGCCACGCCGGCGGCGATGCCCAGCGCAGCGGCCGCGAGCACGGCCGGGTTCGTCCATCCGGCGTCGACTCCCTCGATGAGTGCGAACACGATCCCGGTGAGAGCGATCGTCGACAGCACCACGCCCGGGATGTCGAGCGGGGGCACACCCGGGCGGCGCGACTCCGGCAGCCAGCGCAGCCCGAGCGGCACGGCCAACAGTGCGAAGGGGACGTTCACGAGGAAGACCCAGCGCCAGCCCGCGAGGTCGACGAGGGCACCGCCCACGACCGGTCCGAGCGCTAGGCCGAGCCCCCCGACCGCGGACCAGATCCCCGCCGCCTTGGCCCGCAGCTCCGGTGGGAACAGCACGGCGACGAGCGACAGGGCCGGAGGCATCACACAGGCCGCGGCCGCCCCCATCAGCGCGCGCGAGGCGATCACCTCCCCCACCGCCTGCGAAGCCGCGGCCAGCACCGACGCGACGGCGAATCCGACGAGCCCGTACAGGAAGATCCGTCGCCGTCCGAAACGGTCGGCGAGCCCGTTTCCGAGGAGCAGCAGGCCCGCGAGCGAGATGAGGTAGGCGTCCAGCACCCACTGCAACTCGCCGATCCCGGCACCCAGATCGTCCGACATGTCCGGCAGCGCGACGTTCACGATCGTCATGTCCATCGCGCTGACGAAGATCGCCACGCAGATGACCGCGAGGCCGAGCCAAGGCGCGTCCCCGGCGCCCTCGTGTGTCGCCGCGGCCGCCGGTGAGGGGCGGATGAAGTGGAGGACCTCGATGGCCGGGGGCTATCCTCGCAGTATCAGGATGTTCACATCTCAGGAAGTGCCGCAGACCGGCTCGAACTTCGAAACTATCCCACCGACCACCGCCGCCGAGCGCGCGGTCGCAGACCTCCTGCCGGTTGCCGCCACTCCCGAGCAGGCGCGCGCCGCGCTCGACGAGGTGCCGCTGTGGTTCCACACCTTCGCGCTCAACGGCGCCGGCGTCTACACGCCCGGGATCGCGCGCGACCACCGCTACCGCCTGCAGGCGATCCCCGAGGATCTCAGCGGTGCGCGCGTCCTCGATGTCGGCAGCTTCGACGGCTTCTACGCATTCCTCGCCGAGCGGCGTGGGGCCGAGCGCGTGGTGGCGGCTCGACAACGAGCAGTACGTCGATTGGATCGCCAGCCGCTTCGGCATCCGGCTCGAGCCCGGCGCCGGGTTCCGGGAGATCGCGCGGCTGCTCGACAGCCATGTCGAGTACCGGCGCCTGGATGCACTCGAGGCCGAGCGCCTCGGGGAGACCTTCGACCTCATCCTCTGCTGCGGCATCCTGCACCGCGTCGAGGCGCCGCTGACGCTGCTGCGCGTGCTGGGCAGCTGCCTGGCGCCGGGCGGGCGAATTCTCCTCGAGACCTATGGCGGGCCCGGCGAGCCCGACGCCCCCTCCGTCTTCGTGCACGAGCACGGTGACGTGTACGCCCGCGACGACGCCGTGTACTGGGGCTTCAGCCCCGCGAGCCTCGATCGCCTGGGCCGCCTCGCCGGGCTGCGTGGATTCGAGCTGGTGGACGCGCCGACGATCGCCGGGCATCCGCGCGTGATCGGGACGCTCGCGGGCAGCTGATCAGGCGGCTGGGCGGACCCGCATGGCCAGCTCGGCCGCCAGCTCGTGGGGGCGGTCGCTTGTAAGCGCGTCGGGCGCGTGTGCGAGCGCGCGCTCCGCGATCGCCGCGTGGTTGACCGTGCCGGTGGTGATGCTCAGGCCTGCGTCGCGGAGCGCCGCGACGATTCGCGCGCCGAGCAGGAAGTGCTCGATGCAGACGCCGTGCACTGCGCGTTCGGCGGCCCAGCGCGCCAGGGCATCCGGCGTGTAGTCGGCCCAGATCACGAGGCGGGCCGACAACCCGTGCGCGGCCGCCTGCTCGACGGCGGCCGCGTGGAAGCTCAGGACCTCGATCCGGCCGGCGTCGGCCCGCCGGCCCAGGACCGCGGCGAGCGCGCTGACGGTCCGCCGCGCGAGCGCGTCATCGGCGTGGGCCTTGACGTCGAGCTGCACGGTGAGCCCCGGCGGCACCAGGTCGAGCAGCTCGTCGACCAGCAGGGGCCGCTCGCCGCTCGCCCGCCCGTCGCTGGTGAGCAGGCGACCCGCGAGCACGTCCGCGGCGGAGCGCTCGTGCGCCCAGCCGCTCACGGTGCTGACCAGTGGAAGGCAGGGGTCGTGGAGGCAGACGAGCGCGCCGTCGCGCGTCAGGCAGACGTCGGTCTCGACGCCCGCAAGGGCGCCTCCGGCGAGCGCGGCCCGCAGCGCCTGCCGCGAGGAGTCCGGACCGTAGGCACGCCCGCAGCGGTGGGCGATCAGCGGCGTCCCCATCGCCGCCATTGCGCCGCATCACGGGCCCCGGCATGTCAAGCGCTGGTGATCGGGGGGTAACGCGATGGTGAACGCGCGGCGCGCTCAGTCCGTGATGACCTCGCCGATCCCGAGCATGTTCCCCTCGCTGTCCCGGAACCAGGCGGCCCGCTCGCCCTTGCCCTTGCTCGGATAGTTGCCCTCGATGTACGCGATCCCGTCGACCGTCTTGAGGCCGGGGAAGTCGTACTCCTCGAAGACCACGCCGCGCGCACGCAACTCGCGGACGGTTGCGTCTATGTCGTCGACCTCCCAGCCCATCTGGGTGTGATCCCCCGAGGCGCCGCCCGTCGATTGGAACAGGGCGAACTCTCCGGACGCGCACACGTAGCGCAGGCCGCCGGGGCGTTCCTCGGCCGGCTCGAGGCCGAGCTTCTCGGCGTAGAACGCCCGGGCGCGGTCGAGGTCCTGAGCCGGGAGGCGGCCGGCGATTCTTGCGTTGGCGAGCATGTCAGCACTCCTTTCCTGGTTCGTCATCTAGGCGCACGGCTGCCCCGCGGCACGCGCGACCGGCGCCGGCTCGCGCGATCCCAGCAGGAGCCGCCCGACCATCACGGCCGCGGCCAGCACCAGCACGCCGCTGACGGTGGCAGCGACCTGCAGTGCCTGCACGAAAGCCTCGCGGGCGGGTTGGAGGACGTCGGCGGCGAGCGCCTGGGGTAGGCGGTCGGCGACCGCGACCGCGCCGGCGAGCGTGTCGCTCGCGCTGCCGGCCACGCCGTCGGGGAGCGTGTCGGCCGTTTCGTTGCGGTAGACCGCGGTCCCAATCGTCCCCAGCATGGCCAGGCCGAACGCCCCGCCCAGCTCCGAGCTGGTCTCCGAGATTCCCGAGGCAGCACCGGCGCGCTCCGGGGGAGCGCTCCCCAGCGCGATGTCGGCGGCCAGCGTGAACAGCGGCGCCATGCCCAGAGAGAGGATCACGAGCCCCGCGACCAGGAGGCCGGGGCCTTCGCTCGCCCCGACCTGGGTGAGCAGCGCGACGCCGCCGATTGCGACCACGATGCCCCCGAGCATCGCGCGTGGTGGGCCGACGCGCGCCGCGAGCGGCGGCGTCACCTGCGAGCCGACCACGAACGCGGCGGCGGCGGGCACGCTCCACAGTCCCGCCTCGAGCGGCGAGTAGCCGAGCACGAGCTGGAAGTACTGCGCGACGAAGACCTCGATCCCGAACACGACCGCGAACGCGAGGGTGTTCGCGCCGAGCGCCAGGCTGAAGGCGGGCCGGCGGAAGAGGCCGAGATCGATCAGCGGGTGGGCCAACCGGCGCTGGCGCTGGACGAAGATCGCGCCAAGCGCGAGCCCCGCGAGGACCGGGGCGAGGCTCGCCGGGTCGACGCCGTCCCGGGCGACCGCCTTGATGCCGAAGATCACGGCCAGCACGGCCACGAGCGAGAGCGCCGCGCTGAAGAGGTCGAGCCGGCCGGCCTCGGGATCCTTGTACTCGGGCAGGAGGCGCGGGCCGATCGCCAGCAGCAGCGCCATCACCGGAACCGCGATCAGGAACACGGAGCCCCAGTGGAAGCTCTGCAGCAGCACCCCGCCCGCCAGCGGGCCGATCGCCGCTCCGACGGAGAAGCTCGTGATCCAGATGCCGATCGCGACGGTGCGCTGCTCGTCGTGCTCGAACATGTTGCGAATCAGCGACAGCGTTGAGGGCGCCAGCGTCGCCCCTGCGATTCCGAGCAGGGCGCGCGAGGCGATCAGCATCTCTGGGGTCGACGAGAACGCCGCCAGGATCGACGCGGCGCCGAAGGCGGCGGCGCCGATCAGGAGCAGCCGGCGGCGGCCGATCCGATCGCCGAGCGTCCCCATCGTGATCAGGAAGCCGGCGACCAGGAAGCCGTAGATGTCGACGATCCACAGCATCTCGGTGCTGCTCGGCCGCAGGTCCGCGCTGATCGAGGGAAGGGCGAGCGTGAGGACCGTGAGGTCCATCGCGTAGAGCAGGCACGCGAGCGCGATCACCGCGAGCCCGATCCACTCGCGCCTGGTCGCGCGTTCCGCGATCGTCGTGCCAATCGGTTGTGCGTTCGGCGTCATGACCTCTCCGTTGCGGGGAGGGCGCCGGGCGTTACAGGGGCCGCTCAGCCTTCGTGCGAATCGCGGAAATCAGAGATCACGCCGTCGCGCATCTCGGGCGGGAACGACTCATCCGTGAGTCCCTTGAGCGAGCCGGCAACGGCGCGGAGCTGCTCCAGGTACTCGGCGCAGCCTGGGCACGTGCCGAGGTGCCTTTCGACCCGGCGCGCCTGCGCGTCCGGCAGTGCGCCCTCGAGGTAGTCCGTCACGAGCTCGACCAGCGCGACGCAGGCGAGATCATCCTCGTGGTTGTGGACGTGCTCCTCGGCCATCACTTCGATCAGTCTCCTTCCTTGGAAGTGTCGCCCATCAACTCCGCCGTTACAGCGTCGTAGTCGATCTCGACGACCGCTCCGTAGTGATCCTCGATCGCCTGCCGGACCCGGGCGCGGGCGCGGTGGAGCAGCACCCGCTGATGCCCTGCGGTGACCTGGAGCGCCTCGCAGACCTCCTCTGAGCTCCACCCCTCGACGTCTCGCAGCGCGATCACCGTCCTCTGCGCCACCGGCAGCTCGCCGATAGCCGCCGCGATCACCTCGCGGGTCTCGCCGGCGAGCAGGCCCTCCTCGGGCGTCGGCCAGGCGGTCGGCATCACCAGCCAGTGGCCGCCGAAGTGCTCATGGCCGGCCGGCAGGAAGCGGTCGGGGTCGACGGTCGGCTCGCCGGTGTCCTCCGCCGCCGCAAGCGCCGAGAACGGCACGCTGCGCCGCTCGCGCGCGCCGGCGCGCATCGCGAGGTTCGTGAGGATGCGGAAGATCCAGGTCTTGAGCGATGAGCGCCCCTCGAACCGGTCGATCCCCCGCATGACGGCGATCCAGGTCTCCTGCACGGTCTCCTCGGCGGCCGCTCTGGTCGGCACATAGGCCATCGCGACGCGAACCATCGCCGAGCTATGGCGGTCGACGAGCGTCGCGAAGGCTTCCGCGTCGCCGGCGCGGATCGCCATGACCAGACCGTCGTCGCGCTGCACACTCCGTTCCGCCATTGATCGACAGACCTACTCTTCCAGCGCGAACGTGTTGCCGTCGGGATCCTTGAACCAGGCGACTCTCCCGTCGTCGAGCTCGTGGATGCCCTTCTCGTCGGCCCGTAGCACGGGATCGTCGTAGCGCTCGAACGCCACGCCGCGGGCGTGCAGCTCGTCGATGACGCCGAGCTGGTCCTCGTAGAGGTCCGCCCGCTCGAGGTCGGACACCGGAATCGACGCCCTCACCATGTATCTGCTCAAGCTCATCGTGGGTCCTGCTCTTAGGACCCCTGAGGGGCGCAAAGCTCATCGGGCAGATGGCGGGCTCTGAAGCCCCAGCGCCCCGGCGGCGACGCGAGCGACCAGCAGCTCGTCGTCGGGTGCGTCCCCGGCGAGCGCGATCACGGCGCCCTCGATCGCACCCACGAACGCCAGCGCGACGGCTCTGGCGGGAGGGCCCGCAGGAATGGAGCCGTCCCGCCTGCCCGCCTTGATCAAGCGAATGCAGCGCCTGACGAGCGACTCGGAGAGCCGCTCGACCTCGCGCCCGAGAGGGTGGTCCTGGCCGCTGAACTCCATCCTGAGCGCCATCGCCACGCGGGCGACGTCCCGGCGGCAGTAGATCGCATGGCCGCGCGCGAGCGCGATGAGCGCGGCGGCCGGATCGCTCTCGCGGTCGACCAGTCCGCCGACCTCAGTCCTCCACGTCTCGTCGACCCACTCGAGCACCGCGCGGGCCAGGTCCTCCTTGCCGCTGAACTGGTGGTACAGCGCGCCGCGGGTGTATCCGGCCTCGCGCGCGACGTCCTCGAGCACGAGATTGCCGTAGCCGTACCGGGAGAGGCCCCTGGCGGCCGCCTCGAGCAACGCGCTCCGCGACCGGGCGCTCCGCTCGGCCTGGGTCGAACGTCCGCTACCTACAGACATGTATGTATGTTACGGTGCAGCGAGGACTCCATGCCCACGCTCCCCGACAGCGCGCACACCTCGAGGCCCTGGCGGATCCACGAGCTCACGCACGACTTCCGCCTCGAGGACGTATGGGCGCTCCCCGTCCGGGGCAGCCTCGAGGAGTTCCCCCTGCTGGTGGAGCATTTTGCGGCGGGCGACCCATCGCAGAGTCCATCCCGCGCTGTTCGCGCATTGTTCGCGATCCGATGGAAGGTCGGGGAGTTGCTCGGCTGGGACGACTCCGGCGCCGGCCTCGGCAACAGGGTGCCGACGCTCCGTGACCGGCTTCCGGCGGACCTGCGCGACAGCGCAGCAGGCCCCGACTTCGACAGCCTGCCGTTCAGGTCGGTCTACCTGCTCGAGGACGAATGGGCGGCGGAGGTCGCCAACGAGACGATGCACGGCGTGATGCACATCGGCCTCGTCCCGGACCGGGGCGGCGCCTACCGCGGCCAGATGGCCGTCCTGGTCAGACCGAACGGGCTGTTTGGAACGGGCTACATGGCGGCGATCAAGCCATTCCGGCACCTGATCGTCTACCCGGCGCTGATGCGGCAGATCGAGCGCGAGTGGCGCGCGCTCCGTGGGAATCCGGCCGCGGCGCACGTCTAGCACCCGAACGCGTCCAAACACAGGGGGAAACCCTGGGGGATCCACCCTTGCTCGTCGCCCCTCTAATGGGCGAGTGTGCGCATGTGACCAGCGCAAGCGACCTCAATAAGAGAAGGATCCGGCTGTTCATCGTGGCTGTCTCCGACGACGGTCGCCTGAAGCTCATCGACGAGCTCGTGGACCACGACCTCGCAGGCCGCGTGCCGCACGACGAAGAGGGCGCCCTGGGGCCGCTCGTCTCGCACGGCGCCGCCCCACGGGTTCGTCACGGCGGCCCCGGCGCTGAGATCGCCTAGACGTCCAGGCGGCTGCGGAGTTCCTGGAACTCGGCGTCGGTGAGGACGCCACGCTGGTGGAGGTCAGTGAGCTCCTGCAGCGTGTGGGCGGGATTGGCGGGCGCCGGTGCGCGAGCGCCTCTCGTCGGCATCGCTGCGCCGACCGTCTGCTCCGCCCAGCGACCGCCCTGACGGCCGGCGAACCACGACGCGTTGAGGGAGTCGGGCCGTCCCGTGATCGCTGCGGCGCGGATGTACTGGCTGAGGAGCACCATCGGGGCGAGCCTACCGCTCGATGCGCTCCACGCGGCAACCCTGACCCCGCATCAGCGCCCGTAGCGGGCCGTGATCGTCCCGTTCGCGAGCACGCCTTCGCGCAGGGCGGCGGCGACCTCGTCGGGCGCTGCGCCCTCCTCGAGCGCGGTGTGGTCACGCAGCGCGTACACCGACCACACGTAGCGGTGCCGGCCGTCGCCCTCCGGCGGGCACGGTGGAGTCCAGCCGATGTCGCCGGCGCTGTTGCGGCCCTCGCGGCCGCCGTCGTCGACGGAGCCGTCGCCGCCCGGACTGATGTCGTAGCGGGTCAGGTGCACAAAGGTCCCGCCGGGCGCGTCCGGATCCGAGACGACGAGCACGAGCTCACGCGTGCTCGCGGGGACGGTGCCGGCCTCCACGCGCGGCTCATCGCCGGCGCCGTCGCACGTGTACCGCTGCGGCAGGCGCGAGCCGTCGATGAACGCCGGGCTCGAGACGCGCAGCGCCGCTGGTGCCCGGGGCAGGTCGTCGCCGGAGAGGCGGCCGCCGTCGTCGTCACCGCACCCCGCGAGGAGCACGAGCACCAGGAGCCAGAGCGCCCGCGGCACCCTACGCGCCGCGTCGCCGTGCATCCACCGGGCCGGGGCAGGCACCAGACGGCGAACGTTACCGGGCTAGTTCGTGCCCTCGGTCCGGGGCAGCGACCGGTACGCGGTGTCGAGCACCTCCGCCGAGCGCTGGAGCAGCTGCTGCTCGTCCTCCGACAGGCGCAGGAGCAGCTGCCGGTCGACGCCCGCTCGTCCGATGACGCAGGGCACGCTGAGAACGACGTCCCCGATGCCGTACGCCTCGTCGGGCCGGACGGAGACCATGAAGATCCGCCTCTCGTCCCGCACCACCGCGCGCACGATGCGGGCCACCGCACCCGCCACGCCGTAGCTCGTGTGGCCCTTGCGCTCGTGGATGTCCACATGGCGCACGCGGGTGAAGGTGGTCAGCTCGTCCTCGAGCTGAGCCAACGGCCTGCTCTCCGGGAGCGGGCAGTCCTCGAGCCGGCTCGCGCCGACCGTCGCGGTAGACCAGACCGGAAAGGCGCTGTCGCCGTGCTCGCCGATGACGTAGACGTGGACATCCTCCTTCTCGACTCCGAGCAGTTGGCCGAGTCGCTGGCGCAGGCGCGCCCCGTCGAGAACCGTGCCGGAGCCAATGATCAGCTGAGCGGGACGCGACGACGCCTCGATGGCGATGCGGGTCAGAACGTCCACCGGATTGCTCACGAGGATCACGACCGCCTCCGGACACACGCGGTCGAGCTCGCGCATGACGCCGGCGACGATCGCGGCGTTCGTCCCGAGGACCGTGAGCCGGCTCTCGTCGGCGGCGCTCGTCGCCCCCACGGTGATCACCACGGCTGCCGACCCACCCAGAGCGGCGTAGTCGGCCGAGGGCAGGATCTCCATCTCGGCGAGCAGCGGGATCGTGTCGGCGATGTCCCATGCCTCGCCCTCGGCGCGGGCCGAGTCGCGGTCGTAGAGGACCACCCGGTCACACGCGCGCAGCAGGACGAGAGCGTTGGCGACCGCTGAGCCCACGCGGCCCGCCCCGACCACCGACACCGTCGAGCCCGCCATGCGGGAAGCACAATACGGCGCGGTGCGTCCGCCGGGCTTCCGAGGCTAGGCCGTCAGGGGAAACTCGGCGGCCAGGACGGTGCCCCCGCCGCGGCGGCTGTCGACGCGCAGGCGCCCTCCGAGCGCGGCGGCGCGATCGCCCACTCCGGTCAGCCCGGCACCCCCCGGGTCCGCCCCACCGACGCCGTCGTCTCGCACCTCGACACGCAGCGTGTCGTGTTCGACAACCGCGATCACCTCGGCCTTCGCCGCCTGCGAGTGCTTGACGACGTTGGTCAATGCCTCGGCGACGATGAAGTAGGCGCTCGCCTCGATTTCGGGCGGCAGCCGTACTCTCGTGACCTCCACGGCGACGGGCAGATCGAGGCGCGACACGAGGCTGTCGACGCCGGCCAGCAGACCTCCCCGTGTCAGGACCGACGGAAGGATCCCGTGGGCCAGCTCGCGCAGCTCGGCATTGCCCTCTTCCGCGTGATCGAGCGCGTCGGCGAGCAGTCCCTCCGCCCGCTCTCCGCCCTGGCTGAGCGCTTGTTGCGCGAGCTTCAGCGTGACGATGGTGTGGACCAGGTGCTGTTGGGCACCGTCGTGCAGGTCTCGCACGACCCGCCGGCGCGCCTCGTCGCCGGCTGTGAGCACGCGCGCGCGCGATGCCGTCAGCTGATCGCGGCTGTCGGCGTTCGCAATCGCCGTGTCGAGCAGCTCGGCGAACTCGGCCAAACGCTCCTCCGCGTCGACGGCCGGTAGGGCCTGCCCTTGCCAGCTGGCGGTGATCACGCCCCAGACCGCGCCCTCGACCGTGATCGGGGCTCCGACCGTGGCGCTGACCTTCGACCGGCGGACGATCTCGGCGATGGCGCCGCCCGAAGCCTCGTAAGAATTGATTCGCGCCGAGCGCCCGGTCAGCAGGACGCGGGCGGTGACGCTGTCGCCGTCCAGCGGCAGAACCATTCCGGCTCGGACGATGGCGGGGTCGTGCCCTCGCCCCGCCACGATCGAGACCTCGTGGGCACCGACTGAGCGCATCAAGCCGACCTGTGTCGCTCCGAGCAGCTGGGCAACCTCCACGATGACGGCGTCGAACACCTCGGTAGGGGCCGCCCCTTCGGCCACGAGCGTCGCCACCCGGCGCAACGCCGTCTGCTCGTCCGCCAGGCGTTGCACCTCGGCACGTGCGTCCGCGTTCGCGATCCCGGTGGCCACGAGGTGCGTGAACTGCGAGACGCGCCGTTCTGCATCGGCGGGGAACGGATCGGGCTCGTAGTGGGCGACGACCATCGCGCCCCAGATGCGGCCCTGGACAAGGATCGGGCAGCCCACCGCGGAGCGGATCCCATGCGTCCGGGCGCGGTCCGCGATGGAGCCCTCCGCGGTGGCGTACTCGTCCACGCGAACCGGGCGCCGCTCGCGGAACACACGCGCGGAGACGCCGCTTCCGTCGACCGGCAGGCTCAAGCCCACGCGAATGCCGCCCTCCGGCTGCTCACCCCACACCGCGACCACGGTCGCCGTGTCGTCGGGCTCGAGCCGGAGGATGGCGGTGTCGATCCGCTGGCCGAAGACGCCCGCCACCTCCTCGGCGACCTTGGTGAACAGCTCAGCGGCCGGGGCCTCCTCCGCCACCAGCGTCGCGACACGCCGCAGCGCCGCCTGCTCGTCCGCGAGGCGGGCAACCTCCACGCGCGCCTCGGTATTGGAGAGGGCGGTGGCGACGAGCTCGGTGAACTGCTCGAGCCGGGCGCCGGCATCGGCCGGCATCGCGCCGTCCGCGCCTTCCGCAGCGATCATGGCGCCCCACAGCTGTCCGTCGACGACGATCGGGCCCCCGACCGCGCTGCGGGTTCTCAGGCGACGGGCGTGTTCCGCGATCTCGCCGCTCCCGGTCCGCGCGAC
This sequence comes from uncultured Thermoleophilaceae bacterium, assembly GCA_963739095.1. Taxonomy (GTDB): domain Bacteria; phylum Actinomycetota; class Thermoleophilia; order Solirubrobacterales; family Thermoleophilaceae; genus JACVRW01. The sequence continues at coordinate 99,173 of CAVTZF010000011.1, forward strand.
GTCGTCGATGCGAGCCGGCCGCCCGGTCCGCGCGATCTTCGAGACGATGTTCTCCCCGTCTATGGGAAGCCTGGCGCCGACGGAGAACTCCTCACCGACTTGGCCCCAGGCCGCGATGAGCCTGGCCGTCTTCTCGTCCTCGAAGCGGACCAGCCCCGAGGAGAATGCGTCGAGGAGCCTCCCGACCTCCTCCGCCACCGCGTCGAACACCTCGTCGGGCGGCGCGCCACGGGCAACGAGGGTCGCGACGCGGCGTAGCGCGGCCTGCTCGTCGGCAAGCCTGGCGAGCTGCTCTCGGGTTTCGCTGTTGGCGATCGCCGTCGCGACCAGCTCGGTGATCTCCGCGAGCCGTTCCTCGACGCCGTCGGGCAGCGGCACTCCCTTCGCCATCGCGACGCCGATGTGGCCCCACGCCTCGCCGTCGACGACGATCGCGGCTCCCGCCGCCGAGCCGATCCCCACGCTGAGGCCGGCGTCCACGGGCGCGCCCGCGATGTCCTCCGCGACGTCCTCGACGCGGATCGGCTGGCCGGTCCGCAGTTGCTCCGTCATTTCGACGAGCGACGGATCGTCCCACGGCCAGTTGGAGCCGGCCGGGAACGGGTTCGGCCCGTCGCCCCAGGTGCCCGCGACGGTCACGCTCCCGTCCTTCTCCCAGCGATAGATCTGCACCAGCCGTGGGCGCAGCATCTGCGCCACCTCACGGGCGATGGCAGCGAACACGTCCGCCGACGCCGCGCCCGCCGCCACGAGCATCGCGAGCCGCCGGAGTGAGGCCTGCTGCTCGGCCAGGGCAGCGCTCGGCGGCGTCCGACTCAATCCGGCCATGGCGTCACACGCTAGCCGGAAACGACGCCCGACTGATCCGGAATCGCGATCGAGCCGAGGTCATTTGCACCCCTGCCGGAGGCGGCGTAGCCGGCAGCCTCGGGTCGCTGAGTATCGTTGCCAGGGTGGCGGGCAAGGCGCTGGTTAGCGCGTATCACTACACCGATCCCGGGTGCCCCTGGGCCTACTCGGCGCGGCCGGCGCACGCGCGCCTGGTTTGGCGCTTCGGCGACCAGATCGATTGGCGCTTGGTCATGATCGGCCTCAGCGAGGACTCCAGCCGCTACGAGGCGCGCGGCTACACGCCCGCGCGCGCCGCGACTGCGGTGACGACCTTCGAGCCGCGCTTCGGGATGCCCTTCGGGGTCAAGGTCAAGTCGCGCGTGGCGGGCACCGCGCGCGCCTGTCGCGCGATCGTGGCCGCTCGCCTGATCGATCCCGCGCTCGCCGATCCGGCTTTGCGGGCGCTGCAGCTGCTGCAATTCGCCGACGGCGGTCTGCTCGACGCCGATGACGACCTGCGTGGCGCGCTTGCGCGCGTCGAGGGCCTCGACGCGGAGCTGGTCGTGAGCCGCATCGACGACCCCGACGTGGTCGCTGCCTACGAGCGCGACCGCGCGCTGGCCCGCTCGGCTGAGGGTTCGCCCACCCACGCCCAGGATCGGCATTCGACCAGCGACGGCCCCGTTCGCTACACCGCGCCCTCCGTCGTCTTCGAGCACGCCGACGGCCGCACACTCGAGGTCGGTGGCTTCCAGCCCTTCGAGGCCTACGACACGGCACTCGCGAACCTCGACCCGGCGCTCGACCGGCGCGCCGCGCCCGAGGACCCGCTGGCCGTGTTGAGCATGTTTCCGCACGGGCTGACCACCGCCGAGGTGGCGTCGGTGCTGCGCCCCTCCGACCTCGTCGAGCCCGACCGCACCGCCGCACAGCGCGCGCTCGTGGCGCTCGCCGGCGAAGGGCGGGCGGTGGCCGAAACGGTCGGCGGCGATGCGCTCTGGCGGCCGCTGCGCGCGAGCGAGGCCCTGCTGGCAGCTCCTGTGTCTCCTGCTGCCTGATCAGTCGGTGAGGCTGCCGGCGCTGAGGTTCACGACGGTTGCGGTCATGGCGCCGGCGCGGTCGGAGGCGACGAAGGCGGCGGTGTCGGCGACCTCGGCGAGGGTGGGGAGCCGTTTGAGCAGCGTGCCCTGTTCGAGCTTTGCCTGGAACTGGGCGGGGGTGGCACCGGCGGCCTGGCTCGCCGTGGCGAAGTTCGCCTCGATGAGCGGGGTCTCCGGGATCGCGTGGGAACGCAGGCAGACCACCCGGACGCCCGCCGGGCCCACCTCGAGGGCCAGGGAACGCGAGAACGCCTCGACGGCGGCCCACGCCGGTGCCTGCCCGCCGATCAGGTTCGCCGGCACCCGGCCGGGAAGGGCTGTCAGCGTCACGATCACACCCGAGCCGCGGCCGCTCATGTGCCGGGCCGCGGCGGTCGCCGTAATGAAGTTGGAGCTGGTGTAGAAGGCGATCGGTCGGGCGAAGGCGTCGCCGGCCAGCTCGGTCAGCGGGACGCGGTCGGGTGCGGGGCCCGGGCCGATGGCGTTGAACGAGATGTCAACGCGTCCCGCTCTCTCGACCACTGTCTCGAGGTGTGCCTCCACGGCCTTCTCGTCAAGAGCGTCGACCTGTGCTGTCTCAGCGACGCCGCCGGCAGCAACGATCTCGGTGGCGACAGCATCCACCTTCGCCACGTCCCGTCCTGTCACGAAAACCCTTGCCCCCTCGCGTGCGAAAGCCCGGGCGACCGCGCCGCCAATCGCACCCCCGGCTGCGTAGATCACGGCGGTCTTGTCTTCAAGCAGCACTTTTGTCCTCCATGTCCGTTCAGACACCGGCGGCAGCGAGAACGGAACGGCCTTACCGCATCATCGGCTCATAGTGCGAGCGCGCCGCGGGTGACCAGCGCGGTGCCCACGCTGAATGAAGCTACGAGCAGGATCTCGCGGGCGTGGTCGTGGGTCCACTGCTTGACGGCCCTGACGAGGTCTCGCGCCGCATCGGGATCGGTGATGCAGGTCACCAGGGCGATGATCGGCAACGCGAACCAGACAGCGTTGTAGATGACGAGAGCGATGGCCTTGCCGGTTAACGCGGCGTTGTTGGCGATGATCACGTTCAGCGCGATCACGTAGAAGAGCCCCGGGATATGGGTGGCGGGCCCGGCGAGAGCGGCGGTCCGGATCGTGAGACGCCGGTCGAGCGCCGTCTGCAGGCGCCCCCCGGGTGCGTCACCGCTGTGCCGTCCCTGGATCAACCCTGTGAGCACCCCGAAGCCGAAGGCCAGCGCAAGCACGCCTCCCACGATGTCGGCGATCGCCTTGTCGGTGCCGGAGTGGATGTGGATTCCCTGTGTGGCGCCGACGACGATCGCGCCGAATGCGAGCGTGAAGGCGAGGCCCGGCGGCGACGTAGGCGCCCATGAGCCTGCGCGGCCCGTCATGCGACAGGAGCGCATAAACCGCCGCGACGCTTGTCGGCCGCACCGTGCTGGCCAGCGCCAGCAGGAAGATCTCGATGATCACGCGAGCGCCCGGTCGGCACGAGGCGTGTCGGTGGCCGCCGGCTCGCCACTCGGCATGGGAGTCTCGCGGTCGGCGAGGGTGATCAGCACGGCGCCGCCGAGCGAGGCCAGCAGGGCGGCGACCGCGACCAGGATGTGCCAGCCGGGTCGGGTGAGCCGCTCCTCGAACAGAAGGATCCCGAGGAGCACGCTGACGGCCGGGTTCGCGACAGACACGGCTGCCATCGCCGGCGCAAGCTGGCCCGTCGCCAGCGACATCTGCTGGATGACGAAGGCGATGAAGCCGAACCCGAGCAGCGCCCAGGTCTCCCAGTCTCCCGCCGCCTCCCCGAGGCTGACGTGCAGGTCGTTGATGACGGGCTTGGCGAAGCTCGCGGACAGCCCGTAGAAGAGACCCGCGCACACGCCGAGGACAGCGGCGTGCAGCGCCCGGGATGTCTTCGTGTGCAGCCACAGCAGGAGCGCCGCAACGATCGCGCCGACCGCCAGCGCCGCCGCGACGAAGCCGGCCGTCGAGGCGTTGTCAACGCCGGCGTCCGGGTCCCCGACCAACACGAACAGCGCCAGGCCGACGACCACGACGCGCGGCCCCCAGCACCTGTCGCCGGGCGATGTGCTGACTCGTGAGCCAGTACCCGAGGGGCAGGGCCCACACGATCGTCGTCACCAGGAGCGGCTGGACGACCACCAGCTTGCCTCGGTCCAGCGCGGCCCCCTGCGTCGCGTAGCCCACGAGCAGGATCAGCGTGCCGAGCACCCACACGGGCACGGCAATCAGCCGGAACAGGCCGGTGACACCCTGCACGGCGGCGCCGCTGCGCGCCAGGCTGAACTGGCCACGCTGCTGCAGCGCCGCCGAAAGGGCGAAGCAGACCGCTGAGAGGAGTGCTAGTAGCGCTGCCACGACGATCTAGGTGAACACGTGTCGAGGCCCTCGGTCGTGCCGGGTGTCATGCTGGCGACCGGTGACCGCCGGACCGAGAGTGGTCGTGGTGGGCGCGCTGCCGGAATCGGGCGTCGAGCTGCTGCGGCACCGTTTCGACGTCGAGGCCGGCCCCCGCCGACCGGAGCAGACCTGGCTGCTCGAGCACGTGCCGGGCGCCGCGGCGATCGTGGCCGACCCGGGCATCCCCATCGATGCATATGTTCTCGACGCGGCCGGCGGCGCCTTGAAGGTGGTCGCCAACTTCGCCGTCGGCTACGACAACATCGACCTCGAGGCGATACGCGAGCGAGGCATCAGGGCCACCAATACGCCCGACGTGCTCACGAACGCGACCGCGGAGCTCGCGATCGCGCTGATGCTGGCGGCCGCTCGGCGAGTTGCGGAGGCCGACGCACTGACCCGCGCGGGTGAATGGGCGGCGGAGGACGAGCTCCTCGGGCGCGAACTCGCGGGCGCGACGGTCGGGCTCGTGGGGTTGGGCCGAATCGCCCGGCGGGTGGCCGAGCTTCTTCGCGGATTCGAGGTGCGCCTTCTGTTCGCGACGCGATCGGAGGTTGCGGCGCCGCCCGGTGCGGAGCGCCGCGAGCTCAGGACCCTTCTGGCCAGTTCGGACTTCGTGAGCATCCACGTGCCGCTCACGAGCGAAACGCGGCACCTGATCGACGCGGTGCACCTGGCCGAGATGAAGCAGGGGGCCATTCTGGTGAATACCAGTCGCGGCGCGGTTGTGGATACGGCCGCGTTGGTCGACGCGCTGCGCTCCGGACGGCTCGGGGCCGCCGGCCTCGATGTCTACGAGGACGAGCCGCATGTGCCGCAGGCGCTGCGCGAGCTGCCGAACACGGTCCTCCTGCCGCACATCGGATCGGCGACGGATACGGCCAGGGACGGCATGGCGCGCCTGTGCGTCGACAACGTGGTCGCAGTCATCGAAGGGCGTGAGCCGCTTACGCCGGTGGTGTAGCTTCGGCGGCGCTGCCACGAGAGGAGCGGAACCTTGAAGCCAACGCGGCACCTGATGGTCCTCTGCCTGGCCGCAGCCGTGGCGTTTTGCGTCATTGGGTGCGGAGATGATGACGACAACGGCGCGGAAGAAGGCTCGGCCACTGCCGAGGCGGTCGCGCCGCCCCCCGGAAGCGCCTTCAATGACCTCGAAGCCGCGCTGGAGGCGCAGGGCCTCACGGTCACCCAGCTTCCGAAGGCGTCGCTGGACGGCGCCGAGACTGGTATCGACATCTCGGGAAGCCAGACCGGCTCGGGTCGATCGTTCGCAAGCGCAGCGAAGGCGAACGACTACGCCGACAAGGTTGCCAAGGAGGGCGACAAGGCGAAGGTCGTCGGCACGGTCACCTTCCAGGCGCCCACCCAGGACGACCTCGACTTCATAGTGGACGCCTACGAGAATTGACGGAGGACGTCAGAAGATCGCGATCGGGTTGAGCGGCGATCCCGTTCCGCCGGAGATCCGCAGCGGCGCGGCGACGAACAGGAACTCCCAGCGGCCGGTGGCTTCGCAGTGCGGGACCACGTCCTCGAACTGGAGATAGTCGAGAAGGTGGACGCCCATGGCGTTCAGTGCCAGGACGTGAATGGGGAACCCAACCCCCTCCGTCCTGCTTGGGGCGGTGTCGTTGTTGCCGTCCGAGCCCAGCGCGGCGATCCGGCGCTCCGCCAGGAATGACGCGGCGGTCGGGTGCAGGCCGACCTTCGCCTCGCGAGTGTCCCAGGGCTCCAGTTCGGCCAGCCTCCTGGTATGCCCGGTGCGGAAGAGAAGGATGTCGCCGGCCTCCACTCTTACGCCCTGTTCGCTTTCCGCTGCCTCGAGGTCCTCTCGGAACACGTAGTCGCCCGGCTCGACCCACCGAACTCCACGTGCGCGCGCCACGTCCAGCAGAACCCCGCGCCCGACCAGCCCGTTCCTGAGTAGCTCGATCGTGCCTGTGTGTGCGCCATCCGCGGTCACGGATTCAGCCGGTTGTCCGTCGAAGAGGAGGTCGTCGAAGGCAACGTGGCAAAAGGCGTCAATGTGACTGTGCCCCTCGTTGTGGTAGTCGACGCCGATGTAGTCCTTGGCGAAGTGCAGCGAACCGGGCCCGTGATCTTCCGGCAGCATCGTCATGTGGTGGTCGGCGGGCTCGGGCACGTCGATCCGCGCCTCGGTCTTGAGCGGTTGGCCCAAGCTGATCGTGGTTCCGCTGCGAACGAGCCGGGCGGCGGAGGCGATCCGCTCGGGGGTCAGGTGGTGCAGCGCGCCGCGCCCGTCCCCGTCGCCCCAGGCGCACACCGAGTCGAACAGCTCGCGGAACTCCTGCCTGGTCAGATCCACGCCTGGCATCGCGGCAAAGACTACGGTCGCGAGGCCGTGCCTTGCGACCGGGTGATGGAGGATTGACCCGAGGTGGCACACTTCTCGAGTCTCCCAACGGAAGGGCTCGCGTATGACCACGGTGGCACCACGCCAACAGACCGGCGTGACTGCAGGCGGCACGGACGGCACCGCCCCAGCGGATGTGTTCGTCGTCTTCGGCATCACCGGCGACCTCGCCAAGGTGATGACCTTCCACTCGCTCTATCGACTCGAGCGCCGCGGGCTACTGGACTGTCCGATAGTGGGAGTGGCGGCTGACGACTGGACCGTCGACGATCTGCGCGAGCACGCCCGCAAGTGCATCGCGGATTGCGGGGAGAAGATCGACGACGAGGTATTCGACCGCTTCGCCGCGCGCTTGTCCTACGTCCCCGGCGACTTCGCCGACGGCGACACCTACAGCCGCGTGGCCGGCGCAATGGGGGATGTGCACAGCCCCGTCTTCTACCTGGAGATCCCGCCCTCCCTGTTCGGGATGGTGATCAAAGGACTGGCCGACGCGGGTTTGACCAGCTCCGCACGCGTGGTGGTGGAGAAGCCGTTCGGGCACGACGTCGCATCGGCGGCCGCGCTGAACGAGGAGGTGCACCAGCACCTGGACGAGTCCCAGCTCTACCGGCTCGACCACTTCCTGGGCAAGATGGGCCTGGTCGAGATCCTCTTCCTGCGGTTTGCGAACACGATGCTGGAGCCGATCTGGAACCGCAACTACGTCTCGTCGGTGCAGATCACGATGGCCGAGGACTTCGGGGTCGAGGATCGCGGGCACTTCTACGATCCGGTCGGCGCCCTTCGCGACGTGGTCGTCAACCACCTGATGCAGGTGGTGGCCGCCACTGCGATGGAGCCCCCGGCGAACCGCGACGCGACGGCGCTGAAGAACGCGCTGGTGTCGGTCTTCCAGGCCATGCCGGCCGCCGAGCCCGCCCACTACGTTCGCGGGCAGTACCAGGGTTACCGCGAGATCGACGGCGTCGCCGACGACTCGACGACAGAGACCTACGCCGCGCTGCGCCTGGAGATCGACAACTGGCGCTGGTCGGGCGTGCCGTTCTTCATCCGCACCGGAAAGGACTTGCCGATTACACAGACCGAGATGCGGCTCGTCTTCAAGCGCCCGCCTCGGCTCGGCTTCGGCATCGCCGGAACTGAGGGGCCGGACCCGAACCAGCTTGTCGTCAAGCTAGACCCCTCGACCGGGATCAGACTGCTGGTCGACGCCCAGCGCGCGGATAGCGTGAAGCCGGAGCGGATCAACCTGGACATGGAGTTCGCCGAGGAGGGCGGCGAGGGCGCCACGCCCTACGAGGTCCTACTGCACGCCGCGATTGTCGGCGACAGCAAGCGCTTCAAACGCCAGGACAGCGTCGAGGAGTGCTGGCGCATCGTGCAGCCGCTACTCGACGCCCCGCCGCCGGTCCACCCCTATGAGAAGGGATCGTGGGGGCCGGCAGAGGCCGATGACCTCGTCGCCGGGCACGACAGGTGGCACGGCCCGTGGGTGGCGTCATGAGCACGGCGGAGAAGCAAGAAGCTCCCGATCCTCAGAGCGCTGCGGCTCCCTCGCCCTTCCCGCCGATCGGCGACTACGCGTTTCTCTCCAATTGCCACACCGGCGCGCTGGTGGCGCCCGATGGATCGATCGACTGGCTGTGCGTGCCGCGCTTCGACTCGCCCAGCGTCTTCGGCACCCTGCTGGATCGCCAGGCCGGCGCGTTCAGGCTGGGCCCGTTCGGTGTCAACGTCCCCGCGGCGCGCATCTACGAGCCCGGCACGAACACCCTCCTGACGACGTGGAACACGCCGAGCGGCTGGGCCCTGGTCCGCGACTCGCTGACCATGGGTCCGCGCGATCACGAGGACGAGGTCACGCCGCACACCAGGCCGCCTGCCGACGAGGACGGCGACCACGTGCTCGTGCGCACCGTCATGTGCTTGGAGGGCAGTGTCGAGGTCGATCTGGTGTGTGAGCCTGTCTTCGACTACGGGCGCACGCCGGCGGAGTGGTCGCTCGTCGGCGACAGCCGTCACGCGGCCGACGCCAGCGGCGCCGGCCAGACGATCAGGCTGCAGACCGATATGGCGCTCGGCGTCGAGGGTGAACGGGCCAGGGCACGCCACACCCTGCACCAAGGCGACCAGGTCTACTGCTCGCTGTCCTGGGCCGAGGGGCTCGCCTCGCCCCAGAACATCGACGAGGCAAATGCCCGCCTTGTCGCCACCACGCGCTTCTGGCGCGAGTGGCTGCACCGCGCCCGGCCCATCGACCACCGCTGGCGCCCGGCCATCGAGCGCTCGGCGCTTGCGATCAAGGGACTCACGTACATGCCGACCGGCGCGACGGTCGCCGCCCTGACGACGTCGCTGCCCGAGACGCCCGGTGGCGAGCGCAACTGGGACTACCGCTACACCTGGATCCGTGACTCGACCTTCACGCTACAGGCGCTGCACTTCCTGAACCTGGACTGGGAGGCCGACGAGTTCATACAGTTCATGGCCGACCTCGAGCCGGACGAGGACGGGGCGCTCCAGATCATGTACGGGATCGACGGGCGCCGCGACCTGACCGAGTCGACGCGGGATGAGCTCTCCGGGTACGCCGGAGCCCACCCTGTCCGGATCGGCAACGGCGCCTTCGACCAGCGCCAGAACGACGTCTTCGGAGCGGCGCTCGACTCGATCCTGCTACACAGCCGCCGCAGCCAACGCCTGCCGCGGCGGCTGTGGCCGATCGTCCAGGCCCAGGCCAAGTGCGCCACCGAGGTGTGGCGGAACCCCGACCAGGGCATCTGGGAGGCCCGCGGCAAGCCGCAGCACTACGTGTCCTCGAAGCTGATGTGTTGGGTCGCGCTCGACCGTGCCGCCAAGCTGGCTCACATCGGCGGTGACTCGGCCCTCCAAAAGACGTGGGGCGCCACTGCCGAGGAGATCAAGTCCGACATACTCGAGCACGGGGTGCGCGACGGCGTATTGCGCCAGCACTACGACACGGATGCGCTCGATGCGTCCACGCTGCTGGCGGCGCTGTTCGGTTTCCTCCCCGGTAACGACGAGACGCTGCGCAAGTCCGTCGAGGCGATTGCGGAAGACCTGACCGAGGACGGTTTCGTCCTGCGTTACCGCACCGACGAGACCGACGACGGCCTGTCGGGCAAGGAGGGGAGCTTCCTGATCTGCTCGTTCTGGCTCGTGTCGGCACTCGCGATCGTGGACGACCGCCAAGGGGCGCGCGACATGATGGAGCGCCTGCTCAGCGTCGCATCCCCGCTGGGCCTGTACGCCGAGGAGTTCGACACCAGCACGGGCAGGCAGCTGGGCAACTTCCCGCAGGCCTTCTCGCACCTCGCGCTGATCGAGGCGGGCGCGCGAATCATCCTCACGGAGCGGCTCGAGGAGTACACGACATGAGCTCATATGACGTGATCGTCATCGGCAGCGGCGCCGGCGGCGGAACATTGGTCCACCGCCTCGCGCCCTCGGGCAAACGCATCCTCCTGCTCGAGCGCGGCGACTGGCTCCCGCGCGAGCCGGCCAACTGGTCCGCCGGGGATGTGTTCATCGACAACCGCTACATCTCGGAGGACACCTGGTACGACGGGGAGACGGCCAAGGCCTTTCAGCCGCAGGTGCACTATTTCGTCGGCGGCGCCACGAAGCTGTACGGGGCGGCGCTCTACCGGCTGCGCAAGGAGGACTTCGGCGAGCTGCACCACCACGACGGCATCTCACCCGCCTGGCCGATCGGCTACGACGAGATGGAGCCCTACTACACGCAGGCCGAGCAGCTCTACCAGGTGCACGGCGCCCGCGGCGAGGACCCGACCGAGCCGCCCTCCAGCGCGCCCTATCCGTTCCCGGCGGTCTCCCACGAGCCGCGGATCCAGCAGCTCGCGGACGACCTCGCCGCCGCAGGACACCACCCCTTCCACGCCCCCTGCGGGGTGATGCTGAACGAAGCCGACATGGCCTACAGCACGTGCGTCCGCTGCCCTACGTGCGACGGCTTCCCGTGCCTCGTGCACGCCAAATCCGACGCGGAGGTGCTCGCTGTTCGCCCGGCGCTCGAGCACCCGAACGTCACGTTGCTGAGAAACGCCGAGGTTATGGCGCTGCACACCAACCCGGCCGGCACGGCGGTGACCGAGGTCGCCGTCGACCGTGAGGGCGCCCAGGAGACCTACAGCGCGGACATCGTCGTCGTGTCGTGCGGAGCGGCCAACTCGGCCAGGCTGTTGCTCGCCTCGGCCAACGAGAGCCACCCGAACGGCCTCTCCAACCGGTCCGACCAGCTCGGGCGCAACTACACCTTCCACAACAGTCAAGCGGTGCTGGCCCTGTCCAAGGAAGAGAACCCGACCGTCTTCCAGAAGACGCTCGGCCTCAACGACTTCTACCTCGGTAGCGACGACTTCGACTACCCGCTGGGCAACATCCAGATGGTCGGCAAGTCGTCCGCGCCGATGTACCGCGGCGAGAAGCCGCTCGAAACCAAGCTCGCGCCCACCCGGACCTTGGAGAACATGGCTCGCCACGCGGTCGACTTCTGGCTCTCGACCGAGGACCTGCCAAGACCTGAGAACCGCGTCACCCTGGAGCGCGGGAGCGGCCGCGTCACGCTGAGCTACAAGCCCTCGAACGAGGAGCCGAAGGAGCGCCTGTACCACAAGCTCAAGGGACTCTTGAAGCACACCGGGATGCACGAGGACCACCTCATCCCGCGCCACGCCTACCTCAAGAACGAGATCCCGGTCGCTGGCTGTGCGCACCAGGCCGGCACCTGCCGCTTCGGCACCGACCCTGACACGTCGGTGCTCGATACCGACTGCCGGGCGCATGAGCTCGACAACCTCTACGTGGTCGACACGAGCTTCTTCCCCAGCATCGGCGCGGTCAACCCGGCGCTCACCGCAATGGCCAACGCGCTGCGCGTCGGCGACCACCTCCTCGAGCGGCTGGGTGCGGAGAAGGCAGGGAAGGAGTCCGCCAATGCCGCCTGAGGCCGACAGCAGCCGGCGACGCCGTGTCGTGATCGTCGGGGGCGGCTTCGGCGGCCTGGCCGCCGCACGGAAGCTGCGCCACGCCGACGTCGAAGTCACGCTCGTCGACCGGATGAACCATCACCTCTTCCAGCCGCTGCTGTATCAGGTGGCGGCGGGGGCTCTATCGCCGACCGATTGCGCGTGGCCGCTGCGCGCGGCGCTCAAGCGCAACGCCAACACCGACGTCTTCATGGCGGACGTCACCGACATCGATGCCGAGCGCCGGCAGGTCGTCCTGGACCGGGGCGACCGCCTCGACTACGACAGCCTGATCGTGGCCTGCGGCGCCGAGACCTCCTATTTCGGAAAGGACGAATGGGAGGACGTCACCTGCGGGCTGAAGAGCGTCGGGGACGCAATCGACCTGCGGACGCGCTTCTACGCCGCCTTCGAGGCGGCCGAGCGCGCGGACGACCCGGGCGAACGCGCCGAGTGGCTCACCTTCGTCGTCGTCGGCGGTGGCCCGACCGGGGTGGAGGTTGCGGGCGAGCTTGCCCTCACGGCGCGCGCGATAAAGCCCCATTTCCGGCGGATCGCCGACACCAACGTGAGGGTGATCCTCGTCGATGCCGGTGAGCGCGTGGTCGCCTCGTTCAGCGAGCGGCTCTCGGGCAAGGTGGCGGACGAGCTCGCCTCGCTGGACGTGACCGTCCGCGAGGGTGCCCGAGCCACCGAGATCGACGAACACGGGCTGACGCTGGAGGCCGGAGGTGCAACGGAGCGGATCGCGACGCGGATGGTGATCTGGGCGGCGGGGGTGCGCACGGTCCCGCTGGCCGCAGCCGTAGCGCGCGCCACCGGCGTGAACACCGACCGCGGCGGGCGAATCGCGGTCAACCCCAACCTCACCGTGCCGGGTCACCCCGAGATCTCGGTGATAGGCGACGCCGCGTCGCTCGCCGGACCGGACGGCAAGCCGCTTCCTGGGCTCGCGACGGTCGCCATCCAGGAGGCTCACCACGTGGCCAAGGCGATCGCGGAGGGCGGGCCCGGAGCCTCCACGCCCTTCCGCTACTTCGACAAGGGTGCGCTGGCGGTGGTCGGCAGGGGCAAGGCCGTGTGCGAGATCAGGGGCATGAAGATCTGGGGCTGGCCGGCCTTCTTGACCTACCTGAGCGTCCACCTCTTCTACCTCAGCGGGCAGATGGGCAATCGCATCCAGGTGCTCATGAAGTGGGTCGCGGCCCGGTTCGGTGAGCGCCAGAGCGCGCTGATCGAGGGCGAGGTAGCGAGCGTCGAGCGGGAGTCCCCGACGCCTGCCGAGCCGGTCCGGTGACCGCATGCCTTGACTTCGCCCGGTCTCCGGCTGCGGGCGGTCAGGGTGTGACGATGGCGAAGTTCCGTTGCTAGCAGACAGCCTGTCCTTCGCCGCGTCGAACCTGGGGTGGGCGCGGAGTCAGATGGCGTTCACGCTCGGCTTCCACATCATCCTGGCCTCCATCGGCGTGGCGTTCCCGGCGATCATGTTGATCGCCAACTACCGCGGCCTGCGGCGCGGCGACGAGGACGCGCTGGAGCTGGCGCGGCGCTGGTCCAAGGTGGTGGCCGTGACGTTCGCGGTCGGCGCCGTCACCGGCACCGTGCTCTCGTTCGAGTTTGGGCTGCTGTGGCCGGCCTTCACCGGGCGCTTCGGTGAGGTCTTCGGCGTGCTGTTCGCGATCGAGGGGATCTTCTTCTTCCTCGAGGCGATCTTCGTCGCGATCTACATCTTCGGGTGGAAGCGCCTGAAGCCGTGGACGCACTTCTGGGCGGGCGTGCCGATCCCGATCTGCGGACTCGGCGGCGCGTTCTCGGTCGTGGCTGTGAACTCGTGGATGAACCAGCCGCAGGGCTACTCGCCGGCCAGCGGCGACGTCACCTCGGTCGAGCCGCTGAAGGTCATCTTCAACCCGGCGGTGCCCTACGAGGTCCCTCACATGATCCTGGCCGCCTACCTGGTCACGGGCTTCCTCGTCGCGTCCGTGTACGCGGTCGGGATGCTGCGCGGCCGGCGCGATCGCCTCCACCGGCTCGGGCTGCTGATCCCGCTGACGGTGGCGTGCATCGCCACGCCGATCCAATTCGCGGTCGGCGACACCGCCGCGCGCTCTATCGCGAAGGACCAGCCGATCAAGTTCGCGGCGATGGAATGCGTGCAGACGACCGCGACCCATGTCACCGAGTACATCTACGGCCGCTGCACCGCCGACGGCGTCAAGGGCGGGATCGGCATCCCCGGCTTTGATTCGTTCCTCGTCGGCTGGAGCACGGACACGCAGGTGATTGGGCTGGACACCGTGCCCGCCGACGACCGGCCGCCGGCGAACACGATGCTGCACTGGGCCTTCGACACGATGGTCGGGATCTGCACGATGCTGATCCTCATCGGCCTGTGGCTCGGTTGGGCCTGGTGGCGCAAACGCGACTTCCCGCAGTCGCGCTGGTTCCTGCGGGCGGTAGCGGTCTCCGGCGTCGCCTCCGTCGTGGCGCTCGAATGCGGGTGGATCGTGACCGAGGTCGGACGGCAACCATGGATCGTCTACAACGTCATGCGCACCGAGGAGGCGGTCACCAAGGCCGATGGCGTGTGGACCACCTTCATGGCCGTGGTCCTGCTCTACGCCGCGCTCGGCGCGGCGCTGATCCTGACACTGCGCGCGATGTCGCGGCGCTGGCGCGCGAACGATGACGCCGACGTGCCCTACGGCCCGACCGCGACCACGGCGGATTCCGAGTGAGTAAGGCCGACACCGTCGCCGTGGTGCTCTGGATCGGCGCGACGATGTACGCGATCTTCGGCGGGGCGGACTTCGGGGCCGGCCTGTGGAGCCTGCTCGCCGGCGGCGGGTCGCGCGGCCGCCGTCCCCGTGAGCTGGTCGATTGGGCGATCGGGCCCGTCTGGGAGGCCAACCACGTGTGGCTGATTTTCGTGCTCGTCGTGCTCTGGACTGGGTTCTCGGCCGCCTTCGAGGCCATCTTCTCGACACTGTTCATCCCGCTCAGCCTCGCCGCCCTGGGCATCGTGTTCCGGGGCGCGGGGTTCGCGTTTCACAAGACCGCCGGCCGCTTTCGCGGGCGGGCGCTGGCCGAGTCGCTGTTCGGCCTCGCGTCGCTGCTCACGCCGTTCTTCCTGGGCACCGTCCTGGGCGCGATCGCCGGTGGCCGCGTGCCGGTCGGCAACGCGGCCGGCGACGCAGTGACGAGCTGGCTGAATCCGCTCTCGCTGCTGATCGGGGCGCTGTTCGTCGCCACGAGCGCCTACCTCGCCGCGGTGTTCCTCATCAGCGACGCCCGGCGGGCGGACGCGCCCGACCTCGAGCACTACTTCCGCGTGCGGGCACTCGCCGCAGCGATGGTCGCGGGCGCGCTCGCCGTCGGCGGCCTCCTCGTGCTGCGCGACGATGGGCGGTACGTGTACGACGGCCTCACAAGCGACGGCTTGCCGCTCGTGCTCCTGTCGCTGGTCTGCGGGGGCGCGGTGCTCATCCTGCTATGGCGCGGCGCCGTGCGCGGCCCGCGCCCGCTCGCGATCGCCGCGGTCGCCGCCGTCATCTGGGGCTGGGGCATCGCCCAGCACCCCTACCTGCTCCCCAAGACCCTCACCATCGCCGACGCGGCGGCGCCGAGCGCGACGCTCACCAGCGTGCTGATCGTCTTCGGCGTCGCCGTCGTGCTCGTGCTGCCCTCGATCGGGCTCCTGTTCACCCTGGCGCAACGCGACCTCGTGCAAGAGACCGAGAGCCCGCAACGGAGAACGAGCTGACTGATACTGCCGTGACAGCTCCGTCCGGCGAGCAGATCGAGATCGCGCTCGGTGACCAGCGGGCGACGGTCGTAGAGGTTGGCGCCGGGCTCCGAACATATTCAGCGGACGGCCGCGAGCTCGTCGACGGATACGGGATCGACGAGATGAGCAGCTCCGGCCGCGGCCAGGTGCTGCTTCCGTGGCCGAACCGGCTGGAGGACGGCAGCTACGACTTCGACGGGCAGTGGCACCAGCTCCCGATCGACGACGTCGAGGAGCGGGACGCGATCCACGGCCTGGTCCGCTGGGTCAGCTGGACGGCCGCAGAGCGCGAGCCGCACCGGGTCGTCATGGAGCACCTGCTCCATCCCCGGCCCGGCTACCCGTTCTCGCTGGGTGTGGCGATCGAGTATCGACTCTCCGACGAGGGGCTTGGGGTGACCACGACGGCCACCAACCTCGGGCGCGTCGCCTGTCCCTTCGGGAGCGGCGCGCATCCCTATCTGACCCTCGGCAGCGGCACCGTGGACGCGTTGATCCTGCGCGTGCCCGGGCGAACGGTGCTGCGATCGGACGAGCGTGGCATCCCGGTCGGCTCGGCGGTGGTCGAGGGCACGGACTTCGACTTCCGCCGGCCGAGGACGATCGGGGCGACCGCGCTGGACAACGCGTTCACCGACCTGGAGCGCGACGACGACGGCCTCGCTCGCGTCCAGCTTCGCGATCCTCGCGGCGGCAGCGGATTGACACTCTGGGTCGACGAGAGCTATCCCTACCTGATGGTGTTCACCGGGGACCCGCTTCCCGACGTGGACCGGCGCGCTCTCGCGGTCGAGCCCATGACCTGTCCGCCGAACGCGTTCCGCAGCGGCACGGACCTGGTCCGCCTCGAGCCCGGCCAGTCGTTCACGGGCAGCTGGGGCATTCGGCCCGGTTGACGGCCGGCGGCCGGCTGCCTGCTCGTCGTCGGTGGAGGGCTGTTTCCGCTTGCGTCGGCCAAGGTAAGACGCGACGCGCAGCGCGCACTGTCGAAGCATGTCCAAGCGACTTCAACATCTAAGCCAGCTGATCGGGCAATTCACGAGACGATCGGAGCAGTGATGGGTCTTTCATGGCAGCAGGGACCGTTGGGGCGCAACCCCAATGGAGCGTTTCTCACGAGCACCCCGATGCCCGAGCGAGTGCTGTACGCGGAGCCGCTGCGCCGGAGAATGAGCGTCGAGCTTGGCGGAAGCATCGTCGCTCGAAGCGACGATGCGGTGCTGCTGTTCGAGCCGGGTCGCTACCCCGTCGCCTACTTCCCTGTCGGGGACATCGGCGCCGGCGTCCTGCAGCCCACAGAGCGGCTGACCACGCACCCGGAGCTCGGCGAGACGCGATGGTTCGACGTGGTGGGCGGCGACGGCCAGCTCTCGCGTCGCGCCGCGTGGCAGCACGTCGACCCGCCCGCGCAGGCCGGCGCCTTGCGCGACACCGTTGCGTTCGCGTGGCGTGCGATGGACGCGTTCTATGAGGAGGACGAGCGCATCCTCGGCCACGCGGCCGACCCCTACCATCGGATCGACATTCGGCGCACCTCTCGCCACCTCGTCGTGCGACAGGACGATCAAGTCGTCGCAGACACCCACGCGCCGCTTGTGCTCTACGAGTCCGGTTTCGCTCCGCGCTGGTACGTGCCTCGCGGAGACGTCATCGCCGACGCCCTGGACCCGGTCGAAGGGCAGACCTTCTGCCCGTACAAGGGCGTCGCGTCGTACTACGCCATCGGCGACGCGCGCAATGCCGCCTGGTCATACCGGGCCCCGATCGAGGAGATGGCTCGCATCGCCGACCTGGTCTCGTTCGAGCCCGACAAGGTCACGATCACGATCGACGGCGAGAAGCTCGAGCCCGTCCCCGGCCAAACAGTCGTCGCGCACGGTCCCGACCGCAACCTGAGCGTTGACGAGAGCGGCGGCATCCAACTCGTCGAGACGCTGGCTTCGGCAGGCTTCTGAGGATGAGCGCCCAGCCCGGCATGCAGGCGACGGGCACCCTCCTGTCCGTGAACGTCGGGATGCCGAAGGACGTGCGCTGGCAGGGGAAGACCGTCTTCACGGGCGTCTTCAAGGACCCCGTCAGCGGCCCTCGGATGGTCCGCAGCCTCAACGTCGACGGCGACGGCCAAGGCGACAAGGCCGGGCACGGCGGCGAGCAGCGCGCAGTTTTCGTCTATCAGATGGACTCGTATCGGTACTGGGAACGTGAGCTTGGACGAAGCGACTTCGTCTTCGGGCAGTTCGGCGAGAACTTCACGGTCGAGGGCTTGGGGGACGACGAGGTCTACGTCGGCGACCGCTACGAGATCGGATCCGCCCTCTTCGAGGTCACCCAACCGCGCGTCACCTGTTACCGCGTGGGGATCCGGATGGACGACCCGCGCATTCCCGCCCTGCTCGTCTCACACCGCCGCCCGGGCTTCTATTTCCGGGTGCTCGAGGAGGGTGAGGTGCAGGCGGGAGACGAGATCCGCAAGGTCGCCTCGGGGCCTGAACAGATGACGGTCGCCGAGATCGACGCGCTCCTGTACCTGCCTGGCCATCCCCGTCAGCACCTGCTGCGGGCGCTCCGCATCCCCGCACTCAGCCCGGGGTGGCAGGCCTCCTTTCGCGCCCTGCTCGAAGGAGAGGCCGGCGGCGGCAACGCGGGCCTGACGGCGGCGAGCCCGCCACCCGCCTGGGAGGGGTTCCGCTCGCTGACGGTCACCGACATCGAGCGCGAGAGCGACTCGGTGATCTCCGTCCGCTTGGAGGAGCCCGATGGCTCGCCGGTTCCCGCCGCCCGCCCGGGGCAGTACCTGACGCTGCGCGTGCAGCCCGGCGACGAGCACAGCTCCGTGCTGCGCAACTACTCCCTTTGCGGGGCGCCTGGCGCCGGCTACTACCGGATCGGCGTCAAGCACGAGCCCGACGGCGTGGCCAGCGGGTACCTGCACACCCGCCTGCGGGTCGGCGATCAGCTCCAGATCGCGGCACCCCGCGGCACGTTCATCCTCGACCCAAGCCAAGCGCCGGTGCTCCTGATCAGCGCCGGCGTCGGCGCTACGCCGGTGCTCGCCATGCTTCACGAACTGGCGGAAGAGAAATCCGAGCGAGAGATCTGGTGGCTGCAAGGCGCACGCAGCAGCAGCGACCACCCCTTCGCAGCCGAGGCTCGCGCGCTCCTCGCCTCGCTGCCGAACGTGCGCGCGCACGTCTGCTACAGCCGCGCCGCCTCCACCGATCGCGAAGGCCGGGACTTCGACACCGCCGGACGTCTCTCCGGCTCCGTGCTGGCGGAGCTCGACCCACCGCGTGACGCCGACGCATACGTCTGCGGGCCGGCGCCGTTCATGGAGGAGATCAGCGCAGGCCTGGCCGCACTCGGCATCGACGCCTCACGCATCCACACCGAGCCGTTCGGGCCGGCGCCGGGTCAGACGCCGGGCATCGCGTCAGTGCCCGCCCGGAGGCCGCATCCGCCGGCCGGCCGGCCCGGTGACGGCCCGACGATCGAGTTCGCGCGCAGCGACCTCGCAATCCCCTGGAGCGGCGACTACGGCAGCCTCCTCGAATTCGCGGAAGCATGCGACGTACCCGTTCGCTGGTCGTGCCGTACGGGCGTCTGCCAGACCTGCGAGACGACGGTCATCTCAGGCGACGTCGGCTACAGCCCCGACCCGGTCGAACCGCCTGCGGACGGCAGCGCACTCATCTGCTGCTCGCAGCCACGGGACACCGTGGTCCTAGATCTCTGAGTCGCGAAGTCAGCCGCTCCACATAGCCGTGGAAAGGCGCTGGGAGCACTTACTACTACACGAAGGGCGACCGCATGGCGCCGGGCGCAGGCGCGGCGGGCAACTGGGGCTTCATGCCTGCCGTCGACGTGTGGACCAGCATCGACCCGTGGCCGTTCGTCCGGCGTTGCTTTTGACCCGCGGCGCCGGTGAGGACCTGATCAGGATTCGAGCCAGGTTCAAAGCCAGGAGGTGACCATGATCTGGCGGATGTCCTCCTCGGGGTGTTCGCGGACGCCGTAGAGCGTCCTCGCACCCGCCCACAGGACCGTCCGCCCGAGATGGTCCGGGTACCTCTCGATCTTGGCGTTGAAGAAGTCGACGGCGGTGTTCTCGGTTCGCAGCAGCTCGTCGGCATCGTCGAGGTATTGCCGCGTTTCCGCGATCGTGCGCGCGGCGTCGTCGTCGAGCTGCTTGTTCTGATGCCCGGCGACGATATGCCGCGGCTTGAGGGCCTCGACCTTGTCGATTGCGTCCCGCCACGACCCGAAGCCTCCGACGACCACGCTGTGCGCGAGATACATGTGAACTCCGTTGTAGATCACGTCGCCGGCAACGACCAGCTCGAGATCCGGGACGTGGAGGACGCTGGTGTCGTCGGTGTCGGTGGGGCCGACCTCGACGATCACGAGGTCGTGTCCTTCGAGCGTGAAGCGGTTGTCCGGCACCGTCACCGCCGTGATGGGCGTCGGCGGGATGTCCGCGTAGACCTTGTCCCAGAGAAACGGCCGCGCGGCGACGCTGGCTTCCATCTGGGCGATCGTGCCCGCCGAGGCGACCACGCGTGCCCCGAAGCGTTCTGCCAGCAGCCCTGCGGCGAACCAGTGATCGCCGTGGCCATGGGTGATGAAGATGTCGGTCAGGTTCCGGCCCTTGCCGGCGACCCAGTCGCCGAGCGCACGCGCCTGATCTGCCGTCATCCCGGGGTCCGTCAGCACCGCGTCCTTGCTCCCGTAGATGAGCGTGCTGGCCTCGGGAGAGAACAGCTTCGGCTCTCCATTCGGAAGCACACCGTCCTGGGGCGGCGGGTCGTTGACGAAGACCTCGTAGGTCAGGTTGTTGCGGCTGCGTGACAAGGTCAGCGAACCGTGAAGACGCCCTTCATCCCGAGTGCGGCGTGGCCGGGCTCGGTGCAGAGGTAGCGGTACGTCCCCTTCTTCGTGAACCTGACGACGAGGCTCGCCGACTTGCCCGGCTGGAGATCCGGCGTGCTCTTCCCCCGGATGTGGAAGTTGTGAACCAGGTGGCCGGCGTTCCGGAACTTGAACGTGACCTTCCCGGGCTTCCGGATCGACTTCGCCGACAGCTTGAAGGAGTACTCCTTCCCGCTGACCTTGTCGGTGGTGGCGCTCGCGCGCGCCTGCGGCTCCGTGCGAGCCGCGGCCAGCTGGACGAGCGCCAGGGATACGATCGCGACCGCAGCGAGGGCCGCGACCGAGCGGATGGTGAGCGTTCTCATTGGAACCTCCTTGGGGGTGGTTGTACCCGTTACGGGAGCGAGTAGGCGATCAGCTGGAACTTCGGCGCCTTGACGCTCCCGACCGTGCCGGCACCCACGAGCAGCGTGTCACCGTCGATCGCGGGGAACGAGTTGATGCCGGCCGGCGCCTTCGCAGTCCAGAGCGTCTTGCCGGTCTGGGTGTCGAAGCCGTAGACCCGTCCGGCGTACGTGCTGGTGAAGACGACGTCGTTCGCGACCGTGGCCGCGCCGAAGTTCGGCGACGGCAGCTTGCGCTGCCAGAGCACCTTGCCGCTGGCGGGGTCGACGGCGGTGAAGCCGCCCTTGCCGGTGGTCACGTCCTGCCCAGCGCCGAACGCTCCGGAGAGGCCCGTTCTGCTCGCGTGCACCGGGAAGTCGACCCACGGCACGAACAAGCGGCCCTCGGCGAGCGCCATGGGGGTCTCGACCCCTCCGAGGTCGCCGGGGAAGATCTTGACGGCCTTGCGCGGCAGCGGCCCGGTGTCGTTCAGGTGCTTGCCGACGGACCGAGTCCAGAGATGCTTTCCGTCCGCCGCGCGGTAGGCGAACGCCTTGCCCATCTTCCCGGCGACGATCACGATCTCGGTCTGGACGCCGTCGATCGGGACCGTCGTGGTGATGGCGGGGATCTGGAGGTCGTAGTCGCGCAGGTCGTGCCGGACGGTCTGCCGGAACCAGAGCCGCTTGCCGGTCTGGCCGTCGAGGGCGACGATCGAGTTCGTGTACAGGTCGGGGCCCGGGCGGCTTGATCCGTTCGGGAACTTCTTCGTTCCGTACAGCGGCGCCGGGTTGGCGACGGAGATGAAGACGCGGCCTTGGCCGTCGACGGCGGGCGGGTACCAGAGGCCGCCGCCGCTGTTGACCTTGCGGTTGCCCCACAGCTTGGCGCCGTCGGAGACCGTGTTGAACTTCCACTTCTTCTGGCCGGTGACGGCGTCGAAGGCCCACACGATGCCGTCCCCGTTGCCCTTGTAGAAGGACTTGGTGTTGCCGGGAATCGTGCTGATCAGGACCGTGCCGTCGTAGAGCTGAGGGGTCATGTCGATGCCCTCATTCGCGTTGCGGGGCAGCACGGGGCTGGTCCAAACGACGTTCCCCGTCTGGGGGTCGAGCGCGAACAGCCTCCTGTCGGTGGCGCCGTAGAGGCGGCCGTATCCGAAGGCGAGGCCGTTCGGTCCGACACTCGGCCTGTTGAACCGGTGCCGCCACTTGAGCTGACCGGTTGAGCGGTCGAGCGCATAGACGTTGGAGTTCAGGTCCTGGAGATAGACGGTGCCGTTCAGGACGATTGGCGCAGACGCATAGATCCCGAACGCGCCCGCACCCTTGAAGCGGAAGGTCCACTTCACCTTCAGCCCCGAGACCGTCTGCGAATTGATCGTCGACTGCGTCGTCGCGCGGGTGTTCGCGAGGTCGTGGTTGTGCGCGGGCCATGAGCCGGCGTTGGCCGCCCACTCGGGCGGGGGCTGACCAACACTCGGAGCCTGGGCATCCGTCTCTGAGGTCCCGAAACCCGTGAGGGCGGCGAAGGCGACGACGGCACCGGCAATCGAGAGCGCAGCCGTTGGCCTGCGACCCATTCGGAATTTTGCGAGCGACGGCATTCTCTGACTCCCTTTCGAGGTGGTCGCCGCATCGTCCCGACCGGGCCTGCGGTTGTCGTCAGCCGCAGGGCGACTCTTTCGGCACCTCCCCGCGATGTAGTCGGCCCGGCAAAAGAGTCGACTCCAAGACGACGACAGGTGGACTCGCGCACAGCACCCTTAGGCGCTCCACGAACCCCGCCAGAAGGAGTGAGCATGACCCGCAGCAGACTCGTGACGTTCCTGGGAGCGGCAGCGGCTGTTCTGCTTGTCGCAGTCAGCGGGGCGACGGCCTCCCCGCAGGCCACGAGCTCCCGGACTGCGACTGTCAAGGTCGCGCAGAGTGCTCTCGGGAATATCCTCGTCGACTCGAAGGGACGCACGCTCTACCTGTGGAAGAAGGACACAGGGAAGAAGAGCAAGTGCTTTGGCGACTGCGCCGAGGCTTGGCCGCCGCTTCGGGTGAGCGGCAAGCCGACGGCCGGCAGGGGCGCACACGCCTCGTTGCTCGGAACCACGAAGCGACGTGACGGGAAGCCCCAGGTCACCTACAGGGGCCACCCGCTCTACCGATTCGCGGGAGACAAGAAGCCCGGGAACACGAACGGCCAGGGCCTGGATGGGTTTGGCGCCCTCTGGTGGGTCGTGTCTCCGTCGGGTAGGCAGATCACGGGCCAGGGATCGGGCTCGGGCTCGGGCGGAGGCCAGGGCTACGGCCCTTGAGCCCGCCGCGTGACCGTCGCGGAGCACGGCCGGCAGCCAACGGCCGTGCCCGCGGCGTAGCGCTACACAGCCCACACTTCCCAGCCTCAGCGGCGGGAACGCCGATGGCGAAATCCTTATCGGGCGTTAACCGCTGCTAGCCAACGTTGCCCAGGCAGCCATCTGCGCCACACACCGGACGCCGCCGGCACCAGTGCTCGCGGGCGGACACGGTCTACCTCACCGCGCGGATCCCCGTAGGGATGCCGGGCCAAGAAAGTTGAGAGAAACACGATGAGTTCACTGACTCGCCTCGGGCTGTTCGCCGGGGCCGGATTGTTGTTGCTGGCCCTTGCCGGCGTGCAGCACCTCGGCTCCGCAACGGCCAACGACGAGGCGGCCGCGGGCGGGCCGAGCAAGGCAAGCCCAGTGACGGGGACTCCCGGCCAGCCCGCCGACGCGCAAGGACTGATCCTCGGATCGAAGGACGGCGTCCAGCCGCAGAACATGCAGCAGTTCCTGACCGCCGTCACGACTGACGTCGACGCCTACTGGACGAAGGTCTTCGAGGACTCTGGCCTGCCAGAGCCGAGGGTCGGCTACCTCTGGATCCCGGCCGGCCAGGCCGCGGCGAGCGCCTGCGGCGCCGGGGACGGCACTCTGGGCGACAGCGCTGCCGCCTACTGCGCCGGTGACGACACGATCTACATCTCTCAGAAGTTCGCGACCGATATCTACAGTGGTGCCCTCGACCAAGCGCTGCCCGGCAGCTCGCAGGGCTACGGACGGACCATCGGCGACTTCTCGGTCGCGTACATCGTGGCGCACGAGTACGGGCACCAGATCCAGGACGAGCTCGGCCTCTTCCAACAGTACGGCCAGCAACTCCCGACGGTTGCATTCGAGCTCCAGGCCGACTGCTACGCGGGGACGTGGGCCAATAGCGCGTACCAGGAGAACCGCCTCGAAGACGGTGACGTGGAGGAGGCGCTCGACGCCGCCCTCGCCGTCGGCGACTTCGACGCCGGCAGCCCGGCCCATCACGGAACACCTGAGCAGCGCGAAGAGGCCTGGACCAGCGGCTTCCAGTCGGGCGACCCGTCGTCGTGCCGCGAATATCTGGACGCGGCCACGCTCGGCGACGCCGGCGACACACCGCAGGCGGACCCCGGCTATGGCTACCCCCAGCCGGACCCGGGCTACGGCCCCTATGCGAGCGGGAACTAGACGCCCGCCGAGCGGTCGATCGCCGCGAGCGCGACCTGCTCGTCGTCGTCGCCAGGCAGGCCGCTGACGCCGACCGCGCCGACCCGCCGGCCGTCCTCGAATACGGCGACGCCGCCGAGGAAGAAGGTGAAGAAGGGGTCGAAGCTTGCCCGCTCGACGGGATCGGCGCGTGCCTTCTCGGCGAGTTGCCGTGTCGACGTCGCGTCGCTGCGCGCGGCCGTGTAGGCCTTGCGCTGCGCGTTCAGCCGCGTGTCCGGCGCGGCGCCGTCCATCGTCGCCGCCGCGACCAGCTCGCCGTGCGCGTCGGCGACGAACACCGACACGGGGCCCGGCGCGTTAGCCACCACGTCGTCAACGATCGCCCGGGCCCTGGCCAGATGCATGGGCCGATACTACGAGCCGGAAGCCGTGCGAGCAGGGGGATCTGTCCGCGATCGTTGATGCGTCGGGGTCAGTCGAGCGGTGGCCCTACGAGCTCGATCCCGTGCTCCCGGGCGGTCGCCGCGAGCGCGTCGGCCTGCTCGGGCGTGGGCGGCCCTTGGGGCGTGGGCAGCTCGGGCTGCTCGGCCGGGCGGCTTTGGGCGCGCACGAAGCGCTCGAAGTCGCCGCGCTCGGTGATCACGAGCCAGCGCGCTCCCTCGCGCGACTCGACGCGGTAGGTGTGCGGCACGCCCTTGGGGCCGAGGATCGTCTCGCCGGCGCCGATCCTCACCTCAGTGTCGCCGGCGCGCACGCGGAGCTCGCCTTCGAGCACGTGAAAGATCTCGTCCTCGGTCTGGTGGACGTGGAGTGGGGGCGACTCTCCGTGCGGAGCGAGCGACTCGAGCACCGAGATGCCGTCCGCGCCTTCGTCGTGGCGGACGCGAACGGTGACGAGCGCGTTCAGGAACCACAGCTGCTGCTTGGATGTTGCTGCGGGCGGCATAGCGACCCACCTCCTAGCTAAACTCGGGTTCGGAGTTTATATCTCCGTTTCGGAGCTTTGTCAAACCAGTCGCTGACACCCTTCTCGTACGTCGTCCTGACGCTCGTCGGTCAGGGTGGGGCGGGCCCGCACGACCTCGTCCGGATGGCGCGGTCGGGCCGGATCTACTGGGACGCCGCAGACAGCCAGTGGTATGCCGAGCCGAAACGCCTCGAGGCGCTTGGCCACCTGAGCTCGCGCAAGGAGCCGGGCCGCACGCGTCCGCGCACCCACTACACGCTCACCGACAAGGGCCGCGATGCGCTCGCCGAATGGATGCAAGAGCCGGCCCGCTTCCCGCGCATCCAGCACGAGGCGATCACCCGACTGCTCGCCGCCGACCTCGTCGGCGAGGAAGCAGTGCTCGACAGCCTCCGGGCGCTGCGCGAGGAGATCGCCGACATCTCCGCCCGGCTCGACGCAGCCGAGGCCGTCGCCGCCGCGATCCCCAGTCGCGAGCGCTACCTGCTCCTCAACCACCGCCTGGCGCGCCGCATCGTCCAGGCCCACACCGACTGGCTTGACGAGGTCGAACGGGAACTGGGCTGACGA
>CAVTZF010000012.1:0-24668 GCA_963739095.1 uncultured Thermoleophilaceae bacterium
GCGACTGAAGCGACCACAGCTCGATGAAGCCCGGGCTCGCCTGCTGTGAGAAGAGCCCGCCCGATTCGCCGAAGCCGGCCAGCGCGGGGTCGTAGAGGGCGTTCGGCGAGCGGCGTGCCACCGCCCGCGCGCTGCCCTTGAAGAGGCGCATCGTGATCTCGCCGGTGACCTGCTCGTTGACCGCGTCCATGAAGGCGTTCAGGTCCGACAGCAGCGGCTCGTACCAGAGCCCGGCGTAGACGAGGTAGGCCCAGTGGTCGTCGAGATGGGGCTTGAAGTTGTTCTGGTGAATCGTCCCGACGAGCTTCTCGAGTTCCTTGTGCGCGGTCAGGATCAGCGCGGCGGCCGGCACCTCGTAGAGGTCGCGGACCTTGAGGCCGACGATCCGGTCCTCGATGTGGTCGACGATGCCGACCCCATGCCGTGCGCCGATCTCGCCCGCCCGCTCGAGCAGCTCGACCAGGCCGAGCCGCTCCCCGTTCAGGGACACCGGCACGCCGCGCTCGAAGCCGACGACGACGTCCTCGGGCTCGTCGGGCGCCTCCTCCGGCCGCGTGACGAGCTGGAAGACGTCGTCGCGCGGCGGCTCCTCAAGGTCCTCGATCGGGCCGCCCTCCGAGGAGCGGCCCCAGAGGTTGTCGTCGATCGAGTAGGGCGGCGTCTCGGTGCCGCCCTTGACCGGGATGCCGTGCTCGCGCGCGTATGCGATCTCCTCCTCGCGGCCCATCTGCCAGCCGCGCACGGGCGCGATGATCTTCATCTCCGGGTCGAGCGCGATCACCGTCGACTCGATACGGACCTGGTCGTTGCCCTTGCCGGTGCAGCCGTGGGCGATCGTGTCGCAGCCCGAGCGGCGCGCGTACTCGACGGCGAGCTTCGCGATCAGCGGGCGGCCCAGCGCCGTGAAGAGCGGGTAGCCGCCGCCGTAGAGCCCGTTCGCCTTGATCGCCGGCAGCACGTAGTCGCGCGCGAACTCCTCACGCGCGTCGACCACGTGGCAGTCGAGCGCGCCGAGGTGCATGGCCTTGCCCTTCACGACCTCGTAGTCCTCGCCCGGCTGGCCCAGGTTGACGGTGAGCGCGACCACCTCGGCCTCGTACTCGTCCTGGATCCACTTGAGCATCACGCTCGTGTCGAGCCCGCCCGAGTAGAGCAGCAGCACGCGGCCGACCTCGCCGGGCTCGGCCTCGTAGGACGCGGTCTTCGACAGCGTACGGCGCTCGACGCTCATTGCGGGAGCACCCGGCTCGGCCGGGTGCGAACCGATAGTTTCATGGGGCGGGGGAAGCTAGCAGCGCCCCGATCCGGCTCAGGGCCTCGTCGATCTCCTCCTCGCCGACGGTCAGCGGCGGCAGCAGGCGGATCGTGTCCGGTCCGGTCGCGTTGACGACGAGGCGCTGCTCGAGCAACAGCCGGCGCGCCACCTCGGGCGCCCGCGGCACGTGGATGCCGACCATCAGGCCGAGCCCGCGCGGCTCGAGCCGGAGCTCGCTGAGGCCGTCGGCGAGCTGCGCGCCGCGCTCACGGACGGTTGCCAGGAACGTCTCGTCGTCGATCGTGTCGAGCACCGCGTTCGCCGCCGCGGAGATCACCGGGCCGCCGGCGAAGGTGGAGCCGTGGTCGCCGAGCTCGAAGACCTCGGCACAGCTCGTGTCCGCCACGCAGGCGCCGATCGGCAGGCCGCCGCCGAGGCCCTTGGCCACGGTCATGACGTTCGGCTTCACGCCGAGCTGCTCGTGCGCCCAGAGCGTCCCGGTGCGGCCCATCCCGCACTGGATCTCGTCGAAGATCAGCAGGGCGCCGTGGGCGTCGCAGGCGTCGCGCGCGGTCTGCAGGACGTGCGGGTCGACCGGGTGGATGCCGGACTCGCCCTGTACCGGCTCGATCAGGACGGCGGCGGTGTTTCGGTCGACGGCGGCCGCGAGCGCGTCCGCGTCACCGCGTGGGACGACCTTGAAGCCGGGCACGAGCGGCGCGAACGGCGCCTGCTTGGTCTCCTGGGGCGTAGCCGACAGCGAGCCCATGGTGCGCCCGTGGAAGGCGCCCTCGAGCACGACGAAGTCGCCGCCGCTGCGGCGCCTGCGCGCCAGCTTGAGCGCGCACTCGATCGCCTCGGTGCCGGAGTTCGTGAAGAAGACGCGCCCGCCGAACGACGCGTCGGACAGGTGCTTCGCGAGCCGCATCGACGGCTCGGTGTAGAAGAGGTTGCCGACGTGCATGAGCCGACCCGCCTGGTCGCGGACCGCAGCGACGACGCGCGGGTGGCAGTGACCGAGCTGCACGACGCTGATCCCGGTGAGGAAGTCGAGGTACTCGTTGTCCTCGTCGTCCCACAGGCGCGTTCCCTCGCCGCGCACGAACTCGACGGGGTTGCGCGCGTACGTCGCCATCACGGCCTGGCGCTCCAGCGATTGCAGCTCGCTCAGGGCCACAGCTTGGTACCGATCCCTTCGTCGGTGAACAGCTCCAGCAGCAGCGAATGCGGCTGGCGGCCATCCACTATGTAGGCGTTGTCGACGCCCGTCTCGAGTGCGTGCAGGCACGCCTCGAGCTTGGGGCGCATGCCGCCGCTCACCTCGGGGAGGCGTGCGCGCAGCTCCGCCGCGGTCGCCTCCGAGATGCGGCTGGCCGGGTCGGAGGGGTCCTCGCGCCAGCCGTTCACGTCGGTCAGGAAGACGATCTTGAAGGCGCCGAGCGCCTCCGCGACCACCGCCGCAGCGGCATCGGCGTTGACGTTGTACGACTGGCCCTCGGTGTCGGCGCCGACCGAGGCGATCACCGGTATGTAGTCGGCGGCGATGTGGTTGAGGACGTCGACGTCGACGCGCTCGATGTCGCCGACGAAGCCCACGTCCGTCTCCCCCGCGAGCCGCTTCTTGACCGTGAACAGCAGGCCGTCGTCGCCACACAGGCCGACCGCCGGCTGACCGTGGCGCCCCAGGCGCAGCACGATGTCCTTGTTCTGCTTGCCGACGAGCACCATCTTCGCGATCTCGACCGTGTCGGCATCGGACACGCGCAGGCCGTCGACGAACTTGACCTCCATGCCGAGCCGCTCCATGTAGCGCGTGATGTCGGGCCCGCCGCCGTGCACCACGATCGGGTTGAGGCCCACGTACTTGAGCAGCACGACGTCGCGCGCGAACTCCTCCTTGAGGTCCGGCTCGGTCATCGCGGCGCCGCCGTATTTGATGACGACCGTCCTGCCGTGGTACTCCCGGATGTAGGGGAGCGCCTCGAGCAGCGTGGCGACATCTCTCATGACGTGTAGTCCGCGTTGAAGGTCACGTACTCAGGCGAAAGGTCGCTGAAGAAGACCTCTGTCTCGCCGCCCTCGCCGGGAAGCGTGAGCTCGTACTCGATCTCGTCGCCCCGGACGAGCTCGGCGAGACCGGCCGCATCGACCTCGAGCGCGTCGCCGGCGGACACCACGATGCGCCCCTCGATCGAGAGGTCGGCGACGAACGGCTCGCCCGCCGGCCAGGCCTGACCGGCGGCCTGCAGGATGCGTCCGAAGTTCGGGTCGCCGCCGTGCAGCGCCGTCTTGACGAGTGGCGAGTTGGCAATCGAGCGCGCGACCGGCTCGACGGTGTCGGGACGGCCGTTGACCACGATCCGGCCGACCCGGCGCGCGCCCTCCCCGTCAGCGACGATCCTCAGCGCGAGCTGACGGAGCAGCGCGTCGAGCGCCTCGCCGAAGCGGAGCTCGTCGTCCGACTCGGGCTCGATCGTCACGCCCGATCCGCCGTTCGCGAGCACGAACACCGTGTCGCTCGTCGAGAGCTGGCCGTCGACGCTGATGCGGTCGAAGGAGCGCTTGACGCAGACGCCGGTGAGCAGGTCGAGCGTCTCCTGGGGCATGCGCGCGTCGGTCTGCACGAAGCAGAACATCGTCGCGTAGCGCGGCTCGATCATGCCGGCGCCCTTGGCCTGCGCCGCGAGCTTGACCGTGCCGCTGCCGAGGTGCACGTCGAGGCAGGCGCGCTTGGCCCCGCTGTCGCTCGTCAGGATCGCCTCCGAGAAGCTCTCGGCCTCGAGCCCGAGTTCCTCGCAGGCGCCGTCGACGCCCGCGACCACCTTGTCGCGCGGCAGCTCGTGGCCGATCACGCCGGTCGAGGCCACCCCGACCTGGGCGGGGTCGACGCCGAGCCGGCGTGCGGCCGTCTCCTGCATCGCCGCGGCGGTGTCGAGCCCGCGCTGACCGTCACCCACGTTCGAGCAACCGGAGTTCGCGACGACGGCGCGCAGGCGGCCGAGGTCGGCCTGCTTCGAGACGAGCACCGGCGCGCCGAGCCGTGCGTTCGTCGTGAAGCGCGCGGCCGAGACGGTCTCGGGGGCGTCCGAGACGAGCACGCCGACGTCGAGCCCGCTCGGCTTGATCCCGGCGGCCACGCCCGCGGCGCGGAAGCCGGCGGGCAGCCCGGTGTCCTTGGCCTCGCCCGCATGCACGGGGGCCTCGACCCAGCGCGAGCTGAAGAAGCTCACTCGAGCCCCTCGGTCTCGGGCAGCCCGAGCATCAGGTTCAGGTCCTGGACCCCCTGGCCGGCGGCGCCCTTCCAGAGGTTGTCGATCGCGCAGAGGGCGATGACGCGCCCGTCGACGACCGTCACGTGCACCTGGGCGCGGTTCGTGTTGCGGACGTTCTGGGTGCGCGGCGAGCCGGCCAGCAGGTCGATGAACGGCTCGCCGGCGTAGTGCTCGGCGTAGAGCGCGCGTACCTCGTCGCGCGAGAGCGGCTCCTCGAGCGTCGCGTAGCAGGAGGCGAAGATCCCCTGGTCGACCGGCATCAGGTGGGTGAGGAACGAGAAGCGCGCGCCCGGCAGCTCCTGCTCCATCTCGGCGCTGTGCCTGTGCCCGTCGATCTTGTACGCGTTCAGGTTGTCGACGGCGGAGACGTAGTGGGTCTCCTCGGTGGCCTCGCGCCCGGCGCCCGAGACCCCGGCCTTGATGTCGACCACGGCGTCCGCGATCAGCCCGCGCAGCGGCAGCAGCGCGAGCAGCGCGGCGGTGGAGTTGCAGCCGGGCCCGGCGACGAGGTCGGCGCCGCGGATCTCATCGCGGTGCGCCTCGGGCAGGCCATAGACCGACTCGGCGAGCAGCTCGGGTGCCTCGTGGGGCTGGTACCAGCGCTCGTATGCGTCCTGATCGAGCCGGAAGTCGGCGGACAGGTCGACGACCTTCAGGCCGCGCTCGCGCAGCTGCGCGACCGCCTGGGCGGCCGCCTTGTGCGGGTAGGCGACGACGGCGGCGTCGGCGCGCTCTGCGATCGCGTCGGGGTCGGGCGCCTCCATCGTGAGCGGCACCCGGTACGCCGGATAGAGCTCGTCGTGGCGGCGGCCCGCATCCGAGCGTGCGGTGAGCATCGTGAGCTCGATGGACGGATGCCGGTGCAGGATCGCCGCCGCGACCGCGCCGCCGTAGCCCGCCGCGCCCAGCACGGCCGCCCTAGGCACGCAGCCGCCCTTCGATGGACTCGAGCTCGCGCTCGATCGCCGCCCGCCGCTCCGCCACCTCATCGTCGGTGAGCGTGCGGTCGGGCGCACGGAACTCGAGCCGCAGCGCCAGCGACTTGTTGCCCTCCCCCACCTGCTCGCCTCTGTAGAGGTCGAACACCGACAGCGAGCCGAGCAGGTCGCCGCCGCCTGCGCGCACGGCTTGCTCCACACTGCTGGCGGGCACGTCGTCGGGGACGACCACGGCGATGTCCTGCAGGACCGCCGGGAAGCTCGTGACGTCGCCGTAGACCTCGAGCCTGCCGGCGCTCAGCTCCAGGATCGCGTCGAGATCGAGCTCGAATCCCGCGGCCGGGCCCTCGAGGTCCCACTCGCGCAGGACGAGCGGGTGGAGCTCGCCGACCCAGCCGAGCCCGCGGCCGTCCTCGGTCCGCACCGCCGCGGAGCGGCCCGGGTGAAGGAACGGCCGGGCCTCGGACTCCGCGTGCCACTCGATCCCCGCCACCCCCAGCAGCGCCTCCAGCAGCGCCCGCACGGAGTAGAAGTCGGCGGGACGCGCCTGGGTCCGCCATCCACCCGGCGCCGCCTCGGTCATCAGTACGGACAGGTGAAGCGGCTCGGCGGCGGGCAGCGCGCCGCGCGGCGAGCCCTCGGGCGGCGGCTCGAGCGGGCCGGTCGGCCGGTAGACGTGTGCGGCCTCGAAGAGCGCGACGCCGGCACGTCCGTGCGCCGCGTTGTGGCGGGCGGCGTCGAGCAGCCCCGGCAGGAGCAGCGGCCGCAGCACGCTGTGGTCCTCGCTGAGCGGGTTGTCGATCCGCAGCACGGGCTCGTCGCCGAGGCGCAGCCGGCGCAGGGCCGCGGGCGACGTGAAGGCGTACGCGATCGCCTCGTACAGGCCGCGGTCGCGGAGCAGGTCCTCGAGCCGGCGGCGCAGCCGCTGGCCCTCCGTGAGCTGGCCGACGGCGCCCTCCCGCGCCGGCAGCGTCGTCGGCAGCTTGTCGAGACCGTGGATGCGGGCGACCTCCTCGATCAGGTCGGCCTCGCGCTGGACGTCCGCGTCGCGCCAGGGCGGGACCTGCCATCCGTCCGCCACGTGCTCGAAGCCGAGCCGCTCGAGGATCTCGGTCACGCGCTCCGACGGGATGCTCTCGCCGAGCAGCCGCTCCATGCGCTCCTCGCGCAGCCCGACCACGCGCGGCTGCGCCGGGTTCGGATAGACGTCGATCGTGCCCGGCACGAAGCGCGCCCCGCACAGCTCGACCATCAGCCGCGCGGCGAGCCGCTGCGCCGCGATCGCCTGCTCGGGGTGCAGCTGCTTCTCGAAGCGCGCCGAGGCCTCGCTGCGCAATCCCAGCGCCTTGGAGGTCCGCATGATGTTCGGGCCGACCCAGGTCGCCGCCTCCATCAGCACGCGCGTCGTGGAGTCGCTCACCTCGGAGATCTGGCCGCCCATGATGCCCGCGATGCCGCTCGGGCCCTCGGCGTCACAGACCAGCGCCATCTCGGAGCTGAAGGTGCGTTCGACGTCGTCGAGCGTCGTCATCGTCTCGCCCTCGTGCGCGCGACGGACGACGATCCGGCGCCCGCGCACCTGGTCGAGGTCGAACGCGTGCAGCGGCTGCCCGGTGGCGAGCATCACGTAGTTCGTGATGTCGACGACGTTCGAGATCGGCCGCTGGCCCGCCGCCATCAGCCGCTGCTTGAGCCACAGCGGCGAGGGGCCGATCTTCACGTCCTCGAACACGCGTGCCGTGAAGCGCAGGCAGATCTCGGGGTCGATCTCGACCGACGCGTGGTCGTCGGCCGAGTCGTCGCCCGCGGGCTCGGCGTCGCGTGCCGTTGGGTCCTCGCCGAGCGGCGCGCCGGTCACGGCGTGCAGGTCGCGCGCCACCCCGTAGACGGACATCAGGTCCGGTCGGTTGGGGGTGATCTCGAGCTCGAGCACCTCGTCGGCGATCGTCAGGTGTTCCTCGAGCGGGGCGCCGACGGGCAGCTCGTCGGACAGCACCATGATGCCGTCGTGGTCCTCGCCAATCCCGACCTCGTCCTCGGCGAGGATCATGCCGCTCGAGGCCACGCCGCGCAGCTTCGCCTCGCCGAGCGTGCTGCCGTCCGGCATCACGGCCCCCGGCAACGCGACGGCGACCGTCTGGCCTGCGGCGACGTTGGGCGCGCCGCAGACGATCGTCTGCGGCTCGCCGCGGCCGACGTCGACGACGCAGACGCTCAGGCGGTCGGCGTTGGGGTGGCGCTCCGCCTCGAGCACGCGGCCCGTCAGGAAGGCAGCGGTATCGCCCACGCCCGTCCGATGGAGGCGCTCGAGCTTGTCGCCGGCCATCGTCAGCGCGTCGGCGATCTCCTCCGCCGACACGCCGGGGTCGCAATACGAGCGCAGCCAGCCGACCGGCACCCTCATACGCCCGCCCCGAACTGCTCGAGCAGCCGCAGGTCGTTCTCGTAGAGCATGCGCAGGTCGGGGACCTCGTGGACGATGCTCGCGATGCGCTCGATGCCCATGCCGAACGCGAAGCCCTGCACGCGCTCGTTGTCGTAGCCGCTGCCCTTCACGTAGTCGAGCACGTTCGGGTCGACCATCCCGGAGCCGAGGATCTCGATCCAGGCCTCCCCCTTGCAGGTGCCGCAGCGCTGCGAGCCCTCCCAGCCGGTGCCGCCGCAGCGGAAGCAGGAGACGTCGACCTCGACGCTCGGCTCGGTGAAGGGGAAATAGCCGGGCCGCAGGCGCACGCGTGTGTCCTCGCCGAACATCTGGCGGGCGAACTGGAGCAGCACTCCCTGGAGGTCGGCGAGCGTGATGTCCTCGTCGATCGCGAGGCCCTCGAGCTGCCAGAACATCGGCACGTGCGTGGCGTCGGGCGTGTCGGGCCGGTACACACGGCCCGGTACGACGATGTAGATCGGCGGCTCCTGTGCCTCCATCGCGCGCACCTGCATCGGCGATGTGTGCGTGCGCAGCAGGACGCTCTCCGCCAGGTAGAAGGTGTCCTGCGGGAGCCGCGCCGGGTGCTCTGGCGGGTGGTTGAGCGCCGTGAAGTTGTAGTAGTCGTACTCGACCTCGGGGCCCTCGAGGACCGAGAAGCCCAGCCCGATGAACACGTCCTCCATGCGCCGGCGGATCTGCGTGACGAGGTGCAGGTGGCCGGACGGCTGCGGCGGGTCGCCGGGGAGCGTCACGTCGATGCGGTCCCGCGCGAGGCGCCGGTCGAGCTCGGCGGTCTCGAGCTCCCGGGTGCGCTCGGCCAGCTGGCGCTCGAGCGCCTGCCTGACCTCGTTGGCCTCCTTCCCCACCGGGCCGCGCTCCTCCGGCGGCAGCTCGCCGATCGAGCGCAGCGTGGCGGTCAGCTCCGACTTGCGGCCGAGCAGCCGTACGCGCAGCTCCTCGAGCTCGTCCGTGCCGGCGGCCGCGGCGATCGCCGCCTCGCCGTCGGCGCGGAGCTGGACCAGGTCAGGCATGGGCGGCCATCCTATTTGCGGCCTCGTAGAGGGCCACCGTTGCGGCCATCGCGACGTTGAGCGAGTCGGCCTGCACCGGGATGCGCGCCGCCTCGAGCCCCTCCGGGAGCTCGCCCCGCTCCGATCCCAGCACGAGCACGAGCGGCGGCGAGAGGTCGATGCCGGCGAGGTCGCGCTCCGCGTGCGCATCGAGCGCGAGCGGGCGCGCGCCGATCTCGCCGAGCTGCGCGCGGGCGGGCGGCTTCGCGAAGATCGATCCCATCGACGCCCGCACCGCCTTCGGGGAGTACGGGTCGGCGCAGCCGGGTCCCAGCACCACGGTGGCGCCGGCGAGGGCGTGGGCGGAGCGGATGATCGTGCCGACGTTCCCAGGGTCCTCGACCCCGTGCAGATACACGAGCAGGTCGCCCTCGGGCTCGGCCCAGCGCTGCCTGTAGACGCCGATCACGCGAGTGCCGGAGCCCAGCGTGCTCACGGCGTTCAGCAGCTCGGGCTCCACGTCCTCACCGGCGCGCAGCACGAACTCGGCGCCCGGCGCGGCGTCGACCAGATCCTCCCCCTCCGCGCTGAACAGCCCGAGCTTCGCTCGCCAGCTCTTCTGCTGAAGCTTCCTGATCGTCTTGAGCTTCTCGTTGTCGGGTGAGGTGATCATGGAACGAAAAAGGGCGCCTCACAGGGCGCCCGGGAGAGATTCGGTTCCGTGGAGCGCGCTCCTACGCGGCCACGGCCTCCCGGGCTCGCTCGGCAAAACGTCGAAAGGTCTCCGGGTCGCGGACGGCGATGTCCGCGAGCACCTTGCGGTCGACCTCGATGCCGGCCTCCTTGAGACCGTGCATGAACTGGCTGTAGGACATGCCCTCGCGGCGCGCCGCGGCGTTGATGCGGGTGATCCACAGCCGCCGGAAGTCGCGCTTGCGGTTGCGCCGGTCCCGGTACGCGTACGAGTCGGCCTTGAGCAGCGCCTCCTTGGCGCGCTTGTAGCTCGACTTGGCCTGCCCGCGATAGCCCTTGGTCCGCTCGAGGGTGGCCCGGCGCTTCTTGCGCGCGTGAACTGAGCGCTTTACCCGGCTCACTTGTGCAGCAGCTCCACGATGCGCGGGTGGTCAGCCTTGGAGACCTCGACCGGCCGGCCCAGGCGGCGCTTGCGCTTTGCACTCTTGTGCCCGAGGTAGTGGCTCGTGAATGAGTGCCGCGCGCGCAGCTTGCCCTTGGCCGTCTTGCGGAAGCGCTTCTTGGCGCCGGAGTGGGTCTTCATCTTCGGCATGTCGACGGTGTATTGAAGCAGACCCGAATCGGGGCGCTACGACGCTTCGGCCTGAGGCGGCGCCGAATTGTCGCTCGCAGCCGCCCCGTCTTCCGAGTCGGCCTCCTGCGGCCTCCGCTTGACCGGCGCGAGCAGCATGGTCATGTTGCGGCCGTCCTGCTGGGGCGCCTGCTCGACGGTCCCGAGGTCGGCGACGTCCTCGGCGAGCCGCATCAGCAGCATCTCGCCGCGCTCGGGGTGGGTCTGCTCGCGGCCGCGGAACATGATCGTGACCTTGACGCGGTCGTCGCCCTTGAGGAAGCGGACCACGTGGTTCTTCTTCGTCTCGTAGTCGTTGGTCGCGATCTTCGGCCGCAGCTTGATCTCGCGGACGTTGACCTGCTTCTGGTGGCGGCGCGCCGCCTTGGCCTTCTGCTCCTGCTCGTACTTGTACTTCGAGTAGTCGAGCACGCGGCAGACGGGCGGACGGGCATCGGGCGCCACCTCGACGAGGTCGAGGTCGCGCTCCTGCGCGTAGCGAAGCGCGGCCTGGGTGTCGACGACACCGATCTGGTTGCCGTCCTCACCGATCAGGCGTACCTGGGGAACGCGGATGCGCTCGTTGATGCGAGTCTCGTCGCGTTCCGGCGGCCGCCGATCGAACTTACGCGGGATCGGCACTAGCTGCGGCTACCGCTGGCCGTCAAAGACGCGAAGATTTGCTGCCCCTCATTCGCGGGCGAGTATAGCGGCGGATATCTGGCGCGCGAACTCGGAAACCGGCTCTGCGCCCATGTCTCCCTCGCGGTGGCGGCGCACCGCCACGGTGCCGTCGGCCTGCTCCTGATCCCCCACAACGAGCATGTAAGGGATCTTGCGCAGCTCGGCCTCGCGGATCTTCTTGCCGACCGACTCGGTCCGCTCGTCGACCTCGGCCCGGGTGCCGGCGTCGGTCAGCTCGCGGGCCACGCCACGCGCGTAGTCGAGGTGCCGGTCCGAGATCGGCAGCACGACCGCCTGGACGGGCGCCAGCCAGAGCGGGAACTCACCGGCGTAGTGCTCGATCAGGATGCCGATGAAGCGCTCGAAGGAGCCCATCAGCGCGCGGTGGATCATCACCGGCCGGTGCTCTGCGTTGTCGGCGCCGGTGTAGGCGAGCTCGAACTGCTCCGGCATGTAGTAGTCGAGCTGGACGGTGCCGAGCTGCCAGGAGCGACCGATTGCGTCAGTTATGTGCGCGTCGATCTTGGGCCCGTAGAAGGCACCGTCGCCCTCGTTGAGGTCGTACTCGAGCCCGTTGTGCTCGAGCGTCCGCTGCAGCGCTGCCTCGGCCTTGTCCCACATCTCCTCGGTCCCGACCCGCTTGTCCGGCCGCGTCGACAGCTCCAGGCGCGGCTTCAGGCCGAACTGCTCGTAGATGTAGAAGCCGAAGTCGAGGCAGCGCATCGCCTCCTCCTCGATCTGCTCCTCGGTGCAGAACACGTGGGCGTCGTCCTGGGTGATGTGGCGCACGCGCAGCAGGCCGTGCAGCGTGCCGCTCGGCTCGTGGCGGTGGACGAGCCCCTGCTCGGCATAGCGGATCGGCAGGTCGCGGTAGGAGCGCAGCTCGTTCTTGTAGATCTGGACGTGCGCCGGGCAGTTCATCGGCTTGAGGCCCATCGGGTGCCCCTCGACGTCCGTGAAGTACATGTGCTCCCGGTAGACGTGCCAGTGCCCGGACTGCTTCCAGAGCTCGACGTCGTACAGGATCGGCGTGCGCACCTCCGTGTAGCCGCGCTCGACGTTGGTGGTCCGCCAGAGCTTGGTCAGCTCGTTCCAGATGTGCGTCCCGTTGGGCAGCCAGAACGGCGATCCTGGCGAGAGGTCGGAGAGCATGAACAGCCCCAGCTCGCGCCCGAGCTTGCGGTGGTCGCGGGCGCGCGCCTCCTCGAGCCGGCGCAGGTGCTCCTCGAGCTCCTCCTTGCTTGGGAACGCCGTCCCGTAGACGCGCGTGAGCATCTGGCGGCTCGCGTCGCCGCGCCAGTAGGCGCCCGCCACGCTCGTGAGCTTGAAGGCCTTGATCCGCTTGGTTCCCGGCCCGTGCGGGCCGCGGCAGAGGTCTGTGAAGGGGCCGTTGCGGTAGAGCGAGACGGTCTCGAGCGGGTGCTCTGAGTCGGCCGCCTTCACGAGGTCCTCGATCAGCTCGACCTTGTAGTCCTGGCCCTCGGCGCGGAAGCGCTCGATCGCCTCCGACGGGGGCAGCTCGCTGCGCTCGAAGGTCTCGTCGGCCTTGATGTGCTCACGCATCTTGGCCTCGACGCGCTCGAAGTCGTCCTCGGTCAGCTTCGTCCCGTCGGGGAAGTCGAAGTCGTAATAGAAGCCGTCCTCGATCGGCGGGCCGATCGAGATCTTCACGCCCGGGTAGAGCTCGGTGACGGCGGCGGCGAGCACGTGCGCCGCGTCATGGCGGAGCAGCCAGAGCCCGTCCTCGTCGCGCGCCGTGACGATCTCGATGCGGTCGCCGTCGTCGAGCGGCGCGCTGAGATCGCGCAGCTCGCCGTCCACGCGGATGCCGAGCGCGGCGCGCGCGAGACCCGCGCCGATGGCGGCGGCGGCGTCGGCGCCGGTCGCGCCGTCCTCGAGCTCGAGCTCGGTCCCGTCTGGCAGGAACACCTTCATGCGGCACCCAAGGTATCGGCGAGCGCCCGCAGCTCGCGTTCAAGCGCCGCGGTGATGAGGAAGCGATCGCGTACCCGCTCGCGGCCCGCGCGGCCCATCTCGGCCGCGAGGCCGGGGTCGCGCACGAGCTCGAGCAGGCGCGCCGCGGACTCCGACTCGTCGTTCGTGAGGAAGCCGTCGACACCGTCGCGGACGATCAGCGGAAGGCCGCCGCCCGTGCCGCCCACGACCGGCGTGCGCTTCCAGAGCGCCTCGCAGGGCGTCAGCTCGAAGCCCTCACCGAGCGAGCGCTCGACGACGACGCGGGCGAGCAGTTGCAGCGCTCCGAGCTCGAGGCTGCCGAGGCCCTCGTAGCTCGTGAGCAGCAGGACGCCGTCGCCTCCCCCCAGGTAATCGGACACCTCTTTCGCGGCCTGCCAGTCGGCGCTGTCGGCCGCGTCGAGCAGGGCGGCCAGCACGAGCTGCAGATCCGGTTCCTCCCCCCGGGCCACCCGGAACGCCTCGATCGCGGCGTGCGGGTCGTCCCAGCGGTCGAGCTCCAGCACCTGCAGGCAGAACGGCCGCTCGAGGTCGACGCCCAGCGGCCGCACCACGCGTCCCGGCAGGCGCGTCTCGAGCTCGATGTTGCGCGGGTCGAGCGGGTCGATGCCCGGCGCGGCGGCGCGCACGCGCTCATCGCGAAGCGGCGGCGGCGCGAAGCTCTCGTGCGGCACGAGCGTGAGCCGGCAACGCTCGTGCAGCGGTGCGATGAGCCCGGCCGCGTCCGGCTCGGCCCCCGCCAGGTCGTCGTGGCAGCGCCAGACGGCCGGCGCCTCGATGCCGGCCGCGAGCGCGAGCGCCGAGTCATGCAGCACGACGACGTCCCAACCGTCCGCGAGCTCGCGCGCGGCCCGCTCGCAGCCCGCGGCGAAGCGCTCCCAGGCCTCGGGCTCGATCGCGCTCTCGGCGCCACGCAGGCCCGATTGGAGCGCCACCGCCACGGTGCGCTCCTCGGGCGTGCCGAACAGCACGCGCCACTCGACCTCGAGCCCGCAGCCGACCGCGAGCGGCAGCATGCTCCCCAGCAGCTCCGGCACCCGACCGGCCGTGCCGGCGGGGCTCACGTGCAGGATGCGGGCACCGCGGAGCGGCTCCGCGGCGGCGGCGAGCGCCTCCAACGCGCGGGCGCCGGCGGCGGGCGCGTAGTCGCCGGGCGGCCGCGCCCGCAGCGCCATCGGCTGCAGATCCAAGCTCAGCCCTCTCCGGCGGGCGCGATGCGGCCGCGAACCTCGCCGAGCGGCGCGCCGCGCAGCACCACCTCGTCGCCGTCCTCGAGGAAGCTGCGCCGCTCGCCGCCGGGCAGCTCGATCGGCTCGGCGCCGTTCCAGCTCAGCTCGATCAGGCTGCCGTGCTCCTCGCGCTGCGGCCCGGAGATCGTCCCGGTCGCGAGCAGGTCGCCGGTGCGCAGGCTCGCTCCGTTCACGGTGAGATGCGCGATCTGCTGACTGATCGACCAATACAGATGGCGGGTGTTCGAGCGCGCCACGACGCTGCCGTTCAGCTCGACCTCGAGCGGGATGTCGAACGCCCACGGCTGCTCGCGGAGATACGGGAGCGGCTCGGGCTCCTGCGGCTCGGTCCGCACGCGGCGCTCGAGCAGCTCCTCGATCGGCACGACCCAGGCGCTGATCGAGGTCGCGAACGACTTGCCGAGGAAGGGCCCGAGCGGCTGGTACTCCCAGGCCTGGATATCGCGGGCCGACCAGTCGTTCACGAGCACCATCCCGAAGACATGATCGAGCGCTCTGTCGATCGGCACCGGCTCGCCGCGGCGGCTCGGTGTGCCGATCACGAAGCCGGCCTCGAGCTCGATGTCGAGCCGCCGGCTCGGCCCGAAGGCGCCCCCGGGGTGCTGGCCGCTCGGCCTCGGTACGAGGCTGCCCGTGGGAACGACGGTGCCGGAGCGGCCGTGGTAGCCGACGGGCAGGTGACGCCAGTTCGGCAGCAGCGGCTCGCCGTCCGGCCGGAACATGCGCCCGAGGTTCGTGGCGTGGTGGAGCGAGGAGTAGAAGTCGACGTAGTCGGCGACCTCGAACGGCATCGCGAGCTGCGGCTGCTCGACGGGGCGTCCCTCCGTCTCCACGCGCGCGGCGATCTCGGCGCGGTACTCCGGCCCGCGCGCCATGAACGCGTTCAGCGAGCTCTCCGCGAGCGGTTCGTCGAGCCCGCTCAGGTCGAGCACCTGCTCCCCAACGCGCGCGCAGACGCCGCCGCCCGCGAGCGCGCCGTAGGCGAGCGTCACTCGAGCACCCCCAGCTCCCTCAGATCGTCGACCGGCTCACGCCAGCTGCAGCTGCCGTAGGAGACGAACAGGTGCCGGCGCGCGGCGGCGATCTCGTCGGCGGAGGCGCGCTGGCCATCCACACGCAGCTCGTCCGCCGAGACCTGGAACGCACCCGGGTTCTCCTCGGCGAGCACGCGCTCGATGCCGCTCGGCCGCAGGTTGTGGGCAGCGCCGAAGGCCGCCGCGGCGAGCAGGTTGAGGAAGCCGTGCATCCTGATCCCGGTCGCCTCGTCGGTGTGGCGGACCGGATGGTGGAGGCCGGCCGTCGCCTTCAGCACGACGCCGGTGTCGCGACACGACGCGAGCGCGAGAGCGAGCAGCTCGACCGGGGGCACGGCCGCCGCGGTCTCGCCGCCACAGCGGACCTTCACGCGCGCGCCGATCGCCGAAGCCGCGCCGATCGCGGCGGGGACGTCGTTGCGCCAGCCCTCGCCGGGCAGCAACTCGAGGTAGACCTCCACCTTCAGCGGGCGCAGGACGGTCTGCGCGGCGATCAGCGCCGCGGAGCCCGGGCGCGGCGACGGCAGCCGCAGCTCGACGGCCTCGATCGGGGCGCCCGACTCGGCCGCGGCCGCGACCCTGTGTACGTCGGCCTCGAGGGCCTCGCTCCAGCTCGCCTCGTCGGTCTGGCCGACGCCGTCGAGGACGACGCTGAGCGGCGGCGTCCCAGCCCAGCCGCCGAAGCCGTCCCGCAGCTCCTCGAGCCGCGACGCGGGGCACACGAAGCGCGCCAGCATCCAGCCGTACGTGCCACTGCGCGCCGCGCGGTCCTCGGCGACCGCATCCTCCATGGTCATGCTCGCCGGCGGGAACAGCGCGGCGTGGTCGATCAGGGAGCCGAGCAGCGCCCGGCGGGCGTCCGTCACGGGATCAGCGGCTCACCCGGCTGCCGGGCACGATGTCGTCGCGGCCGTCCGGCCAGCGCACCCAGGCCTTGTGGCCGCCGTCGTAGTCGGGCGCCCACAGCACCAGCGTCGCCTCCTCGCCCTCGACGGTGCAGGGCTCGTCGCCCTCGTCGTCGAGACCGCGCCACAGGCGCACGAACGCGTTCTGCTCCCACTCCTCGCCGACGGTCGTCGGGTCGGTGTGCCCCGGGTGCAGGTTCGTGTCCTTGGGAAGCGCCATCAGCACGTCCATGATCGAGTGGCGCAGGTCCTCGAAGCTCGTCGAGCCGGGCGCACGCACTCCGCCGACGGAGCCGCGGAAGAGCGTGTCGCCGGTGAACACGTCGCGGTCGTTCACGACGAAGTTGAGCATCCCCGCGGTGTGACCCGGCGTGTGCAGCGAGCCGATCTCGAGGCCGCCGGCCGAGATCACCTCGCCGGGCTCGATCGTGTGGTCGACGCCCTCGAGCAGCTCGGCCTCGATCGGGTGGGCGTAGGTCTCGACGTCGTACCTGCGCCGCCAGGCGTCGGCCTCGGCCACATGGTCGTGATGGTGGTGCGTGAGCAGCAGGTGGTTGACGTCGAGCCCGAGCCGCTCGGCGTCCTCGAGCAGCGGTCCCGAGGGGCCGCCGGCGTCGATCACCACGCCCGAGCCGCCCTCGCGGTCGGCGACGAGATAGGTGTTCGACAGCCAGTCGGGATGCATTGAGCGCTCGATGATCATGATCGGCTCAGCCTAGTATCCGGCGGCTCATGCACGACCTGCGCTCCCAGTTCCCCGTCCTCGAGCGACTCGCCTACCTGAACGCCGGGACCAACGGACCGGTCCCGCGGCGGGCGATCGAGGCGGCCGAGGCGTCGCTGAGGCGACAGCTGGACGAGGGCCGCAGCGGCAGCGCCTTCTTCGAGGAGATGGCCGGGCGCGGCGACGAGCTGCGCGCCAGGGTGGCCGGGCTGATCGGTGCCGAGGACTCCGAGGTGGCGCTGACCGGCTCGACGACCGACGGCGTCAACGCCGTGCTGCACGCGCTCGACCTTCAGCCGGGCGACGAGCTGCTGACCTCCGACGAGGAGCACCCGGGCGTGCTGGCGCCGCTCGCGGCGGCGCGCGCCCGCGGCATGCGCGTGCGCCAGGTGCCCTTCGCCGAGCTCGGGGCCGCCGTCGAGCCGGGGACGCGCATGGTCGTCTGCTCGCACGTGTCCTGGGTCACCGGCAAGGTGGTCG
Source organism: uncultured Thermoleophilaceae bacterium (assembly GCA_963739095.1). GTDB lineage: Bacteria > Actinomycetota > Thermoleophilia > Solirubrobacterales > Thermoleophilaceae > JACVRW01. The sequence continues at coordinate 17,258 of CAVTZF010000012.1, forward strand.
ACGCCGCGGCGCTCGCCGCGAGCGACGCGCTCGTGCTGCTCGACGGCGCCCAGGGCCTCGGCGCCGTGCCCGTGGACGTGCGGGACCTCGGATGCGACTTCTACGCCGCGTCGGGTCAGAAGTGGCTGTGCGGGCCGAACGGGATCGGCTACGTGTACGCGCGCGCCGACCGGGTCGAGGGCCTGCGCGCTCCCTGGCCGGGCTGGCAGGTGCTCGAGGATCCCCATGACCCGCTCGACTCGCCGCTGCATCCCGACGCCCGCCGGCTCGCGACCGGCTTCCCCGCCCATCATCAGGTCCAGTGGGCCCACGCCGCGCTCGACGTCCTCGAGGAGCCCGGCATCGAGCGCGTCCAGGAGCGGGCGATCGAGCTCGCCGCGGGACTCGTCGAGCGGCTCGAGGAACGCGGTATCGAGGTCGCGCCGCGCGGGCGCTCGACGCTCGTGTCGTTCGCCGTCGACGACCCGCCCTCGGCGCTCGAGCGCGTGCTCGCCGGCGGCCTCGTGCTGCGCGACCTGCCCGGGACCCGCTACCTGCGCGCCTCGGTGGGCGGTTGGACGACCGACGAGGAGCTCGACCGCCTGACCGAAATCGTTGCCGGCTGAGCGGCTACTTGTCGCTGAGCGTCTCGATCCCGAGCACGATCGCCACCACGACCACCGCCAGAGCCAGAACGCCGATTGCGCCGTAGAGGATCGCGCCGACCGTGTGGCCCTGTCGGCCTGAGTCGAGCGCGCGTGAGGCGCCGACGATGACCACCCCGTAGACCGCAGTCAGTCCGATGCCCGCCGCGATCGATACCCAGATCACCTCGAGCAGGGCATCGGTGTCGACGATCGAGGCGATCATCCGGTGACCTCGGCCGCGTCGGCCACCGACGCGATGCCGCGCTGCTGGGCTCGGCGCAGCAGCAGCACGACGGTGACGCCCAGGACCACCGCGCAGACGATGATCGGGCCGGCCGCGCCCGTCCCGAAGATTCTGGTGACGCTGTAAGTGAGCGCGCCGAAGCAGGCCGCGGCGGGAAGCGTCAGGACCCACGCGAGGATGATGTTGCCGGCCACTCCCCAGCGCACGGCCGACAATCGCTTGGCGGCGCCGGATCCGATCACTGCGCCGGAGATGGTGTGGGTCGTGGAGAGCGGGAAGCCGACGTTCGAGGCCGCGAGGATCACGACGGCGCCGGCGCCCTGCGCTGCGAAGCCCTGTGCCGAGTCCATCTTGTGGATGCGGCTGCCCATCGTCTTGATGATCCGCCAACCGCCGGCGTAGGTCCCGAGCGCGATCGCCGATGCGGAAGACACGACGACCCAGTCCGGGACGTGGAAGTCGCTCTGGGAGATGGTGCCGTTGGCGACCAGCGCGAGCGTGATCACTCCCATCGTCTTCTGCGCGTCGTTCGTGCCGTGGGCGAGCGCGAGCATCCCGCCCGAGAGCACCTGCCCGGCGCGGAAGCCGCGGGTGACCGGCCCCAGCCGCAGCCGCCCCACAATCTTGTAAAGGACGAGGATGGATGCGCCGGCGACGATGAACGCCAGAATCGGCGCCACGATCGCCGGGATCATCACCTTGCCGAGGATGCCGTCCTCGAACGAGATTGCGCTGGGGCCTTCGGCCACGAGCACGGCGCCGACCATGCCGCCGATGAGCGCATGCGACGAGCTCGAGGGGAGGCCGAAGTACCAGGTGATCAGGTTCCAGGTGATCGCACCGATGAGCCCGCCGAACACCGCGAGGAGGCTCACCGCCGCCGGATCGACAACGTCGTTGGCGATGGTGGCTGCCACGGCCAGTGACAGGAACGCCCCCGCGAAGTTGAGGATGGCGGCGTAGCCGACCGCGATGCGCGGCGCCATGGCGCGCGTCGAGATCGAGGTGGCGACGACGTTCGCGGTGTCGTGGAAGCCGTTGGTGAAGTCGAACGCGAGCGCCGTCGCAACGACGATCACGACGATCAGGTCGCCCTCCATGACCTCCTGATGCCCGACGCGCGGGGGTCGCTCACGAGTTCTTGATCACGATGCCCTCGAGGATGTTGGCGACGTGCTCGGTCGCATCGATCGCCTCCTCGAGTCGCTCGAAGATGTCCTTCCAGCGAATCACCACCATCGGATCGATGCCCGTGTCGAACAGCGACGCGATCGCCTCACGCACAATGCGGTCGCCGTCGTTCTCGAGCCGGTTGATCTCCACCGTGTAGTGGCTGATGTCCCTGAAGCCGCGCAGCCGAGGCATCGCCTCGGCGATCTGGCGCGCGGCCGCGTGGAGGACCTTGGCCAGGTCCTGCGCCTGCGCCATCGGGGCCTCGATCTTGTAGAGCCCGAGGTAGTCGGCGACCTCCTCGGTGTAGTCGACGACGTCGTCGAGGGCGGACGACAGCTCGTGGATGTCCTCGCGGTCGATCGGGGTGACGAACGTCTGATTCAGGCGCTGGATGATGTCGTGGGTGATGCGGTCACCCTCCTGCTCGCAGATGAGGATCTCGCGAGCCAGCTCGTTGTGCTCGGGGAAGTCCTCGAGCATCTCCTCGAGCAGGCGGGCGGCGCGCAGGATGTTCCCACCGGCCTCTTCGAAGAGGTCGAAGAACTGACGGTCGCGCGTTGCGAGGACGCTCGGCAGGCGCACTGGTGCCCAAGCTATCAGGGGTCCACGTCGAACCTGGCCTGCTCGAGGCGGCTCGCGAACGGCTCCCCCATGCGCTCGCGCACGAGCTCGGCGACCGGCCGCCAGTCGTACTCGACGCGCCGCAGCTCGACGCGCCCGTCGTCGTGAAGCAGCGCGTAGGCGGCGCGGTGGTCGTGGTCGAACGGCATCCCCACGCTGCCCGGGTTGACGAGCTGGATCCCCTCCGGCGTCGTGCGCTCGAACTGGATGTGGGTGTGGCCGAAGACGACCCGCCGCTGCGTGACCCCGCGCACGAGCTCGGAGTCCTTGTCGCTCGGCTCGTTCGGGAAGCCCACCATGTCCGAGCCCGGCGAGGCATGGCAGAACAGCGTGTCGTCCCGGGTCGTCTCCTCGTTCAGCGAGGCCAGCCGCGGCACGAGCTCGTCGCCGAGCAGCCCGCGACAGGCGGCGAGGGCCGGGTGCACGGGCTCGGGGGCATCCGAGTCGTCCACGAGCCAGCGGTCGGTGTTGCCGCGGATCCACTCCGCGTCGAGCTCGTCGAGCCGAGCGATCGTCTCGGCCGGCCACGGCCCGCCGAGGGCGTAGTCGCCGCCGAGCAGGAAGTGGTCCGCCGGGCAATCGCCGAGCACGGCGTCGAGGGCGCTCAGGTTGCCGTGGATGTCGTAGAGCAGGCCGAGCATGGGCCGCACGCTATAGCGCCGCGGTCAGGTGCGGCTGATGCCCGTCGCCTCGAGCGCATGGGCGGGTTCGAGGTAGTAGTCGGCCTCGGCCACGCGCCCGTCCCGCATGCGGTGAACGACGGCGAACGACTGGGTGTACGAGGTCGACGGCTCGGGCGCCTCCCCCACCATGCGCACAACGGCGACGAGGCGACCGTCGTCCGTCTCGATCAGGTCGTCGAGCTGCACCTCGATCGGACCCATGAACTCGACGAGGCTGAGCATCCGCTCCAGCACGTCTTCCCGCCCTCTGAAGACGCCGGCGTCGGGCCAGCCGGGCATCTCGCGGTAGACGGCATCCTCGGTCCAGAAGCGCTCGACGACCGCCGCGGCGCCCTCCTCGTTCCAGGTCTCGAACGCGCGACGGATCGTGTCCGCGTCGGCTTGCGACACGTCTATCAGTATCGCGCGCCCGCGCAAGCTCGGCGCGCAGGACCTAGGGCCGCCGGCGGCGCCGCTTGCGCTTACGCTTGCTGACGGGATGCGGCGTCGGAGCCGGCGCCTCCTCGACGGGCGTGGGGGCGCCTTCGGCGGTGACCTGCTCGCTGCGCTTGGAGCGCCGCGACATCACCATCCTCAGCGCGATCAGACCGCCGACGGCGCTGACCTTGAGGACGGCATAGACGGGGCTCCCCGGTGTCAGGGGGTGAATCGCTGCGACCATCGCCCGTGAGTATGGCTGGCGCGGAAGACGAAGAGCGGGACCGCGGCACGAAGGCGGGATACTCCCCACCGATGCCCGAGGCCAATGCCGATCTGATCCGAGGCGTCTACGGGTTCAACTGGGCGGCGGTCGAGGAGCGCCAGCGCGGCCTGGCGGCGGCCAGGGAGGTGATGGCCTCGGACCTCCAGTCACGCATATCGCCCGAGGTCGGCGACCGAACCCTTCACGGCCTGGAGGGCTTCGCGATCTTCGTTGAGGGCGTCGAGGACGACTTCTCGGAGTTCCGCTACGAAGCCCAGCAGTTCGAGGAGCTGTCCGCTGGGCAGGTACTCGTGAGCGGCCACATACGGGCGCGCGGCCGGAGAAGCAACATGCCGCTCAGCGCTCCCTTCGGTCACCTCTGGACGCTGCGGGACGGGAAGGCCGTGGAGGTCGAGGCCCGCATGGATCCGGTGCCGTAGCCCGCGCTACTTCCGCAGCCCCCACGGCTTCGATGGCCACTCCTGAAACGAAAGACTGGCCCCGCAGGAATCCCGTGCGCCTCTGAGTCGGTTGCCTCGGCGCCTTGCTCGCGCTTCGGCTGTCTTTGGTCTCTGGGGGCCGGGGTTGATGGCCGCAGGGCCAGTCCCACAAGGCTACTCCGATTCGGGCGACAAAACGAAGGAGTTTCGCCAGTCGTTTCGCGGGCCCGTCTACTCCTCTTCCGACGAGGCCTTCTCCCGCGACATCGCCTACTCCGACAGCCCCACGGCTTCGAGGGCCTTGGCGTATTCGCCGTGGATATCGACGCGGACGACGTGCTGATCTACCAACTCGACGATCGCCGCGTAGCGCAGGTCGAACGGCACGCCGCTCTGGCGGCCGCTTCCCCACTGGTGGAACTCGACGACGACACGACCGTCAACGTCCAACACCTGCTCGATCTCGTCGCCGAAGTCCTCGAAGTCTTCGGTGAGCGTGACCCAGAAATCGATGATGGCGTCGGGCCCGACGCACACACGCGGGCCGGGGAACGAAGAGGTGTTATGCCACTCCGCATCAGGCGTGAAGAGGGCGGCGGCGGCGCGGCGATCAAGATCGCGAATCGCTGTAAGTGCCGCCCGCACGATCTCCACGTGCTCCTGCGACATCGCCTACTCCCGCAGCCCCACGGCTTCGAGGGCTTCGTCCGGGCTCGCGTACATCTCCATCCTGATCCCCTGTCCGTCCCGGAGCGTCCACACTTGAGCGAAGCGCATTTCGACGGGAATTCCCGAGGCTCTCGAACGCCCCCGCTGACTGGCGATGGCGACGACACGCTCCCCGGCGTCGATGTACTCCTCGACCTCCAGCTCCCAGTCATCCCACGCATCGGCCCACTCGGCGAGGAATTGCATCGCGCCCTCGCCTCCGAGGTAGGTCTGCTGGTCAGGCCAGCCGAGGTGAGACACATCCCAAACGAAATCGGCATGGGCGCGGATTTCACCGGTGGCCACCCAGTGCTCCCAGCCGCGTCTGATGATCTCGACGTTCTCCTGCGACATCGCCCGCCGAGTATCCCCTTCGCGTTGGGAAGGTCGTCGGCTACCCGCCCTGCCGCGCCCACTCCTCGCAGCCTCGCCGACCTCAGCTGCGACCGGCGCCTACGGCCAACAGCCGCTCGATCGTCGCCGGGTCGACGTAGACGCGGTTCTCCTCCGTGAGCCCGTCGTGAGGCTGGAGCCAGGGCACCATGTAGTTGACCTGGTCGTAACGCTCCGTGAACAACCAGCGTCCATCGAGCTTCCGGAACTTGTCGAAGTACGTGCACGACGAAGTCCAGGCGGTGCCCTCCGCGTCGGCGCCGGTGATGAAGGCGAAGCTGACAGCGGAGGCCACATCGCCGTCCGGTCCGTCGATGACCACGTTCATGGTGTGGTGGTACATGTACGGAAATAGCTGCTGGAAGACGTCCCACGCCGCAGTTATGGCGTCTATGCCGCGCACCTCGCCGAAGGGCTCGTCGACCCGGTAGACGGCGTCCTCGGTCCAGACGCTCGCGAAGACATCCCGGTCTGGCAGGTCGAGGCCGTGCGCGTAGCGCGAGATCGCCTCCCGAATCTGGTCACGGTCCTCGATCCGCGCCACCCGCTCTTCGAGAGTCATAGGTGGTCTTTTCCCTGACTCGGACCGGCGGAAACGAGCCCGCTTGCTTGGGCGCTTATTGCTGCTCGGGCGGCACTTCGCGTCTCCTCGACACGTGTGAACCCGCCCCGCATGTGCGCCTCGCGTGCCGCTGAGCGAGAGCAGCGCGAAGCGCGTAGGACGGCTGCTTCTGCCGCGAGCGCGGGAGCGGCGGGTGTCCCGGTTGACGCCCGGTCACCGCGACATATCACCGGGCGGGTCTTATGGGACACCCGGAGCCGGGGCCGCCGCGAACGGCGCCCGCACGCAGGGGGAGTGTCCGCAAGGGTTCCTCTTGCGACACGGCTTCGGCGGCCCTCGTGCGCGAATCTGGGGGGGTTGCCGCAAGCGCCGTCATCGAGACACTGACGTGTTGGCCGGTGTCATGGCTGAAGGCGTCGTACGACGTCATCAGCTGGGCGCAATGCCGGCTCACCCGGCCCGGCGGTAGCGGATGTGCGTGGCCAGCGGCGAATGCAACACCTCGACGGGCTCCAGCCCGAGGGACTCGACGCCGTCGAAGATCCGCTCGCCGGACCCGAGCAGGACCGGGGCGATGTCGAGCGTGAGCTCGTCGACGACCCCGGCGACGAGCGCCTGCCGCACGGTCGAGGCGCCGCCCGCGATGTCGACGCCGTCGTCGCCGGCCGTCTCACGCGCCTGTGCGTAGGCGGCGTCGAAGCCGTCGGTGACGAAGTGGAAGGTCGTTCCGCCCTCCATCTCGATCGGCTGGTGGGCGTGATGGGTGAGCACGAATACCGGCGCGTGGTAGGGCGGCTCGGGCCCCCACCAGCCGCGCCAGTCCTCCTCCCACTCGCCACGGATCGGTCCGAACATGTTGCGGCCCATGACGTAGGCGCCGCGCGGGCGCATGAGCCAGCCGGCCGCCGTCTCGTCGGCCTCGTTGGCGCGCTCGTCGCCCAGGTGCCAGGCGTGTAGCTCCCTCCCGCGCTTCCCGAGCGGGTGCTCGCGACTCTGGTCTGGCCCGGCGACGAAGCCGTCGAGAGAGATGGACATGTGGCATGTGGTTGGTGTCATCTGAACCACGACCACCGAATCGACGAGAAATCATCGGTGGGGGACGCCCTCGCGGAAGCTAGCGGTTGCCCGGGTCCACGGCCGACCTGGGCACCTCGCGCCGCGTGGCCGCCAAGTCGGACCTGCCCCGGTTTCCTCGCGCGACGAGTACCCGCACGGCCACCGGCCAGCGACTCGCTCCGCCGGATAGCAGGGCACGGCCGATCGCTAACTGGGATCCCGT
>CAVTZF010000013.1:0-116139 GCA_963739095.1 uncultured Thermoleophilaceae bacterium
TGGCGAGCTCAGCGCGGGAGCGCTTGCCAGGTTGATGCGTCTCGGGCCGGCCAGCGCAGCAGCGGCTCGGCCCACACCTGCAGGGTGCGCGCGCGCCGGAACGCCCGCTGCAGCGGGAACTCGAGTGTGAAGCCGATCGCGCCGACCACCTGCTGGCAGGTTGCCGTCACGGCGGTGATCGCCGGCCCCGAGTGCGCGAGCGCGGCCGCTCCCGGCTCGGCGCCTGCCAGCAGCCGCACGCCGCGCACGGCGGTGGCCGCATCGGCGAGGCTCTGCTGCACGGGCGCCAGCGCGGCGAGCGTCGAGCCGAAGGCTCGCCTGCTGCGCGTGTAGTCGACCGCCTGCTCCAGCGCCCACTCGCCGACGCCGGCCATGTAGCCGACGGTCGCGGCGGTCCAGGCAGCGATGCGCACGGCGGCCTCGTCGGGTTCCAGCGTGGCGGCGGGACCGACCGCGAGCGCCGCGTGGACGCCCACCGTGTCCGAATAGGCGCGCGGCTCCGAGCGCTCGATCTCGTGGAGCACGAGCCCGCCGCGGGCCAGCTCGACGGCACTGCCCTCCCCGCCGTAGCGGATCAGGCCCGAGACGAGCAGGGGGGCGCCGAGCAGCGCGTCGAGATCCCGGAGCGGCGCCAGTCGGCGTCCCAGCTCGATCGCCGCCGGGCCGGCCAGCGGCGCGAGTGCCGGGTCCCGCGCCAGCTCCGGCCAGCCAAGCGCCTCGAGCGCCGCGGACAGGGCGGGCGCGGAGTCGTCCTGCGCCTCACCTGGGCGCCAGGGCGCCGGCGGTTCGGCCAGGGCACGATCGGCCGCGCCCGCGACGCTCTCGGCGAAATGGCGCGCTTCGTCGCGGCGGCTCACGCCCGCAGCACCTCGTCGGTGTGCTCGCCGAGCGCCGGGACGCCGTGCCGAGCCGGGGCGGCGTGACCGTCGACCTTGAAGATGTTGCCGAGCAGCCGGACGGGCACCTGGCCGGGCGCCGAGACCTCCTGCACGAGCCCGTTCGCGATCGCCTGCGGGCACTCGTAGAGCCGGTCCAGGGCGCGCAACTCGGCGGCCGGCGCGCCGGCCGCCCGGAAGCTGCGGACCCAGTGGGCGACGGGCCGTTCGGCGAGCAGCGTCTCGAAGCGGTGCACGAGCTCCTCGCGGCGGGCGCGCTCGGCGGCGCTTGCCGGCGCTGCCTGCGGATCCGCCGCAAATGGGTCCTCCAGCCCGAGCACGGCAAGGGTCGCCTGGCGCTGCGCCTCGTTGAGGCAGGTGAGGACGAAGAAGCCATCCGCGGCGCGGTAGCTGCGGTAGTAGGGCTCGATCCGCTCGGCCGCGCGCGAGCGATCCAGCTCACCGGCAAGCTCCTCGGGCGTCGCGGGTCCGGGAGCGCGAGCTGCCCGGCCCGCTCCCCCCGCCGAGACGAACTGCTGGATCTGGACCGTCAGGGCGGCCCCCAGCAGCGACACCTCGATCCCGGGAGGCTCGCGCTCGCGTTCACGCGCGACGAGGCCGGTCAGCACCGAGATCGCAGCCAGTAAGCCGGCGACGAGGTCGGCGATCGGGATGCCGCCGGCCCGCCGCGGCACGTCGTCCCCGGGCCGGGCGGCCGCGAACAGCAGGCCGGACAGCGCCTGCGCCACCAGGTCGAACGCCGCCGTGCCGGCATCCGGGCCGTCGGCGCCGAGGGCGGACACCGCGCACCAGACGGCTCGCGGATTGGCGGCACGGACGCTCTCCCGGTCGAGGCCGAAGCCGGGCGCGCGCTCTTCGGGGACGTTGTGCACGACCGCGTCCGCGCCTGCGATCAGGCCGCGGCTGGCCTCTCGGCCCGCGGCTGTCTTGAGGTCGAGGATCACCGAGCGCTTGTTGCGGTTGAGCGCGTAGAAGTAGTGGCTCTCCCCGTCGGCGAACGGGGCATAGCGGCGGTACGCGTCGCCGGCCGGCGATTCCACCTTGATCACGTCGGCGCCGAGGTCGGCGAGCAGCATGCCCGCGAGCGGGCCGGCGACGTACTGGGCGTACTCGAGGACGCGGAGGCCCTCGAGCGGCGCAGGCCCTGGTGCGGAGCTCATGCCGGGCACCCGAGCCCCCGGCGGGCGATCACGAGCCGCTGGACCTCGGCGGCGCCGCCCGAGATCGTGGCGGCCAGGGCGGCCCGCTGGAACGCCGCGATCCGTCCGTGCAGCGTGCCGGTGCCCTCCTCGAGCAGTCCGCTCGGTCCCGCGATGCCGACGGCGGCCGCCGCCAGGCGCTGCATCAGCGTCGTGACGGCGAGCTTGGCCATGGAGCTCTGCTCGCTCGCCGGGAGCCCGGCGTCAAGCAACTCCGCGGCTCGCCACGTGTGCAGCCACGCCGCCTCGGCCTCCCCGCGTAGACGCAGAAGCGCGGGCCGGTCAGCGGCGCCGGCGATTTCGTCGAGCTCGTCGAGGAGCCAGCGGACTGTGCCGACCTTCTCGCTGCTGACGCGCTCGTGATCGAGCGTGTCCATCAGCACCCGCCAGCCGCCGTTCAGGTCGCCGACGAGGTACTCGCGCGGCACCTCCACCTCCTCGAGCACCACCTCACCGAGCGTCCCACCGCCGAGCGTGTCGTGCGTGCTCACGGTGATTCCGGGTGCGTCGAGCGGCGCGACCAGCACAGAGACGCCACGGTGGCGCTCGCGCTCGGGGTCGGTGCGCACGGCCAGGTAGATCCAGTCCGCGACCTCGACGCTCGAGGTCCAGATCTTGCGGCCCGAGACGACGAAGCGGTCGTCCCGGATCTCCGCGCTGGTGCGCAGCGCGGCCAGGTCGGAGCCGGCGTCGGGCTCGGAGAAGCCCTGACAGAAGATGAGCCGACCGGCGGCCAGCTCGGGCAGCAGCCGCTCCTGGAGCGGCGGCGACGCGAACCGGATCAGCGCACTGCCGATCGTCTTGACGGCAAGCAGATAGCCGGACAGCGGCAGCCAGTGGTAGCCGAAGCGCTCGTCGCAGGCCGCCGTGTGCAGATGTGAGAGACCGCGCCCGCCGAAGCGCTGCGGCCAATGGATTCCGATCCAGCCTCCGGCGCCGAGGGCGCGTTGTACTTCCGGCGAATCGCCGTCCGAGGGCATTCCCTGCCAGCGCAAGCCGGGATCGGCGGCGACGACGGAGGCGAGCGAGCGGGCGAATTCATCGGCTTGGGCCGCCAGCCCCTCCGGAGTCATGCGACGCGCGCCGGCAGGCTCAGCTCGATCGCGGCCGCGGCCGCGCGGAGCCCCTGCAGCAGCTCGTCGCGGACGGCCTCCGTGAAGCGCGGCGTCGGCACGGACACGCTGATCGCGGCGGGCAGGGGCACGTCGGCGAACGGCACCGCGACCGCGATCGAGCGCAGGCCGACCTCGAATTCGTCGTCAGTGGTGGCGAAGCCGCGCCGGCGCGCCCGCTCGAGATCGGGCAGCAGCTGTGCCCAGGTCCTGCGTGTGTTCGGCGTCCGGGCCTCCCACGGCTCAGGGCCAAGCGCGAGCCGCGCCTCCTCATCGGGCAGCTGCGCCAGCAGGCATTTCCCGGACGCCACGCAGTGGGCCGGCAGCCTCAGCCCGACCGGAACGGCCGCGGTCAGCACACGCCCGCCGGATTCGCTGTACAGGTACATGACGTCGGGCCCCCGCAGGACGACGAGGTTGACCGTCTCGCCGCTGCGACCGGCGAGCTCGCTGAGGTGAGCGCGCGCGATGTCGGGGAGACGCAGGCCGGAGAGCAGCGAGGGCATCAGCCGTGCCAGGGCGAGCCCGAGCCGGAAGCGCCGCGTGGCGGGGTCGCGCTCGAGATAGCCGCGCTCGACGAGCGCGCTGGTCAGGCGGTGCACGGTCGGCAGGGGGAGCCCCAGGCCCTCCGAGATCTGCTTCTGGGTCAGCTCGGGCGGCCCGCCCGCAAAAAGCTCGAGGATGTCGAGCCCCCTCGCGAGCGTGCCCACCGAAGTTTCACTGACCGAAAGCTGCTTTCGCATATCGGTCGAGCGAGTATACGGCGGGCGACCGACAGCCGGGCGAAAGAGCCCGGGCGAATCTTCGACAACGGGATAAAGACCCCGCGGGAACCCCTTCGTACCTTCATTTCAAGTCACGGAAGGAGGATTTAGTCCCCGATGTCAACCCTGCTCGCAACCGCCGACGACCTCGCCCGAGCTGTCGACGGAACACTCCCGGAGACGGTGCCCGTCAACACCATGTGGGTGGTCGTCGCCGCGGTCCTGGTGCTCTTCATGCAGGTCGGCTTCGCCGGTCTGGAGATGGGCTTCTCGCGCACGAAGAACGCCGGGACGGTAATCGCCAAGATCATGACCAACATGTCGATCGCCGCCATCTGTTACTGGGCGGTCGGCTTCGCGTTCGCGTTCGGTAGTGCCGACGTGCTCGGGGTCTCGAGCTCGATCATCGGCTCGAATGGGTTCTTCCTGCAGTACTCCGGCAACGGCTCCGAGGCGTTCCCGGTCATGGGGCTCTCGGACGCCACGGTCGACTCGAAGTTCCTGTTCCAGTTCGCGTTCTGCGCGGTCTCGCTGGCGATCGTGTGGGGCACGACGCTCGAGCGGATCAAGTACAGCGCCTACGTCATCTACGCGATCGTCTTCTCGGCGCTGATCTATCCGATCGGCTCGCACTGGGTGTTCGGCGGCGGTTGGCTGCAGAACGGCGACACCCCGCTGCTGCCGACGGGCATGCAGGACTTCGCCGGCTCGACGGCGGTCCACCTGATCGGTGCAACCGGCGCGCTCGCCGCGCTGCTCCTGCTCGGGGCGCGCAAGGGCAAGTACGGCGCGGACGGGAAGCCGCGGGCGATCCCCGGCCACTCGATGCCGCTCGTGGGCATCGGGGTCCTGATCCTGTTCATCGGCTGGTTCGGCTTCAACCCGGGCTCGACCTTGGGCATCGGCGACGTCCGCATGGGCGACGTGGCCGTCGTGACGCTGATGGGTGCCGCGGGCGGCGTGATCGGCGCGTTCGTCGCGACTCAGTTCATGCAGCGCACCATCGACATCGGCATGGTGGCCAACGGCATGATCGCCGGGCTCGTGGGCATCACCGCGCCGTCTGGCTACGTCGAGGTCTGGGCGGGGCCGATCATCGGATTCGTCGCCGGCGTGATCGTCGTCTTCGGCGTGATCATGATCGACAAGAAGATCGACGATCCGGTCGGCGCCCTGTCGGCGCACGGCCTGGCGGGCATCTGGGGAACGATCGCGTGTGGCATCTTCACGGCGCCTCGCCTCGCCCAGTACAACGCCTTCGGCGACCCCGACGGCGGCCTTGTCTACTCGGGCCAGTTCACGCAGCTGATCGCTCAGACGGTCGGCGTGCTGGTGGCCTTCACCTTCGTGTTCGGGCTCAGCTACCTGACCTTCGCCGCGATCAAGGCGACGATCGGGCTGCGCGTGAGCGACGAGGAGGAAGAGGCCGGCCTCGACATCACCGAGCACGGGATGTACGGCTATCCCGAGGCGTTCATCCCGCAGTCTGAGATCGGCGCGGGCGCCGGCACGATCACGTCGGCCGGCTCCGCAGCGGGCCAGCCTGTCACCGCCAGCGTTCGCACGAAGGAGGCAACGGCATGAAGATGGTCGTCGCCTACATCCGGCACGAGGCCTTCGAGCCGATCCGCATGGATCTGCTCGAGGCCGGGTTCCCGAGCCTGACCATCTCGGAGGTCAAGGGTTCCGGCAGGCAGAAGGCGATCACCGAGCACTACCGCGGCTCGGAGCTCGCCGTGCACCTGCGGCCGAAGCTCAAGCTCGAGTGCGTCGTCGAGACGAAGGACGTCTCGATCATCACCGATGTCATCCTGCGGCACGCCCGAACGGGCTCCGTCGGGGACGGCAAGCTGTTCATCCTGCCGGTCGAGCACGCGGTTCGCATCCGCACCGGTGAGGAGGGCGAGGAGGTCCTGCAGGCCCACGAGAGCGAAGAAGTCGGGGTTCCGGGCGCCTGACGGCGCCTGATCTCCGGGGGGCGGAGCCCTGGGCGCCGAGGGCCTGAGACCCGTACCCGACTCAGATACGTCGCCGCGCGGCGCCCACCTGGAGATGGTGGGCGCCGTGCTGGCAGGCGACGGCCTCGAGCGGGTGGCGGAGATCGCCGCGGCCCGCGCCGGGGCGCCGGTGGTGGTGATCGTGCCGCGCCTGGGGGTTCCGCTCGAGGGTTGGGGGCGCTATGAGCGCTATGTGGCCGCCCGCCTCGCCGGCGGGCGGCCGCCGCGTCCGGACGAGGTCGTCGCCGAGGTGCCGATCGCCTCCGGCGGCCGTGAGCTGGGCGCCGTGCTGCTGCTCGGGCGCGGCCGTCCCGACGCCGCGGACTACCTGCACATGGCGGCGATCGCGGCCCTCACCGAGGTTGCGGTCGCCGAGGCGCGCGACGAGACCGAGCAGTCGTTGCGCGGCTCGTTCCTCGAGGAGGTGCTGTCACGGCCCGAGCTGGACGGCCCGGAGGTCGCGCGCCGCGCGAAGCGGCTCGGCTGCGATCTCGACGCAGGCTACGTCGCGCTCTGCGCCAACCCGAACGGGCGCGGTCCCGGGCGCGTGACGGCTTCGATCCTCGCCGAGGTGCCCGGCGCGCTCGCCCAGTTCGTGGAGGGCAAGGTCTACGCGCTGCTGCCCGGCGAGCCCGAGCTGGCCCGCCGCGCGGCCGCGCGGCTCGGCCGCCACGCGCTCGTCGGCGTCTCCTCGCACCGCAGCGGTGGCGCGGAGCTGAGGCGAGCGCTCGAGGAGGCGGAGCTCGTGCTCGGCGTGACCGCGGCGGGCGGCGGCCCGCCCGGCGAGGAGATCGGCGAGGGCACGTACCGGCTGCTGTTCCGGGTGCTCGCGAGCCACCCGCAGGAGGTGCGGAGCTTCTTCGAGGACACGGTCGCCGCGCTCGTCCGCTACGACGAGCAGTACTCGACCGACCTCGTCGGGACGCTGTCCGCGTACCTCGAGAACAACTGCAACATGGCCGCCACGGCGCAGGCAATCCACGCCCACCGCCACACGGTCGGCTACCGGCTCGAGCGGGTGAAGGAGCTGTCCGGGCTCGATCCGCTGAAGAGCGAGGACCGCGAGCGGCTCGGCCTCGGCCTGAAGGCCTACCGGATCATCGCGCCGTCGCTGCCGCGCTGAGCGACTTCCTCGAGCCGCTCGAGGCGGTCGTGGCCCAGCGCGGAGCGAGACGAGGGCGCCACGCGTGCAAGCGAGTAGCGGCGGATCTGCCCGGGCCGGCGCGCCGCGCGCTCACCGTCCTCGGGGACGAGGGCGTAGCGGCGCGGTCTGCTGGAACGCGTGTTCACCATCACAATCGTCCCCGCTCCGCCCGCGTGCGTCCACGTACCGCTGTCGAAAGATCGCGCCCCCTGGTTGGACCGCGTGTCGAAAGGGCGCGTCCTACGAGCTCGCGCCCGGCGCCGTCTTCGCGGGCGCATCCGCCGGCCGCCGGTAGCCGCGCAGCCGCCCGAGCGCGCCGAGCACGGCGAGCGCGGGGCGCAGCAGCAGCTGCGGGCCGCCGAGCCGGAAAACGTCGGAGTACTCGGTCAGGTAGGCGCCGAAGGCGAGCACGCCCGGCCTACCGTCTCGCCCGACCCTCCCGGACTCCTGCAGCCCGTCGAGCGCGGCGAACCACTCCGCCGTGCGCCCGGCCGGCTCGGTGCGCCAGAGCGCCCGCGCCGGAGCCTCGCCGCCGTTCCACATCTGGTGGACCGTCCCGCGCGGGATGTCGATCGCCTCGCCCGGCTCGAGCGTGCGCTCCTCGCCGCCGACACGGACGGACAGGCGGCCCTCGAGCACCTCGAAGTGCTCGTCCTGGCCGGGATGGAAGTGCCCGGGCGGGGCCGATCCGCCCGCCCCCCAGCGCGCCTCGACGACGAGCGCCGCGTCGCTGTGCTCGCGGATCGTTACGGATTCGTGCGGGGTGAGCTTGAGCGTTTGTTCCATGTGATCCTCCGGTCGGGCGGTCTCCGGGACGCCTAGCGCGCGCCCAGCACGGCGTCCAGCACGCGCTCGGGACCGAAGCGGACGACGTCGTCGGCCGTCAGCCCCGTCTCCTCCTGCGCCGCCTGTACCGCGGCGCGCGCGTCGTCCTCGCCGAGCGTGCTCGTGTTGAGCGCGATCGCCGTGACCCTCGCCGGCCGCACGCGGGAGGTCACGAGCTCGTACGCGGCGATCAGCTCCGGCAGCGGCGGGATCGGCAGGTCCGGGTAGTTGCGGATGGCCTGCGCGCCCGCCTTGTGGACGAGGATCAGCTGGTCGGGGGCGGAGCCGTGCAGGAGCCCGAGCGTCACGCCCGAGTAGGCGGGGTGGAAGAGCGCGCCCTGGCCCTCCACGAACAGGAGGTCGCCGCGCTCCGCGCCCTCGAGCACGAGCCGCTCGCCGGCGCCCGCCACGTAGTCCGAGATCACGTGGTCGACCGCTATGCCCCAGCCCGCGATCGCGACGCCGGTCTGGCCAGTCGGCACGTAGACCGAGCGCTCACCGCGCTCGCGCGCGGCACGGTCGAGCTCGAGCGTCACCACCTTCTTGCCGATGACCGTGTCGGAGCCGACGCTGTGCACGACGCGCACCGAGTCGGGGCGCGAGTAGGGCCCCTTCGGCACGGTCAGGTCGGCCGGGGCTGCGCGCAGGTCACGCAGCTGCACGCCGGCGCGCGCAGCGGCGTCGCGCAGCTCCTCGTCGGCGGACAGCTCGGTGTGGAGCCCGGCCTCGAGGTCGAGCCCGGCCCCGATCGCCTCGAGCAGGGCGGGCCGCCAGGCCGGGTCGAGCCTGCCGCCGGTGGGTGCGACGCCGATCAGGAGGGTGCCGGCGCCCATGTCGATCGCCTCGCGGACCGTCGCCACGATCGGCACGGGCCGCAGGCAGAAGGGCTCGACGTCAACCGCGGTGCGGCCCGCCAGCGTCGAGTCGATCACGCAGACGACCTCGCGCGTGCCGTAGCGGATCACCCCGTGGGCGGTCTTCCCCGAATGCTGCTGGAAGAGCCCCTCCGCAAAGATCGCGAGGCGCTCGCTCAAGCGGTGCTCTCCGCGGCGTCCATCACGCCGAGGCCCGGCTCGTCGTTGGGGAGCACCCGCCCGTCGACGAGCAGCAAGCCTGTGAAGGGCTCGTCGGCGAGCAGCAGGTGGCCGTCGAGGTCGGTCCAGTCGGCGAGCGAGGCGATCGCAGCGGCGGGCGCCACGCCGAGCTGCGACTCGATCATGCAGCCGACCATCACGTGCAGGCCGAGCGCCCGCGCGGCGTGGATCATCCGCACAGCCTCTCTGATGCCCCCCGACTTGGCCACCTTGACGTTGATGCCCTCGGCGTACTCGGCAACCTCCGCGACGTCGCTGAGGTCCTGACAGCCCTCGTCGACCACCACCGGCGGCCGCGCCGTGAGCTCGCGCAGGGCGCGGAACGACTCGAGGTCGTCGGCCGGGAAGGGCTGCTCCACGAACTCGACGCCGAGCTCGACCAGCGCCGGCATCAGCTCGCGGGCCAGCTCCAGCGTCCAGCCCTCGTTCGCGTCGACCCGCATCGGTGCCGTCGACTCGTGAGCCACGGCCTCGAGGCGGGCGAGGTCCTCGGTCCCGCCGACCTTGATCTTCAGCGCCCGGAAGCCGCGCGCCCGCCGGACCCGATCGCGCGTGCCGCCGATCGTGTCGATGCCGATCGTGTACGACGTGGCGGGCGCATGGGGCGAGAGGCCGAGCAGGCGCCAGACGGGCAGCCCGAGGCGCCTGCCGATCCAGTCGTGGAGCGCGGCGTCGACGGCTGCCTTGGCCGAGGCCTGGCCCTCGACGTCCTCGAGGCGCGAGCCGATGTCCTCGAGCGCGAACGGGTCGTCGCCGATCAGCGGCGGCGCGGCCTCGCTCAGGAACTCCGCCGCCGATGCCGCGGACTCGCCGTGGTAGGAGACCGGCGAGGCCTCGCCGCGCCCGACGAGACCCTCATGCTCGATCTCCAGCTGCACGACCGCCTGGGTCGTGCGCGAGCCGCGCGAGATGCCGAACTCCTCGGCGAGCGCGAGATTGACGGTTCTTGCCCTGAGCTCCACGAGGGCCGGGAGTCTGACGGGGCGGCCCCGAGCGTGTCGCCGCGGAGCGCGCGGGGATCAGCCGTTTGTCCTGACTTGTGTGGCTCCTGGCCATAAAAGTCAGGAATGACCGAGCGCTGCGGCGGTGGCGCGCCGCCGCGACAGCGCCGCCCTACGGCGTCGGCGCCATGCCGTGGCGGTGCGCCACGGCCGCCGCCTCGGTGCGCGAGCGCACGTCGAGCTTGCTGAGGATGCGCGACACGTGGACGCTCGCCGTCTTCTCGGCCATGTGGAGCTGCTCGCCGATCTCGCGGTTGGTGGCGCCGCCCGCCACCAGCTCGAGCACCTGGCGCTCGCGCTCGGTCAGGCCGAACGGGTCGTCGGGCTCACCCGGCTCGTCGCCGTTCGTGAGCGCCGGCTCCTCGCCGTCGACCCGCAGGCGGGCGCGGGCGACGAGCGATTCGAGCTCGGCGGCGAGCCACTCGCTGCCCAGCCTGCGAGCGATCTCGAGCGCCTCGGCGGCGGCCTCCGCCGCGCCGTCGCGGTCGCGCGCCGCAGCCAGGGCCTCGGCCCGGCGCCAGCCGGAGTAGGCGACCGGGTAGGGCCGGCGCACGGCCTCCCAGGCCTCAGCGGCCGTGGTCCAGAGCTCGGCCGACTCGTCGCCGACGGCGCGCGCGTACTCCGCGTCGGCCGTCGCCTGCTCGGCAGCCTCGACCGGGCCGCCGAGGGCGGCCGCCAGCTGGACGCGCTCGAGCAGCCGCTCGGCGCGATCCCGGGCCGCCCCCTCCGCCTCCGGGTCGCGGCGGTCGCGCGCCACCTGGCCGGCGTCGCCCTCGATGCGCAGGCCGGCCGCCGACAGCGCGGTGATGCGGATGAAATCGTCCGAGCAGTACTCGATCTGGTCGAGGGCCTCGTCGACGGCCGCGCGCGCGACCTCGAAGTCACCGCGGCGGCGAGCCAGCTCGGACGCGAAGATCCCGAGCGGGGCCACGAACTGGGGCTCGGTCGAGCCGCGCAGGGCGCGAGTGAGCCCTTCCACGTCCTGGGTGGCGGTCGCGAGGTCGCCGCGCCCGAGCGCGAGCATGCTGCGCACCGCGTACCAGTAGGCGAGCGTCGGGCCGTAGTGCCGCGAGTTGGGAGCCGGCACGTGCCTCACGGCCTCCGTCCAGTCGCCGAGGAAGAAGTTGAACTCGGCGATCATCAGCTCGAACCAGCCGTTGGCGCGATGGGTGTTCATGGGAGCGCTCCCCATGCCCTCGGTGACCACGCTGAGGCCGTCCTCGGTCCGGCCGGCCATGTTGAGCAGGTCCGCGAGGTTGAGGAGGGCCGAGCCCTCCTCGCCCGCCAGCCCGTACTCGCGAGAGATCGCGAGCGACTCGCGCAGCGACTCGATGCCGCCCTCGAGGTCGCCCTGACCGCTCATCGCGACGCCGAGCGCGTTCAGCGCGCGCGCCTCGGCCTCCCGGTTGCCGAGCGGACGTGCGACCGAGAGCGCCTCGCTCGCGTAGCGCTCGGCCTCGCCGAAGCGCGCCTGCAGCATGCGCTTCTTCGCCATCGAGCCGAGCAGCGAGGCGCGCTCCTTGCTCTGCTCGTCTGCCTCGAGCAGTGCGAGCGCGCGCTCGAGCACCTCGAAGGTCTCGTCCTGGCGGTTCAGGTGCCAGAGCGCGTTCGCCAGCGCGTGCAGCAGGCGGACGTTGCGGAGATCGTCGCCCGAGTCCCCGACGAGGTCGAGCGCACGCCGCAGGAACGCCTCCTGGCGCACCGGGTCGCCGGCGGAGTCGGCGGCCGAGGCAGCCCGCTCGAGCAGCTCGACACGGCTCGCGCCTGCGAGCCGCTCCGGGTCGGGCACGCGGTCCCAGAGCTCGAGTGCGCGCTCGAGCAGCGACTGCGCCTCGGCGAACGCGTTCACGCGCTCCGCGGCGCCGGCGGCACGCACGGCGGCCGCGAACGCGGCCGGCTGGTCGCCCGCGGCCTTCCAGTGGTGGGCGGTCTGCGCCGTGACGTGCGCGCCGCTGTCGCCGAACGAGATGCGCTCCTCGAGCGCTCGCGCGAGCGCCGCGTGCATCTCGGTGCGCTCGCCCGGCAGCAGGTCGTCGTGCACGACCTCGCGCAGCAGGGCGTGGCGGAAGGCGTACTGGCCGTCGGGCAGCGCGACCGCGATCTGGCTGGCAACGGCCTCGCGCAGCGCATCGAGCAGCTCGTCCGGCTCGAGTCCGCCTACCTGCACGAGCAGCTCGTGATCCGCTGCAGGCTGGCAGGCGAGCCATCGCAGGAGCTCCTGCGCGGAGCGCGACAGCCCCTCCACGCGCAGCATCAGGGCGTCGCGCAACGTCGGCGGCAGCGCGCCGCGGCCGTCGAGCCCCGCCGCGAGGATCTCCTCCGTGAAGAGCGCGTTGCCCTCCGAGCGCACGTACAGGCGCTCGACGAGGCCGGGGTCGGGCGTGGCCGCGAGGATCCCCTCGAGCTGCTCGCCGAGCTCCTCGCGCGTGAACGGCGGCAGCTCGATCAGCCGCGCGCCCTGATCGCGGCCCAGCTCCGCCAGCAGCGGCCGCAGCGGGTGCCGGCGGTGGAGCTCGTCCGAGCGGTAGGTCCCGACGACGAGTACGCGCTCTCGGCAGAGCGTGCGCGCGAGGAACGACAGGAACGAGCGCGTCGAGCTGTCCGACCAATGCAGGTCCTCGATCACGAGCAGCGCGGGGGCGCCGGCCTCGCCGAGCGCGTCCAGCAGCGCCAGGAGCCCCTCGAACACGCGCGACTGCGCGGCCGACTCCGGGTCCATCGTCGTGCCGAGCCCCGGCAGCAGCGAATCGAGGCCCGCGCGCAGCTGCGGCGGGAGCGTCTCCAGCACGGGGTGGCGATCGCGGACGAGCGGGCGCAGGGCGCCCAGCAGCGGCGCATAGGGCAGCTCGCCCTCGCCGAGCTCGACGCAGTCCCCCCACAGGACCACGACACCTGTCTCGCGCGCGCGGAGAACGAGCTCATCCGCGAGCCGAGACTTGCCCACGCCCGACTCGCCCGCGATCAGCGCCAGCGAGGGACGGCCCTCGGCAGCGTCGCGCAGAGCGGCCTCCAGCTCGGCGAGCTGGCGCGACCGCCCTACAAAGTGCGCACTCGTCATGCGTGTTGCCATGCCGGCACCATGGTGCCACCCCCGGCCGCCCGCCGGGCGGCCCGTGACGATGGCGGCAGGCATTTCCACGTTGCCAGTGTGAAACGGCCCGGCCGCGCCGGCATCGGGCGTATGGAGCGAGTTCGGCCGCCCGACCCCTTAGCTGCGCGGAATGCGAGCCTTAGCGGGGATGAAGGCCGGGCTCTGCGACAGCTGTCTCCACCAGAAGCTGATCAGCAACACGCGCGGCAGTACCTTCAGCATGTGCCTGCGCTCGCGCACCGACGAGCGCTACCCGAAATACCCGCGCCTACCGGTCGAGAGCTGTCCGGGCTACGAGCGCCGGCCGCTCAGCGATCGCCGCTGACAACCGTGCGGCCGTCCTCGGCGACGCGCACGTCCGGCGCCCGGGCCGAGATCTCGCCGGAGAAGCTGCCGCCGGGCACCTGCTCACCGCCGTCCGCCAGCACGGCGCGCGCGTTGCCGTTGAGGCCGGCGTTCGCGCGCCAGACGATCTTGTAGGGCCCCGCCTTCACCGCGGTGACCGACCAGCGCATCGTCTTCTCCTTGCCCGGCCGGAGCGGCCCGCAGGCCCAGGTGTTGACGTAGGCGGTGTCGCAGCCGCGCGGGGTGGCGTCCTTCGCCTCCGGGAAGCCGGCGATCTCGACCGGGACGCCGTTGACGGCGAAGACCGGCCGCTCGGGATCGGCGAGGGCGGGGTCGTCCTCCTTGCGGTAGTTGAACCCGTTGACGGTCACCCCGAGGTTGGGGATCGTCTCGTCGCCGGCGTTCCGGAGCGTGATCGTGAGATCCGAGCTCTTCGCGAGCTTCTGGCCGTCCGGGAAGTCGGCCGAGACGACCTCGACGGGGAAGTCACCCGAGGGCTCGTTCTCGTCCTGGCGCTCACCTCCACAGCCGGCCAGGACCAGCAGGCCGGCCAGGGCAAGCGCGCTCCGTCGCTGCGTCCTCCTCGCCCTCAAAGCCGGGCGAACATACCATCCGCGACCCCGCTCGGGCGCCGATTCTTAAGCCAATGTGACCCCCACGGTTCCCTCTGGCGGCTGTGCTTCGCATGCCATAGGCTTCGGCCAGAGGCGTGATTGCGGGGGGCCTGCCCGGCTTCCCCGGGAGGAGGAATGCGTTAGTGGTCCGGGCTGCAGCTGATCGGGTCTTCTTGCCGACCAAGAACCTGCTGGAGCAGGTCGGCGACATGATGATCCTGACGGGCAAGACGCTCGTCTCGGCGATCCGTCCTCCCTACCCGTATGGGACCGAGTTCGTCCAGCAGTTCCTGTTCATGCTGCGGCTCTGCTGGCTGCCGCTCGCGATCTCGACGATCGCCTTCGGCTACGGCGCTCCCGGGCTCCAGGCCGGCAACTTCCTCGTCCTGTTCGGCGCCATCGACAGGCTCGGCGGCTTCTTCGTGCTGGCTTCGATCCGCGAGTTCGCGCCGTTCGTGACGGCGATCATCCTCGCCGGCGTCGGCGGCACCGCGATCACGGCCGACCTCGGCGCCCGCAAGATCCGCGAGGAGCTCGACGCGCTCCAGGTGCTCGGCGTCGACCCGATCAAGAACCTCGTTGTGCCGCGCTTCCTGGCGCTGATGATCGTGACCGGCCTCTTCAACATCTACGCGCTGCTGTTCGGCATCTTCGGCGGCATCCTCGCCACGCTCACCTTCGACGCGCCATTAGGGCCCTTCTTCGCCACCCTGCTGAACAACGCGTCGACCACCGACTTATGGGGCTCGGTGGTCAAGACGACCCTGTTCGGCGCGATCATCGCGATCGTCTCCTGTTACAAGGGGATGACCGCCTCCGGGGGCGCCGAAGGGGTGGGTAGGGCAGTGAACCAGGGCGTGGTGATCGAGTTCCTGGGCATCTTCGCCTTCAACTACGTCTTCACCCAGACCCTGCTCGCCACGCACCCCGAGATCTCGGTGATCAAGTAGATGGGTAAGACGTGGCTCTCGGTCCCGAAGGACTGGATCGCCTCCTTCGGCGACATCGCGAAGTTCTGCGCGCGCGTCGTCGGCAACGTCTACAACGGCCGCGTCTTCCACTTCTTCGGCGAGGCCCTGCGCCAGGCCGGCATCCTGATCCTCGGTTCGGCGCTCGTGATCTGGGGGCTCGCCTTCATCCTCGGCCTCCAGTGCGGGATCGAGGGGGCCTACTTCAACCGCTCGGTGGGCGCGCCTGCCTACGCCGGCGTCTTCAGCGCGTGGTGCGACCTGCGCGAGATCATGCCCTACGCCTTCGGCTACATGATGTCGGCCAAGGTCGGGACCGGCCTCGTGGCCGAGATCGGCGCCATGCGCATCTCCGACGAGATCGACGCGCTCGAGGTGATGGGCATCAACTCGCTCGTCTTCCTGTGCGCGACGCGCCTGCTGGCCGCCTGGATGGTGCTGCCGTTCCTGTACGTCGCGGCCGTGGGCGCCGGCTTCTTCGCGAGCTACTTAGCCGTGGTACAGCAGATCGGAGAGGTCTCCTCGGGAGGCTTCTTCCTCATCTTCTGGATGTTCCAGAACCCGCCCGACCTGTTCTACAGCCTGATCAAGGCCATGACGATGGCGACGGTGATCGTGCTCGTGGGCTGTTACTACGGTTACAACGCGAGCGGAGGGCCGGTGGGTGTCGGCACCGCGACAGCGAAATCAATGGTGCTGAACACCGTCATGGTCCATCTCGTGGGGATGGTGGGCACCCAGATCTTCTGGGGCTCGAACCCGAGAGCGCCGATAGGCGGCTGACAGTGCAGGCTTCGTAGGAGGGACCGTGAGCGAGGAGCGACAAGAGGGAGACGGCAGCGAGGGCGGCGAGGAGCCGCTCGACGCGCGCGACTGGGAGGAGACGCGCGGTCGGGCCGAGCAGGAGGAGCATGCCCCGCCGCGCGTCACCAACGAGGAGGTCCCCGACAACATCCTGGATCAGACGCGCGAAGGCGAGGAGCCCTACCAGTGGCACTCGGGCAAGACGCGCGAGCATGGCTCGGAGGACGCCGTCGAGTTCATCGACGTGAAGAAGTCCTTTGGCCGCAACACGATCCTCAACGGCCTCAACCTGGGCCTGCCGAACGGCCAGATCTCGATGATCCTGGGCCCGTCGGGCACCGGCAAGTCGGTTTGCATCAAGCACATGGTCGGCCTGCTCTACCCGGACGAGGGCGACGTGCTCGTGCACGGCGAGTCCGTGCCGGCCATGGCCGACGACGAGCTGTTCGAGATGCGCAAGAAGTTCGGCGTCCTGTTCCAGGACGGCGCTCTGTTCGGCTCGATGAACGTCTACGACAACACCGCCTTCCCGCTGCGTCAGCACACGGACAAGGGGGAGGACGAGATCCGCGACATCGTCATGCGCCGCCTGGGAGAGGTGGGGCTGGGCGGTGCCCTGGACAAGATGCCCAACGAGCTGTCCGGGGGGATGCGCAAGCGCGCCGGCTTTGCCCGGGCGCTCGTGCTCGACCCCGACATCGTCCTGTTCGACGAGCCGGATTCGGGGCTCGACCCAGTTCGGACCGCGCTCCTGTGCGAGCTGATCATGGAAGTGCACGAGGAGAACGGCGGGGCCTACTGCGTGATCACGCACGACATCATGTCGGCGCGGCGCGTGGCGGATTACATCGCGATCCTATGGAAGGGGAGGATCGTCGAGTCGGGGCCGGCGAGCGAGCTGTTCAACAGCGACAACCAGTTCGTCCGGCAGTTTCTCTCGGGGGAGGCGCAGGGCCCTCTCGGGATGGAGTAGTTGACAAGGCGCGCCGGAGGGCGCGCGATTGCGGGGGCGGATGCGTCCGATCCCGCGCGGGGGGCGCCGGTCGAACGACCGCGCTTGGATCCAACGACAAGAGAAAGCCGGACTCGTGAACCGCTCCAATCCGAGCGGGGGTCGATCGCTGCCCGCGTGATCGCGATCGCGGTGCTGGTCGCTGCGATCGCACTGCTGGCGCTGGCGATGTTCGGCGGCGGGAACGGCTACCGCGTGAACGCGGTCTTCGAGAGCGCCGGTCAGCTCGTCAACGGCAACCAGATCCGGGTGGGCGGCGCCGTCGTCGGCTCGATCTCGGACATCGAGCTGAACGACGCCGCGCAGGCCGTCGTCACGATGGAGATCGACGAGGAGTTCGCTCCGCTCCACGACGGCACCCAGGCGACGATCCGCGCGACCTCGCTGTCGGGCATCGCGAACCGCTACATCTCGCTCGCGCCCGGGCCGAACAACGCGGAGGAGATCGACGACGGCGGCCAGATCGACGCCGATGAGACGAGCGCGCCGGTCGACCTCGACGTCCTCTTCAACGCCCTCGACGACAAGACGCGAGAGGGCCTGCGCAACATCGTGCGCGGCTCGGGCACGCAGTACGCCGGCCGCGGCGAGGACGCCAACGAGAGCATCAAGTACTTCGCGCCGTTCCTGAGCTCGACGACCGACCTCACGCGCGAGCTGGCGCTCGACCAGGAGGTGCTCGAGCGCTTCGTACGCGACGGCGCCACCACCGTCTCCGCGATCGCGGAGCGCAGCGACGATCTCGAGCAGCTCGTCAGCAACACGAGCACGGCGATGGGCGCGATCGCCGACGAGAACGTCGCGCTCGAGACCGCGCTCGACCTGCTGCCCGAGACGTTGCGCAAGGCCAACACGACCTTCGTGAACCTGCGCGCGACGCTCGACGACCTGCAGCTGCTGGTGGAGGAGTCGAAGCCGGCGACGAAGGACCTGGCGCCCTTCCTCAGCGCGCTGCGGCCGCTCGTTGCCGAGGCGCGGCCGACGGTGGCGGATCTGAGCGACCTGATCTCGCTGCCCGGCCCGAACAACGACCTCATCGACCTGACCAAGAAGCAGCCGCGGCTCGCGCAACTGACCGCGACCGTCTTCCCGCGCGCCATCCGCACCCTCGACCGCGCCCAGCCGGTTGTCGAGTACTTGCGCGGCTACACGCCCGACCTGACCGGCTGGATCACGAAGTTCGCCGAGGCGGCCGGCTACTACGACGCGAACGGCCACTACGCGCGGGTCCAGCCGGTGTTCAGCCCGTCGGCCTTCAACCAGGCGGCAGGCACGCTCACGGCGATCCCGCCGATCAACCGGCTCGACCAGTTCGAGCAGGGCTGGCGCAACCGCTGCCCGGGCGGCTCAACCCAGCCTTCGCCCGACGGCTCGCTGCCGTTCGCGTTCATGGGCTGTGACACGACCACTACCCCGCCCGGACCATGAGGCGGATCGTGATCATCGGCCTGCTGGTGGCGATCGTGCCGTGGATCGTCATCGGCATCGTGCGCGAGGCGAACGACGACGACACGAACGACGCCTACTTCGTGCGCGCGATCTTCGACAACGCGTCGACGATCGTCGCCGGCGAGGACGTGAAGATCGCCGGCGTCCCGGTCGGCGTGATCAGCGACCTGAACGTGACCGAGGACAAGCAGGCCGCGGTCACGCTGCGCGTCGACAACGAGGACTTCACCCCCTGGAGGGCGGACGCCTCGTGCACGATCAGGGCGCAGGGGCTGATCGGCGAGAAGTTCGTGGAGTGCGAGCCGGGCTCGACCGACGCGCCCGAGCTGCGCCGGATCCAGGACGGCGAGGGCAAGGGCGAGCGCCTGCTGCCGGTCGGGAACACGAGCTCGCCCGTCGACCTCGACGTGATCAACAACACGCTGCGGCTCCCCTACCGGCAGCGCCTCTCGATCCTGCTGAGCGAGTTCGGCACCGCGCTCGCCGGCCGCGGCGACGAGCTCAACGAGGTCATCCACCGCGCCAACCCGGCGCTGCGCGAGACCGACGAGGTGCTGAAGATCCTCGCCGACCAGAACCGCGAGCTGGCCCGGCTCGCGAAGAACTCGGACACGGTGCTCGGCCCGCTGGCGCGCGAGCGCGAGGCCTTCGCGCACTTCGTCGTCAAGGCGAACGAGACCGGGCAGGCTTCGGCCGAGCGCAGCGACGACATCCGCCGCGGGATCGCGCTCCTGCCGGATTTCCTCGCGCAGCTCGAGCCGCTGATGGTGGACCTCGAGGACTTCGCCGACCAGGGCATCCCGCTGCTCGCCGACCTCGGCGACTCGGCGCCCGCGCTCGGCCGCTTGATCAAGGCACAGGGCACGCTCGCCGACTCGGGGCGCGAGTCTTTCCCAAGCCTCGGCGACGCGCTCGAGCGCGGCCGCCCGGCGCTGATCCGCTCGCGCCCGCTGTTCCAGGACCTGACCAAGCTCGGCAAGCAGCTCGGCCCGACGTCGATCGACCTCGACGACCTGCTGAAGAGCCTCGACCAGACCGGCGGGCTCGAGCGCCTCAACGAGCTCCTCTACTACTCGACGCTGTCGGTCAACGGCTTCGACGACATCGGCCACTACCTGCGCGCCGGGCTCGTCACGAACCTCTGCTCGACCTACGCGACCCGCATCTTCGGCGCCTGCACGGCCAACTTCTACGACCCGACCACGGCGGCGTCAGCCGGTGCGGACACGCTCGAGGCGCGCAACGCCCCCGAGGTCGAGGGCACAGGCAAGGAGGGCAGCATCGCCCCGCTGGGCGCGATGCTGCAGGACATGCTCGGCGCCGGCGGGACGGCCGAGGGCGCTCGCGAGCGCGAGCGCAACCTCGACACGCTGCGCGAGCGCGCCGGGGGCCAGTCGCCCGGCCTCGGCCCGTCCGAGCCGGTGCTGGACTACCTGCTCGGAGGTGAGGAGCAGTGAGCCCGCGGCGCTCGGGAGCCGCGCTGGCCGCGAGCCCGGTGCTGGTCGGGGCGGTGACGCTGCTCGTGGCGATCGTCGCCGTCTTCCTGTCCTACAACGCCAACTCCGGCCTGCCGTTCGTGCCGACCTACGACCTGAAGGCGAACCTGCCGAACGCCTCGCAGCTCGTCAAGGGCTTCGAGGTCCGCATCGGCGGCGCCCGCGTCGGCTTCATCTCGAAGATCGAGCCGAAGAAGCGCGAGGACGGCTCGACCTACGCGCAGGTCACGATGAAGCTCGACAAGGAGATCGAGCCGATCCCGGCCGACTCGACGCTGCTCGTGCGGCCGCGCTCGGCGATCGGGCTCAAGTACATCCAGCTGACCCCGGGCGAGGGGCGTGCGGGGCTGCGGCCCGGCGCGACCATCCCGGTGCGCCAGGCGCGTCCCGAGGTCGTCGAGATCGACGACCTGTTCAACATGTTCGACGACAAGGCGCGCGTCGGCTCGCGCAACTCGCTCGATGGCTACGGCGGCGGGCTGGCCGGCCGCGGCCGCGACATCAACCTCGCGATCGAGCAATTCGTGCCGCTGCTCGAGAACCTCGAGCCGGTCGCGCGCAACCTGTCCTCTCCGCAGACGAACCTCGACCGCTTCTTCCGCTCGCTCGGCCGGGCGGCCGAGGAGGTGGCGCCGGTCGCCGAGGAGCAGGCCTCGCTGTTCGTGAACCTGGACACGAGCTTCACCGCGCTCGCCGCGATCGCGCGCCCGTTCCTGCAGGAGACGATCAGCGAGGGCCCGATCAGCGAGGAGGTCGCGATCCGCGACTTCCCGCTGCAGCGCCCCTTCATCCGCAACAACACGGCCCTCTTCCGCGAGCTCCGGCCGGGTGTGGCCGTGCTGCCGAGCGCGGCGCCGGTGCTCGCCGACGCGTTCGAGATCGGCACCAACGTGCTGCCGAAGACGATCCCGATGAACGAGGACCTTGCGGACGTATTCGACACGCTGGCCGACTTCTCCGAGGACCCGATGGTGCGCGCGGGCATCAACCAGCTCACGCGGCTCGCCTCGTCGCTCAAGCCCACGCTCAACTTCATCGCGCCGGTCCAGACGACCTGCAACTACGCGACGCTCCTGTTCCGCAACGCCGCCAGCCTGTTCTCGGACGGCGACAGCAACGGCAACTGGCAGCGCTTCATCATCGTCTCCGCCCCGACCCAGCGCGGCACGCTCGTGACGGGCCCGAACAACGAGAGCGGGCCCTCTGACGCGCCGGCCAACGGCCCGACGGCGGAGAACCACCTCCACTTCAACCCGTACCCGAACACCGCCTCGCCCGGCCAGACGCGCGAGTGCGAGGCCGGCAACGAGCGCTACGCGGTCGGGCGCACCGTGCTCACGAACCCGCCCGGCAACCAGGGCACCCGCACCCAGGGGCAGGGGCGATGAGGCGCGTCAAGGGAGACCGCTTCACCGCGTTCCAGGTGGGCCTGATCGCGCTCGTGGTGCTTGTGATCGCGACGTTCCTCGCCGTCTCCAAGGACATCCCCTTCACACGTCCGTTCGAGCTCAAGGCGGCGTTCCAGAACGCGCCGCCGATCCAGCGGGGACAGGCGGTGCGCATCGCCGGAGTCGACGTCGGCAAGGTCTCGAAGGTCGAGTCGGCCGGTGGCGACTCGCCCGCCGTCCTCGTGACGATGAAGCTGGACGACGACGCCCTGCCGATCCACGAGGACGCCGAGGTCAAGGTGCGGCCGCGCATCTTCTTCGAGGGCAACCTGTTCCTCGACGTGCATCCAGGTACGCCCGGCTCACCCGAGGTCGACGACGGCCACACGATCCCGGTCACCCAGACCGCCGCGCCGGTGCAGATCGACCAGGTGCTCGGCACGCTCACGACGAGCACGCGCGAGGACCTCCAGAAGCTCCTGATCGGCTACGGCAACGCGCTCAACGGCGAGCCCGAGCCGGGCGAGGACGACGACCAGGACGTGGACGTCCAGGGCAAGACCGCCGCGGAGGCGCTCAACGAGTCGCTCGAGTTCTCGGCCGACTCGCTGCGCGGCGGCGCCATCGTGAACCGCGCCTTCCTCGGGACCGAGATGCACGACCTCTCGAAGCTCGTCGGCTCCCAGCAGAAGGTCTTCTCGGCGCTGTCCTCGCGCGAGGGCCAGCTGAAGGACCTGATCACGAACTTCAACCTCACGATGGCGGCGCTCGCCGACGAGCAGGGCAACCTGCGCGAGACGATCGCCGAGCTGCCCGACCTGCTCGAGGCCGCGAACCCGGCGCTCGACAACCTGAACGCCGCCTTCCCGGACACGCGCGCCTGGGCGCTCGAGATGATCCCCGGCGTACGCGAGACGCCCGCGACGATCGCGGCGGGCTTCCCCTGGATCCGTCAGACGCGGCCGCTGCTGTCGAAGCCCGAGCTGCAGGGCCTCGTCAAGATCCTGCAGCCGGCGGTGCGCGACTTCGCGGCCTTCACCGACGGAACGGTCGACTTCCTGCCCGTCGTCGACGCGTTCAACCGCTGCCAGCTGAACGTGGTGCTGCCCACGGGTGAGCAGCGCATCCAGGACGGCAACCTCACCACCGGCCTGCGCAACTACCAGGAGCTCTTCCAGAGCCTCGTCTCGCTCGCCGGCGAGTCGCAGAACTTCGACGGCAACGGGACCTACGTGCGCTTCCAGTCGGGCGGCGGCGGCTACCCGGTGCAGACGCCGCCGGTGGGCCGGCTCGGGCCGCTGCACGCGAGTGCGACGGCTCCACCGCTCGGCACACGCCCGGCCAAGACACCCAAGCCGCCCTACAAGACCAACGTCGCGTGCCACCGCAGCAAGCCGCCGAACCTGAACTCCGCGCGGATCGGGGGCGGCCCATGATGCGCCAGATCAAGAAGCAGGCGCCCGTCTTCGTGGCGATCCTGTTCATGCTGGTGCTGGCGCTCGGGGTCGGCGGCTACATCCTCTCGAACCAGCGCTTCTACCTGCCCGCCTGGGTGCCACTGATCGGAACCGACTTCTACGTGGTCGACGCCGAGTTCCAGACCGGCCAGGCGGTCGTGCCGGGCCAGGGCCAGACGGTCAACATCGCGGGCGTCAAGGTCGGCGAGGTCGGTGACGTGCAGCTCGAGGACGGCCGCGCGGTCATCCAGATGAAGATCAAGGACGAGTACCGGCCGATCTACAAGGACGCGACGATCCTGCTGCGCCCGAAGACCGGGCTGAAGGACATGTACCTGGCGCTCGACCCGGGCACCGAG
This sequence comes from uncultured Thermoleophilaceae bacterium, assembly GCA_963739095.1. GTDB lineage: Bacteria > Actinomycetota > Thermoleophilia > Solirubrobacterales > Thermoleophilaceae > JACVRW01. Next base: position 23,016 of record CAVTZF010000013.1, read on the forward strand.
CAGGCCGGCGAGGTCGAGGAGGGCGCGCGCGTGCCCGTGTCCAACACGCTCCCGGACGTCAACAGCGACGAGATCCTCGCGCAGCTCGACGACGACACGCGCGCCTACCTGCGCGTGCTGCTGAACGCCGGCGGCACGGCGTTCGACGACAAGCTGACCGGGGCGGACCAGCGCTTCGACCAGACGGCTGAGCAGGACCTGCGTGAGGCCTTCAAGCGCTTCGAGCCGACGGCGCGCGACGGCGCGAAGATCACCCGCCTGCTCGTCAAACGGCGCCGCAACATCGCGCGCGTCATCCACAACTTCCAGGAGTTCTCGACCGCGCTCGCCGACCGCGACCGCGAGCTGGCCGCGCTCGTCGACTCCGCCAACGCGAACTTCGAGGCGTTCGCGTCCGAGGACGATGCGCTGCGCGAGGCTCTGCAGCTCTTCCCGGGCGCGCTCGACCAGACAACGCAGACGCTCGACAAGACGACCGTGCTGGCGGCCGAGCTCGGCCCGACCCTGGGCGGCCTCCGGCCGTTCGCGCGCAACCTCGCGCCGGCGCTGCGCAAGACGCAGCCGTTCTTCCGCGAGACGACGCCGATCATCCGCGACCAGATCCGCCCGTTCGCCCGCGACGTCCAGCCGAGCGTGCGCACCCTGCGCAGCGCGACCAAGGAGCTCGCCGTCGTGACGCCGCGGCTCACGACGAGCTTCAAGGTCCTCAACAAGTTCTTCAACGCCTTCGCCTACGACCCGCCGGGCGCTGCCGAGTCGTTCCTGTTCTGGAGCGGATGGGGGGCGCACAACGGCGCCACCCTGTTCAACCTGCAGGACGCGCATGGGCCGGTGCGCCGCGGCCTCGTCGTCATCTCCTGCTCCGGCTACGAGACGCTCGAGTCCGTGGTCGAGGGCAACCCGCAGCTCGGCATGATCACGCGCCTCAACAACTTCCCGCCCGAGGCGGTGGCCTGCCCGCAGAACACACAGGACAACCGGGTCCCATGATCAAGCAGACGCCCAGCTTCGGCCGAATCTTCGCCATGGTGGCGTTCGCGCTGTCGTGCTTCGGGATCCTCGTCTTCCTGTGGCTCAACTTCGGCGGCTCGGTGCCGCTGCAGCCGCAGGGCTACCGCGTGACGGTCGCCTTCCCGGAAGCGACGCAGCTCGCGCAGGAGGCCGACGTGCGCATCTCGGGCGTGCGCGTCGGGCGCGTGAAGAAGAAGGAGCCGAACCCCCAGACCGGGTTGACGGACACCGAGATCGAGATCGACGCGCGCTACGCGCCGATCCCGAAGGACACGCGCGCGATTCTGCGTCAGAAGACGCTGCTCGGCGAAACCTACGTCGAGCTGTCGCCCGGCACAGCCGGCTCGGGCCGGGTGCAGGACGGAGGACGCCTCGCGGCCGGCCAGGTGGCCGACACGGTGCAGCTCGACGAGATCCTGCGGACCTTCGACCCGGTCACGCGCGCCCAGTTCTCGACCTGGCTCGACCAGTCGGGCAAGGCGGCGCTCGGAAACGCCGAGACGCTGAACGACGCGCTCGGCCTGCTCACTCCGTTCGCCGAGTCGACCGACGACGTGCTCGAGGTGCTGCGCGTTCAGTCCGGAGCGACGCGGCGCTTGATCCGCGACACGGGCGTCGTGTTCGACTCGCTCACCGCTCGCAGCGGGCAGCTGCGCAACCTGATCAGCAACTCGAACCGCGTCTGGGAGTCGATCGGGAGCCGCGACCAGCAGCTGGCGGAGACCTTCCGGATCCTCCCGACCTTCCTGCGCGAGGGCCGCGAGACGACGCGCCGGCTGACCGAGTTCGCGGAGGTGAGCAACCCGCTGATCACGCAGCTGCGGCCTGCGGCCCGCCAGCTGTCACCGCTGCTGATCGATGCCGACGCGCTGGCGCCAGACCTGAAGCGCCTGTTCAGCGACCTGGGCCCGCTCGTGCGTGTCTCGCTCAAGGGGCTGCCGGCGACCGAGGAGGCGCTCGACAACACGCGGCCGATCCTGGCCCGGCTCGACCCGTTCCTGCGCAACCTGACCCCGATCCTCGACTACGTCGGGCTCTACAAGGGCGAGCTGGCGGCCTTCTTCGCCAACGACGCTGCCGCGACCCAGGCCACCGACGTCGGCTTCGCGGACCCGTCGCAGCAGATCCACTACCTGCGCACGACTACCCCGACGAACCCGGAGATGATGTCCGCCTGGCCGAACCGCCTGGGCACGAACCGCTCGAACCCGTACACCGAGCCGGGCGGCTACCGCAAGCTCGCCAGCGAGGGCCACCTCGAGGTGTTCGGCAGCTACCTGTGCACCTCGAACCCGACCCCCGCGTCGCCCTCCGCGGTTGACCCGTTCTACCCGACGGTTCTCGCCGATCTCGTGACGCACTTCGTCTTCGGTGTCCCCGAGAACGTGGGCAAGGCGCCGCCCTGCGACCCACAGGCTCCGCTCGGCAACATCGTGAACCAGTCGCAGGAGTTCCCGCACCTGCAGCCGCTGCCATAACGCGGGCACCCGGCTTGTCCCTCCTAAGCTGACTCCGATGAAGGGGGCTCTGCTCGGGCGCATCGTTCGCGCCGTCACGCGCCGGCCGCTGCTGGTGCTCGCGATCACCGGCGTGCTCGCGCTCGGCGGGGCCGCGCTGGCGCTGCGGCTCGAGCCGAGCGTCGCGACCGACACGCTCGTCAACTCGAGCTCGGACAGCTTCCAGGCGACCGAGCGCTTCAAGCGCGACTTCGGCGACGAGGCGGTGCTCGTGCTGGTGCGCGGCGAGCTCACGCGCACGATCCTCACCCAGGACCTCCAGCGCGTGCTCCGGCTCGAGGGCTGCCTGTCGGGCAACGTGCCCAAGCAGGGCCTGCGCCAGCTTCCCGACGTGTGCCGCGAGCTTGCCGAGCTGAAGCCTGCGAAGGCGGTCTACGGGCCGGGCACCTTCATCAACACGGCTGCGACGCAGATCGCCGAGCAGTTCACGGCGGAGGAGCAGGCAAACCGCGGACAGGCGGCAAAGGCCGCTCGGGCCGCGCGGCGGCTGTCCCAGCGCCGCGGCGACCCCCCGGCGGAGCAGGAGCGGCTCGCCCGGGCCGCCTCGGAGGCCGTGCGCGCGCAGTTCATCCAGTCGGCGATCCAGCTCGGCCTGCGCTACGGCCTGACCGACGTGCCGCGCGTCGACGACCCGAGCTTCGTGTCGGCGCTCGTGTTCGACACGCGCGCCGGCGATGTGGGGGTGCCGAAGTCGCGCTTCGCCTACCTCTTCCCCTCCAAGAACGCGGCGCTGATCCAGGTGCGCATGCGGCCCGACCTGAGCGAGGAGGAGCGCCGCCAGGCGATCGCGCTCATCGAGGAGGCCACGGGCGAGCGGGCCTTCCGGCCGCAGCAGGGGGCGCGCTACATCGTGACCGGCGTGCCGGTGGTGACAGAGGGGCTCGCCGACGCCGTGCAGAGCTCGATCTTCGTGCTGCTGGCCGCCGCGCTGCTGCTGATGGCGGCGACGCTCGCGCTCGTCTTCCGCTCGCGGCTGCGGCTGCTGCCGCTCGCGCTGGCGCTGGCGGCCGCGGCGATGACGTTCGGCGGTCTGTCGCTCGCGGGCGGCAGCCTCACGATGGCCTCGATCGCCGTGCTGCCGGTGCTGATCGGGCTGGCGGTCGACTACGCGATCCAGTTCCAGGCGCGTTTCGACGAGGCGTACGCGCGCCCCGGCACAGATGCGCGTGAGGCTGCCGTCAGGGCGGCGAGCGCCGGCGGGCCGACGATCCTGACAGCCGGGGTCGCCACGGCGGTCGGCTTCCTCGTGCTGCTGCTCTCGCCGGTGCCGATGGTGCGCGGCTTCGGCGCGCTGCTCGTGCTCGGCATCGCGCTCGCGCTCCTGTGCGCGATCTGCGCGGGCTTCGCCGCGCTGGTGCGCTTCCGCGCGCCGCGGCCGGCAGCCGCGCCGCGCCCCGCGCTGCTGAGCCACCCGCGCCTGGACGGCGTCCGTGAGTGGCTTGCCAACCGCTCCTGGCGCACGCTCGGCGTCGCGATCACCCACCCGCGGCGCGTGCTGGCGATCGGCCTCGCCGTCGCCGTGCTGGGCCTCGCGCTCGACACGCAGAGCGAGGTGGTCTCGGACGTGCGCGAGCTGGTGCCCCAGAACCTGCAGGCGCTCGAGGACGTCAACGCGCTGCAGGAGGAGACGGGCGTGTCGGGCGAGATCGACGTGACCGTGCGCGCGGACGACATCACCGAGCCCGCGGTGCTCGCCTGGATGACGAAGTTCCAGAACGGCGTCCTGCGAGCGCACGGCTATCGCCCGGGCAAGCGCTGCGGCCAGGAGAACGACCCTCCGGAGCTGTGTCCGGCGCTCTCGCTGCCCGATCTGTTCGAGACAGCCGGCAGCGGCCGCGAGCAGGTGCGCGAGCTGCTCGACGCGGTGCCGCCCTACCTGTCGCAGGGCGTCGTGACGGCCGACCGCCGCACCGCCAACCTCGCGTTCGGCATCCGGCTGATGCCGCTCGACCAGCAGAAGGAGGTGGTCGACGACATCAAGGAGCGCCTCGACCCGCCGCCCGGAGTGGAGGCGTCCGTCGTCGGCCTGCCGGTCCTGGCCGCGGAGGCGAACGGAGCGCTCTCGTCGCCCTGGCGCCGGGCCCTGACGCTGCTGGCCGCGCTCGCCGGCGTCTTCCTCGTGCTGCTGGCGGTGCGGCGCTCGGCGCGCGAGGCGGCGGTTCCGCTGATCCCGATCGCGCTCGCCACCGGCTGGTCGGGGCTGATCCTGTTCGTGCTCGGCCTGCTGCCGGGGCCGCTCGAGGTCGACCTCAACCCGATGTCGGTCACGCTCGGGGCGCTCGTGATCGCGATCACCACGGAGTTCAGCGTGCTGCTCTCGTCGCGCTACCGCGAGGAGCGCGAGGGTGGCGCCGGGCCGGCGCGCGCGATCGAGCTCGCCTACGCATCAACCGGCGCCGCCGTGCTGGCGTCCGGAGCGACCGCGATCGCAGGCTTCGCGGCGCTGATCGCCTCGGACATCCGCATGCTGCGTGACTTCGGCATCGTCACGGTGGTCGACCTCGGCGTGTCGCTGATCGGCGTGATGATCGTGCTGCCGGCCGCGCTGATGTGGGCGGAGCAGCACGGGCCCTTCCGCGTGCGTGACCTGCTCGCGCTATGGCCGCGGCGGACACAGGCGGACGCCCAGTGAACGAGCAGGACCGCTTCGAGGACCTCGGGGGATCCAACGGATCCGGCAAGAGCGTCGGCGAGCGCCTCGCCGAGCGCGACCGCAGCCACCCGGAGCCGGCCGGCCCGCCAGAGCGCCCGCGAGCGACCAACAAGTACGCCTGGGCCGTGGGGATCGTGTTCGTGATGATCCTGAGTGTGTTGCTGTTCGTCGAGACGTTGCCGAACAGCGGCGAGTCGCTCTTCGGCCCGAAGCCGGGCTCGCGCCTGAAGGCGTTCGCCGCTCCGACCGCGCTCGGCAACCTCGAGGGCGACGCGAACGTCTGCCAGAAGGAGCCCTGCCCGGACAACGCCGGAGAGGTCCCTGCCTGCGACGTGCGCTCCGAGGGGGTCGTGAACCTGTGCGAGCTGCGCGAACGGCCGCTCGTGCTCACCTTCTTCTTCGACCGCGGCGCCGACTGCGAGCCGCAGGTCGACCGCACCGAGCGCGTCAAGGACAGCGTGCCGCAGGTCCAGTTCGCGACCGTCTACTTCAGCCGCAAATCGCGCGACGAGATCCGGCGGATCGTCCAGGCGCGCGGCTGGACGCAGCCCGTGGCGGTCGACCATGATGGTGCCGTGGCCAATCTGTACGGCGTCGGCGGCTGCCCCACCACGATCTTCGCGCGCGCGGGAGGGCGGGTGGCCGACGTCGAGCTCGGCAATCTCACCGAGAACCAGCTGCGCGCCAAGGCGGAGCGGATCGCGCGGTGACCACCGAGCTCGATCTCGAGCTGCGCGACGGCTGGATCGAGCCCGAGCTCGCCGAGGAGTTCCCCGCCCTGCGGCTCGTGCATGCCGCGCTCGCCGCCGAGCCGGGTCGCTCACCACGCGAGCTGAAGGAGCGTCTGAGCGGGCTCGCCGACCGCTACACGGGCGCGAAGGTGATCCACATGCGCCAGGACTCGGTGCCATGGGCCTACCGCGTCTTCTCGCGCCAGGTCGGGATCGACCCCGACAGCGACCGCACGCCGGTCGAGGCGATCGCGCTCGAGCGCCTGCGCCATGGCGGCCTCAAGAGCGAGAACCTGCTCGACGACGCGCTCACGGTGGCGATCTCGGAGACGGGCGTGCCGATCGTCGCGCTCGACACCGAGCGCGTCGAGGGTGAGCTCGGCCTGCGGCTGTCGCGTCCCGGTGAGACGCTCGGCGAGCTGCGACCGCTGTCCCGCTCTCAGATCGTGATCGCCGACGAACAGCGGCCGGTCGCGATCGTGCTCGGCGAGGCGGCGCCCTATGCGGGCGTCACGCCCGCCTGCCGGCACATGACGCTGTGTGCCCTGCAGGTCAAGGGCGTGCCGCGGATCAGTGTCGAGGAGGCGCTGTGGACAGCGGCCGAATGGCTTTACACTGGCCGCAGTGGCTGAGGTCCTGATCAGCCCTTCGCTGGCGCCGACCACGCCTGCGGATGAGCGTTCGGCGCGGCGCACGCTGCGCGAGCAGGTGGCGAGGCTCGAGACGGAGCTGTCCGAGCTCTTCTGCTCGTCGTGGCCGCGCGGCCCGAAGCAGCTGCCGCTGGACTGGGAGGTCGGCGGGCGGGGCGGGCCACGTCTGCTGTCGCTTGCCGAGCTCGAGGAGCTGCGTGACGAGCTGGCGGTCCGCGTCTCCGAGGCGCGCCGGGCGCTTTCCGACCGGACCTGGCTCGAGGAGCAGAACCGCAGGCGAATCGAGGAGATGCTGCTCGAGCCGGAGGCCCACCACTGGGAGCACGTGTCGAGCGAGGACATCGGCGAGCCGGGTTGCTGCCACTGGCACGTGCGCCCGCGCTGGGGCATCCTCGGCATGCTCCTCGACTGGTGGCGCGTGGTGATCTCGTCCGGCTGCCCATTACCGACTGCCTGAATGGGAAGGCGAAGCCGCAAGCGCGGCGGAGAGACGACGCGCGCGGAGCGCGATGCGGTGCGCCGCGAGCGCGCGCGCGAGGGACCGGCGGAGCGCCCGCGGCCACGGCCGCGCCCGGGCCGGGCGGGGCGGGGCGAGCGCCCGCGCGCGCCCTGGGGCAGCTTCCCGCTCTCGGAGCTCGTGATCCTGCTCGGGCTCGTGCTGATCGTCTGGGGCGGGCTCAGCGGCGAGGACGGCGAGCAGCGGCTCTTCGCGGGGCTGGTGATCGCCTCGCTCGGCGGCGGTGAGCTGGCGCTCCGCGAGCACCTGGGGGGCTACCGCTCGCACACCACGTTGCTCGCCGGCGTGGCTGCTTTCGTGGTCGTGACGATCGTCGCGCTCGGGCTCGGGCCGGTCAAGCTCTGGCTGCTGCTGCTGATCGGCGCCGCGGTGTTCGCGTCCGCGTTCTACGCGCTGCGCACGGTCTTCAAGAGGCGCTCCGGCGGAGTCGGCTTCCGATAGCGTGCCCGCGGCGATGAACGAGCGCCGCCTCCGGATCGCGGGCATCCACCACATCACGCTGCTCTGCACGGACGTCGAGCGCTCGCTCGACTTCTACCGCAACCTGCTCGGCATGCGCGTGGTCAAGCAGACCGTGAACGAGGACGACCGCGCCGCCCGCCATCTGTTCTTCGGCGACGAGGAGGGCCGGCCGGGCACGCTGATCACATGCCTCGAGTACCCCGAGCTGGACGAGGGCGTCGTGGGCCGCGGTTCGACGCACCACTTCGCGCTCAACGTCGGGTCGGAGGAGGAGCTCTCGGGCTGGCGCGACTACCTCGTCTCCCGGGGCATCCCGGTCACAGAGGTGCTCGACCGCAAGTACTTCAAGTCGGTCTACCTGCGCGACCCGGACGGCCACATCGTCGAGCTCGCCACCGCCGGTCCCGGGCTCACCGCCGACGAGCCGCTCGAGGAGCTCGGCAGGCGGCCGGTGTAGCTCTGGCGGCCGGACCCCGAGGTCCGGCCGCCGTCGCTGTCGGCACCGGCCTCAGGCGGCAGTCAGGACGCCCGCCTCGTCGTGGGCGTCCTGCTCTGCGCCGGCCGGCGCATTCTTCGCGGTCAATACCGAGGCGAGCGCCAGCCGTTGGCGCTCCGTCAGCGTCCCCACCTGCTTGTTCTCGGGAACGCCCAGCGAGACGAGCAGTCTCCTGCAGCGGGTACGACCCCAGCGCTTCTGGCTGATCAGCAGATCGCTGATCGACATGCTGTGTGCCTGCCAGGGACAGCTGAGCACGACCTCGGCCGCAGAGAGCTCGCCGCTTGAGATTCGACGCTTCATCCCAGCTCGGGCGAGGCGTACGCGGTTGGCGTACTCCAGCGCCCGAAGATGCTGTTCTTGCCCAGCGTCGATCGCTGCCGACTTGCCCATCAGACCTCCCCCGCACTACGTGCGAATCTTCTAAGCGGATGCAGTTCCCCGGCGGCCCGGCGTTCGGCTGGGCCGCAGGTCACTTAAGCCGCTCTCGTCACGAGCGTCAACAAGGAACCGACCCACTCTGTCGCTAAGAGCGGGGTTTTTCTGGGGCGCCAGGTTTGTACGGATCCCGACGAGGGAAGGGCCCGGCGCGAGCCGCGCCGAGGCGTTCCAAGGGCGACGGGTATGTTCTGTCGAGATGCGCTCGACGAGCATCGTGGCAACCATCGGACCGGCCTCGCAGGAGCCCTCGGTCCTCGAGGCGATGATCGCCGCGGGGATGGACGTTGCGCGTCTGAACTTCGCCCACGGAACGCCGGAGTTGCACGCCGGGACGGCCGCCGACATTCGCGCCGCGAGTGAGCGCGTCGGGCGCGAGGTGGCGATCCTCGGCGACCTGCCCGGACCCAAGCTGCGCATCGGGCCGGTGGCGGGCGGGGTGGCCGAGCTGCCCCGCGACTCGCGCGTCGTGCTCACCCAGGAGGACGTCGAGGGCACGAGCGAGCGGCTGCCGGTGGCCTGGAAGGGATTCCCTGAGCTCGTCGAAGAGGGTGACGTCCTCTATCTGGCGGACGGCGCCGTGCGCCTGCGCGTCGACGCGGTGGACGACGGCGACGTCCTGGCACGCGTCGAGGTGGGCGGCAGCGTCGCCTCGCGCCAAGGGCTGAACCTGCCGAACATGACCGTCTCGCTGCCGGCCGTGAGCGAGGAGGACCTCGCGCTCATCGACGCCGGCCTCGGCATGGGGCTCGACTACTTCGCGCTCTCGTTCGTGCGCCGCCGCGAGGACCTCGATCCGGTGCGCGAGCACCTGGCGGAGAAGGGCGTCGAGGTGCCGTTGATCGCCAAGATCGAGAAGCCGCAGGCCGCCGCCAACGGCGAGGAGATCATCGACTCCGCGGACGGGATCATGATCGCCCGCGGAGACCTCGGCATCGAGCTGCCGATCGAGGAGGTGCCGCTCGTCCAGAAGCGGCTGCTCGCGATCGCCGGCCGCCGCGCCAAGCCGACCATCACGGCGACGCAGATGCTCGAGTCGATGGTGCACTCGACGCGGCCGACGCGCGCCGAGGTCGCCGACGTGGCGAACGCGATCTTCGACGGCACCGACGCGGTCATGCTCTCGCAGGAGACGGCCGTCGGCCGCCACCCGGTGCTCGCCGTCGAGATGATGGCCTCGATCGCGCGCACGACCGAGCGGGAGCTGCCCTACGGGCGCTGGCTCGCCGAGCGCGGTCCGCAGGCGAACAACCAGTACCACGCGATCGCCTTCGGCGCAGTCGGCGGCGTCTACCAGCTCGGCCTCAAGTGCATCGTCTCGCCGACCAACACGGGCACGACGGCCCGTCTGATCTCCGCCTACCGGCCGAAGGCGCCGGTGCTGGCGCTGTCGCCGCGGCTCGATGTGGTGCGGCGCTGCCAGCTGCTCTGGGGGGTCCACCCGCGCCTGCACGAGGAGCCGCTCGACACGCTCGCGCTGCTCGAGGCATGCGCGCGGGCAGCTGTCGAGGCCGGCTTCGCGGAGAAGGGCGACAAGATCGGCATCACGGCTGGCCTGCCGGCCGGCTCGGCGGGCGGCACCAACCTGTTCAAGGTTCACACGGTGGAGTGACCGCGGCGGCGCTCGCGGAAGGCCCTTGCCTTCGCGAGGTTGCCGCACTGGTCCATCCGGCACCAGCGCCCGGAGCGGTTCTTCGTGCGGTCGTAGAAGGCCCACTCACAGTCCTCGCGCGGGCAGGCCTTGAGCCGCTCCCAGCTGCCGTCCGCGACCGCGGTCGCGACGATCGCGAGCAGCTGCGCGAGCGCGCCGTCCACCCCGCCGGCGGCGGGGACGAGCGCGGGCTCGTCGGCGGGGCTGAAGCTCACGCGCACGCCGGTGTGCGCCGCGGCGCGCTCGAGCCGCTCGACCTTGTCCTGGCCGAACTCGAGGCCGTTGTTGCGGAGCAGCAGGGCGCGCAGCCCCTCGCGGACGTCCAGGGCGCGGCGCAGGTCGGCCGGGCCGACGCCCTCGCGCGTGCCCATCAGCTCGCGGCCGGCGAGCCAGGCGCGCAGCGCCTGCGGGCTGTCGAGCTCGTCCTCGCCGTTCTCGAGGTCGATCGAGTTGACGAAGCGCTGCACGAGCTGGAGTGGCTCCGGTGCGGTCTTCTCGGGAGGTGACTCGCCTGGTGGCATTCGCTAACCGCTGAATGAGTTTAGCCGGTTGACAGAACCGGTAAAGTGGCTTTGATGGTTACGGCCAATTCGTCAGTCGAGCGGCATGAGCTCCGGCCCCTCGGCCTTCGCGAAAATCAGCGAGCTCTGCAGGCGGGCTACCTCGCGTCGCTCGGTGAGCGCCCAGACCACGTCGCGCAGATGGTCCATGTCGCGGACGGCCACATGGATGATGAAATCCGTCGTTCCGGTCAGCGCCATCACACGCAGCGTCTCGGGCGCCTTGCTCACGTCCTCGAGCAGCGTCTCGATGGCTCCGCGCCCGTGCGCGGCGCGCTGCTGAATCGAGAGGATCGCCTCCATCGGCCGGCCGATCGCGGCAGGGTCGACGTCGGCGCGGAAGCCTCGGATCACGCCACGGGCACGCAGCTCGCGCACGCGCTCGAGGCAGGTGGACGGCGCGATCCCGACCTTCGCGGCCAGGGCTTTGTTCGTCTGCCGCGCATCGTTCTGCAACTCACGCAGGAGAGCGCGGTCAACCGAATCAAGTTCGCCGACATCCACTGAAAGGCAAACGATATCCGGTGAGATACCTCGTTCTCCATACAGCCGCTAGCGTCATGCGCTTTGTGGAACCGACGCCGAAGCAAGCGAAGAAGCCCTCCGCCTACGCCGCCGGCGCCCGCGCGATCCTCCCGCTTTCCCCGGCCGTGCTCCTGTTCGGCGCGTCGTTCGGCGTGCTCGCGCGCTCGGCCGGCTTCGACCCGGTCGCCTCGATAGTGATGAGCGCGACGACGTTCGCCGGCTCGGCCCAGTTCGCCGTTCTGTCCGTGTTCGCGGCGGGCGGCACGGTCGTGGCGGCGGTCGCCGCCGCTGTGCTGCTCAACGCCCGTTACGGGCCGATGGGGCTCGCGGCCGCGCGCAGCTTCCGCGGCGGGGCCGCCCGGCGCGTGGCTGAGTCGCAGCTGCTCGTCGACGAGAGCTGGGCGGTCTCGCAGGACGGCGGCCGCTTCGACGTCCGCCGCATGCTCGGCGCGGGCCTCGTCCTGTACGCCGGCTGGGTCGGCGGTACCGTGATCGGCGTGGTTGCGGGCGGCAGACTCGGCGACCCGGCGACGCTCGGCCTCGACGCGGCCTTCCCGGCGCTGTTCTTGGCGCTGCTCGTGCCGCTCGTCCGCAACCGGCGCGCGTTGGCGGCCGCGCTCGCGGGCGGCGGCATCGCACTCCTGCTCACCCCCTTGACGCCCGCCGGCGTGCCGGTGATCGCGGCCACCTGCGGCGTCCTCTTCGGCCTGCTGCCCGAGCGCGGCGAGCGCCCGGAGCGGGCGCGTGCGGACCGGCCGCGGGCGATCTCGAGCGAGGCACCGTCATGAGCGCCGCCTGGACGGCGGTGCTCGTCGTCGGGCTCGCCACCGTCGCGATCAAGGCGGCAGGCCCGGTGCTCGCGGGGGACCGCCAGCTGCCGCAGCGCACCGGGCGCATGGTCGTGCTCGTGGGCCCGGCACTGCTCGCCGCGCTCGTGGCGACGCAGGCCTTCGCCAGCGACGAGGAGCTCGTGTTCGACGAGCGTGGCGCCGGGCTGCTGGCGGCCGCCGGGGCGATCGCGCTCAAGGCGCCGCTGATCGTCGTCGTGCTGGTGGCGGCGGCGGCCGCCGCGCTGCTCAGGGTGGTTAGTTGAGCCCACGCGGCTGGTTCCTGTTCGCGTGCGTCTCCGTCCTCTGGGGCGTTCCCTACTTCTTCATCAAGGTCGCCGTCGAGGAGCTGTCGGCCGGCTTCGTCGCCTGGTCGCGGGTCGCGATGGCGGCGCTCATCCTCCTGCCGATCGCCTATCGGCGCGGTGCCCTGCGCGGGCTCGATCGACGCTGGCTCGCCGCCTTCGCGCTCGTGGAGATCACCATCCCGTTCCCGATGATCGCGTTCGGGGAGGAGCACCTGGCCTCGTCGCTGGCTGCGATCCTGATCGCGGCCGTGCCGCTGTTCGTAGCCGGCCTTGCCCTGCGCTTCGACCGCTCGGAGCGGCCCACCCCGACGCGGCTCGTCGGGATGCTGGTCGGGCTCGCAGGGGTGGCGGCGCTCGTGGGAATCGACGTCTCCGGCAGCAGCGCGGAGCTGGTGGGCGCGCTCGCGATCCTGGTGGCGGCGTTCGGCTATGCCTGCGGACCCATGATCGTCAAGCGCCAGTTCTCAGGCGCCGATCCGATCGGGCCGATCGCCGGCGCGCTCGGGTTCGCCTCGCTGTTCCTGCTGCCCGCCGGCATCGCCGGCTTCCCGAGCGAGGCGCCGAGTGGGGACGCGATCGCCTCCATCTTCGCGCTCGGGATCGTCTGCACGGCGATCGCATTCCTGTTCTTCTTCCGCCTCATCACCGAGGTCGGTCCCGGGCGGGCCACGATCATCACCTACGTAAACCCGGTGGTCGCGCTCGCGCTCGGCGTCTCCATCCTCGACGAGAGCGTCACGACCGGCACCGTCGTCGGGCTGCTCCTGATCCTCGCCGGATCCTGGCTGTCCACGGACGGTCGCCTCCCTCCGGGGCTTGCCGCGGTCGTCGCGAGGCTCAGCCGGCGCCGCGAGCAGGCCGGGCCGGTGGCGCGGCCGCAGGAGCACCGCGGCTGAGGCCGGGGGCGAGCAAGGCACGGTCCGCATCGAGAATGACGGTGTCCCCCGGATGGGGGACTTGCTGTCGCACCCGGGCGGGAGCAGGCTCGCGCGGCGACGGAAGACGCTCTGCCGGCAAGGAAGCGACCACGAAGGGGAGGGAGCGTGAAGCGCTGCACTTCTTCCGCGACTGCGACCGACCGTGATCACCTACGTGAACGATCGTGCCCTCGCGCTTGGGCGTGGCGATCCTCGGGGACATGACGGCCGGGGCGGTGGCGGGCTGCTGCTCATCTTCGCCGGCTCCTGGCCCTCGACGGACGGACGCGTGCCGCCCGGCCTCGCGGCCCTCGTGACGCGCGCGGCCGGCGCGGCGGTGAGCCGAGCGACCCTTGACCCGCCCTCAGGAGCTTGACGGCTAGCTCATCGGGGTACGTAGGGGTCGTGATCTGTGGAAGGATCCGGTCCGCAGGGAAGGATCCATCGAAGCACCAACCAGGGGAGGGAGCGTGAGACGCTCAGCGTTCTTCGTGGTTGGGCTCGCACTCATCTGCGGGGTACTGGCACCCCCCGCGATGGCGAAGGGCAAGCTCGACGTCTACACGGCCAAGGTAAGCGCCACGCGCGCCGCCAAGCTGGCCGCAAAGTACGACGTCTACGGCCAGCGTCAAGCCAAGGGCGGCGTGCGGCTGGACCTCGTACTCACGCGCGGTGAGCGCGCGCAGTTGAAGCGGTCGGGCGTGCGGACGACGTTCCAGCGCGTCAAGGGCGGCATGACGGTCAAGCAGTTCGCCGCTCGGCAGGCCGCGAACGGGTTCAATGTCTGGCGCGACTACGACGGGCCCGACGGCTTTGCCGCGTACCTGCGCCAGGTCGCACAGAACAACCCGCAGCTTGCCAAGCTCGAGAAGCTCGGCGAGACCTACCAGGGTCGGCCGATCTACGCGCTCAAGCTGACGCAGGGCGCGCGCGGGGTCAAGGACGGCAAGCGCCCCGCGGTCCTCTACAGCGCTACGCAGCACGCGCGTGAGTGGATCGCCGGCGAGATGGACCGGCGCCTCCTGGCGTGGTTCATCCGCGGCTGGCGCGACAACGACTCTCAGGTCAGGGCGCTCCTGAGGAAGAACGAGTTCTGGTTCATGCCGATCGCCAACCCGGACGGCTACCAGTACACGTTCGACCACGAGCGACTCTGGCGGAAGAACCTGCGGGACAACAACAAGCGACGGCCAGATCGCGGTCGGCGACGGTGTTGACCCGAACCGCAACTTCCCGAACCACTTCAAGTGGGACGAGGAGGGGTCGTCGTCGATCTTCTCGAGCGAGACCTATCGCGGCCCCGCGGCGGTCTCGGAGCCGGAGACGAAGGCCATGAAGGGCCTGCTCGACCGGGTCGACTTCTCGTTCCAGGTGAACTACCACTCGAACGGGCAGTGGCTGCTGTACGCGGAGGGGTGGCAGACCTCGACGCCGACTGCGGACGACCCGATCTACTACGCCCTCTCGGGCAACCTCGACAACCCGGCGATCGAGGACTTCCATCCCGGCCTCAGTCCGGACGTCCTCTACGTCACGAACGGCGAAACGACCGACTACGCCCATGCGGGTGCCGGAGCGCTGGCGTGGACGCCTGAGCTCAGCGCGGGCTGTGATGGGTGCGGGTTCGTGTTCCCGGACGACGAGGCCGCGGTCCAGGCCGAGTTTGAGCGCAATCTGCCGTTCGCTCGTTCCGTGGCCGCGTCGGCCGCCGACCCGGCGAACCCGAAGTCGGTGCTCGGGATCGAGACGAAGCCGTTCTACATCAAGAGCGACGACCCGTACAAGGAGGGCCTGCCGGGAGCGGACTTCGACTTCGAGTATTCGTACGGCGATCCTCAGCCGGTGCGCGTGCTCGCGAAGCGGAGCCTCGGTGCAGTGACCCTGAAGTACCGGATCAACGGCGGCGCTGAGCAGAGCGCTCCGACCTCGGAATGGGGCGGCGGTGAGGCCTACAAGCCCGCCGACGTCTACTACCACGAGATGCGCGGCGTGGTGACCGGGACCAACCCCGGCGACAGCGTCGAGGTCTGGTTCGAAGGTGGCGGGGAGACGAGCGACTCGTTCACCTACCAGCGTGACGAGGCTGGACAGGGCGGCCGGGTGCTGGTGGTGGCGGCTGAGGACTACACGGGCGCGTCGCCCGTGCAGGCCTCCGGTCCGAACTACCTCCAGTACTATCTCGACGCCCTCCAGGCGAACGGTGTCAGCGCGGACGTCTACGACGTGGACGCCCACAATCGCACCGCCCCGGATCTGCTCGGCGTACTGAGCCACTACGACGCAGTGATCTGGTACACGGGCGACGACATCGTCACCCGCAAGCCCGGATGGGCCGGGCGGCAACGCGGACCGTCTCGCCAACGACGAGATGCTCGCGATGCGGGCCTACATGAACGAGGGCGGCCGCGTGGCCTACACGGGCAAGCGGGCCGGCCAGCAGTTCACGGGCGCCGCCGTGGGCACGCAGTTCTTCGATCCGAAGAACGAGGACGCGTGTTCGTTGCACGGGTCAACGAGTGCGGACCCGTGGGATCCGCGCAGGTGCCTGACGCTGCGCGGCTCGGTCAACGGCGGTGACCTGGTCAACGACGTGCTCGAGTACTGGTTCGGCGGCTACACGCAGGTCGCCGACGACGGCAACCGGGAGGAGGGCGGCCTGTTCGACATGGTCGGCATCGACTCCCCGTTCGAGGGTCTCGGCTGGAGCTTCGGCCCCGACGGCGCCGAGAACCAGGACTCCAGCTCGTCGTTCGTCTCCACGAGCGGCATCTTGCATCCGGACGAGTATCCGCAGTTCCGGAGCTGGCCGTCGACCCGATGGGACAAGCCGGGCGGGCCGTTCGCGCCGCACACCGGCGACCAGTACGTGTACTCGCAGATCGCGGACGTCAGCTACAAGCGGCTGAGCCGCGAGATGGCGGTGCCCGCGGGCGGCGGCAACCTGACGTTCTGGACGTCGTATGACACCGAGCCGGACTGGGACTTCCTGACCGTCGAGGCCCACGCCGTGGGCAGCGACGACTGGACGACGCTCCCGGACGCGAACGGCCATACGTCGGACAACACCGGCCAGAGCTGCCTGGCCGAGAACTCAGGCGGTTGGCGGACGCTGCACCCGTTCCTCGACCATTACCAGACGCAGGATGGCGGCACGGACGTGCAACGCCGAGTGGGACGACCGGTGACTGGAACGCCGCGTCCGGTAACTCGGCCGGCTGGCAGGAGTGGTCGATCAACCTGAACGACTACGCCGGTCAGACCGTCGAGCTGTCGATCTCCTACATCAGCGACTGGGGCACGCAGAATCTCGGCGTGTTCATCGACGACGTGACGCTGCCGGACGGCACGAGCACCTCGTTCGAGTCCGGTCTCGAGGGCTGGACCGTGAGCGGTCCGCCCGAGGGGAGCGGCGTCAACGCCAATGATTGGGAAGTCACGGACGCAAGCGGCTTCCCGGTCGGCGCGACGATCACCACCCCGCGCTCGTTGCTCATGGGCTACGGGTTCGAGGGGATCGCGTCGCAGGAGAGCAGGAACGCGGTCATGGGCCGCATCCTGGGTCACCTGCTCGGATAGTCGCGTCGTTCAGCGGATGCAGTCGGCGGGCCGCCCTCGGGCGGCCCGCCGCCTTGCCGGGCCCCGCACCAGCGTGGGCTCAGGCCGGCGGCTGCAGCGTCTCGGCCTCGGCCTTGATGCGCTCGAAGGTCGCCAGCGCCTCGTCGAGGTGCTCGCGCTCGTGCGTGGCCATCACGCTCGTTCGCAGCAGCGCCCCGCCGCGCTGGACCGCGGGGTAGATCGCGACGTTGACGTAGACGCCCGCGTCGTACAGCGCCTTCCAGTGCAGCACGGCCTTCCAGTCGTCGCCGATCAGCACGGGCACGATCGGCGTGATGATCGTCGAGCCGTCCGGCATCACGTTCGGCTCCATCACCTGGTAGCCGAGATCGGCGAGGCCGTCGTGCAGGTAGCGGGCGTTGTCGAGCACCCTCGCCATGAGTCCCGGTCCCTCGTCGGAGCGGATGATCTCGAGGGCGCCCTTCGCCGCGCCGATCGCGGCCGGCACCGCCGCGGCCGTGAACATGAAGGAGCGCGACTGGACGCGCAGGAAGTCGATCACGTCGGAGGGGCCGGCGACGAAGCCGCCGCAGGACGCGAGCGACTTCGAGAACGTCCCCATGCGCAGGTCGATCTCGTCCTCGACGCCGAAGGCCTCGCAGGCGCCGGCGCCGCGGGCGCCGAGCACGCCCACGCCGTGGGCCTCGTCGACCATCAGGCGGGCGCCATGCTCGCGGCAGAGCGCCGCGACGTCCGGGAGCGGTGCCAGGTCGCCCTCCATCGAGAAGACGCCGTCGACCACGACGAGCACGCCGCCGCCGTCGCCCTCCGCTCGCGAGAGCATCGTCTCGAGCTTGTCGAGCCGGTTGTGCCTGAAGGGGCGGATGCGGGCGCGGCTCATCGAGACCGCGTCGAGGATCGACGCGTGGTCGCCGGAGTCGCAGATGACGGTGTCGCCGGGGCCGAGCAGGGTGCCGATTGCGCCGGTGTTGGCGAGGTAGCCGGTGGTGAAGACGAGCGCGTCCTCGGTGCCCATCCAGTCGGCCAGCATGCTCTCGAGCTCGAGATGCAAGTCGAGCGTGCCGTTCAGGAAGCGCGAGCCCGTCAGGCCGGTTCCGTAGCGCTCTAGCGCACGCCGAGCGCTGTCCTTGACGCGCTCATCGCCGGTCAGCCCGAGGTAGTTGTTCGAGCCGAGCATGATGCGGCGGCTGCCCTCCATCTCGACCACCGGGCCCGCCGGGCCCTCCAGCACCCTGAAGTAGGGCATCAGATCATGGTCGCGAGCCGCCTGGAGCTGCTCGAGCCGCTCATGGCGGCGTGCCTTTTCGAAGAGATCGATAGCGGTCGGCATGTAGGGTCCCGCGCCGTGTCCGTCGAGGTGAAGCCTGTCTCGTCGCGCAGCGACCTGCGCGAGTTCATCGAGCTTCCGTACCGGCTGCACTCTAACGCGGAAAACTGGATTCCCCCGCTCCGGATCGAGCGCCGGCTTTTCCTCAACCCGCGTCTGAACGCGTACTTCAAGCACGCCGAGGCGCAGCTCTTCCTGGCCCGCAGCGAGGGCCGCGTCACGGGCCGCGTGAGCGCCCAGATCGACACCGCCTTCAACGAGTTCCACGGCAACGCGTGGGGCATGTTCGGCTTCCTCGAGCTCGAGAACGACCCGGCCGTGATGAGCGCGCTGCTCGACGCCGCGCAGGATTGGCTGCGCGAGCGCGGCCGTGACCTCATGGTCGGCCCGATGGACTTCTCGATGAACGACGAGAGCGGTGTGCTGATCGAGGGCTACGAGCGCCCCGCGATGGTGCGCCAGCCCTGGCACCCGCCCTACTACCGGGAGGTGTGCGAGGCCGCCGGGCTCGAGAAGGCGATGGACCTGTTCATGTGGGAGCTCCACATCTCGGGCCGCGACAAGGTGATGCCGATCATCTGGGACCTCGCCGAGCAGCTCGAGCCCAAGCACGGCATCCGCATTCGCAAGATGAGCCGGCGCCACCTGCGGCGCGAGCTCGACGCCTTCGCCGAGATCTACAACGAGGCCTGGTCGCGCAACTGGGGCTTCGTGCCCTACTCGAAGGCCGACCTCGACGCCTACGCGCAGGAGCTGCAGCTCGTCTTCGACCGCAACTGGTTCATGGTCGCCGAGGACGCCGAGGGCAAGACGGTCGGCATCGCGATCAGCGTTCCGGACATCAACCAGGTCCTGAAGCTGATGAACGGCCGAATCCTGCCGTTCGGCTGGTGGCACTACCTGAACCGCAAGCGGATCGTCACCCAGGTGCGGGTCGGCTTCCTCGGCGTGAGGCCGGCCTACCAGCACACCGGCGTCGCCGCCGGGCTGTACGCGGAGCACTTCGACATGGCCGATGCGACGCCCGTCAAGGGCGGCGAGATGGGCTGGATCCTCGAGACGAACAAGGCCATGAACCGTGCCATGGCGGCGATGGGCGGGACGATCGTCAAGAAGTTCCGGGTCTATCAGCGCGCCCTCTGATCAGCGCGTTACACTCGGCCCCCTCGTGCCCGATCCAGCCCCGCTGCCCGATCCAGACCGTTCCGAGGAGGCCGAGGTCCGCCCGCTCCCGGTGCTGGCCGAGCCGCGGGTGATCGAGCCGCGGCGCGAGGTCTCGTTGCCGGCCGCGGTGGCCGCCGCCACCGGCGGGTTCCTCATCGGCGTCGCCACGTTCGTGCTCGTGAAGCTGCTGCGACGCCCGCGCAAGGCCGCGACCCTCAGGCTCGGCGGCGGTCGCAAGAAGACCGAGATCGCAGCCTCGCGCTCGTTCCTCGTCGACATCCACCTCCTCAAGGACAAATAGCCACCACGCTCGAGCTCGACGTCGTCCCGACCGGGCCCTACCGGCTTCCGACGGCGGGACGGGATCGCGTGCTGGTGCGCCGCGGCGAGGCGCTCGCGCGCGCTCTCTGGGTGGAGGACGAGGAGGTGCTCGTCCATGCCTGGGCCGCCGGTGGCGCCGTCCGCTTCCGTGCCGAGGCCCCCTCGCGCGAGGCGGCAGCGGCCGGCATCGAGCGCATGCGCTTCGCGCTCGGCACCGACCACGACGTATCCGAGTTCCACGCGCGCTTCCGGCGCGACCCGCTGATCGGACCCGTGGTGCGGGCGCGGCCCTGGGTGCGCCCGCGCCGGCGCCCGGAGCCCTTCGAGGCGCTCGCCTGGGCGGTCTGCGAGCAGCTGATCGAGGCGCGCCGGGCGGGATCGATTCAGCGCTCGATCGTTCGCCGCCACGGGCGCCGCAGTGCGTGTGGGCGCTTCGTGGCACCGCCCGCCCCCGAGCGGCTGGCGGGCCGCGCGCCCGCCGAGCTCGACGCCTGCGGGCTCGCGCCGAAGCGCTCGATAGCGCTGATTCGCGCCGCCCGTGAGGTCGCGTCCGGGCGCGCCGACCTGAGCCGCCACGAGCCCTCCTGGAGGCGGCTGCTGAAGATCCCCAACATCGGCAACTGGACCATCGAGATGCTGGCCTTCGAGGGCCAGGGGCGCGACGACATGCTCCCGGCGCTCGACCTGGCCTACGTGAAGCTCGTGGGCCGCCTCGCCGGCCTCGGCCGGCGCGCGACCGAGGACGAGGTGCGTGCCTTCTTCGCCCCCTACGAGGAGTGGGCGGGACTGGCCGGCATCTACGCTCTGCAGAGACGCTTCACGCAGTAGCGTGCCTCATCCGAACGGAGGGAAGATGGAGAAGCTCGACAAGACCGAAGCAGAGTGGCGCGAGGAGCTCTCGCCTGAGCGCTTCCACATCCTGCGCGAGAGGGGCACGGAGCCGCCCTTCACAGGCGCCTACACCTATTCGAAGGCCGACGGCATCTACCGCTGCGGCGCGTGCGGCAACGAGCTGTTCAGCTCCGACACGAAGTACGACTCCGGCAGCGGCTGGCCGAGCTTCACCGAGCCCGCCTTCGCGGACGCGGTCGAGCTCCGCGAGGACACCTCGCACGGGATGATCCGCACCGAGGCGGTGTGCGCCCGCTGCGGCAGCCACCTCGGGCACGTCTTCCCTGACGGGCCCGGCCCGAGCGGGCAGCGCTACTGCATCAACTCGATCTCCCTCGACCTGGACGAGAACGAGCAGGGCCCGTAGCTTCAGCCGCGTGCGGTCGAAGGTCACCGTCGTGGGGCGGCGTGTTGTGGTCGTCGCCGTGGTTGTCGTGCAGCTCGCGCTGGTGGCCCGGGGGTACTGGGCGGACCACAAGGAGTTCGCCTTCCAGATGTTCCCGGAGGCGAGCACCTGGCGCGCCGACGTGGTCCGGGTCACCGCCGACGGCCGGCGGCTGCCGGTCGAGGCGGGCTGGGCGGGCTACCGCTGGGACGAGCTCGTTCAGGACCGTGGCCTGCGCTACCCGGACTTCCGCCACCACGCCGACGCCGGCCTCGACAACCAGCTCGCTTTCCTCGACGCGGCGCTCGACTGGGTCGCTGCCAACACCCCGCGCGACCGCGAGACCCGCTACCTCGAGGCCGAGGTCACGGCCTGGCACAACGATGATCCGGTGCGGACCGAGGTCCTGCGCAGCGGCGTCCGCGAGGGCGTACGGTGATCGCCCGCTTCGACGAGCTACTCGGGCGCAGGGTGAGCATGCGCGCGCTCGCGCTGTTGCGGGTCTTTGCGGGGCTCGTCGTGCTGCTGCACCTGCGCCCGTTCCTGTCCGACGCGCTCGCGGGGCACATCTACTCGGACGCCTTCTACGAGCCGTATGCGTCCTGGTATCCCGAGCTGCCGAGCGAGCTGTACATCGGGCTGCTCTGGGTGGGAGCGCTCGCCGCGGTCTTCATGACGTTCGGGTTGCTCACTCGCCTGGCGACGGCAACGACGTTCGCGATCGTCGCCTACAACCTCTTCCTGTCGACCACCCACTTCCACAACAACCGGGCCTACCTCGTGATCGTCCTGGGCCTGCTGACCGTGGCGCCGTGCGGGCGGGAGCTGTCGCTCGACGCGTGGCTTCGGCGCCGGCGCGGGCTTCCGCCCCTCGACCGCTCGGCTCCGGCCTGGCCGCTGTGGCTGCTGCGCTTCGAGTGCGCCGTCGTCTACGGCGCGTCCGGCTTCAGCAAGCTGGTCGATCCGGACTGGTTCGGAGGCACGGTCACCTGGCAGCGCGTCGTGCGCGCCCAGGACCAGCTGGATGCCCTGCCTAATTGGCTGGTGTCCGTCGTGACGGACCGCGGCTTCCACACGGGGGCAGCCAAGTTCGTCGTGCTCACCGAGCTGTTCATCGCGCTCGGCCTGTGGTGGCGCGGCACCCGCTACGCCGCCGTCTGGGTCGCCGTCGTCTTCCACCTGTCGATCGAGGGTTCGGCCTCCGTGCAGGTCTTCTCGCTGCTCGCCATCGCCGTGCTCGTGGTCTGGGCGGTGCCCTCGACCCGCGACCGGGTGCTCCGCTTCGACCCGAGCGTCGCGCGCGACCGGCGCCTCGCCGCGACCGTGCGCAGGCTCGACTGGCTCGCCCGCTTCCGCATCGAACCGGGTCCGCGGCTCGAGGTCGTCGACCGCGACGGGGTGTCGTTCGGCGGCACGCCGGCCGTGGTCTTCGCCCTGAGCCGCCTCCCGCTGACGGCGTGGTTCGCGCTGCCCGTGCTGCTCCTGCCCGAGGTCCGCCGGGCCCGCCGCGTCGGGTCCGACGCCCGCGCGGTGGTGGCGGCCGGGCCGACATGAGCCGCGTCTGGCGCGCGGGCCTCGTCCTGGCGCTGCTGCTCGTTCTCGTCTTCAGCATCGGCGCCCCGCCCGAGCGCTGTCCGACCGTCAGCCCCGAGGAGATGCAGCGCTCGGCCCAGGCGGCCGTCGACTGGTTCGTCCGCAACCAGGGACCCGACGGTGACTGGCTCTACGAGTACGACGTCCGCGACGATTCCGTCTCGCCCGAGTACAACGAGGTGCGCCACGCCGGCGTGACGATGGGCCTCTACCAGGCGGCCGCGGCCGGGCTGGCGGGCGCGTTGCGCTCGGCGGACAGGGGAACCGAGTGGGCGCTCGCCCGGCTCGAGGAGGACGACGACTGGGCGGCGTTCAGCTACAACGGGCGCACCACGACGGGCGCCACCGCGCTGCTCGTCGCCGGGCTTGCGATCCGCCGCGAGGCGACGGGGGAGGACCGCTACGACGAGGAGCTGCGCCGCCTCGGGCGCTTCCTGGTCGCGCAGACCGAGCCGTCCGGCGCCGTACTCGCGGAGTACGACTCGGGCAGCGCGGCGCCGGTGCCCGGCCAGTACTCGAAGTACTACACGGGCGAGGCCTACTGGGCGCTGGGGCTGCTGCACCGGGCCTTCCCGGACGAGGGCTGGGGGAGGGTCGCCGACCGCATCGGCGCATACCTCGCGACGTCGCGCGACGAGGCCGAGGACCACTGGCCCCCGATCCCCGACCACTGGGCGGCCTACGGCCAGGCCGAGACCGCCGAGTTCCCCGACCGCGGCGAGCCGCCGCTCAGCGCCGACGAGCTCGACTACGCCCGCGAGCAGGCAGGCATGTTCGGCTTTCAGGCGCGCTACCTCGGCCAGCTGTTCGGACCCTGGGGCGCGGTCGTGCGCGGCGGCTATGAGCCGCGCGGGGGCTGGTTCGGCGTGGTCGGCGAGGCGATCACGGGCTGGTGGCTGACCGCGCAGGCGGACGCCCGGCTCGCGGACCTCCGCACGCCGCTCGCCGAACGGGCGACCTGCGTGGCTGGGCTGGCGGTCGGCGAGCAGTCTGATGCCGACGACGCTGCGGGCGCCGCCCGGCCGGAGCGGATCGAGGGCGCCTGGGTCGTCGACGGCACGACCCGCATGGACGACCAGCAGCACGCGCTCGCCGGGCTGCTGCGCACGATCCCGATCGCAGAGGCGGCCGGCACGGCGCCCTCCGGCAACGACTCGCCCTCGGGCTGGTTGTGGGCCGCCGTGCTGCTGCTGGCGCTGAACCCGGCGCGCGCCGCCTTCGGCGTACCGCGTGCCGGGCGCTCGGCGCGCGAGGCGGCCGAGCTGGCGGCCCTCGGTGGGCTGGCCGGCGCGCTCGCGGTGTGCGTCGCCGCTCTACTGGGCGATCCGCTGCTGGACGCGCTCGACGTGAGCGAGTCGTCCTTCCGCATCGCCGCCGGCATCGTGGCCGCGCTGACCGGGGCCATCGACGTGTTCCGGCGGCCGCCCTCGCCCGAGCCGGCGCTCGACGGCTGGCGCGCGGCGATCGTGCCGGTTGCGATCCCGCTGGTCGCCCGCCCGGCCCTGATTGTCCTGGCCCTGGGCGCGGGCGCCGACAGCGGCGCCCTCGTGGCGGTCGGCGCGATGGCGGTGGGCGTCGGGCTGCTTGCGGTCACAGTGGCCGCCTGGGGGACGGACGGTCCGCAGGGGCGGGTCCTACGCTGGGCCGGCCGCCTGCTCGCCTTGGGGCTGGTCGCACTCGGCGTGCTGCTTGCGCTCGACGGGATCCTCGCTGTCTAGGCCGGGACGGGGCGCGGGCGTGCGCGCCACCGGTGCCACCCCTCGAATGCGAGCATCACCGTGGTGGGCGGGACCGTGCCCGGCAGCGAGTCGACCACGGCGAAGAGCTGGTTCCACGCCTCGAGTGCAACGAGCGTGGCCACCGCGGCAAGCAGCTGATTGCGCCGGTCGGCGGCGAGGATGCCGCCGACCACCCCGGAGATGAAGTAGTCGCCGTAGTCGGTCGATACGTCCCCGATGTCGGCGACCTGCAGCCGCGGCAGCTGTTCTGCCGGCGCTGCAGCGTTGAAGGCTGCGTTCTGATCGCCCCACAGGTCGCCGAAGATGAACACCGAGTCGATGATCGTCATGGCGACGACGCCCAGCTTCAGGAACAGGAGCGGCGTCGCGCCCGCGAGCAGCCTCCCGAGCGTCACGCACGAGCCGATGATCAGGAGCAGCCGCGCGACGCGGCCGAGTGGATCGTCGGGCGCCGCCAACGCGATCGCAAGCAGCGGCACCACCCCGATCGCCATCCACGGCCGGGCGCCGTGGGCCGCCCAGCCGAGCGCGAGCGCGCATCCCGGGGGCACCAGCAGCAGGGCGATCCAGGTGATCACGTCGGCGCTCGTGCTCACCGCGGCGATCGCGACCACGCTCACGACCACGGAGACGGGGCCGATCAGCGCCCAGCCGCGGCCGGTCAGCCGCAGCAGGAAGGCGGGCAGTCCGGCCGCGGGCAGCCCCACGCAGACCGCCTGAGCGGAGTCGAGCACGAAGGTGTCCCATTCGAAGTACACGGCGCTCGCGTGATCCGCCCCGCATTCTGGGGTACCGCTCGAAGAGATGTGTCGCCTGTTCGGCCTTGCCGCAGGATCGGAGCCGGTCAAGGCGACCTTTTGGCTGCTCGAGGCGCCTGACTCGCTCGCCGAGCAGAGCCGCCGGAACGCCGACGGGTACGGCTTGGCGACCTTCGAGGTCGACGGGCAGCCCCGCGTGGTCGTCGAGAAGCGGCCCGTCGCCGCATACGAGGACGAGCTGTACGCGCGCGAGGCAAACGAGCGCCGCTCGCCGCAGTTCCTCGCCCACGTGCGCTACGCCTCGACCGGGCCGTCCTCGCTGGAGAACACGCACCCGTTCGAGCAGGAGGAGCGCGTCTTCGTTCACAACGGCCACATCGAGGGGCTGGACGCGCTCGACGAGCGGCTTGGGGAGTACCGCCGCCTGGTCCGCGGCGACACGGACTCCGAGCGCTTCTTCGCGCTGGTGACGAAGGAGACTGCCGCGCACGACGGCGACCCCGGAGCGGGCCTCGAAGCGGCGGCGCGCTGGATCGCCGCCGAGCTTCCGCTGTTCACCCTCAACTGCCTGCTCGCGACGACCGCGGGCATGTGGGCGCTGCGCTACCCGGACGTCCACGACCTGCTGATGCTCGAACGCGGCAGCGGCGGGCCAAGCGGTGAGCGGCACCTCGACGCCGCCAGCCAGTCGGGGCGGATCCGCGTGCGTTCTGGCGAGCTGGCCAAGAATCCGGCGGTCATCTTCGCGAGCGAGCGGATGGACGAGGACCCGGGCTGGCACAACCTCGAGCCCGGCGAATTGGTCCACATCGACGGCGACCTGCGCATCACGAGACGGATCGCGATCGAAGCTCCGCCGGCCCATCAGCTCCGGCTCGAGGACCTGCTGCCGGAAGTGGCGGCATCGCAGCACCACGCGGCGGCCTGAGGCGCGCTCGGCTAGTAGAGCTCAGCGCTGAGCGGCGGCGTCGATGCGCTCCTGCGCGCGAGCCTTGCTCCGGGCGGGTATCAGGCGCCCGAACAAGGACCTGCGGCCGGCCACGGCTCGGTAGCCCACGTCGGCGAGCGCCGGGACGGCGTCGAGCGCCCGCGCCGGCAGATCGCCGCCCGGGACGAGGCGCAGGAGCGGGGCGAACGCATCGCCCCCCGAGTAGACCCGCCCGTCGTCGGCGACCACGTGCCAGGACGCCATCCGCTGCTCCGCGGGCATCCCGGACAGGAGCAGGTCGGCCTCGGGATCCTGCAAGGCCACGGGGCGCAGACGGCGGTCCCGGTCCAGCCGCAGCACCTGCGCGAGGCACCAGCGGCAGAAGCCGCAGTCGGCGTCGTAGAGAACGGGGCTGCTTATAGCCCCGACCCCGGCAGCAGCCGGTTGTTGTGGGTCGCGGCGGGATCGGGCGGCTCGTCGAGCAGGCCGCTGTCGCGCATCCAGGCCGAGAAGGCGTCCCATTGCTCTGGATCTTGCCAGCCGTAGGGCTTGCCCTCGGGCGGGAAGAAGAGCGGCAGCGTCACCTTGACCACCTCGCGCTGGAGCTCCGGGTCGAGGTCGGGGTTCGCCTCGAGCAGACCGTTGATCGCCTCGTCCGGGTTCTCGCGCAGGTCGCGCGTGCCGCGCGACAGGGCGCCGATGAACGCTCGCAGCTTGCCGCTGTCCCGCTCGAGCGCGTCCTGGTTGGCCACCAGCACCAGCTCGTTGTAGGTCGGCACGCCGGCCTCGTCCATGCGGATGATCTGCGGCTTCTTGCCGCGCATCTTCAGCTCGGTGCCCTCGTAGTTCCAGAACGCCCCGAGCACGGCGTCGACCCGGCCGGTCAGCAGCGCGGGCGTGAGGTTGAAGCCGACGTTGCGCACCTTGACGTCGTCGGTGTTGACGCCCGCCTCGGCGAGGATCGTCTCGAGGTACGCCGTCTGGTAGTCGATGCCGGCGGTCCCGACCGTCTTGCCCTTGAGGTCCTTCGGTGCGCGGATCTTGGCCTTCGGCAGCGAGATGATCGAGGTGAGCGGCTTCTGGACGAGCGCGGCGATGCTCACCACGTTCAGTCCGATCTCGCGG
The DNA here is from genome assembly GCA_963739095.1 of uncultured Thermoleophilaceae bacterium. Lineage (GTDB taxonomy): Bacteria > Actinomycetota > Thermoleophilia > Solirubrobacterales > Thermoleophilaceae > JACVRW01. The sequence continues at coordinate 50,086 of CAVTZF010000013.1, forward strand.
GCGCGGAAGACCTCCGGCTCGTATGAGATGGCGAGGTCGACGTTGCCCGCGGCGACCTGCTTGATCGGCGCCGACGGGTCCGGCGGCGTGCGGATCTCGACGTCGAGCCCCGCCTCCTCGAAGTACCCGGCCGCCTGCGCCGCGTAGATGCCGGCGTGGTCGGCGTTCGGGAAGTAGTCGAGCATCACCTCGACCCGCTTCGAGCCGCCCGGCTCGAGCACGTCCTCCTTCTCGCCGCAACCGGCGAGCACGACCAGGCCCAGCAGCAGGGCCGCGGTCAGCGGGAGGAGCTTTCTCATGCGATTCGTTCCTTTCGGTTCCACGGGCAGGCGACTCGCTCGGCGAGCGCGACCAGGGCGAACAGCGCCACGGCCATCAGCGTGAGGATCACGATCCCGGCGTAGACGCGCGGCGTCTGGAGCTGGGTGTTCCCGAGCAGGACGAGCCTGCCCAGACCCTCGTCCGCCCCGGCCCATTCGCCGAACACGGCACCGATCACCGACACCGTAGCGGCCACCTTCAGGCCGCTGAACAGAAACGGGAGCGAGGCGGGCAGCTCGACGGAGCGCAAGGTGCGTACCCGTGAGGCACCGAAGCTGCGCATCAGCTTGATCAGCTCAGGCTCGACCGAGCGCAGGCCGTCGAGCAGGTTGACGGTGATCGGGAAGAAGCAGATCAGCGCGACGATGGCGAGCTTGGGGCCGATGCCGTAGTCGAAGGCGAGCACGAAGATGGGGGCGAGCACGACGATCGGGATCGCCTGCGAGCCCACGAGCAGGGGGTAGGCAGCGTCGCGCAGCGGCCGGATCAGATGCATGCCGACGGCGAGCGCGACTCCGGCCACGACGGCGATCGCCAGGCCGAGCAGCACCTCGACGAGCGTGACCCAGGCGTTGTCCCAGAGGAGCGACCAGTCCGCGCGCAGCGCGTCCCAGGTCTCGACCGGCGAGGCGAGCGTGAGGTCGTCCACCGAGTGGAGCGACGCCACGCCCTGCCAGGCGAGCACGAACAGGACGAGCAGGGCTGCGCTGAGCACGTACCTCACGAGCGCAGCGCCTCCAGCGCCTCGCCGCGCAGCTGGGCGAGCTCCGGGTCGGTGACCAAGCGCGGCCGCGGCAGGCCGACCTCGAACTCCGCGATCATGCGTCCAGGCCGGGCGGAGAGGACGATCACGCGGTCGGCCAGGAAGACGGCCTCCTCGACGTCGTGCGTCACGAGCAGCACGGTGCGTGGCTCCTCGGCGAGCATGCCGGCGAACCACTCCTGCAGGTCGGCACGCGTGATCGCATCGAGCGCGCCGAAGGGCTCGTCGAGCAGGAGCAGCGGGCGGCCGGGCAGGAGCGTGCGCAGGAAGGCGACACGCTGGCGCATCCCCCCGGATAGCTCAGCCGGCCTCGCGCGCTCGAACTCGGCCAGTCCGAAGCGCTCGAAGAGCGGCTCGGCGCGCCGGCGCGCCTCGGCGCGCGGCACGCCCTGGCACTCGAGCGCGAGCGCGGCATTGCCGAGCGCGTCGCGCCAGGGCAGCAGCAGGTCGCGTTGAGGCATGTAGGCACACGCCGCGCGTCGCTCGGTTGCGCTCACCGCTCCGTTCACGCGCACGAGGCCCTCGTCCGGCTCCTGGAGGCCTGCGACGAGCTCGAGGAGAGTCGACTTACCGGAGCCCGACGGGCCGACGACGGCCGTGATCTCGTCCTTGCGCAGGGTCAGGTCGATCCCCGCGAGCGCGGTCAGCGCGCCGAAGCGGCGGGTGACGTTCTCGAAAGAGAGAGGCTCCTCTACGGGAGCCTCGGCCTGTCTCTGCATTCGCTCCCTCCGCGGGCATTACCCCACAGGTTCGAAGGGTCGGCGCCGAGCGGTGATGCCACCGGGGGCGCCCTCTCAGCCCGCCTTCCCGCGAGCCCCCCTGTTGTTCAGCCTGGGAGTCTAGCCCGGCAGCGTGCAGCGCACCTGGGCCCCGGCCAGTAGGCTCGCACGCGATGTGTCGGGTAAAGGCGCGCTCCGCGAACGCGAGGGTCACGCTCGCGACGACGCTGACGCTCTGCTTGGTTGCGTGCCCTCCTGCGTTCGCTCAGCTCAACTTCACTTCGACGGACGTCTCGATCTTCGGCAGCACCCCCAAGGCGGTGCTGGCGAGCGACTTCAACGGCGACTCGCACCTCGACCTGGCCACAGCCAACAACGGCACGTTGTTTGACGACGGCGGGGTCGACGTGCTGATCGGCGCCGGGAACGGCAGCTTCACCGACGTGGACGAGTACCCCGCCGACGACGGTCCTACCTCGCTCGCCGCCGCGGACTTCAACGCCGACACGCACACCGACCTGGCGGTCGCGAACGGCAGCTCGGCCGACGTCTCGGTGCTGCTCGGCGCGGGCGATGGCACGTTCGGCGCGCCGACGAACATCACGGCAGGCCAGTCACCCGCTTGGGTGGTAGCCGGCTTTCTCAACGCCGACTCCCATCCCGACCTGGCGGTGGCGAACAACGGGTCCGACGATGTTTCGATCCTCCTGGGCAACGGCGATGGGAGCTTCACCGGCCCCACGAGCGTCCAGGCCGGCGACGGCCCCTCCTCCGTGGCGACCGGAGAGTTCAATTCCGACTCCGATCTCGATCTGGTCGTCGCCAACGGGGGCGGCACCTCCGTGGACGCGTCCGTCCTGCTCGGCAAAGGCGACGGCACCTTCAGCGGCCCGACCAGCGTCGACGCCGGGCCCTCGCCCGATTCTGTCGCGGTCGGGGACTTCGACCGCGACACGAACGCCGACCTGGTGTTTGCCGATGAACTCTTCTTCCACGGGGCTGTCTCGATCGTGCTTGGCGCTGGCGACGGCACCTTCGGCTCCCGGACGGAGTACGAGATTGGCTCGTCCGCCACGTCGCTGGCGGTAGCGGACTTCAACGCCGACTCGGTGGCCGATGTGGCGGCGACTGACCCCGACGCCGGAGTCAACTCCAACGCCGGCGTCCTGGTGCTGCTCGGAACCGGCCTTGGCACGTTGGTGGGCCCGAACAACTTCCAGGCCATCGGTGCGGCCTCGGTGGCGGCCGGCCACTTCAACGCCGACCCGCTCCCGGACATGGCCACCGCCGACAGCACCCGGAACGCCGTCACCGTGCTCCTGAACATTCCGGCGCCAGCGAGCACCGCCCCCAAGGTGAGCGTCGCTCCCGGTGGGTCGTGCGGTCCGGGCGGGCGGCAGGGGACGATCAGGCTCGCGCTCGCCGACGCCGGAAAGCCCGCCGGCCGGCCGCTGCTGAGCGTGGCCTCCTCCAACCACGCCCTCGTCCCGACCCGCAGGATGACGCTGTCCGGCAGCGGCGCGAGCCGCATGCTCACGTCAAGGGTGGCCCTGGGCCGCCGCGGCTCGGCGGTCGTGACCCTGAGGGCCAGCGAGGGTCGGGCCAGCCGCTCGCTGCCCGTAACGGTGCGGGTCGGCGGTAACGGTGCCGACCGGGTGGTCGGGGGCCCGCGAGCCGACGTGGTGTTCGGCAAGAACGGCGGCGACCGGCTCGCCGGGCGGGGCGGCAACGACCTGCTCTGCGGCGGCGGCGGTGCGGGCTCGGCGCGCGCCGCCGGCGCCAAGGGGGAGAGGCACGGCGGCGCCGACACGCTCCGCGGCGGCCGCGGGCACGACACGCTCTACGGCGGCCGCGGCAGGGACCGGCTATACGGCGGCCGCGGCCGCGATCGGCTGGTCGCCGGCGCGGGGGACGATCGAGTCAGCGCACGCGGCGGGGGGCGGGATCACATCATCTGCGGCCGTGGACGTGACAAGGTCCTGGCCGACGAGCGCGACCACGTCCGCGGCTGTGAGCTGGGCCGCTGATAGCGCGCGGCTGACGCTCCCTACCGCCGGATGCGCTCGCAACCGCGCAGGCGGTCGCGCCTGTCGGCCTTGACCCGGTCACGGCCGGCGCCACATCTCACGGTGTCACGGCGACCATCGCGGACGGCCAGACGGTCGTGTCCCGAGCCGGCAACCAGCATGTCGCTGCCGGATCCGCCCCTCAGGAAGTCGTGGCCGGCGCCGCCGTCGAGGCGATCGCGTCCCGGCCCGCCGCCCAACCGGTCCCGGCCCAGCCCGCCGTTCAGACGGTCGTTGGCGCGGCGCGCCAAGCCACGCCGGGCGACGCTCGACGGGGAGCTGCAGCGGTCGCCGACAAGGGTGTCGTTCCCCGCAAGACCCTTGATTACGTCCGACCCGCCAAGGCCGCAGATGACGTTGTCGCCCGCGGTCCCCATCAGAACGTCGTCGCCGGAGGTGGGCGGGATGGGGGTCACGATCACGTCGTATGCCCCAGGCCCGGCGGGCACGGTCGGCGGCGCCTTGGGCGCGAGCTCGCCTCCCGCCCGCATGTCGAACTGGAACACCGTCCCGTCCACGCCGCCCGTGACGTAGACCGACTTGCCGTCGGGGTTCACCGCGACGTCTCCGCCGAAATCCGCGGTCGGCATCGTCGGCGGGGTCTTGGGCGAGAGGCCACCGCCCGCTCCCACGTCGTACTGGGAGACCGAGGCTCCGGCCACATTCGCGACGTAGACCGACTTCCCGTCCGGGCTCACCGCCACTCCGCGCGCACCCGCTCCTGCGCTCACCGTGCCCGGGGTCAGCGGCGAGAGCCGCCCGCCGGCGCCCACCGCGAACTGCGACACCCCGTCGAAGCTCGTGACGTACACCGACTTCGAGTCCGGGCTGACCGCGATGCCACGGGGCACGACGCCGAGCGGGATGCCTGGCGGCCTCTTCAGGGAGAGGGTCCCGTCGGACCCGACGTCGTATTGGGAGATCGAGCTGTCGCCCACGTTCGTCACGTAGACGGACCGTCCGTCCGGACTCGCCGCCAGGGCGGCGGGTTCGGGGCCGGCGGCGACCGTGGGCGGATTCTGCGGGAAGAGGGCCTCGGCAGTTCCTGCCACGGTGAACTGCGAGACCGTGGACGCGTCACCGTTGGTGACGTACACGGCGAGTTCCCGTCCGCGCTGACGACGATGTCCTGAGGTTGGGAGGCGGGCACGCTCTGTGTGAACTTCGAAGAGAGTGCGCCGCCGTTCCCCCACGTCGTATTGCGAGATCGTGCCCGCAGCAACGTTCGCCACGTACGACGGAGGATGCGTCCGGGGTGACCGCCACTCCCTGAGCTTGGCGTTGCGCGGGCGCGGACGACGGCACGAGAGCTGAACAGGCCGCCACCCGCTCCCACCCCGTACTGGAACACCGTCGAGGCGGTCCCCGGCGCAAGCGAGTTGCTCGTGACATATACGAACGGCGCCGCGCCGGCCGACGGCGTCACCACGAGGGCGGCGAACAGCGCGCAAAGCGCGGCGGATCGAGCCATCCGCCGACATCCTATTGGCCTACGCAAGCCCATCCACTTGGGGTATCTTGCGCGCGAATGGAGTATTCGCTTGCCGGGAGGGCCGTACTTGTCGCCGGGCTCGCTGTGGCGACGCTCGCGGTACCAGCCCAGGCCCAGGCCGGCGGAGGACTGCTGGCCGGCTCGCCTCGAATCGAGACCGTACGGGCACTGATCCCGAGGGAAGGTCGCCATGCGGGGCGGCTCGTCGTGTGGGTGCGCGTAGCCCACGCGAGCGGCACGCGGCGCGCGGTCGCGAGGGAGCTGCCGGAAACGATCCACAGGGCTCGCGTGACCGCGCGCGTCGGTGAAGCCTCACGGACCGCGACGCAACGGATCGAGCTCGATCGCCGGCGCGCCCCGGGCGGATATCACTTCCGCTTCCCGAGATCGGCTCTGGCGGCGCAAGCCGGCAGGCGCGTTCCGGTGTCGGTGCGCGTGCAGCAAACCATCGACGTGGATTCGGACGGTGACAGCGACGATCGTGCCCTCACCTCGGCCATGCGGAACGTGCCGCTGGCGCGCCCGGCGCTGTCGATCGAGCCGAGCGACGGCGATTACGAGAACGGTGCCAATGACAGCCTGCAGGTGAGCGGTGGATACGTCACCAGCTTCTTCTTCATGTCGGGGATCAACTCCCCGTGCGCCGTCGGCCCGGCAGACGTCGTCCGCGCGCCGATCGACCCGCAGACCGGCCAGTTCAGCTTCGAGAGCACGAACGCTCAGTCGAACCCGCCGGTCAACACCACGGCGAAAGGCACCTTCACAAACGCCACGTCGTTGACCCTCGATGCGAGCCTCATGGTCGCGAGTTGCACCTACGACGTAAGCCCGACCGAGTTCAGCTTCCTGCTGTGAGAACCCGGCCGCTCGAGTGGAGGCTGCGGCACCGGACGGATCAGCCGCCGATGCGCAGCTCGGCGATCGCGTTCACGAACGCCTCGAGCTGCTTCGTCGTCCAGCACTCGAACACCCCGTCGCAGAAGGGCTCGTAGGTGGACATGACCGAGTCGCCGTAGTTCCAGTAGAGGCGTGGCTCGGGGTTGATCCAGAACGTATGGCCGGCGCGCTCGGCCACGTGCCCGAACACGGAGGCGTGCGGCTCGCGGCCATTGGTGCGCGCGTCGCCGAGGACGATCACGGTGGAGCGCGGGTCGAGGTCGTCGACCACACGGTCGAGGAACTCGACCCAGACGCGCCCATAGTCGGTGTAGCCGGACACGTCCGCGACGCCGGCGTCGGTGGCGATCCGGCGCGAAACGGCCTCGAACGAGCGCTCGCGCTCGAAGACGTTCGTGACCTCAGAGATCCGCTCGACGAACACGAACGAGCGCAGCTTGCGGAACTGGTCGTGGAGGGCGTGCAGGACGCTGAGGAAGAAGACGCTCGCGCTCGTGACGCTCGTCGACACGTCGCACAGCACGTAGAGCTCGGGGCGGCGCGGGCGCTTCGGCCGGTACTTCAGCTCGAGCGGGACGCCGCCGGTCTGGAGCGAGGCGCGCATCGTGCGACGCACGTCGACCTGCCACGAACGCCGCCGGCCCCGGTGCTCGCGGCCGTGTGACGCGAGCCGCTTCTTCAGCTGCGCGACCACGCGGTGTACCTGCGAAAGGTCCTGGGCCGGGTTGGTGGGGAGGGCGCGGTCGAACTCGCGCAGCGGCTTCGCCGGCGGCAGCGACTGCGTGCGCTCGATCATCTGGCGCTCGAGCTCACGGCGCACGTGCCGCTCGAACTCCTGCAGGTGGTCGCGCGGCACCGAGTCCGGGTCGGGCAGCTCGGAGCTCGGGTTCTCGCCCTTGAGCCCGAGCGTGCGCCGGATGCGCTGGACGTCGACGCCGATCACGCCGGAGCCCTCGCCCTGACGGCCGAAGGCGGCGATCGCGAGCCGGGCGAGGTCGCGCATGTCGCCGTCGTTGCCGGCTCGCACCGCCTCGCGTATGCGCTCGCGGAGCGCCTCGAGGTCGATGTCGTGGCCGCCCGAGAAGCGCTCCTCGCGCAGGCCCTGCTCGATCGCCTCGCGCTCGACTATGCGGAAGAAGAAGCGATCGAAGAGCACGTCGAGGACGTGGCGGTCCTCCTGCGACTTGGCGAGCGTGGTGGCGAGCGCGCTGTGGAAGTCCGAGCGCGAGGTCCAGCTCACGGCGTCGAGCGCCTGGAAGGCGTCGAGCAGCTCGCTCGTGCCGACGGCCACGCCCTCGCGGCGCAGCTCGTCCGCGAACTCGAGCAGCCGCGGCGCCATCCCGTCGGGACCGGGCGCCGCCGGCATCCCGCCGTAGAGCGCCGGGTTCCTACCCGGCCTGGCGGGTCCCGACGACTCCATCGCCCAGCTTCACCCCGACGCGCTCGGCCACGAGGTCGAGGTCGGTCCGGTGCTTGACGATGATCGACATCGTCTTCTCGAGCACGCTGCGGTCGATGTCCTCGGCGCCCAGCAGCAACAGCGCGCGCGCCCAGTCGATCGACTCCGCGATCGACGGCGGCTTCTTCAGGTCGAGCGTGCGCACCATGTGGACGACCTCGACCAGCTTGCGTGCGATCGCCTGGTCGAGCTCGGGCGCGTGCAGGTGGACGATCTCGAGCTCACGCTCGACATCCGGGTAGTCGAGCCAGAGGTAGAGGCAGCGGCGCTTCAGCGCCTCGGTCAGCTCACGCGAGTTGTTCGAGGTCAGCAGCACGAGCGGCTGCGTGCGCGCCTCTACGACGCCCAGCTCGGGGATCGAGATCTGGAACTCGGACAGGACCTCGAGCAGCATCGCCTCGAATTCCTGGTCGGTCTTGTCGATCTCGTCGATCAGGAGCACGACCGGCTCCTCGGCGGCGATCGCGTTGAGCAGCGGCCTCGCCAGCAGGAACTCCTCGCTGAAGATGTCGTCCTGGACCCGCTCCCAGCCGGTGTCCGCGGCCTCGGTCTGGATGCGCAGCAGCTGCTTGCGGTAGTTCCACTCGTACAGCGCCTTGGCCTCGTCGAGGCCCTCGTAGCACTGCAGCCGGATCAGCCTGCGCTCGGTCGCGCGTGAGACGGCCTTGGCGAGCTCGGTCTTGCCGACCCCCGCCGGTCCCTCGACCAGCACGGGCTTGCCGAGCCGGCCCGCCAGGAAGGAGACGAGCGCTGCCGACTCGTCGGCGAGATAGCCAACCTCGCCGAGGCGCTCGCGCGCCCGCTCGATCGATTCGAACTCGTCGGCCATGAGAAGCCAAGGATACTTTCGTGCCCTTGCTCGCCGCCCTCGTCGCTCAGATCCCAGACCTGCCTGGCCTCGGCGACGAGGGACCGGGCGATCTCGAGTCCCTGCTGACCCTCTGCTTCGTGCTGATGGGCCTCGGATTCGGTGTGGGCATCCTCGGCCACATCATCAGCTCGCGCGTGCTGGTGGCGATGGGAATCGTGCTCGTGATGGCGGGGACGGTTGTCTTTGTGCTGGCGGTGGGGCGGTACGGGTGAGGGGCTGCAGCGAGCCCACGGAACGACGGCTGGGGAGGGGGTGGTCGCAAAGGGTTTCGCCGCCGTGGCAACGCGGTGTCGTCTCGCGACCTCAAAGGGACACAGTGCCGCCCGGCCGGCTAGCCGCCCATCGACTCCGCGAACCCCGTCCTCCAGCTCGGGTGCGCCGGCTCCCAGCCCAGCTCGCGCTTGGCCTTCTCGTTCGAGGCACCGCGGAGCGATAGCGCGAACACCGCCACCGGCCTGCCCGCCACCAGCCGGGCCAGCCAGACCGGCACTCGCCGCGGTGGCTTCGCGCCCGCGGCGGCGGCGTAGACCGGCACCCAGTCGCGCATGGCCGCGGGCTCGTCGTCGGTGATGTTGTAGACCCCGGGCGCGCCGCGCGTGACCGCCGCGACGGTCGCGTCGGCCGCGTCGTCGACGTGGACGAAGGACGTCACGCCGGTGCCCTCCCCGACGATCGGCAGCCGCCGCTTCCGCACCTCGGTCGCGTAGGCGCCGTCGTCCGCGTAGTGCGTCCCTGGGCCGTAGAAGAAGCCGTAGCGCAGTACGAGGCCCTCGAGGTCCTCTGCGCTCGTCACCGTGCGCTCCATCTGCTTGAGGATTCGCATGGACTCGCCGAACGGGGCGGGCGCGTCCTTCATGGTGGCGTCCTCCTCGGTCTTGACGAGCCCGCCGGTCGGCTCGTAGAGGAACGCGACGCTCTGGGTGATGAAGCGCCGTGCCCCCGCGGCCCGCGCCGCCTCCATCAGGTTGCGCGTGCCCTCGCCGCGCACCCGGTTGGTGGCGCTGTAGAGCTGCTTGTCGCGGAAGCTCATCCGTTCGGGCAGCGCGGTCAGCTCGTGGAGGACCACCTCCGCGCCCGCTTCGGTGACCGCGGCGCGCAGCGTCTCCCGGTCGAACACGTCCACGACGGCCGCTCGCGCGCCGGCCGCCCGGATCAGCTCGGCGCGCTCCTCGGAGCGCGTCATGCCGGTGACCTCGTGACCGGCGGCCAGGAGGCGCGGCACGAGCGGCCGTCCGATCGCCCCGCTGGCGCCCGCGAGGAAGACCCTCATCTCGTCTCCGCGCGGCGCTCCGCCTGCAGCATCCAGGCGAGCAGGGCGGTGGCCAGCACGAGCGATACGAGGTTGGCCGGGCCGAGCCAGGACGGGTGGGCCTCGCCGACGTCCAGCAGGTGGTTGAACGAGTGCAGTGCGTACTGAGCAAAGGCGAGCACCAGCACCGGCAGGCGCCAGGAGACGCGGTTCACCGATGCGAGCGCGACGCCCCCGAGGGCCAGGTACCAGGTCGCGAGGTCGCCCATGTAGTGGTCGTTGCGCACGCCGTACGGGCCGATCTCGTCGAAGAAGAACCCGGGCGCGATCCAGAGCAGCAGGCCGAGGATGATCTGGACGACGGCAAAGACGACAAGCAGCGCCTTCACGGCGCGTTCAGGCGGGGACTGGCGCATCGCCGCAATGTACCCTGGGGCGATGCCAGGCTCGGTCGAGAGCATCGCCATCGCGCCGCAGGAGAGCGCGTTGCCGAATGCCGTCGGCGAGATCGAGGTGACGGGGCGCGGGCTCGTCGGGGATCGCTACCACGACGCCGGCGACATCACCCTCATCGAGGCCGAAGCGCTCGAGGGCTTCCTTGCGGATACCGGCATCGAGCTCACCCATGAGGCGTCGCGCCGCCAGGTACTCACGCGCGGCATCGACCTCAACGCCCTCGTCGGCCGGCGCTTCACGGTCGGCACGGTCGAGTGCGAGGGGATAGAGCTCTGCGAGCCCTGCAATCACCTTCAGTCGCTCACGAAGCCGGGCGTGCTGCGCGGGATGGTCCACCGCGCCGGTCTGCGTGCGGACATCATCGGACCCGGCCACATCGTGGTCGGCGACCCAGTCACTCCGGGAGGGAACCAGTGACGCTCATCGAGGTCCCCTCGGGGCTGGAAGGTGTAAAGGCGTTCGACACCAAGATCGCCGAGCCCGACCGCGAGGGCGGCGCGCTCCGCTACCGCGGCGTCGACATCGAGGAGCTCGTCGGCAACGTCACGTTCGAGAAGGTCTGGGGCCTGCTCGTGGACGGCGTCTACGAGCCGGGGCTGCCACCGGCCGAGCCGCATCCGCTCGCCGTCCGCACCGGCGACCCGCGCGTGGACCTGCAGGCCGCGCTCGCGATGCTCGGCCCGGAGTGGGGCCTCAAGCAGCTGATCGACATCTCGGACGAGCAAGCTCGGGAGGACCTCGCGCGCGTGTCGGTGATGGCGCTGTCGTTCGTCGCGCAATCGGCGCGCGGCGTCGGCCGCCCGCCGATCCCGCAGCGGGAGATCGACAAGGCGAAGTCGATCCCCGAGCGCTTCCTGATCCGCTGGCGCGGCGAGGCCGATCCGCGCCACGTCCAGGCGATCGACGCCTACTGGATCTCGGCCGCCGAGCACGGCATGAACGCCTCGACCTTCACGGCGCGCGTGGTCGCCTCGACCGGCGCCGATGTCGCTGCGGCCTTGTCGGCCGCGGTCGGCGCCTTGTCCGGGCCGCTCCACGGCGGCGCTCCGTCACGCGTGCTGCAGATGCTGGACGACGTGGAAGCCTCCGGCGACGCCGAGCGCTGGGTCAAGGACGCGCTCGACCGCGGCGACCGGCTGATGGGCTTCGGCCACCGCGTCTACCGCGCCGAGGACCCGCGGGCCCGCGTGCTGCGCCGCACGGCGCGCGAGATCGGGGCCCCGCGCCTCGAGGTCGCCGAGAAGCTCGAGGAGGCCGCACTGGCCGAGCTCGCGGCGCGCAAGCCGGACCGCGTGCTCGCCACCAACGTCGAGTTCTGGTCCGCAGTCGTGCTCGACTTCGCGGACGTCCCGCCGGAGCTGTTCACGCCGATGTTCTCGTCCGCGCGGGTGGCCGGCTGGTCCGCGCACATCATGGAGCAGAAGCGCGAGGGCCGGCTGATCCGCCCAAGCGCGCAGTACGTGGGGCCCGGGCCGCGCTCGGCCGACTCGGTGAACGGCGCCGCGCCGTCATAGCGCGGTTATGACGAGCGCTGAGAAGCGGCTCGTCCTCGTAGCGGCGATCCTCGGCACGACCGTGGTCACGGTCGACTCGACCGTGGTCAACGTGGCGCTGCCGGCGATCGCGGACGACCTCGGCGGCGGGCTCGCGGGCCAGCAGTGGACCTCGAACGCCTACCTCGTGACGCTCAGCTCGCTGCTCCTCATCGGCGGCTCGCTCGGCGACCTGTTCGGCGAGCGGCGCTTGTTCGTGGTCGGGGTCGCCGGGTTCGGCGTGACCTCGCTGCTGTGCGCGCTGGCGCCGACGATCGAGATGCTCATCGTTGCCCGGGCGCTGCAGGGCGTCTCCGGCGCGCTCCTGACACCCGCGGCCCTCGCCGTGATCGTCGCGGCGTTCCCGCCCGACGAGCGCGGCAAGGCGGTCGGCGCGTGGACCGCCTGGGGCGGGATCGGGACGGTGCTCGGGCCGCTGATCGGCGGCCAGCTCGTCGACACCGCGTCGTGGCGCTGGATCTTCGCAATCAACATCCCGATCGTCCTGCTCACTCTCTTCATCGTGTTTCGCGCGGTGCCCGAAGGTCGCGAGCGGGACCCGAACGCGCGCGTCGATTTTGTGGGGGCGACGCTGTGTGCGCTCGGCCTGGCGGGGATAACGTTCGGGCTGATCGAGCAACCGCTGCGCGGCTGGGGGGACCCGGCCGTCTTCCTCTCGCTCACGATCGGCGCCGCACTGTTCGCCGGCTTCATTGCCTGGGAGGCGCGCACGGACCACCCGATGCTGCCGCTCGGCCTCTTCCGCCGGCGCAACTTCGCGGTCGGCAACATCGAGACCTTCTCGATGTACGGTGGCCTCGGCCTGCTGTTCTTCTTCCTCGTCCTGTTCCTGCAGCAGGTGGCCGGCTACAACGCGCTCGAGGCCGGCCTGTCGAGCATCCCGGTGACGCTCGTGATGTTCGGGCTGTCGACCCGCTTCGGGATGCTCGCCGACCGCCACGGGCCGCGCTTCTTCATGGGCGTGGGACCGCTTGTGGCCGCTGTGGGCCTTGCCTGGTTCCTGCGCCTCGACGCCGACGTCGACTACCTCACCGACCTGCTCCCCGGACTGCTCGTGTTCGCGCTCGGGCTGTCGATGACCGTCGCCCCACTCACCGCCACGGTGCTCGCCGACGCTGACGAGAGCAACGCCGGTATCGCCTCGGGGGTGAACAACGCGATCGCGCGCGCGGCGAGCCTCATCGCGATCGCCGCCGTGGGCGCCATCGTGGCCGCCTCGTTCGGGTCGCAGCTCGAGGACCAGCTGGGCAACCAGGCGGCGCGCAACCCGCAGATCGCCGCCGCGGTCGACGATGCGAAGACGCAGCCGCTTGCCGAAGTGGTGGTCCCGGGCCTGCCGCCGGGCGAGCAGGCGGAGGTCACCGCGGCCAGCGAGAACGCCTCGATCGACGCCTTCCACGTTGGGATCGGGATCGCCACGGGCCTGGTGGCGCTCGGCGGCCTGCTCGGGCTGATCGGCATAGTCAACCCGCGCCGTCGCGTCGAGGCCGAGGACTGCCCGGGCGGCCAGCTCGTGGGGGTGAGTAGCGAGGCGGCGCGCCAGTCCCCCTGCGACTGGGACGCCGCCATCAGCCCCTCGGGATAGAGTCCGCCCGTGGCCGGACTCGACCGTCGTGAGTTCATCTCCGGCGCCGCAGGGGCCGCACTGGCATTGACGCTGCCCGGCCAGGCGGGGGCGGGCATCCAGGCGGAGTCGTCGGCGCTATCACCTCAGGCCGTCAGGGCATTGCGCTCAGCGGTCCGCGGCAAGGTGCTGCTGCCGCGCAGCCCCGGCTACAACCAGGCGCGGCTCGTCTACAACCTGCGCTACGACGGCAAGCGCCCCGAGGCCGTCGTCCAGCCCGTGAGCACCCAGGACGTCGCGGCCGTCGTCCGCTGGGCGAACCGCTTCGACGTCAACGTGGTGGCGCGCTCGGGCGGTCACAGCTACGCGGGCTACTCGACGACCGGCAGCGGCGTCGTGGTCGATCTGTCGCGCATGAACGGCGTGAGCGTCTCGAACGGCCGCGCCACGCTCGGCGCCGGGACGCAGCTGATCGACATGTACTCGTCGCTCGCCCGCCGCGGCCTGACCGTCCCGGGCGGCTCCTGCCCATCGGTCGGCGTCGCCGGGCTGGCGCTCGGCGGTGGCCACGGGCTGGCCGGCCGGCGCTGGGGGCTGATGACCGACAACATCCGCGCGCTCACGATGGTCACGGCGGACGGTCGCATCCGTCAGGTGACGCAGGACAGCGACGAGGACCTGTTCTGGGCCAGCCAGGGCGGCGGCGGGGGCAACTTCGGGATAGTCACGAGCCTGACCATGCAGACCCACCGGACGCGCGGGGCGGCCTGGTTCTTCATCTCGTTCCCGTGGTCGCAGGCGAGCCAGGTGCTCGCAGCGTGGCAGGCGTTCGCCCCGCACGCGCCGCCCACGCTCACGTCGATCTGCTCGCTCGGCACCGGCTCGGGTAGCCCGGCCGTGACGGCGCTCGGGCAGTTCTTCGGCTCGCCGGCGCGGCTGCGCAGGCTGATCCGCCCGCTCGCCCGCGTCAGCGGCGCGCGCGTGAGCGTCGGCAGCGCGAGCTACATGTCGCTGATGCTGCGCTGGGCGGGCTGCCTGCAGGAGGGCTTCCGCGCCTGCCACACGGTCGGGACCTTCCCCGGCGGCACGATGCCGCGGGCGAGCTTCTATGCCAAGTCGGACTACTTCGACAAGCCGCTGTCGGCGCGGGCGCGCGGGACGATGATCGACTGGATCGAGCGCCGCCAGCGCAGCGGCGCCGGCTCCGGGGCGCTGCTGCTCGACGCCTACGGCGGCGCCTACAACCGGCCGGCTGCCGACGCCACGGCGTTCGTCCATCGCGACATGCTGTTCTCGCTTCAGTACGGCGCCTACTTCTCGGGCTCCGGTGGCGGCGCCGCGAACCAGTGGATCAACGGGGTCTGGCGCGCGCTGCGGCCGTTCGCGTCAGGCCAGGCCTACCAGAACTACATCGACCCGCAGCTGCCCGGCTGGGCGCGCGCGTACTACGCGGGCAACCTGCCGCGCCTGCGCCAGATCAAGAAGCAGGTCGATCCGGACTTCCGCTTTCGGTTCCGGCAGGCGATTCCGCCGGCGCCTTAGCCACGCCGCGGATGTCGTCGGCCGGGCGCTTCGCGCGTTCGCGCGCGCCGGCGAAGAACAGGATCGCCGCGCAGGCGAGCGCCAGCAGGTTCTGGCCGAGCGGGCGCTCGAACAGGCGCGCCACGATCAGGATGCCCGCCCAGATGCCGGCCGTGGCGATGATCGTCCCGTCGCCGAAAGGCAGGTGGAAGCTGTTGCCCTCGGCGCGCGCGAACAGGAGCGCCAGCACACCAGCCGCCAGCAGCAGCTCCGCCAGCTCCACCCAGGAGAACGGCCCGATGGTGCTCACCGCGAGCAGCGCGGCCGCCGCCGCGGCCGCCTTCTGCTCGGCGTTCAGGACCCGAAAGGCGGCCGTGACGCGGCTCACGCCGCGCTTCGGGCGCCCGCGCGAAGGCGGCGCTCGAGCAGCTGCGCATCGGCGTCCGAGACGGTCCGCAGCTGGCCCTGGAAGGCGAGATGCCAGTGCGCGGCAGGCCACTTGGCCGCGTGCTCGAGCTCGCCGACGACCTCGACGGCGGGGACGAACTCGTCTTCCTCGAGCACGATCTCGGGTTCAGTCTCGAAGCGCCAGGGATACGGATCCGGGTTGCCGGGCTTGCCGGGCCAGATCCGCTCGCGGTCCTCGTACATCTCGCCGGTGACGCGGATGCTGCCGCCGAATGCCTGCACTCCCGTGACGTAGAAGACGATCCGGTCGCCCGGCTCGATCTGCTCGGCCATCCCGCGGCGGCCCTCCTTGGCGCCGATAACCCGGAAGCCGTGCTCGCGCGTGGCGCGCAGGTTGTCGAGCGAGCCCGTCAGGATCCAGGTTCTTGCCACGGCCGACAGGTTAGTCGGCGCCGCCCAGCGCTCCTTGTACTGTTCTGGCCCGCATGCCTGATGAGGACCTTCACCTGATCGGGCCGGACGACGTGGCGTACCGGCTCGACCTGACCCCCGCACAACTCAAGATCACCTGGACGGCGCTCAAGTCGTACCTGGACGACTTCGGCCACGACGAGCGCGACGTGGCGGCGATCGCCCGCGAGGTGCTCGCCAAGCTCCCGGACGAGCACGCAATTCGCCCGATCGACATAGGCCGGGGCCGGTAGAGACACCAGTGACGCCGGATTTCACCCGTCGCGAGCTGATCCGCGCCGGCGGCGCCGGTGCGGCCGGCATCGCGCTGCTCGGAGCCGCCAGCTCATGTGACTCCGGCGGCGAGGCGGGCGCCACCGAGCAGACGAAGACGACGGCGCCGCCGCCGGCGAACCCGATGAACGTCGTGGTCGTGGTGATGGACAGCCTGCGCGCCGACCACATCTACGGTTCCCGCGCCCGCACGGCGTCGATGGAGAAGGTCATGCAGGAGGGCGTCCGCTTCGTCAACGCCTACCCCGAGGGCATGCCGACGATTCCGGCGCGGCGCGCGATCATGGCCGGCCAGCGCACCTTCCCGTTCCGCGGCTGGAAGCCGAAGTGGGACGACCTGCCCCCGCAGCCCGGCTGGGAGCCCGTCGGCAGCGACGGCGAGATGTGGACCGAGGCGCTCGCCCGCAACGGCTGGACGACCGGTTACGTGACGGACAACCCGCATCTCCTGCTGCCCGTCCACAAGAACTTCCGCTCGCGCTTCGACCGGGTCGTGCTCGTCGACGGCCAGGTGCCGGTGCGTCGCAAGCCCAAGCGCAAGGTCTCGCAGAAGCAGATCGACCACTTCATGCCGGCCTCGATGCGCGACGGCCGCGCCGAGCCGCGCATGGCCACCTACCTGGCGATCAACCCGCGCGAGCGGGCCGAGGAGGACTTCAACTCCGCCAAGGTCTTCACGCAGGGCATGAACTGGCTCGAGTGGGCGCGCAATCGCCAGCCGTTCGCGCTCGTCATCGACTCGTTCGACGCACACGAGCCCTGGGACGCGCCGCGCCGGCTCGTCGACATGTACGGCCCGCCGCGCCCGGACGGTGTCGAGCCGATCCAGCCGTTCGCGACGCCCGCGGGCAAGTGGCAGGAGCTCGGGCTCTCGCAGGGCCTCCTGCGGCGGATGCGCCAGCTCTACGCCGCCGAGGTCACGCTCGTGGACGTCTGGCTAGGCCACTTCCTCGACCGGCTCGCCAACATGGGGCTCGACGACAACACGCTCGTCGTGCTCGCCAGCGACCATGGCGTGCTGCTGGGCGAGTACGGCTGGGTCGGGAAGCGCTACTCGGAGATGCACCAGGCGCTCACCCACGTGCCGCTGATGATGCGCCACCCGGCGCGCAAGGCGAAGGGCGCCGTGAGCACCTACTACGCGTCGACCCACGACATCGGCCCGACCGTGCTGAGCGCCGCCGGCGTCGACGTGCCGGACCACATGAACGGCGTCAACCTGTCCCCGCTCTTCGACGGCAAGCGGCCCGCGAAGAAGCGCGGCTACCGCACGGCGTCGTACAACACCTACCTCAGCGCCGGTGACGACCGCTGGCTGCTGATCTCCGGCAACAAGCGCCAGGAGCTGCGCCTCTACGACCGCAAGGCCGACCCGGGCGAGACGCGCAACATCGCCGGTAGCAATCCGCAGCAGGTGCGCCGGCTCTGGAACCTGATCCTGAAGGACGCCGGCCCCAAGGGCCTGCCGAAGTTCCCCAAGGGCGGCGGCGAGGGCTGATCCCGGTGCCGGGTCCCGGCTCCCCGCTCCGCCCCGACGCCAACGCCGGCCGGGTTGCGTTGGTGACGGGGGGAGGGACGGGCATCGGTCGCGCGACCGCGCTTGCGCTCGCCGGCACCGGCGCCCGGCTCGTCGTCTGCGGACGGCGCGCGGAGCCGCTCGACGAGACCGCCGCCGCGATCCAGTCGGACGGCGGCGAGGCGCTTGCCGTCGCCGCCGACCTGCGCGAGGAGGACGAGGTCGAGCGCGTCGTGGACGCCGCGCTCGAGCGCTTCGGGAAGATCGATGTCCTCGTCAACAACGCCGGCGGCCAGTTCTCGGCGCCGGCCGAGGAGATCGGCCTGAAGGGTTGGCGCGCCGTGCAGCGCGTGACGCTCGACGCCGTCTGGAACCTCACCCATGCGGTCGCCACGCGGGCGCTGATCCCGGGTCACGGCGGGCTGATCGTGTTCGTCGGCTTCAGCCCGCTGCGCGGGATCCCCGGCTTTGCGCACGCCGCGGCGGGCCGGGCCGCCGTGGCGAACCTCGCGGCCGGGCTCGCGCTCGAGTGGAGCAGGTATGGGATCCGCAGCGTCTGCGTCGCGCCCGGGACGATCGCGACCGAGGCGCTCGACGGCTACGGCGCCGACGCCGTGGCGGCCTGGGAGCGCTCCGTGCCGCTGGGGCGGCTCGGCCGGCCGGAGGAGGTGGCGGCGCTGATCGCCTTCCTCGCCTCGGACGGTGGTGCCTACATCACCGGGACGACGATCGTGGTCGATGGTGGTGCGGATGCGTGGGGGTTGGCGGAGCCGCCGCCGCGGCCGCCGGGGGCTTAGCTCCGTTCGGGCGTGCGCGGTTGTCGTGCTGCCCACGACGGCAGGCTGGGGACGGGGATGGCCTCTCCGCCACGAATCGGCGGGACGTTGCCGGATTAGTGGTCCCAGAGACCATTGATCCGGCAACATGTCGGAATCAACCGCCACCGGGGCGTGTTGATGTCGCCACACGACAGCAAGTGGACACGGTGGCGGGGATCGCCGGCGGGTTCGACCCCACACCCCCTTCCCCAGCCTGGCCCGGCCGGCGGAGACCGGGCCGCCGGAGCCCTAGACGGCCGCCACCGCCAGCCCCGGCGACGTCCCGTACGACAGCAGCCCGTCGAGCCCGCGCTTCGCGACCTCATTCGCCACGATCACGCGCTGGATCTCGCTCGTGCCCTCCCAGATGCGGTCGACGCGCAGGTCGCGGTAGAGGCGCTCGCAGGGGTTCTCGCGCATGTAGCCGCGCCCGCCATGGATCTGGAGCGCGCGGTCGACGACGCGGCCGGCCGCCTCTGACGCGGACAGCTTGACCACCGCCGCCTTCCCGTGCAGCAGGCGGCGGTCGAGGCCCTGGTCGGCCTCCCAAGCCACCTGTCGTACGAGCGCCCGGTTCGTCGAGATGTCGACGACGCTGTCGGCGATCATGCCCTGGATCAGCTGGTAGCCGATCAGCTCCTGGCCGAACTGCGACCGCTCGCCGGCCCAGTCGACCGCCGTCCGCAGCGCGCGCTCGGCAGCACCCACGGTGCGGGCGGCGATCATCAGCCGCTCCTCGACGAACCAGTCGCGCGTGAGCTCGTAGCCCTCGCCGACCCCGCCGAGCACCGCGCTCTCCGGCACCAATACGTCCTCGAAGCCGAACTCCGGATGCTCGTACACGAAGGTGTGCATGTAGCGCGGGGTGCGCAGCACGCTCACGCCCGGCGAGTCCTTGTCGACGAGGAAGAGCGTCGGCGACCGCTCCGGCAGCACGAGCGCGAGCACGATCAGGAAGTCGGCCACGTCCCCGACCGTCACGAACCACTTCTCGCCGTTCAGGCGGTAACCGCCCTCGACGGGCTCGGCAGTGGTCTCGATCAGCGACGGGTCGGAGCCCGCGCCGGACTCCGTGACCGCGAAGCAGTCGCGCCGCTCGCCGCGGATGGCCGGCTCGAGGTAGGCGGCGCGCTGCTCTAGCGGTGCAGGCGCGCAGCGCGTTGGCCGGGCGCCAGACCGTGTCCCAGAGCGCGTTCGTGAGCACGCCGAGCTCCTCCTGCACGAGCACCTGGTCGAGCACGCCGAGGCCCTGCCCGCCCCATTCGGCGGGCATGTTGATCGCGTTCAGGCGCAGTTCGCGAACGCGATCGGCGATCTGCGCGTGCGCCTCCGGTCCGAGCCCGTTCTGCTCCTCGCAGGCGAGCTCGTGCTCCATGATCGTCTCCGCCAGTGCCCGCGCACGAGTGCGCAGCTCCTCCTGTTCGGCGGTGAGTGCGAGATCCATGACTGCGTCCTCCTGGTTCGTGTGTCTAGCCGGGGTCAGCGGCTGTCAGGTCGGCGGCGCGACCCGCCTCAATAATGCGCTTGAGGAACGCCTGAGTGCGCTCCTCCTGCGGTGAGCCGAAGATCTTGTCGGGCGGCCCCTGCTCCAGGATGACGCCCTGGTAGAGGAAGCAGATGCGGTCCGCGATCTGACGGGCGAAGCCCATCTCGTGTGTCGCGATCACCATCGTCATGCCGCTCTCGGCGAGCTCGCGGATCACGACAAGCACCTCGCCCACCAGCTCCGGGTCGAGCGCGCTCGTGACCTCGTCGAGGAGCAGCAGCCGCGGCTGCATGGCTAGCGCCCGCGCGATCGCGGCGCGCTGCTGCTGGCCACCCGACAGGCGGTCCGGGTATTCCTCGGCCTTGTCGGCGAGGCCGAAGCGGTCGAGCAGCTCGTGCGCCCGCTCTTCCGCCATGCGCTGCGGCATCCCGAGCACCCGGCGCGGCGCCAGCGTGACGTTCGAGAGCACGTTCATGTGCGGGAAGAGGTTGAAGGCCTGGAAGACGATCCCGATGTGCCGCCGCACGCGGTCGGGGTCGGTCTGCTCGGAGGTGATCTCCTCGCCCTCGAGCAGGATGCGGCCGGCACTGATCGGCTCGATCAGGTTCGAGCATTTGAGCAGCGTCGACTTGCCGCTGCCGGAGGCACCGATCAGGCAGACGACGTCGCCCTCGGCCACGTCGAGGTCGACCCCGCGCAGCACCTCCGTGTCGCCGTAGCGCTTGTAGACCTCCTCGAGGCGGAGCAGCGGCGCGGCGACGTTCATGCGGTGGTGGCCCCCGCCATGCGCCGGCGGTCGCGGTTGATGAGCAAGTCGGTGGTCCGCGCGAGCGGGATGGTGATGGCGATGAAGAACAGGGCGGCCATGGTGTAGCCGGTGAAGTTGAAGGTCTCGGCCGCATAGTTCTCGGCGGCGCGCGCCACCTCGACGAGGCCGAGCAGACCCACCAGCGCGGTGTCCTTCTGGAGGCCGATGAAGTCGTTCAGGAGTGGAGGGATCACCCGCCGGATCGCCTGCGGCAGGATTACGAAGCGCATCGACTGCCCCTGCGTGAGCCCCAGCGAGCGTGCGCCGGCGGCCTGGCTCGAATGCACCGAGTCGATGCCGGCGCGGTACACCTCGGCGACGTAGGCGGAGTAGACGAGCACGAGCGCGATCACGCCGTAGGTGAACACCGACCGGTCCGAGATGAACTCGAGCCGCAGCGCCGGCAGCCCAAAGCCGACCATGAAGATCACGAGGATCAGCGGGATGGCTCGGAACACATCGGTGTAGACGAGCGCCACGATCCGCAGCGGCGCCAGCACCGGGCCCGGCGCGCTCCGGATGACGGCGATCAGCAGGCCGAGCACGAGCACGAACACCTCGGCCACCAGCATCAGCTTCACGTTCAGCCAGAAGCCCTTCGCGATCGGCTCGAAGCTGTCCTCGAAGCCGCTCGCCGAGAAGAAGGAGTCGACGACCTTGTTGGCCCCGGGCGACAGCGCGATCAGCCCGGCGATCACCGCGAAGAAGATGACCGTGCTGAACGCCGAGATGAGCGCGTTGCGCCGGCGCGAGCCGCGGCGGGCCGTGTCGAGCGTGCTCGTGCCAGCCCCCTGAGGCTCTATCGGGGTGCCGAAGCCGATGCCTGACATGTCGAGGCCGAACGCTACTTAAGGACCGGCAGTTCCTCGGTCCCCGGGAACCACTTGGCCTGGAGCTCCTTGAGCGTGCCGTCGGCCGTGATCGCCTCGATCGCCGTGTTCACCTGCTCCCGGAGTGGGTTGTCCTTCTCGAACAGCACGCCGTACTGCTCGTTGGTCACGAACTGGCCCGGCATCGCGACCTCGTCGCCGCGCGCCTTGACGATCTGCGCCCCGATCGCGACGTCCATCAGGAACGCATCGATCTGGCCGTTGGCGAGCGCCTGCACAGCGGCGCCGAGCGATGAGAACTCGCGCGGCTGCTCGTTCGGCTGGATCTTGTCGTTGATGTAGTCCCCGCCCGTGGTGGCCGCCTGGAAGCCGAACTGGAGGTCCTTCATGTCGGCGATCGACGTGACGCCCTCGGCCGGCCCGCCCTTCGTGATCAGGAAGCCCTGGTTGGCGTCGAAGTAGGGGACGCTGAAGTCGACGACCTTGGAGCGCTCGGGGGTGATCGTGATCTCGTTGATCGCCATGTCGAAGTCCTTGGGCGCGGGCGAGAAGAGGCCCGCGAACGGGGTCGACACCCACTGCACCTTCGGCACGCCCATCTGCTTGGCGAGCGCGTCGGCGAAGTCGACCTCGAAGCCCTTGGGGTTGTCGATCGGGAGCTCGAGGAAGCCCTTGACGGGGAACTCCGCGCCGACCGTCAGCTGGCCGTCGGTGTGCAGGTCGAGCTCGGCCGATTGGGAGCCGGTGTCGGTCCCGCCCCCGCCTCCACCGCCGCCGTCGTCGTCGTCATCGTCGCCGCAGGCGGCGAGCGCCAGCGCGGCCAGCAGCACAGCAGCGAGCCACAGCGCCCACCTGAATCCAGCCGCACCACTCCGTTGCCGACGCACAGAAAGCCTCCCCTAGGTTTGACTCGAAAATCAGAACGTCTGACCCGTGAGTCAGATATAAAAGGTTTCGCCGATGAGTGTCAAACAACGTCCGCGGCCCCGGGCGTTCCGGCCTCCGGGGCCCAATCGACCGGAGCAGATCCTCGCCGCAGCCGCGCGGGCCATCCAGCAGCGTGGCTTCGCGAACACGCGCATCGCCGACATCGCGCACGAGGCCGGCATGTCGACCGGCGCGATCCACTACTACTTCGACGTCAAGGACGAGGTGCTGATCGCCGCGCTCAAGTGGGCGAGCGAACGGCTCTTCGACAAGCTCGACGTGCTCTCGCTCAGCGCCACGAGCGAGCGCGAGCGGCTTGCGCAGGTCATCGAGGTCGCAGTGCCCGAGCCGGGCCCGCGCCGCGGCGAGTACGTGCTGTGGATCGAGCTCTGGGTCCGCGCCCTGCAGGAGCCGCACCTGCTGCCCGCCTGCGAGGAGCTCTCACGGCGCTGGCGCAGCTATTTCCTCGAAGCGGTGCGGCGCGGCGCCGAGTCGGGCGAGTTCGAGACCGTCACCGATCCCGACGAGGTTGCCGAGCGTCTGATCGCGCTCGTTGACGGGCTCGGGTTCGAGCTGTTGCTCGGCTACTCGTGGACCTCGCCGGAGCGCATGCGGGAGCGCGTCGATGCGTTCGTCTCGGAGCAGCTCGGCATCAGCCGCCGGGCGCTCGCGCGCGACGCGCGTGCCGCCGCGGCCGCGCTCGAGGAGCTCGGGTCGTGAGCGTCGGCACCGCCACGGAGCGCCGCGGCGCCGACGTGCTGGTCGGCGCCCTGGAGGCGCTCGGTGCGAGCGCGGTGTTCGGGGTGCCCGGCACGCACGCGCTCGCGATCTGGGAGGGGCTGCGCGTGAGCCCGATCGCGACGTTCGGGATGCGCACCGAGCTGTCCTCGGGCTTTGCGGCGGACGGCTACGCACGCGCCAGCGGGCGCCCGGCGCCGCTGCTGCTCTCGACCGGTCCGGGCGCGCTCAACTCGCTCACCGCGCTGATGGAGAGCGCGAGCGCGCACGTGCCCGTGGTGGCGATCTCGAGCCAGATCCCGCGCGACCTGATCGGGCGCGGGCGCGGCTTTCTGCACGATCTGCCCGACCAGCTCGCCAGCTTCGAACCGATCGTCAAGCAGGCGCGCCGCGCCGAGAGCGCCGCCGGCCTGGCCGAGCTGGTCGCGGACGCATGGCGGGTGGCGCTCACGCCGCCGACCGGCCCGGTCTACCTGGAGGTGCCTGTCGACGTGCTCGATGGGCCCGCGGGCGCAGCCGCCGCGCCGGCCCTCGACGCCGAGCCGGCCCCACTGCCGGACCCGGCGCCTGAGGCCCTCGCCGCGGCGGCGGAGCTGCTCGCGGCGGCGGAACGGCCCGTCCTGTGGGCGGGTGGCGGGGTCGAGCGCTCCGGCGCCTGGGCGGAGCTGCGCGCGCTCGCCGAGCGCCTGCGCGCCCCGGTCGCCACCACATACATGGGCAAGGGCGCCTTCCCGGCGAGCGACCCGCTGTGCGCCGGCTCGGGCTGCGACGACGCGGCATTCAGCGAGCTGCTGGCGGACGCGGACGTGGTCCTCTGCGTCGGCACCGAGCTCGGCGCCGAGACCACCCGCCAGTACGAGCTGCGCTTCTCCGGACGGCTGATCCAGATCGACGCCGCGCCGGAGCGCATCGGCGCCACCTATCCGGCGCTGGCCGTGGTCGGCGACGCCGCCGCCGCGCTCGACGCGCTGGTCTCGCTCGTCCCCGAGCGCGAGGCCGACGGCGAGGCTGAGCGCCGCGTGGCCGAGCTGCGCGCCCGCATCGGCGCTGGTCTCGACGCGCAGGGTCGCGAGCTCGAGCGCGGCATCCTGGCGGACATCGCGGCGGCCGCGGGGCCGGACGCGGTGATCGCCTGGGACATGACGATCATGGGCTACTGGGCGGCCGCCCACCTGCCCGTCGAGGAGCCGCGCACCTTCCTCTACCCGCTCGGCTCCGGGACGCTCGGCTACGCGTGGCCGGCCGCGCTCGGCGCCAGCGCGGCGCTGCCCGGGCGGCGCGTGCTCGGCGTGATGGGCGACGGCGGCGTCCTGTACGCGCTGCAGGAGCTCGCCAGCGCGCGCCAGCACGAGCTGGGGGCGAAGCTGCTGATCGTCGACGACCGCGGCTACGGGATCCTGCGCGAGTACCAGCGCGACGCCTTCGGCGCGAACCACGCCGTCGACCTGGTCCAGCCCGACTTCGACGTGGTGTGCCGCGGCTTCGGCGTGCCCGTGCAGACGGTCGAGCCGCCCGGGCTGGCGGGCGCACTCGATTGGGCCTTCGAGCGCGAGGGCCCGGCGGCGGTCGTCCTGAGGACGTCGGTGGCGGCCCACCAGCCGACGCCATGACGGACTGGGCCTCGCTCCTGCGCCCGCAGCTGATCGACCTCGGCCCGTACGTGCCCGGTCCGAGCCTCGACGAGCTGAAGCGCGAATACGGGCTCGACGAGGTGGCCAAGCTGAACTGGAACGAGGGCCTGTTCGGGCCGCTGCCGGGCGTGCTCGACGCGGTCAGGGCCGAGCTCGACGAGGCCTGGGCCTATCCCGAGCACGCCTACATCGAGCTGCGCGAGGGCATCGCGGTGGAGACCGGCGCCCAGGCCGGGCAGATCCTCCCCGCGCACGGGATCCAGACGCTCATCCTCACGCTCTGCTCCGCCTTCCTGTCGCCCGGCGACACGGTCGTCGTGCCACAGCCGACCTACGGCCTCTACGCCCAGGCCTCGCGGGCGGCCGGGGGCGCAGTCGAGCGCGTGCCCTCGCCGGAGCTGCGGCTCGACCTCGAGCGGATCGCCGACGCCGCCCGCCGCAGCAACGCGCGGATCGCCTGGATCTGCGACCCCAACAACCCGACGGGCTCGCTGATCGATCCCGCCGAGTGGGCCGCCTTCCTCGACGCGCTGCCGGCCGGCTGCCTCGCCGTCGCCGACGAGGCGTACATCGACTACGTCGATCCCGGCACGCGCATCCGGCGCGAGGACGACGTTGCCGCCGGGCGCCCGCTGATCGTGCTGCGCACCTTCTCGAAGATCTTCGGGCTGGCGGGCCTGCGGCTCGGCTATGCGATCGCCGCGCCCGAGCTCATCCCCTACCTGCAGACCGTGCAGGAGCCCTTCAACGTCAACCGCCCCGCGCTCGTGGCGGGCGCGGCCAGCCTGGGCCGCCCAGCCGAGGTCGGCGAACGCCGCCGCGCGACGGTCGAGGCGCGCGAGCGCCTCGCCGCCGCGCTCGCGGCGGAAGGGATCAGGTCGGTGCCCTCTGAGGCGAACTTCCTGCTCGTCCAGCACGGCGTCGACGACGACGGCCTCTTCGACGGCCTCCTGCGCCGGGGCGTGCTGATCCGCCCCGGCGCCGAGATGGGCATGCCCGGCTGGGCGCGCATCACCGTCGGGCCGCAGCCGCTGATGCAGCTGGTGGCCGAGGCGCTGCCGGAGGTGCGCGCCGAGCTGCTCGCGGCATCGCCGCGCTAGCGCCGCTCGCGGAAGAACGCGCGCAGGTCCTCGGTGAGGATCTCCGGGACCTCCATCGGCCGGGGCGTGAGCGGGCTCAGCGCAGGAGGCCGCGCGCGATGACCATGCGCTGGATGTCCGAGGTGCCCTCCTCGATCTCCTCCAGCTTCGCGTCGCGCATCCACTTCTCGACGGGGTACTCGCGCGAGTAGCCCCAGCCGCCGAGCGTCTGCAGCGCCGCCCAGGTGCACCACATGGCCGTCTCCGACGCGTGCAGCTTCGCCATCGCGGCCTCCTTCGTGGCGCGCTCGCCGGCGTCGAGCATGCGCGCGGCGCGCTGGACGAGGAGCCGCGACGCGTCCACGCGCAGCGCCATCTCTGCGAGCCGGAAGCTCACGGCCTGGTGCTCGGCTATCGGCTTGCCGAACTGGACGCGTTCGCGCGCGTAATCGGTCGCGTACTCGAGCGCTGCGCGCGCGAGCCCGGTCGCCGAGGCCCCAAGGGTCACGCGCGAGCGGTCGAAGGTCTCCATCAGGCCGCGGAAGCCCTGACCCTCGTCGCCGAGCCGCCGGCTCGCCGGCACGCGCACCTCGTCGAGGAAGAGCTCGGTGTTCACGATCGCGCGCTGGCCCATCTTGCGCATCGGCGGGCCCCAGGAGAGCCCCTCGTCGGCGTTCTCGAGCACGAAGGCGGTGATGCCGCGATAGCCGCTGCCCGGCTCGACCGTCGCGAACACGACCACGTACTCGGAGACGCCGCCGTTCGAGATCCAGCTCTTCTGGCCGCTGATCACGTAGCCGTCGCCGTCGCGGCGGGCGGCGGTGCGGATCGAGGCGGCGTCCGAGCCCGCCTCCGGCTCGGTCGTGGCGAGCGCGGTGAGCGGCGGCTCGTCGCCGGCGAGCGGCTCGAGCCAGCGGCGCTGCTGCCCATCGTCGCCGAGCGCGAGCAGCGGCTCGGCAAAGAAGCCGTTGGAGGTGATCAGGTTGCCGATCCCGGCGCAGCCGTGGGAGAGCTCCTCCTGGACGATGCAGCCCGTCAGGCAATCGGTCATCCCGCCGCCGCCGAGCTCCTCGGGCAGCATGAACGACGTCAGCCCGATCTGAGCGGCCTTCTTCCAGACCTCCCACGGCACCTCGGTGTCCGCCTCGTCGACCGCAAGCGAGACCGGCCTGATCTCGTTGGCGGCGAACTCCCGGCAGACCCGCTGGATCTCGACCTGCTCAGGGGTCAGGTCTTGCATTCGAGCATCAATCAATCGGGATGTCCTCGACCTCGGGCTCGCGCTTGGGCCGGTCGAGGCGCTCGAGGTACCAGTCGATCAGGGAGCGCAGCGTCAGCAGGAACTCGCGGATCAGCTTGGTGACCTGCTCGTCGAGCTCGCGCGGGGCGGCGCGGCGCAGTCCGTCGAGCAGGACGAACAGGGCGGCCGGGTCGAGCGAGCCCGGGCGCGGGGGAGGTGGCGGCGGTGACCCGGCGCCGAGCGGGTCGCGCCCCTCGTCCTCGTCGAAGACGCGCTCAGTGTTCATCGGCACTCCGCTCGAACACGATCTCGAGCGCCCCGTCATCGAAGCGTGCGCCGCGCGTCCCATAGGCGGCCAGCGCGGGCGGCAGCATGATGGTGCGCTTCTGGGCGCCCACGCGCACGATCACCTCGAGGCCGATCTTCTTGAGGCTGAGGTCGCCGCGCTCGGCGAAAGGCACCTCCACGCGCAGCGTCGCACGTCCGTTGTCGGTGACGAGCTCGTGGGTCAGGCGGTCGTGCAGGATCGCGCTCGCGTCGCGCTCCTCGAACAGCGTCGCGGCGAGCCGGTCGAGCATCTCGTCGCCGAGCACCTCGCGCTCGAAGTAGGGCGCGCTCAGCACCGGCACCGGGTCGAAGGCCGAGCTCACGAGGCCCAGCTGCTCGTCCTGCGCGGCGCGCCAGGCGGCGAAGTAGCCCTCCGCGGGCAGGATGCGGTTCACGACGACCGCGTCGGTCAGGTAGCCGTAGAGGTTCAGGTAGGTGAACGTGCGCATCGCCTCCTTGACCACCATCCGGTCCGGGCTCATCACGAGCCGGATCGTGGTGCGCGAGCGGTCGCGCAGGATGCCGTTCATCGCCACGAGGTTGCGGGCGAGCCGCTCGATGTCGTCGAAGACGGCGTCCCCCGGCAGCGGCATGTCGAAGAGCGTGCGCGCGAACGGGGCGAGCTTGCGCTGAGAGGGCAGCATCCGCTCGAGCCACCAGGTCACGACGTCCGGGAACGACAGCAGCCGCAGCGTCTCGCCCGTGGGGGCGCAGTCGACGATCACGACGTCGAACTCGGCCTCCTCGTGGTGGCGCTTGATCCAGAGCAGCGAGAACAGCTCGTCCATGCCGGGCGGGACGGTCAGCTCCTCGGCGGAGATGCGGTCGATGCCGCGCTCGGCGAGCAGATCGCCGAGCCATGTCTGGACGCCGTCCCAGTTGCGCTCCATCTCCTCCTGCGCCTGGACCTCCTGACCGAACAGGTTGTCGGCGATCTGGGTCGGCTCCGCGCCGAGCTCGGCCTCGAGCGAGTCCGACAGGCTGTGCGCCGGGTCGGTCGAGAGCACCACCGTGCGCAGGCCGGCAGCGGCACAGCGGCGGGCGCTCGCGGCGGCCACGCTCGTCTTGCCGACGCCGCCCTTGCCCGTGTAGAGAATGGTCCTGGGCGCCATGAAGCGCCGGATGCTAGTTCGTGACCTCGACCTCGGTGGTCACGCGGTCCTTCTTGCCGAGCCCGGTGCGCAGCTCCTTGGCGGCGAGCGTGACGGTGAACAGCGACGGCCCGCGCGGCGTCCAGGCGAAGGAGCCGTTGCCGCGCCGGACCGTGGCGAGCCTGCTGAACACGACCCGGCCGTCCGGGCGCGTGACCGTCACCTCGATCGCCGACAGCTTCGAGACGTTGAACGAGAGCGCGACCGGCGTGTCGACCGTGCCGGTCTCGGGCCCGCGGTAGGTGAGCACCGGCGGATCGACCTGGTAGCCGCGGTAGCGGCGCGCGTAGTCGCAGTACTCGGCGCCGAGGCGGCGCGTGCACATGCTCTGCAGGAACTCGCGCAGGAGCTCGTGGTACTCGGCGGTCGACTCGTTGCCCGCGTACGAGTAGCGCGACCAGTCGCCGACGTCGCTCAGCGGCACCTCCTGGCGGGCCTCGGGCTCCGCCTGGTCATAGAGCCGCCGGGCGAGCTCGTCGCCAGTGATCTCGGCGAAGTCGTGCAGCCCGATCAGCGACTGCAGGAACGCGTTGAAGATCCACAGCCGCGGCGCGAACGAGTACTGCAGGTAGTGCACGCCGCCGCCGGGGCCGGTCGTGCGGACGCCGCCGGGCGGCAGCGTCTCGAACGCGCCGAGGGCGCGCTTGGCGGTCTCGACGTAGGACGGCTCGCCGAGCAGGCGCGACGCGCGCGCCAGCGCCTGGATGCCGGTTGCCTGTGCCATCCCGCTCATCCAGGGCGGGTAGCCGCCGCCGAAGTAGAAGAGGTACTCCCAGGCGATGAAGCGGCGCCCGCGCTTCACCGCCAGCGCCGTCATCTCGTCGAGGATCCGGCGCAGCGCCGCCTCGTCGCACTCCGGCTCACCGCGCTCGCAGAAGCCGTGCAGCGCGTTTGCCTTCTTGAAGGTCGAGAGCGGATGCAGTTGCAGGCCCTCGCCGGGGAAGTACTGGAACAGGATCTGGCTGCCGCGGAAGCTGACCTGAGCACCGGTCGCCGGGTAGGGAAGCCTGGGCCAGTACTGGCGGTTGCGCTCGAGCTGGAGGAACGCGACCGGCATGCGCGTCGGGGTGAGGCGGCGGCTGAGCGCCAGCGCCTCCACCGAGTTGGACACGTAGAGCAACTGCGTGCGGCGCGCGCCGCGCAGGCGGCGAAGCGTCCGCTGGGTGCGGACGAAGGTGCGCCGCCAGCGCCCGTAGTCGGCGCTCTTGATCTTCTTGCGCCGCAGCTCGCGCGTGAGCGCGGCGTAGACGGCCCGGCGCCCACGGGTGCTCGACGAACGCGCCCTGCGCCAGGTCCGTGCGGCACGGGCGCTGTCGGTGCTCGCGCGCGCCCCGGCGGCGCTCGCCGCGGATGCGCGCAGCCCGAGCGGCCCGCGCCCGCCGACCGGCATGCCGAGGTCGATCTCGGCGCGCGTCGGGACCGCCGGATCCTGGACCCGCTCGGCCTTGCCGCCGCCGACCACGATCACCTCGCCCGCGGAGGCGGGTGCAGCGGTCACGGCGAGCGCCGCGAGCGCGAGCAAGGCTGTTCGCTTGATGTACCCCATCTGGTTTTCAACACCGGCACGGCTGCGAGTTGCGGCCTGCGTAGCTACCCTGCCCCGCGTGCGCCGCCTGTTGTTCCTCATGCTCTTCGTCACGGTGGCGCTCGCCTCCTGCGGCGGAGATGAAGATCAGAACGATGTCGAGGGCCTGCTCGACAGGGCCTTCTCGGGCGGCATCCACAGCGCCGACCTCAAGCTCGATGCGGAGCTCCGCCTCGAGGGTAGCCCGTCGCTCGACCGTCCCCTGCGGGTGCAGGCGAGCGGCCCGTTCATCTCGAACGAGGACCAGCTCCCGTCGGCCGACATCGAGCTGAAGATCGGCACCGACGGAGGCGGCCAGACGATCACCACCGGGCTGCTCACCACCGGCGACCGCGCCTTCGTGAAGTTCCAGGACGTCTATTACGAGCAGCCGCCCGCACAGGTGCGGCGTGCCAACGCCGCGCTGCGCCGCAACCGCAGCCGGAACAGCTCGCTGTCGGAGCTCGGCTTCGACCCGCGCGGCTGGCTCGCCGACGCCCAGGACGAGGGCGACGCCGAGGTCGCCGGCGTGGACACGAACCACGTCTCCGGTGCGCTCGACGTCGAGAGCGTGCTGCGCGACTTCAACCGCTTCGTGCGCCGCTCCGGCGCGGCCGTGCAGGGCGCCACCGGCGGCGAGCCGCCCGAGCAACTGAGCGGCGCGCAGATCGCGGCCATCTCCGAGTCGGTGTCGAACCCGAGCTTCGACGTCTACGTGGGCAAGGAGGACGGGCTCATCCGGCGCGTGTCCGGGCGCGTCGAGTTCGACGTCCCCGCGGACATGCGCGTGCGGCTCGGCAACATCAAGTCGGGCGCGTTCGAGTTCTCGCTCGAGTTCGCTGACGTGAACGGGGATCAGGAGATCGAGGCGCCCGCGAAGGCGCGGCCGCTCTCGGCGCTGACGCGCTCGCTCGGCGGCTCGAGCGCGCTCGACAGCCTCGGCAGCGGGATCACCGGCGACGGCGACGGCTCGGAAGAGGGGCTCGGCGAGTCGACGCCCGAGATCACCCCGCCCAACAACGGCGAGGGCAGCGGCGGCCAGCTGCCGCCCGAGAGCACGACCACTCCGGAGGCCGAGGACTTCAAGCAGTACGCCGAGTGCCTCGACGACGCGCGCCCCGAGGACACCGACGCCCTGCAGCGCTGCGCCGAGCTGCTGCGGCCGTAGCGTGACCGAGCTGCCGGTTAGCGCCGCGTGGCGTCATGTCGACGCACGCGACGGCTTCGAGGTCGTCTTCCCGAGCACGGAGGACCGCGGCCTTCGCTTCGACGGGCACACGGCCGGCCTGGAGGCGGGGCAGGCGTGGGCGGTCCGCTACTCGATCCTTTTGGATGGCGAGTGGCGCAGCCGCAGAGCACATGTCGTGAGTCGCTCGGCGATGGGGACTCGCGAGCTCGTGCTCGAGCGCGACGATGCGGAGGGGTGGCTCACGAACGGCGCTCCGGCTCCGCACCTCGCGGGCTGCCTCGACGTCGACCTCGAGGCGTCGGCGTTCACGAACGCGTTTCCGGTGCGAAGGCTCGGACTCGCGACCGGCGAGTCGGCTGAGGCGCCGGCGGCCTACGTGCGCGCCCCCGACCTGCGTGTCGAGCGGCTCGAGCAGGGCTATCGCCGGCTCGAGGACGACGCTGGGCGCAGCCGCTACGACTATGCCTCGCCGCAGTTCGAGTTCCGGGCAGTGCTCGTGTACGACGAGCACGGATTCGTCGTCGACTACCCCGGGCTTGCGGAGCGGGTGGACTAGCAGGCCCGGGTAGAATCGCGTTACCCCGCGCGAGGAGGAGAGATGCGTCACACCAGGTGGCTAGTGGCACCCATCGCCGTCGGCTCGCTCGCAGCTGGTATCGCCGTCGCCGGAACTCACACGTCGGAGACGACGCCTGTGATGGCCAGCTTCCAGGCGAGCCTGGTCGAGCAACAGGAGCGAACCTGCAACTCGACCCACTCGGAGTTCCGTGTGAGGTTCGAGGGCACCCAGACGAGCAGCGACCCGCGCCTCACCGGCGACCTCGAGGCAAAGATTCAATCGGTGGTGAACACCCAGACCGGCTGGGGTCGCACCGCCGGCACAGTAACGGTGAGCGAGCCCGGTAGCGGCCGCCCCAAGTTCCACGGTCGCGTCGTCGGGGTGCTGGAGCCTGATGGCGGCACCGAGGGATTCCTTGGCGGGCACACCGTGGCTCGGCCTCACGTCGCTCTACTTGCCAACTTCAATGTCCAGCAGGACCCGCAGACCGGTGCCATCACCGGTGAGTTCGGCACGGACAGCCAGAGCGGGTCGTCGCAGGACCCGGCGATCCTCACAAACGCGTGCCGTGCCGGCCATAGGAAGCACGGCGGTGACGACAGGCGCGACAGCGATCACCACGGGAGCGGACGACACCACGGGGACGAGGACCACTAGAGGCGCGACGCGATCAGCTGACGCGAGTCTCCCGGGCTTTCCGCCGGGGGCGTGGTGGCGCCGGCAGCCGCGAGCTCGCGGATGTAGGAGGCGACGACTCCGTCGAAGCTCCGCCGGCTCCTCGCATCGCGCGCTGAGCCGTGGGCGGCCCCGCGCGCCCGATTCCGGCTCGCCACCGTGGTACGCCGGGTGAGTTGGTCGAGACGCGTCATGCTGCTTTCTCCTCGATGTTCAGGTTGGTGGGTACGCGGGAGCCGTCGGCGGGTTGCAGCTCCAGCCGCGGGTCGCGCGGTCTGAGTAGCGCGAAGGCGAGGACGATCCCGGCGCCGATGACCAGTGCTCCGGCGATGAACGCGACCTGGTAGCCGCCGATGAGTGCGCTGGTGAGCCCGTTGTCCTCGGCCAAAGCCTTCGTGTGGTTCGCGGCGATGGTGCTGAGCACGGCCAGTCCGAGCGCGCCGCCGATCTGCTGAGAGAGGTTCGTGATCCCGGAACCGAGCCCGGCGTCCTCAGCCGGAACGTCGGCCATGGCGAGGGTCAGCAGCGGCATGAAAGCCGTGCCGATGCCCAGGCCAATCGCAAAGCAGGCCAGGAAGATCGTCGGGAAGAAGGCGGTGTCCGGCCCGACGGTGGCGAACAGGAGCAGTCCAGCGACGGCGCTCGCCATACCGCTCGTGAGGACGGAGAGTGGGCCGAACCGGTCCACGAGCCGCGCGGTGATCCCCTGCGAGAGGACGGCGACAGTCAGGGTCCACGGCAGGAAGGCTGCGCCGGTCTGCAGGGCGCTGTAGTGGCGGACGTGCTCGAGATACAGCGTGCCGAGGAAGAAGGTGGAGTACATCCCGGTCACGAGCAGGCCTCTGACGAGGCTCGCGTTGACCAGCCCACGCAGGCGGAGTATCCGCAGCGGCATGATCGGGTTCTGGATGCGCGCCTCGAGGGCGAGGAACGCCGCCATCAGCACTGCGGCGAGGCCGCCGAAGCCGAGCACGTGGAGTGAGAGCCAGCCGTGGCTCGTGGCCTCGACAATCGCGTAGATGGCGATCATGAGCGATGCGGTGACGAGCACCGAGCCCACCCAGTCCACGCCCTGCCCGAGGCCGAGTCCTCTGTCGGCCTGGATGACCGCGTAGGCGAGCGCGAAAGTGGCGATGCCGATCGGGAGGTTCACGAAGAAGACCCAGTGCCAGCTCAGCGCCGCGGTCAGCAGGCCGCCGGCGAGAAGGCCGAGGGAGCCTCCGGCGACTGAGACGAAGACGTAGGCGCCCATGGCCCGGGCTCGCTCGCGGGCCTCGGGGAACTCGGTGACGATGATCGCCAGGATCACGGAGGCCTGCGCGGCGGCACCGACGCCCTGGAGGAAGCGGGCCCCCACCAGCGCCTCCTGAGTGGGTGCGACCCCGCACAAGCAGCGATGCGACCGTGAACGTGACGAGGCCGGCGAGGAACACGCGCTTCCGCCCGACGAGGTCGCCGAGGCGCCCGGTGAGCAGCAGCAGGCTGCCGAAGGTGACGAGGAACGCGTTGACGACCCAGGTGAGGTTGCCCTGGCTGAAATGAAGGTCCTGCTGGATCGCGGGCAGTGCGACGTTCACGATCGTGACGTCGAGAACGATCATCAGTTGCGCCAGGCAGACGATGGCGAGCGTGGCCCAGCGACGACTATCGGCGGGCGACGTCGGTACAGATGCTGAGGCGGAGGCGACGGGCATACGGCTCCCTACTTGTCTAAACGGCTCGTTGGGGCTAAAGTGGAGGCCACCTCCGAAATAACTGGAGGCGACCTCCGAAACTATACGGAGGCACCCTCCGGTTGTCAAGGCAAACCATGAGCACCGCCGAAACAAGCGCCCAGACACTCATCACGCGGCCCAAGCGGGCCGACGCGCGGCGCAACTACGAGAAGGTGCTCGCTGCCGCGCGGCAGGCGTTTGCCGAGGGTGGGGAATCCACCGCGCTGGAGGAGATCGCGCGCCGCGCCGACGTCGGAATCGGGACGCTATACCGGCACTTCCCCAACCGGCAGGCGCTGCTCGAGGCTCTTTACGTCGACGAAGTCGAGGAGATGTGCCGCTCGGCCGCCGAGCTCGATGGCAGCGACCCTTGGGAGGCACTCAACGGCTGGTTCGAGCGCTTCATCGCGTATATCGGCACCAAGCGCGCGCTCGCCGCCGAGCTCTCCAACTACCTCGACCAGGACGCCGCGCTCTTCCAGGTCTGCCGGACATCGCTCTTCGCGGCGGGCGAGCCGCTTCTGAAGAGCGCCCAGGAGGCAGGCGTCGTACGTCCGGACGTCTCCATCGGCGAGGTCATCCAGATGGTCGTCGGGATCGCCAAGATCCCGGCGAAGGACCCAAAGCAGAACGAGCACATCCTGCGAATCGCCCTCGACGGCCTGCGATTCCGCGCTGACGCGTAGGTCTTCCGCGCTGCGCCGGGCAGCGGGGACGGACCCTAGCCGCGGACCGGAACCGGGCGGCGGCGCAGGTCGCGCTCGGGGTCGATCCCCCAGCGCCGCGCCAGCTCGGCCTGTTCCTCGCCCACGCCCCAGCGGTCCGGCCGCTCCTCGCCATCGTGATCGGGCGTCGCGCCCTTGAGCAGCATCGAGCCGGTGTTGTCGCCGATGCCGCGGATCTCCTCGACCTCGTCGGCGCTCAGCGGCGGCAGCGCGGGCACGGCGGCCAGCTCGGCGCGCTTGTCCTCGATCGGCTTCGCGTCCGGCCCCGGCTCCTGGATCAGCGTCGGCGCGACGCACTCGACGGGGTCGTGCGCGAGGTTCCAGACACAGGCGAGCTGCAGCGGCGTCAGGCCATGGCGCTCGGCGATCGGGCGCAGCTGCTCGAGCTTCTCGCGGCCCGCCTCCACCCACCCGTCCGGGCGGAAGCCGCGATGATCGTGCTCGGGGAAGCGGTGCCCGGGTAGTACGTCGTCGTGGAAGAGGCCGCCGTAGTCGACGACACGCGTGATCACCCGCACCCCGTGAGCCCGCGCGGCGGCGAGCGCCAGCTCGCCCGGCCAGGGCTCGAACGGGTTGAGGATGAGCATCGCCCAGTCGATCAGCTCGCCGTAGCGCTCGAAGCTGCCGATCACGTCGAGCGTGAAGCCGTTGGCGGGTCCCGGCGCGACGCCCAGCTCGCGCGCGAGTCCCTCGTCGCGCAGCGCTCCCAGCGCCTCCCACACCTCGGCCGACTCGAAGCCGCGCCGGTCCGGGTTGTGGAGCAGCAGCAGGTCGAAGTGGTCGGTCCCGCAGCGCTCGAGGCTGCGCTCGACGGCCATGCGGAGGTAGCCGGCGTAGCCGTCCGGACCGCGCAGGCGCGGATCGGTGAAGCGCGGGTAGCCCTTCGCCCCCTCGCGCTCGCCCTCGTAGAAGTCGTGGCCGACCGCTCCGGCGAGTGCGTAGGAGGAGCGCGGCACGCCGGCCAGCGCGCGCCCGACGAGCTCGTCCGCCGCGCCGGCGCCGTAGGCGTCCGCGGTCATCACGCTGGCGATCCCGTCGCCCGGGCGGATCAGCGCTTCGAGCCGCTCGTCGGAGACGGGCTCCCCGAAGTGCATGAAGCGCCCGCCGCTCCAGGTGCCGACTGCCACGTGGCCTCTCATGTCTCCACTCTAGGCTCAAGGACATGACAGGCGCCGACCTGACGCTTTTCGCTGGGCTGATCGTCGCCCTGTTCTTCTTCCTGTGGCTCGACCTGCACTTCTTCGCGCGCGGGCGCGAGCCGAGCTTCAAGGAGGCCGTGTGGTGGTCGATCGGCTGGCTCGTCCTGGCGCTGCTGGCGGCCATCCCGGTCCTGCTCCTGGAGGGCAGCGAGGACGCCGTCCTCTACACGACCGTCTACCTGATCGAGCGCTCGCTGTCGCTCGACAACCTGTTCGTCTTCCTCCTGCTGTTCGCCTACTTCGGCGTGCCCTACGAGCGCCGCCCGCGGCTGCTCTTCTGGGGGATCGTCGCCGCGCTGGCGATGCGAGGGATCTTCATCCTCGCCGGGGTCGAGCTGATCGAGCAGTTCCACGTCGTGATCTACCTGCTCGGCGCCGCGCTGATCGTGCTCGCATACCGGATCTGGCGCGGGGTGGCGGAGAACGTCGACCCAGACAAGAACCTGATGGTGCGCGCCGTGCGCAAGTTCTTCCCGGTCACCGGCGAGTTCCACGGCGGCCACTGGTTCGTGAAGCAGGACGGCAAGCGCTACGTCACGCCGCTCTTCCTGTGCCTTGCCGCGATCGTCTTCGCCGACATCGCCTTCGCGATCGACTCGATCCCGGCCGCGTTCGCGATCACGCGCGACCCGCTGTTGATCTGGATGGGCAACGTCTTCGCGTTGCTCGGCATGCGTGCGCTGTTCGTGCTCGTCGAGAGCCTGATCGCGCGCTTCCGCTACCTCGACGAGACGATCGCGATCATCCTCGGGTTGGTCGGCGTGAAGCTGCTGATCGAGGACGTCGTGAAGGTGGGGCCGGTGGTGAGCCTCGCGGTCATCGCGGTCGCCTTCACGATCGGGATCCTGCTCTCGATCCGGGCCGACAGGCGCGACCCTCACGCCGAGGAGAAGCGCGAGGAGCGCGTCGAGCAGATGAAGCAGGGCACGCCGCACGACGCCGAGCGTCGCGACGGCGACGAGGAGCGCGAGGTGTCAGGCGTGGCCCAGGGCGGGTCGGCGGAGGAGGACCGCGAGTCCGAGTAGCGCGGGCTAGGCGCTCGTGCGCCGGCGCGCGAGCTGGCGGTCGAGCGCAGCCAGCCGGTCGTCCCACTGATGGCCGACCTCGGCCATCCATTCGAGCGCCTCGGACATCGGCCCGGGGGTGGGGTGGTAGAGCACCTCGCGTCCCGAGCGGCGCGCGGCCACGAGGCCGGCGTCGGCCAGCAGCCCGAGGTGCTTCTGCACGGCCTGGCGCGTCACAGGCAGCTCGCGGGCGAGGTCGGTCGCGCTCGCCTCGCCGCGCCTGCCGAGCAGCGCGAACAGGTCGCGGCGCGTGCCGTCCGCGAGCGCGCTGAAGACGGCGTCCGCCGGGTCGGCTGCGGGCATCAGCCCATCACGAGCGCAGCGCCGCCGGCCGCGGCGGAGGCCACCGGCCCCTGACCGCCGGCGAGGTCGAGCTCCACGGCGAGCTCGCGCCCGCGCAGGGTCAGGATCTCGAGCGGCCGCGACTCGGTCACGCGCACGAGCGTGCCGTCGTCGGTCTCCTCGAGGTCGAGCTCGACGCGCGAGACCTCCTCGTCCGGCGCGCTCCACCAGAACACGAGCCGGCTCGGCTCCTCGGCCTCCTCGACGAAGCCGCTGCGTTCCCCGGCCTGCACCTCACCGGCCGGCTCCAGCTCGATCGAGGCGTCCTCGCCGAGCCAGGTGGGCTCGGCCAGCGAGCGCCAGACCTCTTCCGGTGTCTCGGGGACGAGAAGTTCGCGTTCGACGGCCTTGTTCATAGTGGGGCCTCCATGTGCAACCAACCGGTTGCGCTATTGTGCAACTGGATAGTTGCACTGTAGCGCCACGCGCGCGGAAGGGAGCCCCGAACAATGCACGTAGGCCGTGTCACCAGCTCGCTCATACCGATGGTCGTGGAGCAGACGCCGCGGGGTGAGCGCTCGTTCGACATCTACTCGCGCCTGCTGAACGAGCGCATCGTGTTCATCGGGCGTCCGATCGACGACGAGATCGCCAACCTCGTCGTCGCCCAGCTCGTCCACCTCGAGTCCGACGACCCGGACAAGGACGTGTCCGTGTACGTCAACTCGCCCGGCGGCTCGCTGCACGCCGGGCTCGCCATCTACGACACGATGCAGTACATCCGGCCCGACGTTCAGACCATCTGTTACGGGATGGCGATGTCGGCCGGCTCGCTGATCCTGGCGGGAGGCACCAAGGGCAAGCGGCTCACGCTCCCGAACGCGCGCATCCTCATCCACCAGCCCTCGTCTGGCTTCCAGGGGCAGTCCTCCGACATCGAGATCCATGCCCGCGAGGTGCTCGAGCTGCGCCGGTTGATCGAGGAGATCTACGCGCGCCATACGAACAAGACGCAGGAGGAGGTCCACGAGGACATGGAGCGCGACCGCTTCTTCGGCGCCGAGGAGGCCGTCGAGTACGGGCTCGTCGACCGGATCGTGTCGGCGAGCGAGCTGCGCAAGGTCCCGTCCGGCTTCGCGGCGGTCGCGGCTGGGAACGGCAGCTAGCTTTCGGTGAGTGCTACGCGCCCTCGCGGCCGGACTCGCGACGCTGCTCCTGGCGGCCGCGACAGGCTGCGACTCGGGGGACGACGACTCCGCGGCGTCGCCCTCCCAGGACCGGGCGGGGCGCACGGCGCAGGAACCGCCGGTCCCGCCGGCGACGCTCACCGACCACCTGCGCGCGCTCCAGCGGATCGCGGACGAGAACGGCGGCAACCGCTCCGCCGGCACGCCCGGCGACCGCGCCTCGGTCGCTTACGTGGTCGAGCGCCTGCGCGGCGCCGGCTGGAGCGTGCGGACTCAGGACGTCAGCTTTCCGTTCTACCGGGAGCGCTCCGCGCAGCTCACGGTCGACGGGCGCGAGCTGCGCCGGGGCGAGGACTTCCGCCCGATCGTCTACTCGGGCTCCGGGCGCGTCGCGGGCCGCGCCGTCAGCGTCGGGAACGCCTGTGAGCGCTCCGACTTCAGCGGCCTCGGGAACGGCGAGATCGCGCTCGCCGTACGCGGCGACTGCTTCTTCCGTGTGAAGGCACGGAACGCCGAGCGGGCCGGCGCCGGCGCCGTGCTCGTGGCCGACAACGAGGGCGGGGAGGTGCCGGCCGCCACGCTCGGCGGCGTGGGCGCGCGCATCCCTGCCCTGATCGTGGGCGCCGGCGCCGGGGTGGCTGCGGGCGACCGGGTCGAGCTGGCCGTCGACGCAACCTCCGAGCGGCGGCGCACTCAGAACGTGATCGCGGAGACCCCGGGCGGCGCCGGTGACCGCATCGTGATGGCGGGCGCCCACCTCGACTCGGTCGCGAACGGGCCGGGCCTGAACGACAACGGCAGCGGCGTTGCCACGCTGCTCGAGGCCGCGGAGGAGATCGGCCCGCGGCCCCCGGGCGCGCGCATCCGGCTCGCGTTCTGGGGGGCCGAGGAACTCGGCCTCCTGGGCTCGCGCCGCTACGTGCGGTCGCTCGACGAAGGCGAGCGGCGCGGGATCGCCGCCTACCTCAACTTCGACATGGTCGGCTCGCCGAACGGGCGGCCGGCCGTCTACTCCGACGGGAACCGGCAGCTCGCGCAGCTGCTGCGCCGGGCCGCCGGACGGCGGCTCCCCGGCGCCTCCACGGGCGGCGCCTCCGATCACGCTCCCTTCCAGTCGGCCGGCATCCCCGTGAGCGGCCTCTACACCGGTGCGTCCGAGGAGGGCCGCGGCGGCAAGCCGAGCGACCCCTGCTATCACCGCAGCTGCGATCGCCTACGCAACGTGAACCGCGCCGTGCTCAGCGAGATGGCCGCCGCGGCCGAGAGGGCCCTGCTCCGGCTGTCGGCCCGGGAGGGCTAGCCGCCAGGCTCAGGCGAAGTAGAAGACGAGCCCCAGCACGGCGTACAGCGCGAGCAGCTGCACGCCCTCGAACCAGTTCGACTCACCCTCCTGGGTCACGAGGTTCGCGATCAGCACCGCGAACAGCAGTGCCCCTATCTCGTAGCCGTTGAACACGAGCGCCATCGGGTCCGGGCCGATGACGAACGACAGCAGCACGAGCACGGGCGCGACGAACAGCGCGATCTGCGCGCTCGAGCCGATCGCGATGTTGACCGCCAGGTCCATCTTGTCCTTGGCCGCCACGAGCACCGCGACCCAGTGCTCTGCGGCGTTGCCGACGATCGCCACGATGAAGACGCCGACGAAGAACTCGGATAGGCCGATGTCCTCCGAGGCCTCCGAGATCGAGCCGACGAGGATCTCGGACATCACGCCAACGGCCACCGCTGACAGTGCCAGGTAGATCGCGGCGCGCCGTACGGGCCAGTGGTGTTCCTCCTCCTCGGCTGCCGCGTCGTACGGGTTGAAGACCGCGCGGTGGGTCTTGAGCGAGAAGATGAGCCCGAGCACGTAGCTGATCAGCAGCACGAGCGCTACACAGAGGGAGAGCGTCTCGAGGTCGGAGCCGAAATCGACGCGCTCCTCGCCGACGCTGGGCAGGCCGCCGCCGTGGATCAGCTGGAAGATGGCGGGGAAGATCAGCGCGGCGAGTGCCAGCATCAGCATCGCGGACTGCGCGTTGGCCGCTGTGCGGCTGAATGTCTGCTTGTCGCGCGGCAGCCCGCCGACCACCATCGCGGCGCCCATCACGAGCAGGATGTTCCCGATGATCGAGCCGACGATCGAAGCCTTGACGACCTCCTGCAGCCCCTTGCTGAGGGCAAAGAAGGCGATGATCAGCTCCGGCGCGTTGCCGAAGGTGACGTTCAGCAGCCCGCCGATGCCGGGGCCGGTGCGGGCGGCGATCGCCTCGGTGGCCTCGCCCATCACCGCCGCACACGGGATCACTCCCAGCGCCGCCGCCCCGAACACGAGCACTGGGTCCGCGTGGGCGAGCTCGAGCGCGATCGCCGCAGGGATGAAAACGCCCAGGTAGTAGACCGGCCGCATCGCGCGCGAAGCCTACGGGTTAGGCTCGACGCCTGGCCCCCGTGAATATGCCGGGCCCGGCAGCCGCAGGCCGGAGTCCTCGAACAGCGCACGCAGGAGCGGCTCGTGATCGCCTTCGGCGAGTGCGCCGATCGGATCGCGGGTGTAGGGGAGCAGCTGCTCGATCGGCAGGCCGAACGCGGCCCGCATGGCGAGCAGCCGCCGGCGCTCGGCGTCGGCCGGATCGCCGAGCACGCGCGTTGCGGCGCTGAGCCGGCGGACGCGCGCGACCCGGCGCGGCACCGCCCAGAGCAGCAGGATCAACGTTGGGAGGCCGAAGGTCACCCAGCCGAGCAGCCGCGCCGTGTCCTCGATCGCCTGCTCGCCGCGGTTGCCCAGCTCCGCGGTCTCGCCACCGGTGTTTTCGCCCACCTCGCTGAAGGCGTCGTCGAGCGTGCCGCCCACGACCGGGACGTCCTCGACGAGGCCCCCGGCGTCCTCGAAGCCGCTCTGCACGGAGTTCCCCGCGCTCTCCACGCCGCGCCCGAGGCTCGCCATGTCGTCGAAGGTGTCGTTGACCGTGAGCCCGAGCCAGGCGAAGAAGATCACCAGCGCGACGACGACCACGTCGCCGAGCATCGCCCGGTTGCGCGGGCCCGAAAGCTCTGGGTAGTAGCGCATGGCCGCAGTATCCCCGCGGCACTAGGCCGGCGCTCGGGCCGCCGTGGCCGTCCACAGGTGCATGGCGGCGTACGCCCGCCAGGGCCGCCACGCCTCGGCGCGCCGGAGCGCCTCGCGCGCGTCGATTCCACCGAGCGCCCGGCGCAGGACGAGATCGCTCGCGGGGAACGCGTCCGGGTCGCGGAGCGCCCGCATGGCCACGTACTCGACGGTCCAGGGACCGATCCCGGGCAGCTCGAGCAGCGCGGCGCGCGTCGCGGCGAGGTCCTGGCGCTCGTCGATGACGAGCCCGCCGGCGACCGCGGTCGCCAGGGCGCCCAGCGCTCGGGCGCGCGAGGCGGGCATGCCGGTGATCTCGCTGGTCGCCAGCCGCTCGGGCGTCGGGAACAGGCGCACGAGGCCGTCCTCTGGGCGCGGCAGTGGCTCACCGTGACGGAGCGCGAGCCGCTCCGCCAGGCCGCGGCCGGCAGCCACCGACACCTGTTGGCCGAGCACCGCGCGCACGGCCAGCTCGAAGCCGTCCCAGGCGCCCGCCAGGCGCAGCCCGGGCCGCGCGTCCACGAGCGGCCCGAGCAGCGCGTCGCCGCCAAGCGCGGCGTCGATGCGGTCGGTTTCCTGGTCACGGCCGAGCAGGAGCCGGGCGCGTCGCCCGGGGCGCGGCGTGGCCGGGTCGATCCTGACGACGCCCGGGCGCCCGGCGCGAACGGCCGTG
This sequence comes from uncultured Thermoleophilaceae bacterium, assembly GCA_963739095.1. Lineage (GTDB taxonomy): Bacteria > Actinomycetota > Thermoleophilia > Solirubrobacterales > Thermoleophilaceae > JACVRW01. The sequence goes on from CAVTZF010000013.1 coordinate 92,643, forward strand.
CGCCTGTAGACGCCGTTCTCGACCGCCTCGATCCCGGGCACCGCGCGTGCGGCCAGCCAGGCCAGCACGACGCGGTCGCCGCTACTCCTCGAGCTCGTCCTCGTCCTCGTCCTCGTCGAGGTCGTCGTCGTTGCTCGTCGAGTTCCTCGCTCGTCAGGCGCATGCGGCCGTCGCCGCCGTGGTAGGTCGCCTGGAAGTTCTCGAGCAGCTCGTCGCGGCGCGCCTCGTCCACCGGCACCTCGTCCGCGATCAGCACCCAGTCGGCTCCCTCGAACTCCTCGAGGTTGAAGATCTCGCCGTCGATCGAGGGCGAGTCGTCGACGACCACCATCACCTCGGTCTGCGGGTTCAGATAGCAGCCCGGGCGGAGCAGCAGGTCGTCAAGGTCGAATCGGCGGTCGTCAGCCATCGTCGCGAGCAGCCTATACCCGAGACGAGCCGCAAGTCACCCCCTCAAATCGCGCAATTCCCGCTCGACCTCAGCCTCCACGTCGAGCGGCTCCTTGCCCTGCCTCGCGCGCCGCTCGTTGCGTGCCACGACCAGCTGGCGGACCTCCTCGCGGAGCGCCGGATCGGCCGCCGGCTCAGCTCTCGTGAGCGAGGCGAGCTCCGACTCGACGTCGAGCGGCGCCTCGCCGCGGGCCTCGCGGCGGGCGGACTTGGCCTCGAGCATCTGACGGATCTCCTCCTGCGCCTCGGCGCTCTGCGGCCCGGCCGCGCCGGTCGGCCGCCGTTCGTCGTGATCCATGCCCAGGCCGCCCTTGCCGAGCCCCCCGTAGATACTGCCGCTGCCCCAGTAACTCGCGGCTGCCACGACCACGGCAACCAGCGCCAGCACGATCACAACCGTCCCGAACGCGTCCACCCGCACAGTGTGAAGGGAAACCGGGCGATCCGACGCCGGCTCATGTACCCTCATGGCAGAACAGGGTTGACTGACGAATCAATCGGGAGCGCTTGCGCACCCGGCAAGGAGCCAGCAGCAGTGGTCGACTTCACCCTTACCGACGAGCAGAAGGACATCCGCCAGCTCGCCCACGACTTCGCCGAGAAGGAGATCCGGCCGGTCGCCTGGGAGCTCGATCGGGAGTCCACGTTCCCCCACGAGATCATCCAGAAGGCGTGGGAGGTCGGGCTCATGAACTCTCACATCCCCGAGGAATACGGCGGCCCCGGCCTCGACTACCTCTCGGGTTGTCTGATCGAGGAGGAGCTCGGGTGGGGCTGCTCGGGTGTCGGCACGTCGTTGATGTGCAACGGCCTTGCGACCGCTCCCGTGGGTCTTGGCGCCTCGGACGAGCTCAAGAAGAAGTACCTCGGCATGCTCACCGAGGAGCCGAAGCTCGCCTCCTTCTGCCTGACCGAGCCGGACGCCGGCTCGGACGTCTCGGCCATGCGGACGACCGCAGTGCGCCAGGGCGACAAGTACGTCATCAACGGGACCAAGTGCTTCATCACGAACGGCAGCCACGCCTCCTGGTACACGGTCTACGCGAAGACCGACAAGGAGGCCGGCCACCGCGGGATCTCCGCCTTCATCGTCCCGCGTGACCTCGACGGCGTGACCGTCGACAAGAAGGAGGACAAGCTCGGCCAGCGGGCCTCCGACACGGCGATGATCTCGTTCAACGACGTCGAGATCCCGGCCGACCACCTCATCGGCGAGGAGAACAAGGGCTTCAAGCTCGCGATGATGACCCTCGACCGCACGCGCCCGGGTGTGTCGGCGATGGGCGTCGGAATCGCGAACGCCGCCTTCGAGTTCGCGCGCGACTACGCCAAGGAGCGCGTCCAGTTCGGCGTGCCGATCGCGATGCACCAGGCGATCCAGTTCATGATCGCCGACATGGCGACCAAGATCGAGGCCGCCCGCCTGCTCACCTGGAAGTCCGCCGTCGAGCTCGACCAGGGGAAGCGCAACACGCTCGTCTCGTCCCACGCCAAGCGCTTCGCCGCGGACACCGCGATGGAGGTGACCATCGACGCCGTGCAGGTCTACGGCGGCTACGGCTTCATCAAGGAGTACCCGGTCGAGAAGCTGATGCGCGACGCGAAGATCATGCAGCTCTACGAGGGCACGTCGCAGATCCAGCGGCTCGTGATCGCGCGCGAGGTGCTGATGCCGCGCCGCGTCGAGGAGCCGGCAACAGCCGCCGCGTAGCTCGGACGCTTCGCTATTGCTTTAGGGGAAGGCCGCTCTTCGGGGCGGCCTTCCGCGTTTCGGTCTGCCCAGGGCGCGGGTGGCCGCGCTCGTGCTCTGCACGCGAAAGCGACAGCAACCGGAACGTGATGACGCGCTACTTGTACGCGATCGCGGCGCTCGTGGGACCGGCGAGTGGCACGACGTCTATCTCTTTGAACCCGGCCTCCTTGCACCAGCCGGCAAAGTCGCTGCCCGTGAAGTCAAACGCGTCGCCGAACTCGATCAGCATGTTGAGCGACATCAGCAGCCCGAACGCGTTTTCGCGGCGGGCGTCATCAATGATGTTCTCGATTGCGATGAAAGCGCCACCCTCCGGCAGCGCGTCGTGGGCGGCCTTGACCAGATGGTTCTTGTTCTCGAGGTTCCAGTCGTGGAGGATCAGCCCCATCGTGATGATGTCCGCTTTGGGTAGGGGGTCGGCAAAGAAGTCACCACTTACCGCTTTGACGCGTTCGCTTAGCCCGGCGGCTTCGATCGTTCGCGCCGCGATCGGCTCGACAACCGGCAGGTCGAAGCTGGTGCAGGTCATGTGGGGGTGGCGATTGGCGACGATGATCGAGAGCTGACCGGTGGCGCCGCCCACGTCGCACAGCGTCTCGTACTTCGAGAAGTCGAACTTCTCCGCCAGCGCGATGAAGGGGCCCGCCGAGATCCCGGCCATCCCGTTCATGAACTGCTCGAGCCTGGCCTCGTCGCTGTAGAGCTCCTCGAACATCGGCTTACCCGTCTGCTTGATCTCGTTCTGGGGCCTTCCGGTCTGCAAGGCGTCGGTGAGATCACCCCAGAATCCGTACAGCCGCGAGTTGGCCATCTCGAGGATCCCGCCGACATAGGCCGGGCTCGCCTTGTCCAGGAACGCGGCGCCCGCCTCGGTATTGAGGTAGAGCGCATCGCTCCCTTCACCCTCGCGATCGAGCAGCTCAAGGGCGACAAGCGCATCGGGGAAGTCTGGGATCGCACGAGCATCCAAACCGAGCGCCTCGGCGATCTCCGGACCCGTCATCGATTCGCTTCCCAGCCTGGTGAAGAGCTCGAGCTCGACAGCCGACAGGAGAGTCTTCGAGCCCCAGAACCCCATACCGACCTGCAAGATGTGTGAAGGGTCGACTTGCGCGGACATCCTCTCTCCGTCCTCGGGTTCCTGTTTGGCTCTTCGCCGCCGGCAGAGTATCCAAGTGCCCCGGGCGCGTCGAAGTCGTCGTCCGATGCCGGCATCGCTAGGTCGCCGTCGATTTCGAGCGACGGCAAGAACGACTCGGTCGACGTGCAGTACGAGCTCGGCGGTCGCTCGATGGTGGCGACCGGGCTCGACATCGTGGCGCCTTCGGAGTGAACCGAAGCGGCGACTGACGCGCAGTCCACAGCCGTAAGGGATCCGTCCCTCCTCCCCGGGGGCATCACGAAAGGACGCAACGATGACGCGCAAGCGCGCGAGCCGAGCCGCCACGTGGATCACGGTCACCGGGTTGCTCAGCGCACTCACGGCGGGCGCAGCGAGCGCCGCGGAGACTGCAGTCGGCCTGACCAACGCGAACCCGAGCACGCTCGTGACCTTCCCGGTGGGCAACCCGGGCGCGGCCACGCCGGCGACAATCAACTTCCCGAATGTCGACGGGGGCATCCTTGGGCCCGACACGAACCTCATCGGGCTCGACCACCGCCCGCGCGGCGGCGGCCTCTACGCCCAGGCGACCCGTGGCACGCTCTACGTGCTCACGCCGGCTGCGGCGGCGGGGCAGTTCAACGCGACGGCGGTCAACGTCACCCCGTTCGTCAGCCCCTTCTTCAGCAGCTTCCTCAACGACTTCGGCTTCGGCTTCAACCCCGTCCCGGATGCCATCCGCGTCGTCGAGGAGGAGAACCTGAACTTCCGCTTCAGCCCGAACAACGGCAACTCGCTCGGGACGGACGAAAACCTCAACCCCGGTGACCCGCGCATCGTGGCCGCCGACTACACGAACTCGTTCGACGGCGCGACCAGCACCACGCTCTACGACATCGACTCGGGCTCCGACCGCCTGTTCACCCAGGGCTCGGTCGGCGGCGCGCCGGTGTCGCCGAACACGGGCCTGCTGATCGACGTCGGCCCGCTCGGCGTCGACACCACGGACAACGCGGGCCTCGACATCGCGCAGGCGTCGGGCACGGCCTATGCCTCGTTCGAGTTGGCCGGCAGCCCGGGCAGCTCGGTGCTGCACAGGCTCAACCTGTCGACGGGCGCCGCCACCCCGGTGGGCACGATCGCCGGCGGCATGCCGCTCGAGAGCCTGTCCGTGGTCCCGGCCTCGGTGCTCCAGTTTCCCTCGTCCGCTACGGCGGTGAGGAAGAGCAGCGGCCAGGTACAGATCCCGGTCACGCGCACGGGACCGGCGAACCGCACGGCCACCGTGGCGTACTCCCTCTCCGGGGGCGGCGGCGGGATGCTGACGTTCGCGCCCGGCGACTACCAGGCGAACATCACGGTGCCGACGACCGGCAACGTCACGATCACGCTCAGCGGCGAGAGCGCGAACGCGATCCTCGGGCCGCCGTCATCCACCAGCGTGGTCGTCGTGGACGACACCGCTCAGACGCCGCAGCCTAGCCCCGGGCCCGGCAACGACAACACCGCGCCTGTGCTGCTCGCCAAGGCCGGCGCGCTGAAGCGCGGGGTGCTGCGCGTGCGCTTCTCGTGCAACGAGGCGTGCTTCGTGCGCGCGTCCGTGCGGCTCGGCGGTAAGACGGTCGGCACGGCGACCGACAGCATCGGCCGCGCCGGGACCGGCAGGCTGCGGATCCGCCTGAAAGGGGCGGGCCGGACGGCCAGGCGCAGCAAGCTCACGCTGCGGCTGACGGCGCGCGACCGGGCTGGCAACACCCGCTCGCTCTCATTGCCGCTGGGCTGACGCAACGGGGCCTGCGGTCGAACCTTGACACCCGAGCGCGGCGAGACCGGCGGGCGTGTGTTGGGGTCGAGCTGGGTGTAGCTGGAGCGGTGTAGCGGCGTGCCTGGCGACTGCCGAGCTTGTGGTCTCGCTTGTCGTCCAACTCGATAGCCGCGTCCGTCGGCCCGGCGCTCTCGTTTCTGCCTCAAGGCGGAAGCGGGGGCGACCGGCGATTCGGCTGTGCCCTCGCCGCTCGTGCCGTCCATTGCGAGGAGGCGACTGGGTGGGGTTCTCCCTGAGCAGATGGGACCTACTGCCCGGACGACTCGATTGACCACGAGGCACTGCCGTAATCGTTGGTCACCGCTTGGCAGGTGAAGGCCGGGTTCGTCAAGGTACAGGTGTTGCTGGGCGTGCCGGACCACGGATACGTCGTGGTGACGGTGACTGTGGCGGATGGCACGGGCTGGGTCGGGTCATCGGGCCAGGGGATGATCGTCCACACGCCGGTGACACTGCAGCCACGCAAAAGGCCGCCGTCGGAGCCCCAGGACGCCGAGTTTGCGTCACCACCGATGGTGTCCTGGAAGGGAATGCCCTGGTCCCAGGTGTCGGTAGGCCACTTCGACTCGCCGATGGCTTCCCATAAAAAGTTGACGTCGGTCTCAAGCGTCGACCTGCAGTCGAGGCCGCCATTGTCACCGACCAGTCTGGCGCCGACCATCGATAGCGATGCGGCCCCGAATCGGCGCCGCGGACGGAATCCGGAAGCGCGGGCGGGGCGGCGCTTGCTCAGCCGCTTGACCCTGTAGCGCACGGTTTGGCGCGCGCGGTTGTAGCGCGGTCGGCGCAGCCTGAGCGCCAACTCCTGTCCGCCGCGCTGGCCCGCGATATGAAGCGTGCCCGTGGCCCACGGCGTCGCGGGCAAGAACAGTCGCCGGTGCAGCCGCGCGATCGAGACCACGCCCGACCGGCCCTTGTTGGTGGCCCAGGTGACCCGGCGCCCGACGCCGTGCAGCGTCAGCTGGTCCCCAGCGAGCGTCCCGCTCTTGGCGGAATGCACCATCACGAGGTTGGCACGGGCGGTCGCAGGAGCCAACGCGACTAGCCCGGCGACCGCCAGGGCGAGCGCGGCAAGCCGAACCGACCTGCCCGCCCGCGGCGACCGGCGCCAGCTCGCCTTCGGGCCCCCGAAATGGTCTTCGTTGCTGGCGAACATCGCTGCCTGCCTCTCCTCGGCTTTTGCGCTGGCCGTCTTCGCGACAGCAGAATACGACCCGCTGACATTTCGCTGCATTTCGCTGACGTGCTCTCGTCAGCGAGTGAATGGGAGCGGTTTCGGCGCGAGTGCTGCTTCGCGCGATTACCGGTAGCCGTGCGGGAACCGCCCCTGGATGGCGATGCAATCTAAGGAGCCACCCACCCGCCCCCGGACCCATCTCGTGGTCTACCTGTGGTCTACGTGCGCGACAGACGGCAACGAAGCACAGCAAATTCGCTCTACGCCGAAAGCAAACTCCTTGCGAGCGCTTCCTGAACGCGCAACCCGGCGCGCCACAACACGACGATCATCGCTCTCAAGCGCGAGCCGTGGCGATCGTCACTGGCGTGGCGCATCACCGCCACGATCTCATCGACGGTGGGCGGGTCGGCCGGATACCGCAGTCCCTTGTTGCGGGGCGGGCGCCCGGCGGGTAGCCGGGCATCGTTCCCGGCGACCGGCGGCGCCCGGCCGCGTCCGGAGGTCGGTGCGAACTCGATCTCAACGATCCTCGGTGATCTCCCGGATGAACCGCACGCGGTCGAAATCCGCTCTTGCGGCGGCCAGCTCGTTCGCAAACTCGTGGGCCACGTGGAGGATCGTTCGTGCGTCGCCCGGTTCGTTGGCCGCAACCGCCTTCCGGTGCCCTCGACCGAGCACCTCGACGATTTTTCCGATCACTTCCTCCGCAAGCGCATTGTTCTCGGTGATCAGGTACATGACGTCTCCACGTCCCAGTTCGAGGAGTCGGCGAAGACGCCGTGGACGAGAACGATTGTGGGTCGCATAGAGCTGTCCTCTCGTTTGGTGATGCCCTGCACCAGCCTAAGGCGCACGCACGCGCGCAAGGTTGACGATCCGGGACGCGCGGCCCGCCATCCGCTGCCTGATCCGCACAGCGAATCGGGTCGGGAACGGTGCTGCTGATCGTGTCGAATCGTGAACGCCGTGCTGTCGTTCTTTGCGATCAATACGATGCTGCGCGGCAGGGGTCGGGCCTGCTAGGCGCCGTGGAGCGCCTTGCGCAGGAAGGCGGTGGCCTGCGCGACGGCGGCCCGCGTGGCGTGCGTGCCGCTGAGGGGGTTGAGCATCATGAAGTCGTGCGTGATCCCGTCGTAGCGGACGGTCGTGACGGGGACGCCGGCGGCGCGGAGGCGGGCCGCGTAGGCCTCGCCCTCGTCGCGGAGCACGTCTGCCTCGTCGACGATGACCAAGGCAGGCGGCAGTCCCTCGAGCTGGTCGTCGGTAGCGCGTAGCGGCGAGGCGAAGGGCTCCGAGCGGCGCTCGAGGTCGGGCAGGTAGGCATCCCAGAACCACGCCATCGACTTCGCGGTGAGGAAGTAGCCCTCCGCGAACTGCTCGTACGAGCCGGTGTCCATGGCGGCGTCGGTGACCGGGTAGTACATCGACTGCTGGACGAAGCGCACGTCGCCGCGTTCGTTGGCCATCAGCGCCAGTGCGGCGGCCATGTTGCCGCCGACCGAGTCGCCGGCGATCGCGATGCGCTCGGGGTTGAGCTGGTTGGCGTCGCCTTCGCGCACGATCCACTGGGCCGTCGCGTATCCCTGTTCGATCGCGACGGGGTAGTGCGCCTCCGGCGAGCGGTCGTACTCGACGAACACGACGGCCGCCTCGGTGCCGTCGGCCAGTTCGCGGACGAGCCGGTCGTGCGTGTCGGCGTTGCCGAGCACCCAGCCGCCGCCGTGCATGTACAGGATCACCGGCAGCGTTCCCACGGCGTCGGGCGGCCGGACGATCCGCACGCGGACGTCCCCGACGTCGGCAGGGACGGTGATCCAGCGGTCCTTGACCGGCAGCTTGTCGATCGGGGCGGCCTGGACGTCGTCGAGCACCTTGCGGGCCTCGGCCGGGGTGAGCTCGTACAGGAACGGCGGCTTGGCGGTCGCCTCGACGAACTCCTGCGACTCCGGCTCGAGCACGACCGGCGGGTGTGTGGTGGTGGACATGTGCAGGTTCTCCTTCGGCCGGGGGGTTAGCCCGCGCGCGTTGCCGCCCAGGCGCTCGGCGCGGTGGGGCCGCCGACGTGCGTGATTCTCACGCCGGACTCGACTGCCGCGCGTGGCGCAGCGCCCAGTCCAGCGCGTAGTCGGCGACCTGCTCCCAGCCCGGCCAGGCGGGCAGCAGGTGCGGCCCCTCGAACTCCTTGACCTCGGTGACCGTGTCGGACTTGTAGTGCTTGGCGTTGGAGCGCTGGATCGACGGCGGCATCAGGTGGTCGTTGCTGCCGGAGATGAACAGCAGCGGCGCGCGGTCGTCGTTGCCGTAGTCGACCCAGGTGTCGTCCTTGCCCGGGTGGATGTTGGCCAGCGCGCTGCCCCAGAAGATCTCCCCGGACGCGGGGATGTGGTAGCGCTCGTACAACCGCCGCGCCTCGTCCTCGGGGAAGCCGTTGGTGAACGCGTAGTTCCACTGCTCGAACGTGAGGCCCACGGCCTTGTGGCGGTTGGCCGGGTTCTTGAGCACCGGGAACGAGGCCCGGATCTGCGACAGCGGCACCCGCTTGACGCCCTCGGTCGGGGCCGAGTCAATCGCCACGCCGGCGGCGCCGAAGCCGTGGTCGAGCAGGACCTGCGTGAACACGCCGCCGGCCGAGTGGCCGATCAGGATCGCCGGCGAGTCGAGTGCGCTGACGATCGACTCCAGGTGCTCGATGATCTGCGGCACAGTGACCTGCTCGATCGGCGTCGGGTCGGCGTTGAGCGCCTCGACCTCGACCTCGAAGCCGGGATACGCCGGGGCGAGCACGCGGTGGCCGCGCCCCTCGAACCTGGCGATCCAGTGTTCCCACGAGCGCGGCGTCACCCAGAACCCGTGGATCAAGACGACGGTCTCGGCGGCAGTCGGTTCAGAGCTCACGGCGTTGTCCCTTCTCGTGGAGGTTGAAATCCGACTCCCGCGCCGAGGTACGTTACATGGCCCGGCCGGGCCGCCGGCGCGCACGGATCACGCTGCGGACGGTCCTGCCGACGTCGCTCAGCAGCCGGTCCTTGAGTGCATGCCACTCGACGGCTCAGAGAGCGCCGGCGTGATGCCTCAGACGGTAGGGGGTCGCCATGGCTCGCGCTCGTGCGTGAGCCAGACGAGCTCGGGGTCGAGCGCAAGGACCCGCTGCCGGCCTTCGGTGGGCGGCTCGTCGAACTCGCCGAACCACACCGCCACGTCGCCGCCGACGATGACCGGGCGCCCGCCAGTCTCGACGACGACCATCTGCATGCCGGGTGTGTGGCCCGGCGCCGGGACGAGTCGGAGCCCGGGCAGCAGCTCGTGCTCGCCGTCGACCGGCACGTACTGCACGCCGGGCGCCTCGACCCACTCGCGAATGGTGTAGCCGTCCTCGCTGCGCGCGTCGTCGAGCTCCCGACGCTGGACATAGATCGGCTTGCCGGCGAAGAGGTGGTTGCCGCCGCAGTGGTCGGCGTGCAGGTGTGTGTTGACGACGATGTCGATGCCGGCGAGATCGAAGTCCTGCTCGCTCAGCGGCTGGAGGCGGGGATCCATGTCGGCCATCGCCGGGTGCAGCTCCGTCATGCCGGTGTCGACCAGCACGCGCGCATCGGGATGGTCGATGACGTGCACGTAGACCGGCATCCGCTCGCCCTCGACGGAAAGGTCGGCAACGAAGACTGGCGTGACGGTGATCGAGGCGGGGGCGTTCATCTCGTACCGACCGCCGCGCTGAGCGTGGCCGGCAGGTCGAAGTGCTCGAACACCGCGCCGTCGAAGGTGACGATCTCGGTGACGACCCCGTCCTGCACCCGCAGGACGTCGATCGCCAGCGGTTCGTACGCGGCGTCGCCCGGCTTGCGCACGTAGCCCGCGACCGCGGGCTGACCGTTGGCGCGGGTGACCACGCACCGCATGCTGCCGAACGCCTCCGATCCGAACCCGCCGTCGATCCAGCCCTGCACGACCGTGCTTCGGCCGGTCCAGACGCCGGGCGTCGGCGGCATCGAGAAGCGGACGTCCTCGTGCATGAGCGCGGCCAGGCCCTCGGCGTCGGCGCGCTCGCTGCACTCGACGTAGCGGGCGAGCAGCTCCCGCTCGGCGGCGGTCGGCTCGTCGGCGTGTTGCCACGCCTCGCGGTCCTCGGGCAGGCTCTCCCGCAACCCAGCCCGCGCGCGCTGCAGCGCGGAGTTCACGGACGCCTCTGTCGTCTCGAGCAGCCGCGCGGTCTCCTTCGCCGAGCAGCCGAGGACGTCGCGCAGCACGAGCACGGCCCGCGGCAGCGGCGCGAGGTGCTGGATCGCGGCGATGAACGCCAGCTCGACGGTCTCCTTGGCGAGCGCCACGTCCTCCGGGCCCTCGCGCCGGTCGGGCAGCTGCTCGAGGAGCTCGTCGGGATAGGGCTGCAGCCACGCGACCTCGCCGCTCGCGCTCGGCCGCCGCGGGCGCTTGTCGAGCGCGTCGAGGCAGGCGTTCGTGGCGATCCGGTACAGCCACGCGCGAACCGACGCGCGGCCCTCGTACGTCTCGCGCCGGCGCCACGCGCGCAGGAACGCCTCCTGGACGAGGTCCTCGGCCTCCTCGAACGACCCGAGCAGGCGGTAGCAGTGGACGTGCAACTCGCGGCGGTGCGGCTCGACGCGGGCGCCGAAGGCCTGCTCGTCGAGCGGCCGGAGGTCGTCGGTGATGGAGCTCATGTGTGTGTGACGGCGGGCGGCCCGAAAGCTCATCACCCGGCGCCATGCAACTTCAGCGGTCGCGTGCCGGACCCCTCTTTTTTCCGAATCCTCCGCTGCGCGATGAATCCAAGCGAGGGGGTAGGTCTCTACCGACATGAGCGATAGAAAAGTAGTCCTGAAAATGGTGATGTCCCTCGACGCTTTTGCCACCAGCCCCGACGGGACCCATGAATGGATGTTCGAGTGGTTCGGTGACGACTCGGGTGAGTGGAACCGCCGCGCGCTCGAGGAGGCCGGCGTCCACGCGATGGGGCGCCGCAGCTACGAGATCATGGGGCCGCACTGGGCCGCGTCCGAGGGGCCGATCGCAACCGCGATGAACGAGAAGCCGAAGGCTGTCTTCTCCCACACTCTGGAGAAGGCGGAATGGGGACCCGCCGAGATCTTCGGCGGGGACCTGGGCGCGGAGATCGCGAAACTGAAGGCTCGGGACGACGAAGGGACCGTCTTGGTCCACGGTGGCCCCGACTTCGCCAAGTCGCTGACCCGCCTGGGCCTCGTCGACGAATACCAGCTGACAACGGTCCCGATTGCGATCGGCGCGGGGCACAGCCCATTCGCCGAGCTGGGAGAGCACCTGAAGCTGGACGTCGTCGAAGAGGAACGCTTCAAGAGCGGAGCCCTCGCGCAGATCCTGGTGCCGAAGCGATGAGCGACAGCCCAAACTGAATCAGCTGCCACGGCTCATAGCCCGAAGGTCGCCGCTTCACAACCATGACCACCCTGGCCGACGGTCTGCGGGCCGAGTTCGACTGGGTCCGGGAGCGCAGCCCCGCCGGCTTGCCGCTCGTCTCGTCGGGCTGACCCAGGCTCAGGGACCGCTCCATCCCACGAGCCGCACCGTGTCCCGCGCGGCGTCTTCGGCCCCGGCCATCGCCACCGCCGCGACCAGGAACAGGCCGAGCGAGAGCATGATCGGAGCCCGCCGCCTCGCCAGCAGTAGCGCGGTCGTCGCCGCGACCAGCTCGAGGCCCAGCACCAGGCTCGCTGCCTGGCCGGTCCACTCTCGGGAGAGGAGCACGGCCTCACCGGCGAGAGCGCCGGCAAGCATCGCGATGCTCGCCGCCCGCGCGACCGTGTTGCCGTCCCTCCAAAGAGCCCCGACGAGCCCGAAGGCGGCGCCCGCCCCGCCGGCCACGAGCGACCAGGCGACCGAGGCCGGCAGTACGTAGCCCACGGCTTGCGGGCCGTGGAGCGCGAGGCTCACGGAGTACCAGCACCACGTACCGAGCACGAGCGCGGCCGCGCCGGCGAGCGCGCCGCGCAGACGCGAGTCCGCCAGCGCACCCACGCCCCACGCTGCTGCGAGCCAGGGCGCCCCCAGGCCCTTCGCGGTGGAGCCGGCCGTCGCGAGATCCTCCCCGCGCGGCAGCTCCCACCCCAGCCGTACGAGCACCCGCCCGCCTACGCCCAGGGCAAGTGCGGCGACGAGCGTGAGAAGGACGAGCCGGTACCCGCGCATGCCCGGGATTGTGACTGACTCGTCTAGCCAGGTTGCTCGGACTCGGCTGCGATCGAGAGCGCTCCCAGCGCGGTCGCGGCCAGCGCCGTGGCCGCCATCAACCCTGCCGCTCCGCCCGGGACGGAACCGCGCCGCCACTCCGTGACGATCGCGAGGAAGTCGAGCGCGTCGACGGCCGGTTGCATTCGCCACCAGCGCGCGCGGTCCGCACCTGTCGCCGCGTACATCCCTGCGGCCAGCGACAGGTTCCGGACCCCCCACATGCGCCCGATCACCGGCAACTGTGGGTTCGCCTGGGGGTCGAGGAGGAACGCCTTTCCGGCGAGGCGCGGAGCCAGGAGCGTCGAGACGCCGAGGGCGGTTCGCGCGCCCAGCAGCGCGCGACCGGTGGTGGAAGCGGGAAGGGGGCCATGCTCGTCAGCAGATTGTCACCCACTGGGCCTGGCCGCTCGAGCTCGTGACCAGGATCAGGCGGCAGCGGGGCGGGCGCGTCGGGACGAAGTTGCCGCGCTTGCTTCGGTTCGGCATCACGATCCAGGAGCTTCGGAGTGGGGCCTTCGTTCGCTCAAATAGGCCGGCGGGCGCCTCGACGGGGCGGAGCCTGAACGTGTTCGAGGTGCCGTCCTGAATCAGCTCGCCGGTCCGGCCGCCGGCGTCCACGCGCAGCCTCAGCCCGCCGGCGCTGAGCGCCACGGCGCTGCGCCCGTCCCAGCGTCCCTTGAACCACTGTGAGATCGTCGGATCGCGCCTGAGGGTGCCGTCGCAGACGTACGCGCGCACACGTCCGTGGGTCACGCTAAGCGCGACGAACGCGCGCGTTCCGTCGACCTTTCCAACGCTGGCGTTCGGTAGTGCCTTCAGCGGGCCGCGCGCGGCGAGCGCCGATGACGCGAGGACCAACCCGAGGAGCGTGGCGGCGACTGCCACCAGGGTCAAGCGTCGCATGTCCCATATGACGCGACGCGGGGCGGTTTCATTCCACGGCCGCCTACGATCGCCTCCATGCATCTCGAGCTCGTGAGCGTGATCGTCGACGAGTACGACCCGGCGATCGACTTCTTCGTGCGCCGTCTTGGATTCGAGCTGGTCGAGGACTCGCCCGCGACGACGACGGCGGAGGGCCGGCCCAAGCGCTGGGTCGTGGTGCGTCCGCCCGGGGCGGCGACTGGTCTGCTGCTGGCGCGCGCCGACGGCGACCACCAGCGGGCCGGGATCGGCGAGCAGTTCGCGGGCCGCGTCGGTCTATTCCTTCGCGTCGATGACTTCGATGCGGCGTACGAGCGCATGCTGTCGGCCGGCGTCGAGTTCGTGGGCGCGCCGCGCACGGAGCGCTATGGGAAGGTGGCCGTCTTCGTCGACGTGGCCGGGAACCGCTGGGACCTGCTCGGGCCGGCGGCCGGTACTTGACGCCGGCTGGCCCGATCGGCATTACTAGCGACGGCGAGGAATCACCTGGGCAACCCGAGGAAAGGACCGGGAGATGCCGTACGTAAAGGTCGGGACCGAGAACAGCGCCGACATCGAGATCCACTACAACGACCACGGCACGGGCAAGCCCATCGTCCTGGTACACGGCTATCCGCTCGACGGGAACTCGTGGGAGCGCCAGGAGTGGGTTCTGCTCCAGAACGGCTACCGCTGCATCAGCTACGACCGCCGCGGCTTCGGTCAGTCGAGCCAGCCGACGACGGGCTATGACTACGACACGTTCACGGCCGACCTGAAGGCGGTCCTGGATCACCTGGCGCTCGATCAGGACGTCGTTCTCGCCGGCTTCTCGATGGGCACCGGTGAGGTGGTGCGATACCTGGGCACCTACGGCTCCGCCGGGGTCAGCAGAGCCGCGCTCTTCGGCGTCATCCCGCCCTTCCTGCTTCAGACCGACGACAACCCCAAGGGCGTGCCGCAGGACATGTTCGACGGGTTCAAGCAGACCATCCTGGCGGACCGCTACGCCTGGTTCGACAGCTTCTTCGCCAACTTCTACAACACCGACGTCCTCGCGCCGGAGCGCATCGGCGATGCGGCGCTGCGGGCGAGCTTCCAGGTCGCTGCCGGCGCCTCACCGTACGCGTCCTATGTGTGCGTCGACTCCTGGCTGACCGACTTCCGCGGCGATCTCCCCAAGATCGACGTGCCCACCCTGGTCGTGCACGGCACTGCGGACCGGATCCTGCCGTTCGAGGTCACGGCCGCGCGGCTGAGGGATGAGGAGCTGATCGCCGACCTGACGTTCGTGGCCGTCGAGGACGGCCCACACAACATCGGCTGGACCCATCCCGACGAGGTCAACCAGGCACTGCTCGACTTCCTCGGGGACTGAAACGATCGAGCTCTTGCCGCGACATGCTGCGAATCCTCCTGCCCACGGAGGGATTGTGGCGGCTCAGGCGGCTCTGAGCGCGCGGACCGGCTCCGGCTCGCCCTCGTGCAGCAGCCTGGCGGCCTCGATGTCATGCCGGTGCTCGGCGGCCCACTCGTACATCGCGAGCAACGGCCCCGTCAGGCTCCAGCCGAGCGGCGTCAGCGAGTACTCGACCTTCGGTGGCACCTCGGCGTAGACCTTGCGGGCGATCAGACCGTCGTGCTCGAGCGTTCGCAGGGTCTGGGTGAGCGTCTTCTTGGAGATCTCGCCCACCTCGTAGAAGACCTCGCTGTAGCGACGCGTGCCGTTCGCCAGCAGGTACAGGACGTCGACGCTCCACTTGCCCGCCACCAGATCGAGGACGGCGCGCGTGCCGCGGATCATCTCGAGATCGTTGACCTCTGCGCTCTGCACAGCCGAATACGCTTCAGACACGCTCCCCACCGTACGGCGGGCCGGCGACAGTTCAATCGGTGCGGCCTGTCAGCCGATCGCAACGGCCGCTGTCCGGGCAGCGCCTGAGGATTCGTACCATCGGCGCGCCACCACGCCAGCGCAGCTGGAGCAGCAGCGACGCCGCGTTGTTGCGGTAGTCGAGCTCCTGCAGGTGCCGGGCGCCGTTGACCCGGTGCACGAGCACGTAGCGGCCGGCGGCCAGCCCGCTCAGGCGCAGGTACTGGCCTTCCAGGTTGGCGGGGTAGTCGTCGCCGTAGCCGACGGAGATCCCCTCCTGGATGCCGAGCAACCCGGGCGCCGCGAGTCCGCAGCGGCTCGTATACCTCGGGTTGGGGGGCGCCGCCCGCAGCGCTCGATCCGTGACCCGGTAGCGGTCGCCGAGGCAGAAGCCGGACTTCCGGTCACGGACCGCAGCCTTGGGAGCACCGGCCCGGCGGAGTTGGTAGCGGTCGAATCCGAGCAGATGCCAGTGACGGTGGTCAGGTGACACCACGTAGCGGAGCCGCCCGACGCCGGCCACCAACTCGGGCGGGGCTCCGTCGCGATCGATCAGCTGGTTGGCGGTCATCGTGTCCGTCCCGGGAGCGGGGCGGTGCGCGTCGATCACCAGCGGCCCGTCGCCCACGTTTCGCACAGCCGAGTCGAAGCCGAGCATGTAGGCGGACGGCGTGCGCGTGACCGTGAGCCCGCTCGGCGTCTCCTGGTCGAGGTCCGGAAGGCGTCCCGATCCGGCGGCGGACGCGTCACTCCAGTCGACCGCGGCGAGAACGGCAATTCCCGCCGCCATCGCAAGCAGGACCGGCAGGACGCGGACCACGAGGACCCCTCTCAGCATCGCGACGAGGCTATCTGGAAGGCCGTTGCCCATGGGGAAGCGGGCCTACCCCAAGGGTTCTCGGAGGTGCCCTGCGGCGGGGGTTGCCGGGCCTAGCTTGGCTTCATTCGACCGGAAGGAGACCACCGAATGGTCCGCAAGAGAACGACCCTGCCGCTGGCGGTCGCGGTCAGCCTGGCGCTCGCCGTGCCCGGCGTGGCTGCGGCGCAGCCGTCGGAGGGCCCCGTCGCGCACAGCGCCGGAGGCGACGCGCCTCCACTCAGCCCTGCAGTCGTAGGGGTGCCGATCTCGCGCACCGCGGAATCGCTCGACAAGGCTGCCGATGCGATCGACGAGGGCAAGGGAGCCACGGCCGCCGGTCCCTTGAGGGCCTCGCGCAGGAACCTGATCCGCTCGTACAAGGGCGCCAAGTACCTGATCGCCAATGCTCCGCCCCCGCCCGCCGAGGATGCGCGCGCAGCAACGCGGAAGTTCCGCAAGCTGGCGCGCCGGGCCATCCGCTCCGCACGCGCTGGCAACCAGAGCGGTTGGATCAGCGCTCAGGCCAGTCAGGACGATGCTGTCGGGCCGGTTTTCGCCGACACGGCGACGGCGGTCTTCAGCGTGCTGACAAGCCAGTACAGCGCGGCGACCGCGAGCGTGGGCATGCTGCCGGACACAGCGGGCAACCTGCTGAACCGGGTGAAGACCAGTCTCAACACGGCGGTCATCCTTCGCAACCGCCTGGTCACGATCATCCACAACGCAGCGCCCCCGGAGCCGCCTGAAGACGCAAGGGCAAGGGCCGCCCAGGACGACGAAGTCACCACGTTCGACGTCCTCATGCCCGGCCTGAGTGTCCTGATCGGCGACGAGCTCCAGCAGATGCAGGCCCTGGCGGCGGACACCTCGGCGCCAGCCGCATCACGAGCAGTGCTCGGCAACATCATCGCGGCCGATACGCAGGTCCTGAGCAAGCTCAACACCTGGTGGCCACCGGTTGTCGAGGACTGAGCCATGATCAGGAGAGCTCTCATCCTCGCTGCGGTGACATTCGGTGTCCTGGCGGTCGGTCTCGTGCCGGCGTCCGGTCCGGGTGTGCCGGCGGCACAGGCTCAGATCGCTGAACCGCCTGACGACACGCTGGCCGGCGGCCTCGACGAGACGGACATCGGCGCGCCGGTGGACGAGGTCGATGTGTCGCCGGCTCCCGGTACTGGCGTGGCCCCCAGTGGCCCGCCTCCGCCGGACCCCGACGCGGGACTCGATGACACCACCGCCGGTGGCCTCGATCAGACGGACATCGGCGGGGCGCTCGACGAGACCGACCACCCCGCCGTCGACAACCCGGCCCCGCCGGTGCAGACGCCGGCCGGGCCGGGCGGCACGGTCACCCAGGTGATCTACGTTCCCGTCCCGACGAGCGCGGCGCCGAACAAGGCGTCGGGCAAGAAAAAGAGCGCGGCCAAGAAGCGCAAGGCCGCCAAGAAGCGCAAGCTCGCTCGGAAGCGCAAGCTCGCTCGCAAGCGCAAGCTGGCTCGCAAGCGCCGGCTGGAGCACAGGCGCAGGGTCGAGCACAGGCGGATGTTCGTGGCCGTTCACACGCGGCACTAGCGGCACCTCGTCCCCCGGAGGAGCCCAAAGCGCGGCCCCTGCTTTCGAAGCAGGGGCCGCGCGTGTCGTTTCGGCCCCGTCTCCGGTCTATGCCCGGCCCTCCTCCCGCTTCTTCTTGGGCCAAAATCCTTGCGAGTCGAGAGCAGCCGTAGGGTACGTTCGCAGCGTGAGCAGCGTGGTTCGGGAGGCGACGGTTGAGGACGCTGACGGAATCGCGGAGGTTCAGGTGCGCAGTTGGCAGGCCGCCTATCGAGGGCTTGTCTCCGAAGATGACCTGGAGGGTCTGTCGGTGGAGATGCGAGCTGAGCGCTGGACGGAGCTGCTGGCGCCCAGAGACGCAGCCGACTTCACGCTGGTTGCCGAGGACGGCGATGAAGTTGTGGGGTTCTGCGCGGTAGTCGCTCCCGCTCGGGATGAGGACCTTGGCCCACGAGCCTGTGAAGTTGCGGCGATCTACGTCGACCCGAGCCGGTGGCGCTCCGGCATCGGCACTGCCCTGCTCGACGCGGCGGTCAGGCGGCTCGATGACGGACGCTGGGACGAGGCGGCGCTGTGGGTCTTCAGGGACAACCCACGGGCGTGCAGCTTCTACGCCAAGCACGACTTCGCGCCTGACGGCGCGCTGAGGCGCGAGGCTGACGACGACCCGCCTGAGGTGCGCCTGCGGCGTTCGCTGCTCAGCGTGCCGCTGAAGCGGGAGGGGGCGCCCGGCTAGCTATGGCGGCTGGTGTCCTCAGGGCTGGGCGGCTGACCGCGTGAAGCCGCCCAGGTGCTCGCCGTTGACGCTGATCTCCACGCCGTTGCTCGCCTGCTGTCGCAGGGTGTCGAGGATGGCCTGCGTCGGCTGGCCGAACACCTGGATGCGCACTGTCGCGTCGAGCGTCTGTGCGTAGGCGTCCCGGGCGCGCTCACGCACGATCTCCAAATGCGCCTCCATCGACTCAGCGTCGGGGTGTACCTGTACGACCGTCACCTCGTCGCCGGCCTCGTTGACGTACTCGTTGAACGCGATCAGTCGCGGCTCGTTGGCCTCGATGAATTCGACGAGGTTCGGCACTCTTGTGCGCTCGAGGTCGAGCCGCCCCGCCTTAAGGCGATTGGTGGCGATGAAGATGAACGGTGAGGGCAACGGCTTGCTCCTTCGGGTTGGGCTGCGGCGGAACGCGACGACGCCCGGCGCCTTACGCGCCGGGCGTCGTCCCGGGTGAGGAGAACTGTCGTTCCCCGGCGTCGCGCCCAGCGGAGGACGGCATGGAGGGCGGGCGTCGTGTCGCGCTCGGGATGGAGGACCATTCCGATCCTGCGCGGTGGGTGCGCCAGCGGGCCGTCCCCGCGGTCGGGCACGTCATGCGGCAAGGGTGATCCGGGCGAGTGGCGGGGTCGCCGCGGCCCGCTCGTTCGCGCGTGTGAGAGCCCGGACGAACGCGGCGGTGCCGAGGCTGTCCGAGTCCGGGTGCGTCACCAGGACGCTGGCGAAGGCCCGTTCGGTGCCCTCCACCGGAACGAAGCGAACGCCCTGTGCGACGTGGCGCTCGGCAGCGGACTCCGGCAGCAGGGCCATGCCCGTTCCCGCTGCGACCGCGAGCAGGGCGTGCTCGACGCGCGGCTCGGCAACCTCGACGAACGTCGGCGAGATGCCCGCTTCGCGGCACAGCGACACGATCGTGCCGTGGAAGGCCGGGTTCAGGCCGGGCGGCAGCACGACCATGCGCTCGGGTGCCAGGCGCTCGAGGGAGATCTCGTCGTAGACCGCCTGGGGGTGGGTGACTGGCAGGGCCGCCACTACGCGCTGTGCGCCGGCGGTGGTCGTGCGAAGCCCGCTCGTGGGCGCCGGCACTCCGACGACCGCGGCATCGAGCCGCTGCGCGCGGACTTCCTCGATCAGCCTCGAGGCGGAGCCGGTCTCGAGGGAGATCTGCATGCGAGGGGCGCTCGCCGCGAGCAGCTGTATCGCACGCCCGACCCCTCCGGGGAAAAGATCAGTCACGTGGCCGACCCGCAGCCTCATCGTCGCGCGATCGCGGGCGTTCTGCGCCGCCATGCGGGCGATGTCCGCCTGACGCAACACCCGGCGCGCCTCCTCCAGGAAGGCGCTGCCGGCGTCGGTCATCGACACGCTTCGCTGGGTCCGGTCGAATAGCCGCACCCCGAGTTCATCCTCGAGCTTTCGCACCTGCTCGCTCACGGCGGGCTGCGCCACATGCAGCCGTTCGGCCGCACGGCGGAAATGCAGCTCCTCCGCGACAGCGACGAAGTACCTCAGATGCCGAAGTTCCATTGGGGCAGGCTCCTTCCGAAGCGACGTTCCGTGGGCAAGATCTTGGTCATGCCTGAGCGGGGCCGGCGGGCCTCGACACGAGCCCGGTTTCGTAGGCGAACACCACGAGCTGAGCGCGGTCGCGAGCGCGGACCTTGCCCATCGCCCGGCTCACATGGGTCCGTGCGGTGGCGGGACTCACGACCAGGCGCCCCGCGATCTCGTCATTGCTGAGTCCGAGGGCGACGAGAGCCACGACCTCGGCCTCGCGCGTGGTCAGATCGCCTGCCGACTCGACGCCGGGAAGGCGCGGCTCGGTACGCGCGGCGAACTCGGCGATGACCCGGCGCGTCAGGCTGGGCGAGAGCAGGGCGTCGCCGCGAGCGACGACGTCCACCGCCTGCACCAGCTCGGCCGGCTGGGTGTCCTTGAGCAGCAGTCCGCAGGCGCCGGCGCGCAGAGCGGGGAAGTTGCGCTCGTCGTCCTCCGACGCCGTCAGCAGGAGCACGGGGCAGCCCGGCTCGGTGAGCAGGCGCCGGGTCGTCTCGACGGCCCCGAGGCCGGGAAGCGTGACGTCGATGAGCACCACGTCAGGCCGCCGTTCGCGCGTCACGGCGATGGCGGTCTCGCCGTCGGACGCCTCGCCGACCACGCTGATATGACCGTCGCCCTCGAGTAGGGCGCGAAAGCCGGCGCGCGCAAGCGCGTGAGCGTCGGCGAGCACGACGCGGACGGCCGGCCCGGGCGTCTCACCGGCGTCCCGCTCGTGACCGCCGTGGGCCCTGAGCACGACGAGCGTTCGAGACATGACCGCGCCTAGGCCGGACTGGTTGCGGGAGAGGGGACGAGCCCACTCTCGTAGGCGAACGCCACGAGTTGTGCTCGGTTGCGGGCCTGAAGCTTCATCATCGCGCGACTGACGTGCGTCTTCGCGGTGGCCGGGCTCACGACCAGGTGCTCGCCGATCTCGTGGTTGTTGAGGCCACGCGCCGCGAGCATCGTCACTTCGCGCTCGCGGTCCGTCAGCTCCTCGAGGCCGTCGGGGCTCGTCTGTGGGACATCGAGCGAGGCGAACTCGGCCAGGAGGCGCCGGGTCGTGGAGGGTGGGAGCAGGGCATCACCGAGGGCCACCACGCGAACCGCGTTGACGAGCTCGGCGGGCTCCGTGTCCCGCAGCAGGAAGCCGCTGGCTCCCGCTCGCAATGCGTCGAACGCACACTCGTCGCTGTCGTGCGCGGTCAGGATCATCACACGCGCGCGAGGAAGCCGAGCGATCTGTCGTGTGGCCTCGATGCTGCCCTGGAGGGCCGCGTCGATCAGCACGACGTCCGGCCCGGTGCGGCGGGCGGTCGCGACAGCCTCGTCCGCATTCGCCGCTTCGGCGATGACGGAGATCCCGGATTCGGTCTCCAGCAGCATCCTGAACGCGGCGCGCACCAGCGCCTGCTCATCCGCGATCAGCACGCGGATCTCGCATGTGGCCTCCGGCACCTCGGCCCGGCCGACCAGGCGGAGGCGAGGGCGAGCCGGGGGGGCGGTGACCGGAACGGGTGCGAGGAGGGTTGCACTCATTGGGCGGGCAGTCTCCCGTGCCTCGTCCACGGCCGGAATACCCGCTCACCCGAGATCGTCCGTGGGTACACCCTACGCCCGGGGTAGGGCCAGCCCTACCGAGGTGCATTGTCGGGTTGTCCCTACCCAGACGGGTGAACCCCAGTGACATGATCCGCGCGTGGCTTGGTCTTGCCTTCTCGTCGACGACGACCCCGGTTTCCGCGATCTGGCTCGCCGTGTGCTCGGCTCGAGCGGGCTCACGATCGTCGGCGAGGCGGACACGGCTGCCGCTGGGCTCGCTGCGGCCAAGGAGCTCAAGCCGCAAACCATCCTGGTTGACGTGGGCCTGCCGGACGGCGACGGCGTGGCGCTCGCGCGCGAACTCGTGGCGATGCCGTGGAGCCCGCGCGTGGTCCTGACCTCAGTAGATGCCGATGCCGTGAGCCCTGAGGAGCTTCGCGCGGCCGGGGCTGCCGGGTTTGCGCCGAAGGACGAACTGCCGGGAGCGGGCCTGCAGCTCCTGGTGGCCACGGACTAGGCCGCCACGGAGGTAGTAGCGTAGGCCGCCGTGCCCGAGCCGTTGCGGGTCGTGATCGGAGAGGACGACGTGCTGATGCGCGAGGGAATCGTGCGTCTGCTGACCGAGGCGGGCTTCGATGTGGTCGCGCAGGCAGGCGATGCCGACGACCTGCTGCGAAAGGCCTTGTCGCATAGCCCGGATGTCACGATCGTCGACGTCCAGATGCCGCCGGAGCGCCAGGACGATGGCCTGCGCGCCGCGCTCGAGTTGCGCAGGCGCCAACCCGAGGCCGGGATCCTGGTCCTGTCGCAGTTCTACGAGGAGACCTATGCGCTGGACCTGATCGGCGAGCGCCCCGACGGGGTCGGCTATCTGCTCAAGGAGCGGGTCGGCGACGTGGACGCGTTCATCGATGCCGTCAAGCGGGTGGCGGCCGGCGGCAGCGCCCTCGACCCCGAGGTGGTTGGCCGTATGCTCGGGCGGCGGCGGCCTGACGGGCCAATTCAGAGCCTGAGCCCGCGCGAGCGAGACGTGCTGGGGGCGATGGCCGAGGGGAAGTCGAACCAGGGGATCGCCGACGCGCTCGTGGTGACCGAGGCGGCGGTCGAGAAGCACGTGACGAGCATCTTCCACAAGCTCGGCCTCGGGCCGACGCCGATGGAGCACCGGCGAGTGCTGGCCGTCCTCACGTACCTGAGCGACTCTGCGAGCAGCCCGCGCCGCAGCGAGTAGCGGCCCGAGGTCAGCCGTAGAGCCGTCCGGACTGCTCGGCGCCCGCGACCGCCAGCTCGGTCACGACGGCGCCCACGAAAGCTGCCCGGCAGTGCGAGATCTCGTCGTCGAGGTCACGCATGTACGTCTCGCAGGAGGTGAGGCCGGCGTTCTCGGCCTCGAATCGCTCCAGCTGGAGGAGGGTCAGGTGGTCGCGCAGATCGTTGACGTTCATGGCAGCAATACTGCGCCGCGCGGGCGCCGGTGTCGTCGCCCGGCAGGCGACTCTTCCGCCTACCACACGCGGCGTCGCCGGCCACAGCGTCTACCACCGAAGGCGTAGCGCGATCACTCCATAGCCGGTCGCGATTGTGGCCGAGCGGGATCGCCCCGACGCTTTGCCTTCCACACCGGAAGGAGAACTCCATGGAAAGGGTCAGGCTCGGGATGACCGAGCTCCAGGTGTCGCCGATCGCGTTCGGGACCTGGCAGCTCGGCGGAGACTGGGCGACGTCGACCAGGACGAGGCGGGCGCGGCGATCCAACACGCGCGCGAACAGGGCATCAACTTCTTCGACACCGCTCAGGCGTACGGGTTCGGCGCCTCGGAGCGCCTTCTGGGGCGAGTCCTGCGCGATGAGCTCGAGCACCGCCGTGACGAGGTCGTGATCGCAACGAAGGGCGGTCTGCGCATGACTGCCGCCGGCATGGTG
>CAVTZF010000014.1:0-13237 GCA_963739095.1 uncultured Thermoleophilaceae bacterium
CGCACTAGACTCGCCGCCCGTGGCGAGCACCCGCCCGAACGTCGACCCGTACCTGAACGACCCGACCCGCTGGGCCCATTCGATGGCCCACCACGCCGAGCTGATGCTGCCCTGCCTGGACGCCGTCGGGGCCCGCTCTGTCGCGGAGGTGGGCGCGTTCGCCGGTGATCTGACGCGGCTGCTGGCCGAGTGGGCCGCGGGCAGCGGGGCACGCGTGAGCGCCATCGACCCGGCGCCCGAGCCGGCCCTCGTCGGGCTCGCCGAGGAGCGGCCGGAGATCGAGCTCGTTCGCGAGACAAGCCTCGAGGCCTTGCCGCGCATGGAGATGCCGGATGTCGTGGTGATCGACGGCGACCACAACTGGCACACGGTCACCGAGGAGCTGCGCGTGATCGACGAGCGGGCGGGCGGCCCCGGCATGCCGCTCCTGATCCTGCACGACGTGTGCTGGCCGCACGCCCGCCGCGACGACTACTTCGACGTCGCGCAGATCCCCGAGGAGCGCCGCCATCCGGTCGCCGGGGAGGGCAACGGCATCTTCCCGGGCGAGCCGGGGGTGCGCGCCGGCGGCCTCCCCTACCCGCGCTCCGCCGCCCGCGAGGGTGGCCCGCGGAACGGCGTGCTGACCGCGGCCGAGGACTTCGTCGAGGGGCGCGAGGAGCTTCGGCTCGTGGTCGTGCCCGCCTTCTTCGGCTTCGGCGCGATCTGGCACCGGCGACGCCCCCTGGGCGGGCGAGGTCGCGGCGATCCTCGAACCCTGGGACCGCAACGCGGTGCTGGAGAGGCTCGAGCAGAACCGCATCCACCATCTGGCGACCTCACACGCCCAACAGGCGAGATCTGGGAGCTGGAGGAGCGGCTCGCCCGCCGCGACCGGGTGCTGCGACGGCTGCTCGAGTCGAGCGCCTTCGCGCTCGCCGAGCGCCTCTCGCTCTGCGCAAGCGGGCGGGCATCGCACCCGCGCAGTCCGCGGTCTCGCGCGACGAGATCCGGCGCGCGCTCGAGGACTAGCCGGTCCCGCGGCCCCCGGCCGCCCTGCGCCAGCTGTTCAGCCGGCGCAGCGGCGCGGTGATCCGCCAGGAGAGGCTCTGCTCCATCTCCTCCAGCTCACGCTCGAGCGGCGCCAGCTCGGCGTCGGCCCCGTAGGCGGTGGAGTACGCGACCGTGCGTGCGCCGTCACGGTCGGCCTCGGCGCGGCGGGCGCGCTCCTTCCAGGTCCCCGCCGGCGCCGCGCCCGCGAGCCGATCCTCCAGCTTCTCGGCCGCCTGGGCGTGCGCGACCATCCAGAGGTCGAGGTCGTCGATCAGCTCGAGCTCGCGTGATGGTGCACCACGTGAAGGTTCTCGGTGACGACGCGCCTGCCGGCCTCGCGCACCTGCAGGCAGAAGTCGAGGTCGTAGCCGTAGCCGAGCGCACAGCGACTCGTCGAAGCGCAGGTTGTGCACCGCCCAGGGCGAGAGCGCCATCAGGAAGCCGTCGACCGCCTCCACCTCCGCGGGCGCCGGGCCGCGCTCCTTGAAGCAGAAGGCGGGCTGCTCGCCGCCGCCGTACTCCTGGTAGCGCTGCATGACCGTGCCGCAGCTGATCTCCCCCTCCCACCAGGCGATCGAGCGCACGCCGGTCGCGCCCGCCACGCCGACCACGGCGACGTCCGGGTCCTCGAACGCGCGGCGGATCTTGGAGCAGAACGCAGGGTCGGCGATCTCGACCTCCTGATGGACCAGGACGAGCGCCTCGAGGCCCTCCTGACGGGCCGCCCGGTCGAGCAGCAGGTTGTAGCCGCGGGAGATCGCACCGACCGCGGCGACCGCGTAGATCTCGGAGTCGGGCTCCGCGGCGCGGGCGATCCCCGGCCGGGCGTAACGCCGGAATGCCTCCGGGTCGGTCATCGCGGAGCCGAACGCGATCACGACGGCTCCTTCGCGGGCTCGATCGCGCTGACGGGCGCCCGGCCCCGAGCGCGTGAGCCGCCGAACCAGCGCAGCGGCGCGGTCAGCCGCCACGAGATGCTCGTGCGCATCTCGTCGAGGTTGCGCTCGAGCTCCGTCCGCCGCGCAGGCTGTTCCATCAGCGCCGAGTAGGCGATCGTGCGAGCCGCCTCGGCCTCGGCCTCGGCACGGCGCGCGCGCTCCTCCCAGGTACCCGGCCCGCTGCCGATGCCGGGCATGCGCCCGTCCCACTTCTCGTTGACCCGGACGTGGGCCTCCTTCCAGTCATCGAGGTCGGGCACCATCTCGATCTGTCGGTGGTGGATCGCCCGGAAGTCGGCGGTCACCACCTTGCGGCCCGCCTCGCGCACCTGCAGGCAGAAGTCCAGGTCGTAGCCGTGGAAACGCGACAGCGACTCGTCGAAGCGCACGTTGCGAACCGTCCACGGCGAGAGCGCGAGCACGAAGCCATCCAGCGTCTCTACCTCGCCCACCTGCGCGTAGGGGGGCGCCTCCTCCCAGGCCCACGAGAAGGCGGGCAGGTCGCCGCCGCCGTGCTCCTCGTAGCGGTTGACGAACGACGCCAGCGTGACGGAGCCCTCCCACCAGGCGATGCTGCGCACGCCGATCGCGCCTACGCAGCCCACGAGCCCCACCTCCGAGTCGGCGAACGCCCGGCGCAGCTTGCCGCACAGGTTCGCGTCCATGATCTCCGTGTCCTGGTGGAGCAGCACGAGCGCCTCGAGCCCGTCCACGGCGGCGGCGCGTTCGAGCAGGAGGTTGTAGCTCTGGGCGATCGGCCCCTGCGCCGGCGGCGACCACACCTGCGAGTCCGGCTCGGAGGCGCGCTCGAATGCCGGGCTCGGCGCAGCGCCGGAACACCTCCGGCTTGGTGACGGACGAAGCGAAGACGATCAAGATGCAGACCCCGGACCCGGGTGGCGCCGGAGCATATTGATGCCTAGTATCCCCGCGCCGCCGGTCTGCCCGTGCCCGGAAGGCCTGCAAATCCCATATGTGGAACGACAACACAGTCTCGGTCGTCCTGATGACCTACGCGGAGCGCGGCTCGATCCGGCGCGTGATCGAGAGCTTCCTCGCGACGGGCTACGTGGACGAGGTGCTCGTGGTCGACAACAACGCGGAACCGGGCACGCGCGAGGAGGTCGGGCGCACGCCGGCGCGGCTCGTCGAGGAGCCGCGGCAGGGCTACGGGCACGCCACCCGGCGCGGGCTCCTCGAGGCAACCGGCGACCTGATCGTGCTCGCCGAGCCCGACGGCACCTTCCTGCCGGAGGACCTGACCAAGTTGCTCGTCTACAGCGGCGAGTGCGACGTCGTGTTCGGCACGCGCACCACGCGCGAGCTGATCTGGCACGGCGCCAACATGCCCGGCCTCCTGCGCTGGGGCAACTGGGCGGTCGCGAAGCTGATCGAGGTGCTCTTCAACACGAGCCACCTGAGCGACGTCGGCTGCACGTACCGCCTCCTGCGCCGTCCCACGGCCACGCACGTGGCGGCGACGATGAAGGTCGGCGGCAACCACGCGGGGGCCGAGGTCATGCTGATCGCGATCACCTCGGGAGCTCGCTTCGTGGAGGTGCCGGTCAACTACCTCCCGCGGGTCGGCAAGTCCTCGGTCACGGGCAGGCGCATCGCGGCCATCGTGGTCGGGCTGCGGATGGTCGCGCTCGTGCTGCGCTTCCGGCGCCACACGCGCCCGATCCGGCTGCCGCGAGCGCCGGCCTTCGACGGCAGCTGGCCCGAGACGAGCAGCACGGAGCGTGACAAGCTCCCACTTTGACGAGATCGCCGGGGAGTACGACGAGTCGCTCCCCGCGCACGTCGTCGAGCACTACCTGCGCAAGCGCGTCGCCTTCGTGCTCGAGCACTGCCCGCGCGGCCGCGGCCTGGACGTGGGCTGCGGGACCGGCGTGCTCGCCGCGCGGCTGGCCGACGCCGGCTACGAGATGACCGGCGTGGACCCCTCCGAGGGCATGCTCGACGTGATGCGCAGAGCGCGCGCCGCAGGTGCGAGGCGCGCCTGGCCTCGGGCGACGACCTCCCCTTCCCGGACGGCTCCTTCGAGCTCGTGCTGACGGTCGCCGCGCTGCATCACATCGCCGATCCGGTCGCGGTCCGGCAGACACTGGGCGAGATGGTGAGGGTGGCGGCGCCGGGCGGGCGCGTCGTCGTCTGGGACCACAATCCGCGCAACCCCTACTGGAAGCTCCTGATGGCGCGCGTGCCGCAGGACACCGGTGAGGAGCGGCTCGTGCCCGAGGCGGAGGTGCTCGCCGGGCTGCGCGGCGCCGGCGCGCGGGTCCTGCTCTCGAGCCAGCTGGGGCTCGTGCCCGACTTCGTCCCGCGCGCGCGCTCTCGGAGCGGCCGCGGCGCTCGAGCGGCTCGTCGAGCGGAGCCCACTGCGCGCGGCTCTGCGCGCACAACGTGGTGCTGGCCGAGAAGCCCGCCTAGCGGGGCTCCCAGACCTGCGACCTGAAGCTCCGCGGATGCCGGGGAAGCTGCGCCGCTCGGGCGAGCCGGTAGCCGGCCGGGAGCAGGCTGCGCTCCATCGAACGACGCTGGCCGTAGAGCGCCACGAAGATCCGGTTCCCGCGAGCCCGCCGCGCGGCCACGCTGGATGACCTCGCTCGCGCCGGCGTCACGCGGTCGAAGACGCCGAACGGCCGGTCGCGCTGCACGGGCGCCCCGAAGCGCACGACCGGATGCGGCTCGCCGCAAGCGCGACGTCGAGCGGGCTGAGCGGACCGGGGCTCAGCACGGCCCGTCGACGACGACGTCGCCCGGGCCGGCCTGCTGGTCGATGACGTCGGCGGCGCGCCTTGAAGTTCGGCCGCTGCGCGCTCTCGCTGAAAGCGAGGTCGAGCGCGCCGGCGCCGAGGCAGGCGAGCACGCACGCGATGGCGGCGTAGCGCAGGCGCGGGCCGGCCGCCACGAGCAAGCGCCCCGAGGCTGAGCGCGTAGCCCGGCCAGGAGGCCGCCAGGTTGCGCGTGCTGAACAGGTTGGTCCCCACGAGGCTGACGAGCGCCGTGCCCAGCGGGACACCGACAGGGCGAGCGCGACGACGAGGACCACCCTGCGAGTCAGGCGCGGCGAGCCGCGTCCGCAGCCGTCGCGCGCGACGGCTGCGGCGATCCCGGCGAGCCCGAGCAGCGACGCCGAGCGCGAACAGGACCAGCGCAGCGATCCCGGGCAGCTGGCGCAGCCCGACCGCCGGGTACGGGTAGCCGACCGTGGCGTGCGTCAGCGAGATCCGGACGTGGGCCAGGTCGAAGGGGCTGAGCGCGGACAGGATCTCCGTGGTCGGCGAGTCGAGGTCGGCGCGCAGGCCTGAGAGCCAGGGCAGGAACGCGAGCGCGGCGGCAGACGTTCGCGATGAGCGCCGGCCGGCGCGCCTCCGGGCGGGCCCACAGGAGCCAGCCGAGCTGTGCGAGCGAGCACGAAGGCCGCCGTGTAGTGCGTGTACATCGCGGCGCACGAGGCGGCGGCATAGGCGATCCACCAGCGCCCGCCTGCGCGTGTCCACGGCGAGCAGCATCGCCAGCGTCGACAGTGCGACCAGCAAGATCATCAGGGCGTAGCCGCGCGCCTCGGCCGAGTAGTAGATGGTGAACGGCGAGAGCGTCACCACGGCCGCGCCGATGAGCGCCGCCGGCGCGGCCACGGTCCGCAGCCCCAGCAGGTAGACGACCGGGATCGTCGCGGTGCCGGCCAGCAGGGACGGCAGCCGCGTCAATCTCCGGGGCGTCGTAGAGCTGCGCGGCAAGCCAGGCGGTCGAGGAAGAACAGCGGCGGCGTGATCTCCGCGTCGCGTGTGGACGGTGGACCAGACCCCGAGAGCCCGTTGGTGCTGATGATCCAGTGAGTCGAGAGCTCGTCGGCGAGCATCGACTCGCTGAACAGCTCGAGCCGAGGAGCAGCCCGACAGCCGTGAGCACGGCCACAGCGATCGGCGCAGCATGTGGCCGGAGCCGGGACATCGGCGGCGTCACTCTAGGGGAGCCCGAACGGCGCCGGCTCGGCTGAGCGCTTCGATAGGGTGCGAAATTCGCGCATGCAGAGTCCCCTCACCGTCGACGACAGCGGGACGCCCGCGGCGGCGGCGGACCGCACAGGCGCCGGGGTGGGCCCGGTGGTGATCGAGGCGCGTGCGCTCGAGAAGTCCTTCCGGATCCCCGAGCACCGGATCGACACGCTCAAGGAGCGCGCCCTGCATCCGTTCCAGCGCATCGAGTACCGCGAGCTGCAGGCGCTCAGGGACGTCTCGTTCGACGTTCAGCGCGGCGAGTTCTTCGGGATCGTGGGCCAGAACGGCTCCGGCAAGAGCACGCTCCTGAAGGTGATGGCGTCGATCTACCGGGCCGACGCGGGGCGCATCCGCATCGCCGGCAGGCTCGCGCCGTTCATCGAGCTCGGCGTGGGCTTCAATCCCGAGCTGACCGCGCGCGAGAACGTGGTGCTGAACGGCGTGCTGATGGGCCTGTCGAAGGCCGAGGCGCGCGCCCGCTTCGATGCGGTGCTCGACTTCGCCGAGCTGCAGGACTTCGCCGAGCTCAAGCTCAAGAACTACTCGTCAGGGATGCTCGTGCGGCTCGCGTTCGCCGTCATGGTGCAGGCGGACGCCGACATCATGCTGATCGACGAGGTGCTCGCCGTCGGCGATGTCGCGTTCGCCCACAAGTGCATGGAGGTGTTCCACGAGCGCCGGCGCGCCGGCAAGACGGTCGTGCTCGTGACCCACGACATGGGCGCCGTCCAGTCGCTCTGCCACCGCGCGATGCTGATGGAGCACGGCCGGGTCACCTACATCGGCAACCCGGAGGAGACGGCCATGCGCTACTACCGCCTGAACTTCATGGGCGGCGGGCCCTGCCCCGCGGCGCACGAGGGACGAGCCGCGACGCGCGCTCCCCGACATCAACGCGCGCAAGCTGAGCGCACGGCTGCTGGACCCCGCGGGCCGCAGCGTCGACAGCGTCAGCCCAGGGGACCCCGATCCAGCTCGAGGCGCAGCTCGAGGCTCGCCGCGAGCTCGAGCGGCCGAGCTTCCTGATCCAGGTGATGAACGAGGACAGCGTCGTCGTCTTCAGCCTCAAGCGCACGCTCGAGCGGGAGCGCCGTGGACCGGCTCGGTCCGGGGGACGCCGTGCGCATCTCGGGGCGCATCGACAACGCGCTCGTGCCGGGGCGCTACTCGATCGACTGCTGGGTGCGGCACGACCGGCCCGGGCGGCGACATGGCGGTACAGGGGCTGCGGCTGCTCGACTTCGCCGTGGAGGGAACCGCCGCGGCCGGCGGCGTGGTCGACGTGAGGGCGGACGTGACCGTCACCGCAGAGCGGGAGGGCGGCGATGGCTGAGCCCGCCGAGGTCGAGCTGCGCGAGATCACGGGTCCCTCGGCGCTGGGCGGCGGCTGGCGCCGGTCCTGGGAGCTGCTCTCGCTGATCGCGGTCAGCGACTTCAAGAAGACGTACTTCGGCACCGCGCTCGGCTACCTGTGGTCGCTCGCGCGGCCGCTGCTCCTGTTCGCCGTGCTCCTGGCCGTCTTCACGCAGGTCTTCCGGATCGGCTCGGCGGTCCCCAACTATCCCGTCCTGCTGCTCTTCAACATCGTCCTGTTCAGCTTCTTCCAGGAGGCGACGCTCACGGCGGTCACCTCGATCGTGAGCCAGGAGTCGGTGGTCCGCAAGACGCAGTTCCCGCGCCTCGTGATCCCGCTCGCGGTGGTGCTCACGAGCCTCTTCAACCTGGCGCTCAACCTGATCGTCGTCTTCGTCTTCATCCTCGCCTGGGGCATCGACCCGACCTGGACCTGGCTGGGAATGCCGCTGATCGTCGCGCTGCTCGTGGTGATCACCACCGCCACGTCGATGATCCTGTCGTCGCTCTATCCGCGCTTCCGCGACCTGTCGATCATCTGGTCGGTTGCCGCCACGGTCCTCTTCTACGCCAGCCCAGTGCTCTACCCGGAGGAGGCGATCCGCAGCGAGCTGCTCCACGACGTCCTGCAGATGAACCCGCTCGCCCCGATCCTCGAGCTGGCCCGCGTGTGGGTGATCGACCCGAGCGCCGCGGGCCCCGTCGAGGCTTCGGGAGGCTTTGCGGGGCTGCTCCCGGCGATCGCCATCTACGTGGGGGTGTGCCTCCTCGCCGTATGGGTGTTCAGACGCGAGGCGCCCCGGATCGCGGAGCAACTCTGAGAGTCGCGTAGGTGAGCTCCCCCGACCGGCGCGCCCGGGCGCGTGTGATCGTGCCCGCCGCGATTCCCTTCCTGCTCGCGCTCGTCCTGCTCGCCCCGGCGATCCTGGGCGGCAAGGTGATGTCGGCGAGCGACGTCGTGCTGTTCTCGCCGCCGTTCCCGCCTCAGCCGCCCGGCGCGGTGCCCGAGAACCCCATGCAGTTCGACTCCGCGTACGTGTTCGAGCCCGACGGGCTGATGGTGCGCGAGGCGCTGCGCGACGGCCGGCTGCCGCTCTGGGCTCCCGAGCTGGGCGCGGGCTGGCCGCTTCTCGCGACCCAGCAGAGCGCGCCGCTCTACCCGCTCAACTGGATCTCCGTGCTGTTCCCGTACTGGGAGTCGCTCGCCTGGATCGCGCTGCTGAAGCTGGGGCTGGCGGGGCTGGGCGCATTCCTGCTCGGGAGGGCGCTCGGGTTGCGGCGCGGGCCGGCTCTGCTGGGCGGCGTGGCGTTCGCCTTCGGGACCTACATGGTCGTGTGGCTCATGCACCCGCACGTGAACGCGTACGTGCTGCTGCCGTGGCTGTTCCTGCTGGGCGAACGCCTGGCGCACTCCGGCGCGGTGCGGGACGCGGCGGCCTTCGCCGGCGTGCTGGGCATCGCTTTTCTCGGCGGCCACCCCGCGAGCGGCCTGATCGTCACACTCGCCGCGGCCGGCTGGATCGCCTACCGGATCGCAGCGTTCGGTCTTACACGCTCCGCGGCCGCGCGCAGAGCCGGGCTGGCCGCCGCGGCAGGGCTGCTCGGCGCCGCGATCGGCGCCGTGATGCTGGTGCCGCTCTTCGAGGCGCTGGGCCAGTCCTGGAACTACTCGCGCTCACAGCCGCCGCTGCCGATCAGGTCCGGGCTCAGCCTGTTCTTTCCCGAGTACTGGGGGCGCGCCGACCGCGGGCCCGACCTCGGGCCTCTGAACTTCACGGAGCGCACGATCTACGCCGGCGCGGTACCGACGATCCTGGCTGTCGCGGGGCTGGCCGCGCGCCGGCCGACCGGGCCGCAGTTCTTCTTCGCCGGACTGGCGCTGCTGGGTCTTCTGCTGGCACTCGACACGGGGCCGATCGCCTCGGTCGCGGGGTCGCTGCCGGTGCTCGACCAGATCCAGCTGCACCGCGTGCTCGTGCTCGTCCTGTTCGGGATCGCGATGCTCGGCGCGTTCGGGCTCCAGCGCCTGCTCGACGCAACGCCGGCGGAGCGCCGCCGCATGCTGGTCGCCGGCGCGGTGACGGCGCTGCTGCCGGCGCTGGTGGTGCTGGTCGTGAACCTGTCGGCGCTCGACGAGCTTGGCGGTGCCGTCAAGCGCCTGGTCGGCGTGACGTCACCGGCATCCAACGACGCTCTGATCCTGCAGTCGCTACTGCGCTGGCTGCTGCCGGCGCTCGCCGCCGTGGGGCTGCTTGCGTTCGCGCTCGGCCGCCGGCGCGCCCCGGCCCTGCTCGCGGCGGTCGCGCTCTCCATCACGGCGATCGACCTGCTCGCAATGGGCTGGGGCTACAACCCGGCGATCCCCAAGGCGGAGGCGGACCCGCCCGCGCCGCCGCCGGTCGAGGCGATGCGGCGGTTGAGTGCTGGGGGCGAGCGGGTCACCGGCATCGGCGGGCTCGTGCCGAACACCGCCTCGCGCTGGGGCCTGCTCGACGCACGCGGGCACGAGCAACCGGTGGTCGAGCGCACGACCCTCCTCTGGTTCGGCCTCGGCGGGGTCGCCGGCGACGGGACGGTCGCGGTCAATCCGCAGGACCCGAAGTCCAGGCTGCTGCTCGACGTCTTCGGCGTGCGCGCCGTGCTGACAGCGCCCGCCGCGGGCCCCCTCCCGCCCGGGCTGCGCGGCAGCCGAGTGGCGTTCAGCGGGCCCGGCGGGAACGTGCTCGAGCGCGCCGCCCCGCTGCCGCCCGCCTTCGTCGCCTACTCGTGGCGACCCAGCGCGGGGCTCGACGAGTCGATCCTGCACGTGGGCCTCGGCAGCGCCGAGCAAGCACGCGATCAGCCGGCGGTCGAGACCGACGCCCAGCCGCCGCCCGGGCCGCCTCTCCCCGCCACGCCCGGCCGAGTCGTCGAGCGCTCGGACACCGAGGTGGTCATCGAGGTCGAGGCGCGCCGTGCCGGCCAGCTCGTGCTGCTCGACACCTTCTACCCGGGCTGGGAGGCGAAGGTCGACGGCGAGGACGCCGAGATCCGGCCGGCCAACGGCGCGTTCCGGGCGGTGCCGGTCGACGCCGGGCGGCACGAGGTGCGCTTCGACTACCGGCCGGCGAGCGTCACCGCGGGCGGCATCACGACGGTCGCGGCGCTTGTCGTGGTACTCGCCGGCCTGGGCTCGCCGCGGCTGCGCCGGCGTCAATCGTCGAGGAACGACTCGAGCCGCTCGACGAGCTGATCGGGGAACGAGTCGCTCCAGCTGCGGCTCCAGTTGACGCGGCTCCCATTCACCCGCCGCGCGGGGTCGGCCGAGCCGTCCACGGCCTCGCGCAGGCCTGCCACGATCTCCTCGACCGTCGGCTCGACGGTGATCAGGTTCGGCGAGATCGCCGCCAGCGCGCTCGCCGTCTTGTTCTCGAAGCTGTTCGTGACCGTCATCATGCCCGCCGCCGCCATCTCGATCGGCGGCAGGCTCGGGTGCGGCGTATACATGAGCGCCAGCCCGACATCGTGCTCGCGCAGCAGCCGGGCGTATTCGTGCTGGTCGCGGCGCGGCACGAGCTCGAGCTGCGCGCCGCCGCCGAGCTGAATCGGCGGCCCCCCATCCAGGCTGCCGATTCCGTAGAGCTCCCAGCCACTCAGGATCCCGCGCTCGACTGCCTGGGCGAGCGCGAGCGCGCCCAGTTCGAACATGTTGCGCGAGGCGTGGGCCTCGGGGCGGGCGTAGAAGAGCAGCCGGCGCGTCACGCGACGGGCGAGCTCGTCCTCGCTCGGCGCGTCGACGTCCGTGATCGCGTTCTCGAACGACACCGAGGCCGCGTCGCCGGCCGTCGTCCCGTCCGCGTACACGCCGTAGCCGTGCTCCCTGAAGAAGTCACGCAGCAGCTCGGTCGAGAAGAGCGCCCGGTGCGGCAGCGCGTAGGACTCATGCGCCAGGGCCGCGAGGCTTCCCATCGGGAAGGTGAAGGGCTCGTATTCCTGGATCAGGTACAGGAAGCGCTGGCGATCGAGCTCGTCGAGAGCCGCCTTCGCGAGATGGGCGGTCCACCAGGTGGTGGCGACGAAGCGATCGCCGCGGCTCACCTCGAGGGCCACGGCCTCGCGGCCGAACGTCACCTCGACCCGGTCGAATACGCCCGCCAGGCCGGCGTACGCCTCGAC
The DNA here is from genome assembly GCA_963739095.1 of uncultured Thermoleophilaceae bacterium. Taxonomy (GTDB): domain Bacteria; phylum Actinomycetota; class Thermoleophilia; order Solirubrobacterales; family Thermoleophilaceae; genus JACVRW01. Next base: position 11,486 of record CAVTZF010000014.1, read on the forward strand.
GCGGCGCCGCCAGTCGGCCGGTAGCGGCCCGACCGGGTCGACGGTCACGACGCGCACACGCGCGCCGCGCTCCGCGAGCCGCCGCGCCAGGTTGAGCTTCCCGATGTAGCCGCCGAAGAAGTGCTTGAGGTCGATGTTCGGGATGAGGATGTTGACCCGCTCCGGGGCGTCCTCACGGACCGCGAGGTCGAGCGGCTGAAGCTTCTCGGAGATCAGCCGCACCGGCGGGCTGTCGGGCCCGCGCTGCCCTGGCTTCAGGGCGAGCCGTGGGGGCGGCCGCGAGTCGAGCCGCAGCCTCCGCGGCGGCTCGCCGACCCGCGCCATCGCACGCAGCGCGTGGCGCCACGCGAAGCCGAAGAACAGCCCGAGCTCTGCACCGAGCGTCTCCGGCTTGCCGACGAGCTCGCGGCCGGCCCGCGCCGCGAGCCAGCCGAGCTCGGCCGGCGACTCGTCAGCATGCAGGAAGCGCTCGAGGGCGCGCCGCTTCGGCTCCGGCATCTCGTCACGGCAGCGCAGCAGCAGAATCGTGGCGAACTGCATGAGGCGGCAGGCGTCGACGAAGTACGTGAGCCGCCACAGCCGCACGCGATCGCGCAGCGGGCGCCGCCAGCCGCGCAGACGCTCGCCGAGCGTGGGCATCGTGTTGGCCCTGGCGTGCCCCAGCACGGCCGCCCGGTGCTGGACGTAGTCGTAGAGCGGCGCCGGCACGAACTCGATCTCCCCGAGCGACAGGGCGCAGAGCCCGATCCAGTGGTCGTGAAAGTGGTGGAACTGACCCGGCGGGAAGGGCAGTGCCACATCCAGCAGGCGGCGCGGGAAGAGCGACGCGGCACCCGTCACCGAGTTCGCCATCAACACTGACGAGATGTCGTCGTGGTTGTTGCGGCGCGTCTGCCAGTAGGTCGGCGCGAGAACCCGGCCGTCGGTGTCCACGACGCGGGCGTCGCTGTAGACGAGCTGCGCCGTGCCGATCGCCTCCAGCAGCCTCTCGAGCTTGTCGGGATCCCAGCGGTCGTCCTGGTCGGCCATGGCGACGAAGTCCGCGCCGGCCGGGACGAGCGAAAGGGCGCGCTCGAAGTTGGCGTAGAAGCCGAGCCGCGCCGGCGAGCGCGACAGGACGAATCGCGGGTCTTCGCCGATCGCCTCCTCGATGGCCGCGACGCGCCGCGGGCTCGAGCAGTCGTCGCTGACGATGCAGACCCAGTTGCGGTGTGTCTGCGCGCGCAGCGAGTCGAGCTGCCGCCGCAGTAGCGCCGGTGACGGTTCGTGAGTAGCCATCGCCACGACCACGAACGGCCCCGTTCCGGCTGCGGGGGGCGCGAGCTCGAGTGGGCTCGGAGCCGGCTCCACCTCGATGCGCCCGAGCTCCACCTCCTCGGCAGCGCCGTCGGCGAGCCGCAGCCGCAGCCTCACGACGACCGCATCACCGGGCGCCGCAGCCTCGATCGGCACGATTCCCCAGAAGCCGCTTTCGAGGCTGCCGGGAGGGGGATCGGGCGAGAGCGCCTCGAGCACGTCGCCACGCGGCATCCCGTGGGCTGCGACGGGCACCGTGCCGGCGCCGGCGTCCAGCTCGAGCCCGGTCACCTGCGAGCGCCGGGACACACACCAGCCGCTGACGAACAGGGCGGTCCGGCCCGCCGCGGTGAGCGAGCCCGGGAGGCCGAAGTCAAGCGCGGCCGTGAGCGACTCCCGCCCCGCCCCCTTGGTTGTGCCGGCGCTGGGATTCAGGCGGCCCACCCTACCTCCGGC
>CAVTZF010000015.1:0-67444 GCA_963739095.1 uncultured Thermoleophilaceae bacterium
GCTTGTTGTAGGCCAGGTCGCCCAGGCCGGCGTTGAACTGGGCACCGTCACCGTTGAAGCGCGCGAAGTTCGGCGCCCGCACCTTGAGCGTGGTGTCCTGCGCACCGGCCGCACCGTTGACGAAGGTCTTCTCCGGGTGCTGCTTGGCGTAGTTGGCCACCGCGATCGACTCATCGCCCGAGAGCGGGCCGATCATGATGTCCGCGTCGAGCTGCTCCATCAGCCGCCGCGTCTCCTTGATGGCCGTGCCCGACGTATCGTCGCCGCAGCCGACGCCCACCAGCTCGAGCGGGTGGCCGTTGATCGCGCCGCCGGTCCATCCGTCACGCGGCTTGTCCGGGTTCTTGGGCTTGGCGCCCGCGAACTGGGCCAACGCCGAGACGGCGCCGGCCATGTTCTGGTTGTCGAAGGTGCCGAACGCGCCCTTGCACTCGGAGAGCACGGCGACCTTGATCGGCGTCCCGCTGCCCCCCGTCTCCTGCTTGACGGCGGCGTACCCCGGGGGCGCCTCCGCGGTGCTCGGCGCCTCCTCGGAGGTCGCCTCGCCTCCGCCGCCGCCGTCGTCGTCGTCGTCGTCGCCGCAGCCCGCAAACGCGAGCGCCGCGATCCCGAGGAGAAGCGCAAGCCACATCAGGCCGCGCCTCCGTTTCCTTACCTCTGACATTGCCTGTCTTCCTCCTCTCGCCGTGGACTTATGCCCCGGCGGTGTGGTTCTACGAGCCGGTGAGCGTCGATGCTCCACGCTCACCTGCCGGCACAGCGCCGGCCGAACCTCCTTCCCCGGTCGTCTCACCCGGGCTGGACGGACCGCGCAGCCGCCCGACCGTCCGCTCCCACAGGCCGACCAGGCCGTCGGGGGACGCGAGCACGATGACCAGGAAGATCAACCCGATCAGCGTGTGGAACCGCTCGGCCACGAAGCCGACGTCCTGCGCGTAGTTATTGATCAGGACGAATACCAACGCCCCGACCCACGCCCCCTCGAGCCGGAACATTCCGCCGATGACGGCGATCAGGAGCACGTCGATCGTCGCGGTGAGGTCGATGGTCGACGGCGCGATCTGCGCGTTCCACCAGACGAAGAGAATCCCGCCCACCGCCGCCACGAAACCCGCCAGCCCGAACGCGAGCAGGCGGTGCAGCGTGACGCGGTAGCCGAGCGAGCGCATCCGCACCGGGTCGTCGCGGATCCCCTGAAGGGCGAGCCCGAACGGAGTGCGCGCGACGTACCGCAGCCCGACGTACACGAGCGCCGCCACCAGCAGGGTGGCGAAGTAGAGGCGGTTGGGGTGTGCGGTGCGGTCGAAGAAGTCGGGGATCGGGATCCCGCTGATGCCGCCGAAGCCCGAGACGCTCGTCACCTGGCCGAAGAAGAGGTTGGCGATCACCGAGAAGACAAGCGTGATCATGAGGAAGTAGATGCCGTAGCTGCGGCTGGCCAGGGCGCCGAACACGAGCGCGACCAGGACTGCGATGGCGATGGCCACGACGATCCCCAGCACGGGGTCCCAGCCGAGGTTCATGCCCTTCGTGTTGCCCGTCGTCGTGAGGTTGCCGAGCGCGAATCCCGCGATGCCGTAGATCGCCACCTGGGCGAGGGACACCATCCCCCCGTCGGCCGAGAGGAAGATCAGGCTGGCGGCGACGATGCCCAGGAACATCGTCTGGGTCAGGAGCGTGCCGACCCAGTACTCGCTGAAGATGAGCGGTGCGAGCAGCGCCAGCCCCACGAGCAGCCCGCCCGCCACGCGGTTGGGGGTGAGCCGGGAGCTCGCCGCAGCGCTCATGCGGGCCGGCCGAACAGCCCGAGCGGCCGTATGGCGAGCACGACCGCCAGCAGCACGAACGTGAAGATGATCGAGTAGAACGTGTAGTCGGCCGGGAGGTAGGCGGCGGCGAAGTTCGTTGTAAGGCCCAGCAGCAACGCCCCGACGGCGGCTCCTCCCAGCGAGCCCATGCCGCCGATGATCACGACCACCAGCGAGTTGAGAAGCCAGAGCCCGTCGACCCCGGGCGCGAGGCTGGCGAACGAGCCGCCCATTACACCCCCGATGCCGGCGAGCGCCGACCCGATGAAGAAGGCGATCGCGAACGTCAGCTGGATGTTCACCCCGAGGGCGGAGACCATGTCGCGGTCGTCGACGCCCGCCCGGATCACCATCCCGGTGCGCGTGCGCTTGAGCCAGAACCACAGCGCTCCCCCGATCAGCAAGCCCACGCCGAGGATGACGAGGCGCGTGAGCGTGTACTGCACGTCCGCGACCTGCAGATCGAGGAACTTGTCGAAGGTCCGGGGCCACGAGATGTCCTTCGCGACGCCGCCGAAGTGGGCGAGCATCTGATCGGCGGCGATGATCGAGATCGCGATCGTGATGAGCGCCTGGCGCAGCTCCTGGCCCTGGTTCCAGCGCAGGAAGGCCTGCTGCATCAGCAACCCGACCCCGCCGACGATGAGGCCCGCCGCCAGCAGGGGCAGGAACCAGTTCATGAAGCTGACCTGGGCGCTCGAGATGCCGAGCGCCGAGCCGGCACCGGGCACCAGATCACGCTGCAGCTCCAGCGCGATATAGCCGCCGAGCAGGAAGAACGCTCCGTGGGCCATGTTCACGACGCGCATGAGGCCGAAGATGAGGGTGAAGCCGCTGGCGACGATGAAGTACAACGCCGCCGCCGTCACGCCGTTGAGCAGCGTAATGAGGAAGTCCTTGGGGTCGTCGACGGCCGGGCCGAAGGTCGTATCCGACGCGATGAACAGGACCCAGACGATCGGGAACGCGATGACCAGCGCAAGGAGCACCAGTCCCGTGATCCGCAGCGCCCTCCCCAGGGACACACTCATGGAAACCAAAGCCGGGCGAACCTAACGCCCCCCGCGTCCAAGCGCAAGACATTGTCCGGGCGGCTTAAGTCAACCAAAATGTTCGCCCGGTGCCGCGGGCGCCAGGGTGCCGCGGGCGCCAGGTACAGCCGCGCGCGCCGCGCCTCATCGCTCTGGGGGTGCTCGTCGGCGAGGAGCGCGATCTCCTCCACGACCTCACGGTCCAGCTTCGAGGCGTCCGGCCAGTCGACCTCGACGAGCTTGCCCACGGGGTCGCGGAGATGCATCTGTGCCGAGCCGTCGATGAGCTCGCGCACCCGGGGGCCGAGAGCGTCGTCGAGCAGCCCTCGGTCGCGCGCCATGACGAAGGCGGCCTTGAAGTCGTCGACGTCGAGGCCGATGTGGTGGTAGGGCGGCGTCGCCGTCTCGCCGGCGAGCGGATCGTCTCCGGCGACGTTGTGGTGGAGGACGGCGATCTCGTGGCCGGCGACCACGACGGCGTCGTCGTCGTCTCGGCCGACGGATCAACGGTTGCGGCCTGGTTGCGTCGCAGCGGTAGACGCATGCTTGACACGTATTGAAAACTCATGCAGAGTTCCCTGTCAAGTCCTGAAGGGACATGATGGCTTTTGTTAAGCAGCCTTAAGGAGCTTCGTGACCTCCGGCGTCCCGCTTTCAACGGAGTACGGAACGGCCGCGAGCGATCCGGACTCACTGGCCCGCCTCCGTAGCGAAATCGCCTCGGAGCTGGGCGAGGAGTACGTGACGAGCGCGCCCGAGCGCCTCGACGCCTACACCGCGGACACCTATTGGCTCGCCCTCCACGCCCGGGCCGCGGGCACGCCGATCGGCCGGCCGGAGCTCGTCGTGACTCCGCGCGACGAGGCCGGCGTTGCGACCGTGCTGCGCGTCGCCGACTCCCATCGCGTGCCCGTGGTCGCCTGGGGCGGCGGCTCCGGGACGCAGGGCGGGTCGGTGCCCGTCAGCGGCGGGGTCGTCCTCGACCTCACTCGGCTCGACCGCATCGTCGACATCGACGAGCGCTCGCTGACCGTGACCTGCGAGCCGGGCGTCAACGGGCGCCGGCTCGAGCGCGAGCTCAACGAACGCGGGCTGATGCTGCCCCACTACCCGGCCTCCGAGGAGTGGGCGACGGTCGGCGGCTACGTCGCGGCGCGTGGCTCCGGCGTGCTCTCCACTCGCTACGGCAAGATCGAGGACCTCGTCCTGAACATGCGCGTGGCGCTCGCCGGCGGCGACGTGATCGAGACCGTGGAGCTGCCCCGGCACGCGGTCGGCCCCGAGCTGACACAGCTGTTCGTCGGCTCCGAGGGCACGCTCGGCGTGATCACGCGCGTCACGCTCGAGATCGTCCCGCTGCCCGCGCTGCGCAGATTCGCGACCGTGCGCTTCCCGGACATCCGCGCCGGCGTCGAGGCGGTCCGGCGGGCGCTGTCGATCGGCGCGCGCCCATCCGTCGTGCGCATGTACGACGACGAGGCGACGCGGCTCGCCTTCTCGCCGGTCGTCGGCCAGGAACTCGACGGCGCCTGCACGGTGTTCGCGTTCGAGGGCGGCGACGCCGACATGGTGGGCGCCGAGGCCGGCGCGACGCTCGCGCTGGCGAGCGAGGCCGGCGCCGAGCAGCTCGACCCCGAGCTCGGCCAGATCTGGTGGGACCGCCGCTACGACTTCTACCACCCTCCGCACCAGCCCGAGCTCCCCTCGATCTGGGGCACGATCGACGTCGTCGCGAGCTACAGGCGCATCGAGGCCGTCTACGACGCCCTGCGCGCCGCGGTCAAGGAGCCCTTCGCCGACTCGGACCTCCAGCTGCGCATGCACTTCTCGCACTGGTACGCCTGGGGGACGATGATCTACGCGCGCTTCGTCGTCCCGGACGGCGGCGGCGGGCCGGAGGCGGTGGCCCTTCACGATCGCATCTGGGAGGAGGGCCTCGAGGCCGCCTTCTCGGCCGGAGCTGTGATGAACGACCACCACGGCGTCGGGCTGAAGCTGGCGCCCTACATGGAGCGCCAACACGGCAAGTCGCTCGACACGCTGCGGCGCGTCAAGGCGGCGCTCGATCCCAACGGGATCATGAACCCGGGCAAGCTCGGGCTATGAGGAGGCCTCCCTTGGAGGCCGCTACAGGAGAGGAGACAACTTGAGGTTCGCCATGCACAACTGGATGCGCGCCGAGCCGATCGGCGACACGATCGAGCGGCTCGGGCGCTGCGGCTACGACTCGATCGAGATATCCGGCGAGCCGGCCGTGTGGGACACGGCCGAGGTCAAGGGGCTGCTCGACAAGCACGGGGTCGAGCTGCTGGGGCGCCGTCACCCTGATGACGGGCGGCCGTGACCTCGTGCACGAGGACAGATACGTCCGCCGCGGCTCGATCGAGTACTGCAAGGACACGATGAGCCAGATCGCCGACTGGGGCGGCGAGATCCTCACGATCGTGCCCTCCACCGTCGGCAAGGTGGTGCCGATGGCGTCCCCCGAGGACGAGTGGCGCTGGGCGGTCGAGGGCCTCAAGGAGATCCAGGCCCACGGCGAGGAGCTCGGCGTGCGGATCGGCCTCGAGCCGCTGAACCGCTTCGAGACCTACTTCCTCAACCGCGGCGACCAGGCGCTGGCGCTCGCCGAGGACGTCGGCGGCGACTGCGGCGTGACGCTCGACATCTTCCACATGAACATCGAGGAGGCCGACTGGGCCGAGGCGATCCGCGCCGCCGGCGACAAGCTCGTCGACTTCCACGTGGCCGACAACAACCGCATGCCGTGCGGGCAGGGCGCGATCGACTGGGAGAAGCTCATGCAGACCCTGGACGAGGTCGACTACCAGGGCTGCGTGACCGTGGAGTTCGTGGCGACCGTCGACCGCAGCCGCATCTCCGAGCGCACCGAGATCTCGGACGCGTCGGAGAGCGAGGGCTCGCAGGGCATGGAGCAGTTCCTGCGCGACCACGGCACCGGCACGGTCCCGGCCAGCCTCTACGACCAGTACACGCAGGAGTCGATCGACAGGCTCAAGAAGGCGGCCGAGTCGGTCGGTCAGACCGTTTGAGCGAGGCGCCGCGGATCGCGCTCATCGCGACCCTCGACACCAAGGGCGAGGAGGTCGCGTACGTGCGCGACCGCATCCGCGCGCTCGGCGGCGACGCGGTCGTGATCGACTCGGGCATCCTCGGCGAGCCGTCCGGCTGCGTGCCGGACGTCGCGCGCGCCGAGGTGGCCGAGGCGGCCGGGCATGAGTTGGAGGAGGTGCAGGGCGCGGGCTCGCGCGGCGCGGCGGTGGAGCTGATGCAGGCGGGAGTGCGCGCGGTCGTCGACCGGCTCTGGGGGGAGCGGGCGATCGACGGCGTGCTCTGCCTCGGCGGCGCCGAGGGTGCGCTCCTCGGCGCCGCCGCCGTCGCCGGCCTGCCCGTGGGCGTGCCCAAGCTGATCGTCTCGCCGAGCGCGTCGGGCCGCCGCCCGTTCGGCCCGTTCGTCGGCGAGGGCGACACGCTCGTCATGCACTCCGTCACGGACATCCTCGGCATCAACCCGATCTCGCGCGCCGTGTTCGACAACGCGGCCGCCGCGATCGTGGGGATGGCGCGCGACGCCGGCCGGCCCGTCGAGGGCCTGGGCGAGGGCTGCGTCGGCATCACGATGCTCGGCCACACGACGCCGGCAGTGATGCGGATGCTGCCCCAGCTCGAGCAGGCCGGCCTCACGCCCGTCGTGTTCCACGCGAACGGCGTCGGCGGCCCGGCGATGGAGCGGCTGATCGCGGCCGGGGCGATCTCCGGCGTCATCGACTTCACGCTCTCGGAGCTCGCCAACTCGATGCACCCGACCGGCATCCACGCGACCGGGCCGTCGCGGCTGACGGTGGCGGGCGAGCACGGGCTGCCGCAGCTGGTGGTGCCCGGATGCGTCGACTTCTTCAACCAGGGCGCGCTCTCCGAGCTGCCCGAGCACTACCGCGACCGCAAGCGCTACTTCCACAACCCGGTCGCCACGCTGGTCCGGCTGACCGCGCTCGAGGAGGCCGAACTGGGGCGCGTCGTCGCCGAGCGCCTCTCGGGGGCGCGCGGTCCCGTGCTCGTGCTCTGCCCGAACCGCGGCTTCTCACTCGCGGACATCGAGGGCGGCGACCTCTGGGACCCCGGCGCCGACCGCGCCTTCATCGACTCGCTGCGCGCCGCGCTGCCGCCGTCGATCCCGCTCGAGGAGGTCGATGCGCACGTGGACGATCCCGACTTCGCCGACCTGACCGTCGCCCGCTACCTGTCGCTCGTCAAGGAGACCGCCGATGTCGTCTGAGAACGGCCAGTCAGGCCGCCCCGTCTCGCACTGCCTGCTCGACCTCGCCCCGCCCGACATCGAATGGTTCCGCGAACGCTCGGACATCGTGCTCGTCCCGATCGGCTCGTGCGAGCAGCACGGCGCCCATCTGCCGCTGGGCACGGACACGATCACCGCGCTCGAGGTGTCGCGGCGGGCCGCCGAGAAGGCGGACGTGCCCTACGCCCCGCCACTCTGGGCGGGCTACTCGCCGCAACACATGCGCGAGCCGGAGACCGGCGTGGGGACGATCACGCTGCGCGCCGGGACTCTCAACGAGGTCCTCTACGACATCTGCCGTTCGCTCATCCACCACGGCTGGAACAAGCTGATCTTCGTCAACGGGCACGGCTCGAACACGAAGGTGATCGACCCGCTGCTGCGCCGCATCAAGTACGAGACGGGCGCGATCGTCGGGCTCTACAAGCCCTACGCGGAGCGCTACATCGGCATGCTCGAGGGGCTGCTCGAGAACCCGCCGGAAGAGACGCCGGGCTGGCACGCGTCCGAGCTCGAGACCTCGCAGGTGCTCGCCCACAACAGCGAGCTCGTGCACATGGAGCGCGCCGCCGAGGACCGCGCCCAGGTGCCGAAGTGGCTGCCGCAGTCCTTCATCAAGCAGGACGGCGCCCCCGACGTCGCCTTCCAGGGCTACCAGTACTTCGTCTTCCCGATGGACCACAACGAGTTCTCGCGCACGGGGGTGATCGGCAACCCGATGACCGCCACCGCCGAGAAGGGCGAGGAGGCGCTGGAGCGCTTCGCCGATCACCTCGTGGCCGCGATCGACGAGTTCCGCCCGCTGGGGACCGAGATCAAGCGCCGGGAGTTCGAGGACCGCGTTTGAGCTCCTCGGTCCCACCCGCGATGCGCCGCTCGCAGATGCTCGAGCGGATTCGCCGCGAGGGCGGTGTGACCGTGACGGAGCTTGCCCGCGCCCACGGTGTCTCGCCGGTGACGGTGCACCGCGACCTCGCCGAGCTGGCGTCGGACGGCCTGGTCGAGCGCGTCCACGGCGGCGCGCGCGCGATCGACGGCGACGGCGCAGCGAGCATCGAGACCGACTGGGACAAGCGCGTGCGCCAGAGCCAGGCGGCCAAGGCGGCGATGGCGGCGCGGGCGGCGAGCCTCGTGGCCGACAACGCGACGGTCTTCGTCGACGCCTCGTCGACCTGCCTGGCCGTGGCGCATGCGCTCGCCGAACGCTCAGCGGGCCCGCTGACGCTCGTGACGAACTCCCCCGCGATCTCGTTCGAGCTGTCCGCCGACCAGATCCACGTGGTCGTCGTGCCGGGCGAGGTCGACCAGCACATGCGCCTGATCGCCGGGCGCTGGGCGATCGAGTTCCTGGCCGACATCAACATCGACATCGCCTTCCTGTCGGCGGCCGGCATCACGCTCGATCAGGGACTCACCACCTCGCGCCGGCCGCTCGCCGACGTCGTGAACGCCGCGCGGGCGGTCGCCGACCGCAGCATCGCGCTGATCGACTCGTCCAAGTTCGGGCGCAGCTCGCTGCTGACCATCTGCCGGCCTGAGGAGCTCGACCTGCTGATCGTCGACGCGGGCCTGCCGGCGCGGGAGCTGGCGGGCTACCGCCGCGCCGGCGTCTCCATCGAGGTCGCCGCCGAACCCGTCCCCACCACCTGAGGAGAGAGGAATCCAATGGCAAGACCAGTCACGCTGTTCACCGGCCAGTGGGCGGACCTGCCGCTCGAGGAGCTCGCGGCCAAGTGCGGAGAGTGGGGCTTCGATGGCCTCGAGCTCGCCTGCTGGGGCGACCACTTCGAGGTCGACGAGGCGCTGCGCGACGAGGGCTACTGCCAGGCGAAGCGCGAGCTGCTCGAGCGCCACGGCCTCAGCTGCTGGGCGATCGGCACGCACCTCGTCGGCCAGGCGGTCTGCGATCCGATCGACTCGCGCCACCAGGGCGTGCTGCCCGAGGACGTCTGGGGTGACGGCGACCCCGAGGGCGTGCGCCAGCGCGCTGCCGACAAGATGAAGGACACGGCCCGCGCCGCCGCGCGGCTCGGTGTCAAGGTGGTCACCGGCTTCACCGGCTCGCCGATCTGGCACATGCTCTACTCGTTCCCGCCCAACGACTGGGCCGAGGTGGAGCGCGGCTACGAGGAGTTCGCCGAGCGCTGGAACCCGATCATCGACGTGTTCGACGAGGAGGGCGTGCGCTTCGCCCTCGAGGTGCATCCCACCGAGATCGCCTACGACTTCCCGACCACGCACAAGACGCTCGATGCGATCGGCAATCGCGAGGGCTTCGGGATCAACTTCGACCCCTCGCACTTCGCGCACCAGTTCCTCGATTCAGGAGAGTTCGTCGCCGAGTTCGCCGACCGCATCTACCACGTGCACGTGAAGGACTCCGAGAAGCGCCTCAACGGGCGCCGCTCGATCCTCGGCTCGCACATCGACTTCGGCGAGCCCGAGCGCGGCTGGACGTTCGTGTCGCCGGGCCACGGCGACGTCGACTTCGAGGATCTGTTCCGCCAGCTCAACCGGATCGGCTACGACGGCCCGCTCTCGATCGAGTGGGAGGACTCCGGCATGGACCGCGACTGGGGCGCCCCGGACGCGCTCGCCTTCGTGCGCCGGACCGACTTCTCCCCGTCGAGCGTGGCGTTCGACGCCGCCTTCGCGAGGGAGTAGCCCGATGGCAGAGGAGAAGGTCGGCTTCGTCACGATGGGCTCCGCCGGCGACGGCGGCGACATCGACACGATCGGCGTCGGGATGCTCGGCTACGCGTTCATGGGCAAGGCCCATTCGAACGCCTACAGGAAGCTGAGCTACATGACCTGGCCGCCGCCGCTGCTGCCGCAGCTCGTGTCGATCGCGGGGCGTGACGAGGGAGCCGTCAGCGAGGCGGCGCGTCGCTACGGCTTCCAGGGCTACGTGACCGACTGGCAGGAGCTCATCAAGGACGAGCGCATCGGCCTGTTCGACAACTCGGGCCCGAACAACCTGCACACCGAGCCGTCGATCGCGGCCGCCGAGGCGGGCAAGCACGTGATCTGCGAGAAGCCGCTCGGCCGTAACGCGGACGAGTCGTACGACGCCTGGAAGCGCGTCGATGCCGCCGGTGTCAAGCACATGTGCGCGTTCAACTACCGCTTCGTTCCGGCCGTGCGGCTGGCCCGCCAGATCGTCGAGGCCGGCGACCTCGGCGAGATCACCCACTTCCGCGGCTCGTACCTGCAGGAGTGGGGGACGATCGATGACGAGGTCTGGCGCTTCGACAAGTCGCTCGCGGGCTCCGGCGCGCTCGGCGACCTGGGCGCCCACGTGATCGACCTGGCCCGCTACCTCGTCGGCGAGATCGAGACGGTGGCGGGCCTGACCGCGACGTTCAAGCCCGGGCGCGAGGTCGACGACGCGTTCGAGTCCGCCGTCAGCTTCGAGAACGGTGCGGTCGGCACGATCGAGGCCACGCGCTTCGCCACCGGTCGCAAGAACGCCTTCACCTGGGAGATCAACGGCTCGAAGGGATCGATCGCCTTCGACCTCGAGCGGCTGAACGAGCTGCAGGTGCACATCGCCGGCTCGACCCCGGCCGAGTCTGCGCAGGGCTTCCGCAACGTGCTCGTGAGCGAGGCCGACCACCCCTTCTGGGAGTGGTGGTGGCCGCACGGCCACATCATCGGCTGGGAGCACACCTTCGTGCACGAGCTGCACCACCTGCTGACGGCGATCCGCGACGACTCCGAGGTGGCGCCCCACGGCGCGACGTTCGAGGACGGCTACCGCTGCGCCGAGGTGTGCGACGCGATCCTGCGCTCGGCGGAGAGCGGCACCCGTGAGGAGGTCGGCTACCGGGATTGACGCTCCGCCACGTCGACCCGGAGGTCGAGCGCGGCCCGCTCTACCGGGCCTGGGCGGGCCTGGCGAGCAGCCGCCTCGTGACCTGGCTGTCCACCACGCCGATCTGGAGCGCAACCGTGTGGCGGATCGACCCCTGGTTGCTGCGGCTGACGCGAGGCCGGCTCGGCACCGGGATGCTGCTCCCGACGGCATTGCTGGAGACCCGCGGTGCGCGGACGGGCGCGCTGCGCCGCAACGCCGTCATCTACTTCCACGACGGCAGTCGGGTGATCGTCTGCGCGACCCAGGCGGGCCGCCCGGAGAACCCGGCCTGGTTCTACAACGCGCGGGCCCACCCGGATGTCCGGCTCGGCGGCGTGGCCTTCCGCGCGGAGGTCGTCGAGGACGAGGCCGAGCGCACGCGGCTGTGGGGGCTCGCGGATCGGGTGTTGCCGGCGTTCGCGACGTACCGGTTGAGGGCCGGCCGGGCGGGGCGCACGATTCCGATCCTGCGGCTCGTGCCGCTCGCCGGCAGGTCCTGAGCGAGCACGCGCTGAACCTTCCTGACTTTTAGGGCTCCTGGCCGTACAGGTCAGGAATGTTCCAGATCCACCACCAGCGCCGAGTGGTCGCTCAGGCCGGCGCGGCGCCAGTCGTGCGCGTAGGCGCTCGCCACCGGACGCAGCCCGTGGACGAGGACGTGGTCGAGGCGCCAGCCGCCGCGGTCCTGCGGGAAGCGCCAGCTCGCCTCGCGCTCGCCGTAGCCGTGGAGTGCGCGGAAGGCGTCGGCCCATCCCTGCTCGCGCAGGCCGTGCACAAGCGCGCTCTCGGCCCGGTGCCAGCGCTCGCCGCGCTCGGGACGCAGGCGGCCGGCGCTGTCGTGCGCGAAGGTGAGGACGGTCCCGTCAGGCAGCTCCCGGCGCGGGGTGTTGAGGTCGCCGCACAGGACACGCGGCATGCCTGCAACGGTCGGCTGCAGGTACGCCGCGACCGCCTCGTGAGTCCGCACCTTGGCCAGCTCCGGCGCCGGCGAGATGGGCGAGTGCAGGTTCACGATCTCGACGTCCCCGAGGGCGCAGCACAGGAGCCGCTCGGGCCACGGCACGTCGGGCGCCGGGAGCACTCGCAGCGGCTCGCGCGCGGCGGTCAGCACCGCGAGCAGCCGGCGGCCGCCAGGTCGTCGAGTCCCCTCCCTCAGAGCCGTCTCGACCGACGTGAACCCAGCCTCCTCGAGCGCCTTCCGCCACAGCGGCAGCGTCCGCGCCGTCACCTCCTGCAGCGCCACCACGTCAGGCTCGATCGCGGCCACGGCGGCGGCCTGCTCGGCCTGGCGCGTCACCCGCCCCGCAACGTTCCAGGTGACCAGGCGCACAGGCGCTCAGTCGAGCTCCAGCCGGCGCTCAGGCCTGGTGCTCGGTGCTGTCGGGGTAGTCCTCGCCGCGGGCTTCGCGGTAGCGGCGGTCGAACAGCTCGAGCACCGCGGTCACGTCGGACGGCCCCTCGACGGCGTGGCTGACCCTTTCTGACTCCGGAGTGGAGTCGTCGGCCGGCTCGGCGTCGCCATGCTCGACGAGCTCCTCGTGCTCGAGATGCGGGACGGGCAGCTCTACGACGCCACGGTCCGGATCCAGGGCGCCGAGCTCGACATCCCTATATCGCACGAGCGCGTCGCCGCCGGAGCCTCGTTCGATGAGCACACCCGGCCAAGTCTCCAGCTCGTTGGCGATCTCCGCTACGAGGTCGGCCGCGTGGGACACGCGCCGATGGTACCCGTAGTGCGGCAGGGTCAGCCGAGCCGCTCCGCCAGCCGGTCGACGAACTCGGCCTGCGCGGGGTTGAGCTTCTCGCGCGCGACGTCGAGCGAGAACCAGTCCGCGCGGTCGATCTCGGGGAACTCCGCCGTGCGACCCGAGCGTGGCGGCCACTCCAATTCGAAGGTGTTGCTCTCGACAGTCTGCGGGTCGAGGTCGCCCTCCGCGGCCCAGGCGCTCACGACCTTGCCGCTGCGCTGCGTCACGCTGCCGAGCTCGATCGGCGCCTCGGCCTCCAGCGCTGTGCCGGTCTCCTCCTCGAACTCTCGCAGCGCGCACGCGAGCGGTTCCTCCGTGTCGTCGTACTCGCCCTTCGGAATCGACCAGACGCCCGCGTCCTTCTTCGCCCAGAAGGGCCCGCCCGGATGGACGAGGAGCACCTCGGGCTCGTCGCCGGAGAGCCGGTAGAGAAGGATGCCGGCGCTGCGCCGCGGCAACGCGCTCAGCTGATCGCGCCCGCGTACAGCGCGTCGCTGCCGAGCGCGGCCGGGTCGTCGAGCGCCCGGCGGCGCGACAGCGCCACCGCCCCGCGGACCGCGGCCTCGCCTCCGAGCCGCGCCGCCAGCACCGCGCAGCCCGAGCCGTCGCCCGCGAGCAGCCGCCTGTGGAGCTCGTTCTCGATCGGTTCGCGCAGCCACTCGGTGAGCGGGGCGAAGTAGCCGCCCAGCAGCAGCGCCTCGGGGTTGAGCAGGTTGACGGCCGCCGCCGCGGCGATCCCGAGGGTGTGACCCACCTGGCTGAGCGCCTCGAGCGTCTTCGCGCGGCCCTCGCGCGCAGACTCGGCGAGCATCGCGCCCGGCCACTCCGGCCTCGAGCCCGGGCAGCGGACGCGGGAGTCCCAGCCCGCCAGGCGCAGGATCGCGTCCTGCCCGGCAAGCCGCTCCAGGCAGCCGCGCGAGCCGCACGGACACGGAGGCCCGTAGGAGTCGATCGTCAGGTGCCCGATCTCGCCGCCGAACCCGCGCGCCCCGCGGAAGAGGTCGCCGCCGATCACGATCCCGGCGCCGATGCCGATCTCGCCCGAGATGTAGACGAAGTCGCGCAGGCCCACGCCCGCTCCCTCGCTGAGCTCGGCGAGCGCGCCCAGGTTCGCCTCGTTCTCGACCGTGACCGGGCCGAGGCTCTCGCTCAGCATCTGGGCGACGGGCACGTCCTCCCAGTGCAGGTTGGGGGCGACGACGAGCTCGCCGAAGTCGTCGACGATGCCCGGCACCGCGACCGTCACCGCGGCCGGGCGCCGGCCCTCCGCGAAGTGCTGGTCGAGAGCCTGCCGTGCAAGCAGCTCGAGCCGCGAAATCACCTGCTCGGGGCGCTCGCGGTTGTCGCTCGCCACGAACGAGCGGTGCAGCACGAGGCCGCCCAGATCGGCGGCCCACACCGCCAGATAGTCGACGTTCACCTCGAGGCCGAGCACGAACGGGCTCCCGGGATGGAGCTCGACGTTCTGGGCGGGACGCCCGACCGCTCCGGGCCGCTCCTGGCCCGACTCGCACACGAGGCCCAGGTCCGCGAGCTCAGCCACGAGGCTCGAGACCGTGCTCTTGTTCAGCCCGGTCTCGGCCGAGAGCGTCGCGCGCGAGCGCGGGCCGCGCTCGGCCAGCTCGCGCAGCACGAGGCTGAGGTTGTGGCGGCGTACGTCGTGCGGATCGGCCGGCTTCATCGAAGGCCGAGGAGCAGGTCTACCACCAGCTGGTCGAGGCGCTCGTTGAACGTCTCGCGGCTTCGCAGCGCCTCCAGGTCGTGCTGCTCGGCGAGCAGCGCGTCGGCCGCCTCGCGCGAGTAGGGCCCGACCGTGTCGAGGGCGAGCTCGGGCACCTTGGCCGCCTCGAGCGCCGCCTGGATCCCGGCGTCGTCGTTCATCCGGGCGGCCCGCTCGCGCAGCGCCAAGTAGGTGCGCATGCAGCCGGACGCGAAGTCCCAGATGCCCTCCTCGCCCTCGAGCCGCAGCGGGCGGGCGTCGAAGTGGCGGACGCCGTCGTAGCCGGAGTCCTCGAGCAGCTTGACGAGGAAGAGGCCGTCCTTGACGCCGACGGCGCCGAAGCGGAAGTCCTGGTCGTAGCGCCCGATCCTCTGGCCGTTCAGGTCGATGTGGAAGAGCTTGCCCGCCCACAGCGCCTGCGCGACGGCGTGCAGGAAGCTGAGCCCCGCCATCGTCTCGTGCGCTACCTCCGGGTTGACGCCGACCATCTCCGGGTGGCCGAGCCGCTCGATGAAGGCGAGCGCGTGGCCGACGGTGGGCAGGAAGATGTCCCCGCGCGGCTCGTTCGGCTTCGGCTCGATCCCGAAGCGCATGTCGTAGCCGCGGTCGATCACGTAGTCGCAGCAGAAGTCGACGGCCTCGCGGTAGCGCTCGAGCGCGTCGCGGGCGGGCTTGGCGGCGTCGGCCTCGACTCCCTCGCGGCCGCCCCAGAACACGTAGATCGGCGCGCCGAGCTCGGCGCCCAGGTCGATCCCGCGCAGCGTCTTCTGCAGGGCGATGCGGCGCACGTCGCGATTGTTCGAGGTGAAGGCGCCGTCCTTGAAGACCGGATCGGCGAAGAGGTTGGTGGTCGCCATCGAGACCTTCATGCCGGTCTCGTCGAGCGCCTTGCGGAAGTCCGCGAGGATCTGCTCGCGCTCGCTCGGCTCCGTGCCGATCGGGATCAGGTCGTTGTCGTGGAAGCAGACGCCGTACGCGCCGAGGTCGGCGAGCTTGCGCACCGTGTCCGACGGCTTCAGCCCCGGACGGGTCGGTTCGCCGAACGGGTCATTTCCCTTGTGGCCGACGGTCCAGAGCCCGAACGTGAACTTGTGCTCCGGGCGTGGCGTCAACTCGGGGGCGGCGGCGCCCACCTCTGTCTCGGTTGCCATCTCTCCCCTCTCTCTGAGCTGCAGCCGTTGCAATTAGTCGGTGCGCGCAACAAACTAGACCTGCCTTGTCCGCTGGTCAACGAATTGATCACAAATGAGCCCGCTGGTTGCGGGCGTGGACTGCTCCACGCAGGGAACCAAGGTCCTCGCGGTCGACCCCGAGGACGGAACGGTCGTGGCGAGCGGGCGCGCCCCGCATGCCGTGACCGGCTCGGACGGCGCGCGCGAGACCGACCCGGAGGTCTGGTGGGAGGCGCTGCGTACGGCGCTCGCGGAGACCGGTCGCGCGGGCGAACTGGGTGCGATCTCGGTGGCGGGCCAGCAGCACGGGCTGGTCGTGACGGACTCGGAGGGGCGCCCCTTGCGCCCCGCGATCCTCTGGAACGACACCCGCTCCGCCGCCGAGGCGCGTGAGCTCGGCGAGGCGCTCGGCGGTCCCTCCGAGTGGGCGAAGCGAATCGGGCTCGTGCCCGTGGCGTCGTTCACGGCCACGCGCTGGGAGTGGCTGCGTCGCAACGAGCCCGGCGCGGCCGCCGCGGCGCGGGCTGTGCGGCTGCCACACGACTTCCTGACCGAGCGCCTCTGCGGCCGCGGCGCCACCGACCGCGGCGACGCGTCGGGAACCGCCTGGTGGTCGACCCGCGACGAGCGCTACGCGGACGAGGTGCTCGACCTGATCCAGCTGGACCGGGCGCTGCTCCCCGAGGTGCTTGGACCGGCCGACGCCGCCGGTGAGGTGAGCGGCTCCACCGCCGCTCGCATCGGCATCCCGGCCGGCACCATCGTCGGCCCGGGCACGGGCGACAACATGGGTGCCGCGCTGGGACTGGGCGCCGCGCCGGGCCAGCCCGTCGTCAGCCTCGGAACCTCGGGCACCGCCTACGCCGTGATGGACGAGCGCACCGTCGACCCGAGTGGCACGGTCGCGGGCTTCGCCGACGCGAGCGGACGCTTCCTGCCGCTGACCGCCACCCTCAACGCGACCCTCGCGGTGGACCGCGTGGCGGAGTGGCTCGGGCTCGAGCGCGAGGCGGCCGCCGGGCACACCGAGGTCGTCGTGCTCCCCTACCTCGACGGCGAGCGCACGCCCAACCTGCCGCGCGCCGCCGGGATGATCGCCGGTCTGCGTCACTCGACCAGCCGCGAGGAGATCCTGCTGGCGGCGTACGAGGGCGCCGCCGCCTCGCTCGTCGAGGCGCTCACGCAGCTCTCGCAGCTCGGCTCGGGGCTCGACCCGGGCGCCCCGCTGATCTTGATCGGCGGTGGGGCGCGCGGGGCGATCTGGCAGCGGACGGTCGCGCGCCTGTCAGGCAGGCGCGTGCTGGTCCCGGATGCGGACGAGCTGGTCGCGCTCGGCGCCGCCGTCCAGGCCGCGGCCTGCCTGGCGGGCGAGCAGCCTGCGGACGTGGCCGCCCGCTGGGGCAAGAGCGCGGGCAGCGAGATCGAGCCGGACGCGCCCGGGTGGCGAGACGCTCGAGCGCATCCGCGCCGCCCGCGAGGCGACGCTCGCGCTTCACGAAGGCGGCTGAGCGGGCTCCGCCGCCGGCTCCTGCCGGTGCAGCAGCGAGCCACCTACGAACAGCACGGAGATGATCAGGCCGACGAGGGCGAGCGCCGCCACGAGCCGGAAGGCCCACTGCATGCCGGCCGCGAACGCCTCGCGGATCAGCTCGAGGATCTGGTCCGCGGCCCCGCGCGAGAAGCGCGCGAGGATCTCGGCCGACGACTCCGTGCCGGCGAGCGCCCCGTGCAGCGCGTCCACCTCGCTCTTGTCGAGCCGGCTGCCCGCGAGGTTCTTCTGCAGGCTGTCCTCGCTCGCGGTCACGAAGACCGTGGTCGTGAGGCCGAGGCCGACCGCGCCGCCCGCCACCTGGAACATGTAGACGAGGCCGCCCGCCAGGCTCGAGCGCGAGGGGTCGAGCGCGGTGACTGCGGCCGTCGTGATCGACGCGTAGAACAGGCCGACGCCGACGCCCAGCACGACCATGCCGGGCACGACCGCGCCATAGCCCGAGTCCGGTTCGATCAGCGAGATGAGGAACGCGCCGACGGTCAGGCAGACGGCCCCGGCGCTCACGATCAGCTTCGGCCCGAGGCGTTCGTAGAGCCCGCCCGCCACGAACGACGTGACCGCGAACACGACCATCATCGGCAGCAGCCCGGCGCCGGCCTCCAGCGGGTTGTCGCCGAGGATCTTCTGGAAGAACTGCGGCAGGAACAGGAGGGCCGCGAAGAAGACCGCGGACATCATCAGCGTCGCCAGGCAGGCGGCGCGGAAGCCCGGGTTGGCGAACACGTCACGCGGGATCAGCGCCCAGGAGCCGGCGCGGCGCTCGATCACGACGAACGCCACGAGCAGCAGCGCGCAGAGCCCGAACAGGACGAGGATGCGCGGATCGCTCCAGCCCCAGTCGGTCACCTGGTCGAGCCCGATCAGCAGCGCGACGAGCCCGACGGTGAGCGTGGCGATCCCCGGGTAGTCGATGCGCTCGCGGCCACTCGGGGTGTCCTCCGGAATCTCTCGCCAGGTCGCGTAACAGGCGATCGCGGCGATCGGCAGGTTGAGGAAGAGGACCCAGCGCCAGCTGAGCGCGTCGGTGAGGAAGCCGCCGATCAGCGGCCCGGCGGCGTTGCCGAAGCCCGCCACGCCGAGGATCAAGCCCCCGGCCAGGCCGGCCTTGTCGTCGGGCAGCACATCGAACGTCATGCCGAGGACGGCCGGCCACATGATGGCGCCGCCGATGCCCATCAGCGCGCGGCAGATGATCAGCCACCAGGCATCCTGCGCGACGCCGGCGAGCAGCGAGAACAGGGCGAAGATCGCGGCTCCGATGAAGAACAGCCGGCGGCGGCCGAACATGTCTGCGAGCCGGCCGCCGGTCACGATCAGGACGCCGAAGACGAGCGCGTAGGCGTTGATGACCCACTGCACCGTGCTGACGTCCGCGTCGAACTCGTCCTCGATCGGCGGGAGCGCGACGCTGAGGGCGGTGATGTCGTTGGCGATGACGAAAACGGCGAGTGCCATCGCCCCCAGGGCCAGCAGGGTGCCTCGATCAAGGCCGCCCATCCAGCCGTGGAAGCTACAGCTACGTGCCGACGATCGGCGCCTCCACCGCCTCGCCCTGCCCGGCGGCGTGCAGGCGCTCGAGGGCGCCGGCCAGCTTCTGCGTGTCCTCGAGCGTGTGGATGCGGACGATCCTGCCCCAGCGCAGGTCGATCGTCTGGGCGAGCTCGTTCTCGTAGGGCACGCCGTCGACTTCGCCCGCGTTCACGTGGACCAGGGCGACCGCGCGCGTATCCCACGGCATGCCGCGCACGAGCACGTCACGAACCTCGAAGCGAATCGACGGGAACAGCCGGAAGACACGCTCGAACCAGGCCGCGAGCGACTCGCGCGAGCGGCGCGTGCCACCCATCGCGTGGTCGCCCGCGAAGCTGTGCTCGAACCCGGGCGCGAGCTGATCGATGACGTAGCCCGGGTCGCGCCCGTCGATGTGGGCCCAGGCGCTGCGCACGCGCCGGGCGACGATCGCTCGGTACATGTCCGCCACCCTACAGAAGCGAGTTCCCTTAGGCAACTCACTCTGCTAGCGTGGCGCCGAGTGAGCCGAACGACGCTCGATTCGATCCCCTGCTCGATCGCCCGCACGGTCGACCTCGCGGGCGAGTGGTGGACGCCGCTGATCATCCGCGACGTCTACCTGGGGCTCACCCGCTTCGACGACATCCAGGCGAACCTCGGCCTCTCGCGCAAGCTGCTGGCCGGGCGGCTCGAGCGCCTCGTCGAGGGCGGCGTGCTCGAGCGCCGGCCGTACCAGGACAACCCCGTCCGGCACGACTACCTGCTGACGGAGAAGGGCAACGAGCTGGTGCGGGCCTTCTTCGCGCTGATGGCCTGGGGCGATCGCTGGACGGCCGGCGACGACGGCCCGCCGATGCGCCTGCGCCACGACTGCGGCGCGCTCGCGACGCCGGAGGTCACATGCTCCGAGTGCGGCGAGCCGCTCACCGCGGAGCGCGTGACCCCGGAGCCTGGGCCGGGCGCGCGCATCGCACGCGGCACCGGCGGCATCGCGCGGCTGTTCGCACGGCCGCGCTAGGGGTTCTCGACCGCGAAGGTGTCGCAGTCGCCCGGCTCGCCGCGCTCGCGCCCGCGGTTGAACCAGCGCGCGCGCTGCTCCGAGCTGCCGTGCGTGAACGAGTCCGGGTTGATGCTTCCGCCTGCGCGCCCCTGGAGCCGGTCGTCGCCGACGGCCTCCGAGGCGGTGATCGCCTCCTCGATGTCGCCCGGGTCGAGGTCGTCGAAGACGGCGCTGGCCCAGACGCCGGCGTAGCAGTCGGCCTGCAGCTCGAGCCGCACCGACAGCGGGTTGCGGTCGCCGGGGTTCTCGCTCTGCAGGCGGCGCACCTCGTCAGACGTGCCGAGCTCCTGCTGAACGTGGTGGCCGACCTCGTGCGCGATCACGTAGGCCCAGGCGAAGTCGCCCGGCGCGCCCAGCTGGCGCTCCATGTCGTTCCAGAAGGAGAGGTCGATGTAGACGCGCTCGTCGGCCGGGCAGTAGAAGGGACCGACCGCCGACGACGCGCTGCCGCAGCCCGTCGCCACGCCGCCGCGGTAGAGCACCAGCTTGGCGCGCTCGTATGGGCGCCCGGCGCGCTCGAAGATCTCCTCCCAGGTGTCCTGGACGCGGATGAAGACGTACTCGCTGAAGTCCTTGAGGTCGCGCTCGGGGTCCTGGCCGGCGGGAATCGCCTGAGCCTCGCCGGCCTGCGGGTCCTCACCGAACTGGTTGTCGACGCCGAAGGCCGGCCCGCCGCCCCCGCCCCCGAGCAGCTGAATGAGGAGAAAGACGACCACCCCGGCGATGCCGAGCCCGCCCGGGATCGCCATGCGCCCGCCGGGCATGCCGCCCCCGCCGCCGCGCGCGTCGATGACGTCGTCGCTCCTGCCCGGCCGCCGCCAGCGCATGCCTCATTTCTACCGGAGAACTTGTTTGCGCCCCCGGCTACAGGCAATTAGGGGGCCATGTACATCGGTGTCGGAACGATCGTCGTCATCCTGCTGATCATCATCCTGATCCTGCTGCTGTAGCTAGCGCGGCTCGTACTCGAGCCGACCGTCCACAGGCATCGTCGCCACCAGTAGGGGCGACGGTGCGTCTGGATCGTCCTGGTCGCACACGAATGTGAAGTCGAGGACGCCCGTGTCGATTGCGGCATGGACTCCCTCGACCTTCCAGCGCCGGTCGATCGTGCGCAGCCTGCGGACGCTGCCGTCGCGGTCGAGGGTGCCGACGACGGAGCCCTGAATCGCCCCGTCCTCACCCTCGGCCGAGGCGGTGAACACGAGCAGTTGCTCGGCGATCGGCGTGGCGTCGCTGAAGGTCAGCTCGACCCCGTCGATCTCGCCGAGCTCGTAGCTGCGCACCGCCTCGAGCTCGTGGGCGTCGATCGTCAGGTCCTCGCGCAGCGAGCGCATCACCTCGATCGAGCGACAGCTCCGCCACGAGGTTCGAGCCGAGCTCGGAGTTGCCGCGCTGCAGCAACCAGAGGCGGTCTCCCATGGCCGCCGCGCCCTCCACGTTGAGCTCGGCGACGTGCTCGCGCAGCAGTGAGTAGACGGGTTCGAGGCTGATCTCGCGCGGCTCCTCGGCGAGCGAGCCGTCCGGGGCGAGCGCGCATACGAAGCCGCGGTCGCGGCGCGGCGCCGAGCCGGAGCCGAGCCCGAGCAACGCACCGTACGGGTTGCCCTCGAACGGAGGCAGCAGCGTGAGCGCCTCGAGATCCGGCTTCTCCTTGGAACGCTCCTCGTGACCGTCCGGCAGCGCTCCGTCGAGCACGCGCTGGAGTCGTCCGGGGGCGCTCGAGTTGAGCTCGAACACGCCGAGATGAAGCTCGTCGTCGCCAATCACGTACACGTATCCGGCGCGCCGGGCGACTCCGCTGGCCGCGCTCAGGTGCGCGGGTCGCCCAGACGCGGACGGCCCCTCGACGTCGAGATCGCGCAGCTTTCGCAGCTCTAGCGGCGGCAGGTCCTCGGGTGCGGCGGACTCATGCTCCATCCCTGTCGCTTGCCCGCCTCGCGCGGCGGCAAACGGCTACGGCGCGTAGGTGCCGAACGCCCAGACGTTGCCCTCCGGGTCGCGCACTGCGAAGTCGCGCGAGCCGTATTCCTGGTCGGTCGGCTCCATCACGATCTCTGCGCCCGCCTCACGCGCACGCTCGAACAGCGGGTCGGTCTCGTCGACGACCACGTAGATGCCCGTCTTGCCGGCGCCCCGCCTGTAGACCGCGTCGCCCTCGCTCGTCGAGGACAGCATCACGAAGGTGTCGCCGCAGGTGAGCACGGCGTGGGCGACTCCGCCGTTCTCCCCTTCGTGGACCTCGCGGCGCTCGCAGCCGAACGCGCGCTCGAGAAAGTCGATCGCGGCATGCGCGTCGTCGTAGGTGAGGATCGGATAGATCGTCTTCATGGGAGCAGCGTAGGAGCGCCCGCCGCCGCCGTCTTGGACGAAATTGACGCCTACTCCGCCACGCCGCCGCCCGCCGGCAGACGCGCGGCCAGGAAGGCACCGGGCGTCATGCCGGCGAAGTCGCGGAAGTCGCGGTTGAGGTGCGCCTGGTCGTAGTAACCGCAGTCGAAGGCGACCTCGGCGAGCCTCGGCTCGGCCGTGGTCATGAGCGTGCGCGAGACGTTCTCGAAGCGAAGGACACGCCCGATCGTCTTGGGCGGCATGCCCACCTGCTCGCGGAAGCGCGCGATGAGGCGGCGGTGGCTCCAGCCGAGCTCCGTCGCGAGCGCCCCGACCTCGGTCCGGCCGCGCGTCTCGCGCAGCCGTCGCCAGGCCCACGCGACCCCTTCGGAGGGCGGGCGCGCGTCCGTGATCCGCGCTGCGATCAGGCGGTCGAGCAGGTCGAAACGGGCGGGCCATCCGGCGGCGTCCCAGAGCCGCCCGACCAGCTCGTCGGCTCCGTGTCCGAGCACGTCGTCGAGCTCGACGACGCGGTTCGTGAGCTCGTGCATCGAGAGCCCGAAAAGCGCGTGGGCACCGAGCGGCGTGAGCCGCACCTCGATCCCGTGCTGGTAGCCGTCGTGCTCGACGAGCGCGTAGGTGTCGTGCAGTGCGGCGACGAACGAGCGGCGTCGCGCGGCGGGTCGTGCACCGTCGCGCACGTCCGGAAGGCGCAGCTCGGTGTCCGGGCTGATGATCAGCGTCACGTCGGCGGTGGGGACCTCACGCCGGACGAGCGGTTCGGCCGTGTGCTCGACGTAGCCGGTGTAGTTGCGCACATGGCCGCGGAGCGGCGCCGCAGCCTCGCGGGTCACCATCTCCCAGCTGAGCTCGGGCGATTCGTGCCGCGCGACCTGCATCGAGTTCGAGACTACCCGCCTGTGCTCGCGGGGGAATGCGAGCCAGGCTTCCTCGGAGAGATCCGTGAGGCTGTTGTGCTCGATCCCGACGTCGGAGATCGTGACGAGCCGGCCGCCCACGACGAGCGAGCGGCGCACGGGCCACGCCACACCCTCGAGCTCGTGGGAGGCGCGACCCGCCTCCGCGATCGCGGCGCGCTCGACCTTCAGGCCGATGGCGCCGGAGAACCGCGCGGCTTCGAGCGGCAGCACTGCGAGCTTCGACGGCGCCCACCACAGGAACGCGTGGTGGTCCCACTCGGCCTCGCTCGAGGAGCCGCCCGGCACGCTCCACGAGTGCAGCCGCTGCGGGCGCGCGGGCTGCGAGACGTCGAACAGCGATACCTGCGTCCCCAGCGTCGCGCCGCGGTCGGTGGCATCCTGCCCGACGCCCAGCAGCAGGCCGCCGCCGAGCGGATGCAGGTAGGCGGAGTAGCCGCGGATCTTGAGCTCGCCGACCGTCCGCGGATTGCGTGGGTCGGAGAGGTCGAGCGTGTAGAGCGGGTCGACCTGGCGGAAGGTGACCACGTAGCCGACGTCGCCGAGGAAGCGCACCGCGTAGATGCGTTCACCCTTGCCGAGCCCGCCGACCTCGCCCAGCCGCGCCAGCACGCCGTCGCGCTCGGCGAGCGTCGTCACGCGGCTCTCGCCTTCCGGCCCGGCGCCCACGGTGGTGGCCGCCCGCAGCACGCCGTCGTGCTCGGACAGCGAGAACTGATTCAGGAGCGTGCCGTCGATCCGACCGCTCGCGCGGTAGCTCGTCGCATCGGGTGCGAGGCGGCGAACTTGTGGAGCAGCGTGCGCTCGGCGACCAGCGGGCCCTCCTCGGTCCAGGTCGGTGTCGCGACGTACAGCGCCTTCGGGGAGGCGTACACGGTCTGGCCGCCGGCCATCACGGCGTCGGAGTCCACGGCGGGCAGGCCCTTGCGCATGTCGACCGTCAGCACGGTGACGACGTCGATGCCCGAATGGAGAGCCGGCCGGAACACCCGGCGACAGCGGGCGGCGGGCCGGATGCGCGGGCGGCCGCCCGCCGCGCGCCTCAGCACCCGCCGCGGCAGCCAGCCGCGCAGCTGGGTGCGAAACTGCGGCTCGACCACGGCGCGTGGCCGCGTCCAGATCACAACGCGCGCGGTGTGCCCCGTGAGACGTGAGCTCACATGCCTGCCGCGGATGCGCTCCGTGCGAAGTACACGCATCGCACCCGGGTCGCTCACCTCGACCTCGGTCAGCTGCGTGACCTCGCCCTGGTGGCCCGGAACGAAGCGCCCGCCCCCACTCTCCAGCACACCCGTCTGCGAGATCACGAGCAGCCGCTCGCCATCGAGGAGCAGCTGATGGCCAAAGCCGTCGAGCGGCAGGGTGCCGAGCAACTTCAGGCCGTCCGCGCCGACGGCGAGGAGCCGCTGGCCGGCGACCACGAAGATGCGCCCACCGCCGGCCTTGACGACGTCGGGCTCGTCGACCCCCAGCTCCTGGACGTTGGTGCCCGAGTCGCCGGACTCGGTCTCGGCGGCATCGCGCCGGATGGGGGCCGGGACAGGGGCCACCGGTGGTAGAGGCATCGGCTCGCCGGTCAGCGGGATCGGCAGGTCGGCGATCGGCGGCTGCGCGGACCCGGGTCCCTGCCGGGCGTGGCGGCGGCCGTAACGGACGATCCCCTTGCACGAGCCGAAGGCCTTCAGCCGGACCTGCTTCGCGAGCCGCTGGCGCTTCTTGGCGGCGGCCTCGGCGTCCCCCGCCGACGCGACCGAGAGTGCGGGCGCCGCCGCGAGCGCGAACAGGGCGAGTGCGGCGGCGGCGAGCCTCGGCATGGGCGCCAGCCTACGTTAGGTTGCAGGGCGTGTTGCTACAGAGTTCGTCTTCCCGCACCGCCGCGCTGCTGGCCGAGATCGAGCGCGCGCTTCCCGAGCGTCCCTTCTCGATCGTCCTCTGGGACGGCAGCCGTCTGCCGTCGACCATCGGCAGCGGGCCGACCTTCACGGCCCGCTCGCGCACGGCGCTCGCGCACGTGCTGCGCGCGCCCGGCCAGCTCGGCCTCGGGCGCGCGTACGTGTCGGGGGCGCTCGACGTCGACGACATCGACGGCCTGCTCGTCCTGCTCCGGGACTGGCAGCCGCCCGCCATCGACGCCCGCGAGCGCGCCCGCCTGATGCTCGCCGCTGCCCGCGCCTGCGGGATCGTGCGCCCGCCGCCGATCCCGGCGGCCGAGCTGCGCCCGCGCGGACGCCGCCACAGCCGCGAGCGCGACGCCCGCGCGGTGCGCCATCACTACGACCTCTCGAACGACTTCTTCGCGCTCTTCCTCGACGAGTCGATGACCTACAGCTGCGCGTTGTTCTCACGCGGCGCGACGACGCTCGAGGAGGCGCAGCAGGCGAAGCTGGCGCTCGTCTGCGAGAAGCTCGCGCTCGAGCCCGGCGAGCGCGTGCTCGACATCGGCTGCGGCTGGGGCAGCTTCGCGATCCACGCCGCGCTCAACCGCGGCGTCGAGGTCACCGGCATCACGCTGTCGGAGCCGCAGGCCGAGCTGGCACGGCGGCGCGCCGCCGAGGCGGGCGTCGCCGACAAGGTCGACATCCGCGTCATGGACTACCGCGACCTCTCCGGCGAGCCCTTCGACGCCGTCGCGAGCATCGGCATGGTCGAGCACGTGGGCAGCGGGAACATCGACCACTACGCGGAACAGGTCGCGCGCCTGGTGCGGCCCGGCGGGCGGGTGCTGAACCACGGAATCGCCCGCGTGCGCCACGGCGAGCCCGAGGCGGGCGCGTTCTCGGAGCGCTACGTCTTCCCGGACGCCGCCCCGCTCCACCTGTCGCGGATCGTCTTCGCGATGGAGCGCGCGGGCCTCCTGACCGACCACGTCGAGGGCTTCGCGCCCGACTACGCCGAGACGCTTCGGCACTGGGCACGCCGGCTCGACGAGCACCTGGACGACGCCACCCGCATCGGCGGCGCCGAGCGCGTGCGCGTCTGGCGCCTCTACCTGCGCGCGGCGCGCAACGGGTTCGAGACCGGGTTCACGTCGGTGTATCAGGTGCGTTGCCAGCGGCCTGAGTAGGCGCGCCGATCATTCCTGACTTTGGTGGCTCCTGGCCCTACAAGTCAGGAATGTTCGAGCCCGAAGAACTCCAGCGCCCGCTCCGCCACCAGCTCCGGCCGCTCGTCCACCACGAAGTGACTGACCCCCGGCACCAGCTCCAACTCCGCGGCGTCCGTCTGCGCCAGGGCGGCGCGCACGGTCCGTACCGGAATCACCTGGTCGCGGTCGCCGAACAGCACCAGCGTCGGGACAGAGAGATCGCTGGCGCGGTAGCGGCCGCGCAGCACCGGCACGGTCTCGCGCAGCAGGAATGTGCGGTACAGAAGCTGGGTCGCGCGTGCCCGCTCGCCCCCGAGGCGATCCACGAACGCGTCGACCTCCTCGGCCGACAGCGCCCGCGTGCTCTCGAGCGCGAGCCGCGCGAGCCGCTGGCCGATCCTCCCGCCGACCAGTGGCAACGAGATCGCGGCCTGATACGTCAGCCGCCACACGTCGAGCGGCGCGCGCGGGTCGCGGGCGGGCCAGGGCGGCAGGATGTTGCAGCCGACGAAGCGCTCCACCCGCTCGGGGTGATGCAGGCACAGCAGGAATCCGATCCACGCGCCCCAGTCGTGTCCGATCAGACGCACGCGCTCCAGGCCGAGCTCATCGAGCAGCGCCAGCAGATCGCGGGCCATCGTCTCGCGGTCGTAGCCGCCGCCCGGGACGGCGCTCCAGCCGAAGCCGCGCAGGTCGGGGCAGATGACCCGTGCGTGCGGCGCGAGCCGCGGGATCACGTCGCGCCAGAGGTACCAGTGCTGGGGCCAGCCGTGGAGCGCCAGCACCGGCTCGCCCTCCCCGGCCTCGGCCACGTGCATGCGCAGCCCCCCGGCATCGACGAAGCGGTGCTCGACGCCGGGGACGTGCGGGAACTCGCTCCGTCACGACCGCGGAATTATGACCGCCGTCCGCGTGCCCGGCCGGCACGCGGGTGTGCGGCCCGCCGCGAGCCGCCCTTCGGCCCGCGGGGCCGGTCGTGCCCTCGGCCACCCGCCGCGCTCAGCCCGCTCTCGGCGAACTGGGCATGCAGGCGCAGCTCGGACGCGATCCGGCCGACGTCGTGAGCCTGGTCGTGCATCACGAAGGTGATGCCGATGCCGCTCCGGCCGGCGCGGCCGGTGCGCCCCACGCGGTGGACGTAGCTGTCGCGGTCCTCCGGGGCGTCGAAGTTGATCACGTGCGTGATGCCGTCCACGTCGATGCCGCGCGCGGCGACGTCCGTCGCCACGAGCGCCTCCAGCCGACCCGCGTCGAACCGGGCGAGCGCCTTCTCGCGCTGCGACTGGGACTTGTCGCCGTGCATCGCGAGCGCGTCGACCCCGCGGGCCTTCAGGCGCTTGACGAGCCGGTCCGCGCCGCGCTTCGTGCGGACGAAGACGAGCGAGCGCGCGCCGGGCTCGGAACGCAGGGCATCGACCAGCAGGTCGAGCCGGTCCTCGCGCGCAACCGCCTCGAAGCGATGTTCGACGAGGCCGCGATCGCGCTTCGGCGTCTCCTGCTCGTGGAGGCGCGCGTCACGCGTTTGCCGCCGTGCGAGCTTGCCGGCCTCACCGTCGAGCGTGGCCGACAGGAAGAGCGTCTGGCGCTCGGCGGGTACCTGCGCGACGATCCGCTCGACGGCCGGGCGGAAGCCCATGTCGAGCATCCGGTCGGCCTCGTCGAGCACCAGCACGCGGACGCGGTCGAGCCGCACCGCACCGCGCGCGATCAGGTCCTCGAGCCGGCCCGGCGTCGCCACGACGATGTGGGCGCGGCGGGCGAGCTTCGCCTGCCGCTCGATGCCGACGCCTCCGTACACGGCGGCGATCGCGAGCGCCCGGGCGGCGGCGGGCTCACGCAGGTCGTCGACGATCTGCGCCGCGAGCTCGCGCGTCGGCACCAGAACGAGCGCCGCGCAGCGCGGATCGTCCGCCTCTATGAGGTCGGCCAGCGGCAGCCCGAACGCGAGCGTCTTGCCGGAGCCGGTGGGCGAGCGGACGAGCACGTCGCGCCCGGCGAGAACGTCGGGAATGACCGCTGATTGGACGGGAAAGGGGGCCGTGATTCCGCGCGCCGAGATGGCGCGCTCCACGGCGGACGACACGCCGAGATCGGCGAATGACTGCGTTGACACTTCTTTGCTCCTTGCGAGTACCGCGGCGGGTGGCCGCGGAAGATCTGGGAGATTCAGCTGACCCAGATCGCTATGCGCTCGGAGACGAGAACCTCGCGGGCGACGGCGCCGCCCACCCCGGTGAGAGTAGCGATGAGAGGATGCATGTGACTACGGCGGGCGCACGGGGTAGTAGGTGCACCTAATACGGCGGCGCGGAACCGTTAGGCTGCGCGCCCGGGAGACGGCGGTTCAGATCGAGCCAAGGAGGCGCTTTTGACGACGACATCGGTTGACCCACGCACGCCCACGGCCGATGACGTGGAGCCGGTCAAGCACGAAACGGCTGACCGGATTGCGACCGGGACGATCACGGTGCTGCCCTTCATCGCACTTGGGGTGGTCGGCTGGCAGCTCTGGAACGACCTGCTCCACTGGAGCGACGTCTTCGTGTTCGTGATCATGTACCTGCTCACGGGACTCGGGGTAACGGTCGGCTTCCACCGCTACCTGACCCACCGCAGCTTCAAGACGAGCAGGCCGGTTCGCGCGCTGCTCGGCATCCTCGGGTCGGCGTCGATCGAGGGCCCGGTGATCTCGTGGGTCGCCGACCACCGCAAGCACCACGCCTTCTCCGACAAGGAGGGTGACCCGCACAGCCCGCACGTCGGACACGAGGGCGGCTGGAAGGGCGCGCTGCATGGTCTCGTGCACGCGCACCTGGGCTGGCTCTTCATCCACACCCAGCGCGGCTCCAGGAAGCGCTATGCGCCGGACCTCGTGAAGGATCCGGTGATCAGCTGGGTCGATCGCCACTTCCTCGTCTGGGCGCTCGGCGGCCTGGCGCTCGCGTTCGCGCTCGGCTACCTGATCGGCGGGACGCTCACCGCGGCGCTCACCGGCCTGCTGTGGGGCGGCGGCGTGCGCTTGCTCGTCGTCCACCACGTGACCTACAGCATCAACTCGCTCTGCCACTTCTTCGGCCGGCGCCGCTTCGAGACCGACGACCACTCGCGCAACCTGCTTTGGCTGGCGCCCTTCACGTTCGGCGAGTCGTGGCACAACAACCACCACGCCTTCCCCACCTCCGCCTCGCACGGCATGAGCCGCTGGCCGGTCGACCCGTCCTGGCTCGTGATCCGCGCGATGGAGGCCGTCGGCCTCGCCTGGGACGTCGTCCGAGTCGATCCCACACGAATGGCCAAGAAGGCCGCCGCTACGGCCGGCTGAGCAGCCGCGCCGCCGAGCCCGGCTCCATGGCCGGGCGCTCGCTCTCGTCCTTCTCCTCCTTCCTTCTCCTCCGGCTTCGGCTGTTCGCCCGACTCGATCAGCGGCTTGAGCAGGTCGAGCGGAAGCGGGAAGACGATCGTCGCAGCCTCGTTCGAGCTGATGTCAGAGAGCGCCTGCAGGTAGCGCAGCTGGAGCGTCACGGGGTTCGGCCTGATCACGTCGGCCGCCTGGGCGAGCCGGT
Source organism: uncultured Thermoleophilaceae bacterium (assembly GCA_963739095.1). Taxonomy (GTDB): domain Bacteria; phylum Actinomycetota; class Thermoleophilia; order Solirubrobacterales; family Thermoleophilaceae; genus JACVRW01. Next base: position 29,695 of record CAVTZF010000015.1, read on the forward strand.
CGGCCGCCTGGAACTCGCCCTCGGCGTTGATCACCTTCGCGCGCCGGTTGCGCTCGGCCTCCGCCTGGCGTGCGATCGCCTGCTGCATGCGCTCGGGGATCTCCACGTCCTTGATCTCCACGACCGTGACCTTGATGCCCCACGGCTCCGTCTGCTCGTCGATGATCTTCTGCAGGCTCTCGTTGAGCCGCTCGCGTTCCGACAGCAGGTGGTCGAGCTCGACCTTGCCGAGCACCGAGCGCAGCGTCGTCTGCGAGATCTGGAGGGTGGCGTTCATGTGGTCCTCGACCTCGACGACGGACTTCATCGGGTCGATCACACGGAAGTAGGCGACCGCGGCGACCTTGACCGGGACGTTGTCGCGCGTGATCACCTCCTGGTGCGGGATCCGCATCGTCACCGTCCGCAGCTGGACGCGCACCATCCGGTCGACGGCCGGGATCAGCAGGACAAGGCCCGGCCCCTTCTGTTCGATTACGCGGCCGAGCCTGAACACGACGCCGCGCTCGTACTCGCGCAGCACCCGTACCGAGGCCGCCGCCAGCGCGATGACCGTCGCAGCTATGACGGCCAGCACGATCAAGAGCCCGATCACCATTGTTCCTCCCACTCCTCTGCCCTGCGTACCCCCAGGGTCAGTCCGTTGACTCGCTCGACCACGACGGCGTCCCCCACCCCGAGCTCCGGCTCCTCGTCCGGCCAGCTGTTCCGCGCTCGCCAGAGCGCGCCGTCGACGAGCACCTGGCCTGCGCCCGCATCCCAGGTGCGCACGACCCCGCAGCGTCCGCTGAGCGCCTCGCTGCCCGAGGAGATGCGCAGCCGACGGGTGGCGAGTGCCTTGCGCGTCGCCACCGCGAGCCACAGGCCGGCGACCGCCCCGGCGGCAAGCACCGACGCGATGACGACGGCGATGCCGGCCCCTGCGCCCGCGACTGCCAGCGCCAAGCCAGTGGCAAGCGTCACGCCGCCGAGGACCCCCAGCACGCCTCCGGGCACGTGCGCCTCGGCCACCAACAAGGCGGCCCCGACAATCACGAGGGCCACTCCGGCTTCAATCATCTTTCCTCCCTCGATGTTAGTCCTCGTGCACCTCCGGCCTGCGCCAAATTGGCGCCTGGGTCTAGCCGGGTCGGGGTCGGTGCCGACGACGACGCTGCCGGCGAGCATGTCGTGGAGCCCGCGGCGGCGGTCGTCGAAGAGGATCGGCAGGAAGCCCGCGAACAGCGGGATCGCGGCGAGCACCAGGAAGATGAGCCGCCGCACCGCGCGCCTCGCCGACAGCGGGGTGAAGTCGTCCGCGTCGCAGACGCGGATATGCAGCAGGCGATCGCCCGGCGTCTGGCCGGTGGTGGTCCAGCAGACCACGAAATAGCCGGCGATCCAGAGGAACCAGACCACGCCACCGACCGCGATCAGCGCCGTCTCGACCCAGCTCGGGAGGCCGAGCACCGAGATCGCGAGGCCGACCGCCAAACCGATCGCAATCGCCACCAGGGTGATCGCCGCGCAGTCGAGCGTGAAGGCAATCGTGCGCGTTACGAGCCCCTGGTAGATGGGCCTATCGGCTGGCGCGTCCGGGTCCGAATGCACCCGCGCCGCCACATCGCGGGCACGCGAGGCGACGCTCGCGCGCACGCGGCTGCTCCTCGGCGAGGCTCACCCCTCGCCCGCCTCCGGGCGGCAGCGCGGCCGGCGGGCGCCTCAGCGCGCGGCGCGCCACTCGCTCGAGCCGGGCGTCGGCGTTGCGCGAGCGCGCGCGCACCCCGTCCGCCACCTGGTCCGCGAAGCCCATGCTCTGCCGGGTGATCGCGTCGGTCACCGCGGGGCTCTGAGCGATCTCCTCGACGACCACCCAGAGGTCCTCGCTCTCGAGCAGCCTGGCGACCGCCTCGTCCACGAGCCGGCTGTCGATCGCACGGGCCACGAGCCGCTCCATCGCCGGGCTCTCGAGCGCCGCGATCACCACTCGCTCGAGCTCGGGCCCGTCCAGCACGCGTCCGGCCACACGCTCGACGATGCCCTCCTCGAGGGCACGCTCGACGATGGCATCGACGGCGTCGCTGACTGAGCACGGTGTCGGTGGCCCGCTCGAGCACCCGGTGGCGCACGACCTCGCGCGCGAGCTCATCAACCAGCGGTCCGGCCAGTGCGCGGCTCAGCGCGTGGCGCACGAGCGCGCTGTCGACCACGCGGTCGGCGACCTCGGTCGCCGCGCGCGAGCCGAGCACCGCGTCGACCGTCGCGAGCGTGGCGCCCTCGACCGCCCGCCCGCCGAACCGGACCGCTCCAACGACCGGTCTGAGCGCCACCGTTGCCATCGCCTCTGGAAGCCGCATGCGACCATGATCGACGCCCCGCCCCTCCGAGGCAAACGGCGGGCAGCGTCTGCCGCCACCCAGCCGACCGGCCGCCGTCCTACGATCCGCTAGGCGCGCAACCTAGGTCAAGGAGGATCTCGTGGAAAGCTCAGTCAGTCCTCAGCCAGAGTCGCTGGGCGATATGAGCATCGCCAGGCTCTGGTGGCTCTGGCTCGTCACCGGCGTCGTGTGGATCCTGATCGCGCTCGTGATCCTGCAGTTCGACGACGCCTCCGTCACCACGGTCGGGGTCCTGATCGGAATCATGTTCCTGCTCTCGGGGTTTCAGCAGTTCTTCGTGGCGGCCGTCGCGCCGGCGCTGAAATGGCTCTGGATGATCTTCGGGGTCCTGTTCGTGATCGCCGGGATCATCGCCCTGATCAGCCCGGAGAACACGTTCGCCGCCATCGCCGACATCCTCGGCTTCCTGTTCCTGCTGGTGGGCGTGTTCTGGGTGATCCAGGCGTTCGTCGACCGCGAGGTCAACGAGCTCTGGTGGCTCGGCCTGATCACAGGCGTCCTGATGATCATCCTCGCCTTCTGGACCGGCGGGCAGTTCTTCATCACCAAGGTCTACGTGCTGCTCGTGTTCGCGGGCATCTGGGCCCTGATGCAGGGTGTTACCGACATCGTCAAGGCGTTCCAGATCCGCAAGCTGCGCTGATGGCGACGGAGCTGGACTCGGTTGGCGTCGTGGGCGCCGGCTTCATGGGCTCCGGGATAGCGGAGTCGGCGGCGCGTGCCGGGCTCAGGGTGACGCTGCACGAGCCCGACGCCGCGCCGCTCGACCGCTCGCGCGGGCGCATCGAGGCCTCCGTCGAGCGGGCCATCGAGGGCGGCAAGCTGAGCGCCGACGAGGCCGGGGCGCTCGTCGAGCGCATCGAGTGGTCGACCGATCCCGACGCGCTCGGGGACGCCGGCGTCGTGGTCGAGGCCGTGGTCGAGGACGCGTCGCTCAAGGGCAACGTGTTCCAGACGCTCGACCAGCAGCTGGGGGAGGACGTGATCCTCGCCTCGAACACCTCGTCGATCCCGATCGCCCAGCTCGCCTCCTGGACCGACCACCCGCAGCGCGTGCTCGGCCTGCACTTCTTCTCGCCCGTGCCGGTCATGAAGCTCGTCGAGGTGGTCGTGGCGCTCGACACCGACCCCGCTGTCGTGGAGCGCGCGGAGGACTTCGCGCGCCGGCTCGGCAAGCACCCGATCCGCACCAAGGACCGCTCCGGCTTCATCGTGAACATGCTGCTCGTGCCCTACCTGATGGCGGCGGTGCGCATGTACGAGGACGGCTTCGCCAACCGCGAGGACATCGACGAGGGCATGCGGCTCGGCTGCGGGCATCCGATGGGCCCGCTCACGCTCTGCGACTTCATCGGGCTCGACGTGCTCTACGCCGTCTGCGACTCGCTCTACGAGGAGTTCAAGCGGCCCGAGTACGCACCACCGCCGCTCCTGAAGCGGATGGTCGTATCGGGTCACCACGGCCGTAAGACCGGGCGCGGCTTCTACGAGTACGACAGCTGATCAGTGCAGCGACTCGCGGGCGGCGGTCATCGCCTCGCCCGGCGTGAGGTAGACGCGCACGCGCGCCACGCGGCCGTCGCGGATGCGCGCCACGTGGAAGATCGGGATCTTCCCGATGTCGACCTCGCTGCCCACCCCGCGCGTGCGGGCGAGCATCTGGATGACCACCTCGTCGCCATAGACGTCGAGACTCTCGATCTCGATGTCGCCGAGCTCGATGATCTCCGCAACCTCGTCGCGGAGGAACGTGATCACGGTGTCAATGCCGTAGTAGGTGCGGGTGCCCGGCCACTCGGGTGAATTCCACCACTCGATGTCGTGCGCGAAGCAGAGCTCCGCGACGCCTTCGAAGTCGCCTGAGTTCCACAGCTCGTAGCCCCGCCGCACGAGGTCGAGCTCCTCTGGTGTGACCTGCTGTCTCGTCCCTGGCACCCGGGATAGGATCGCACGAACAACAGGCGGATCCGGGGCCGGGGCGTGAACAGCAGCGAAGCAAAGAAGGAGATAGCGATCCTTGGCGGCGGCGTGGGCGGGCTCACGGCGGCGTTCGAGCTCACCGCCACGCCCGAGCTGCGCGCTCGCCACTCGGTAACCGTCTACCAGCTCGGCTGGCGGCTCGGCGGCAAGGGCGCCAGCGGCCGCAACGCGGCCCGCAACAACCGGATCGAGGAGCACGGGCTGCACGTCTGGTTTGGCTTCTACGACAACGCCTTCCGGCTGATGCGCGACGCCTACGAGGAGCTCGGCCGCGAGCCCGGCACGCCGCTCGCCACGTTCGACGACGCCTTCAAGCCGTGCAACCAGCTCGTCCTGTACGACCGCCAGGGTTCCGGCTGGGTCGGCCTCCCGTTCGATTGCCCGACCAATCAGATGAGCCCGGGCGACGCCGACGCGCTGCCGACGTTCTGGGAGATCGCGGCCCAGGCATGCGGCTGGGCGCTGATGGGCTGGCGCGGGCTGCGCGAGGCGGGCCTCGTCGACGTGGATGGCGACGTCGACATCCCGTTCGTGCCCGAGTGGTTCGAGGATCTCGCCGGCGAGCTCGCCGCAGACCTGCTGGCCCTGCCGATCGACGCTGCCGAGCGGCTGCTCGGGGTGGCCGAGCGCCTCGCGCGGGTGCGCGCCGGCAGCACCGACCACCGGCTGCCGCTGCAGGCCGCGCAACCGGCCCTGCTCGTGCAGCTCCTGAAGAGCTTCCGCGACTGGCTCTGGATCGCTGTGCGCGGCGCCTGCGACGACGAGCCGAACCTGCGCTTCTTCTTCACGGCCGTCGACGCCGGCGTGTCGACGCTCGCGGGAGTCGTCGAGGACGGCGTGCTCGAGCACGGCTTCGACGTGATCAACGACGAGGAATGGTCGGCCTGGCTCGCCCGCCACGGCGCCAAGGAGATCACGCTCGGCCGTACGCCCGAGGAGCGCGCGCCCGTGCTGCGCTCCGTCTACGACGTCGCCTTCGGCTACCCGAGGGGATCGATCCCTGCGGCCGACGTGGCCGCCGGCACCGCGACGAGCGACCTGCTGCGGCTCGCCTTCAGCTACCGCGGATCGATCATGTACAAGATGCAGGCGGGCATGGGGGACGCGGTGTTCACGCCGCTTTACGAGGTGCTGCGCGCCCGCGGCGTCCGCTTCAAGTTCTTTCACGCGGTCACCGCCCTCCGGCTCGGCCGGGACGAGAACGGCCGGCCGCTGAACCGAGTGGACGAGGTCGAAATGGTCGAGCAGGCGAAGCTCGCGTCCGGTCTGCGTGAGTACCGCCCGCTCGAGGGGGTGGAAAGCCTCGAGTGCTGGCCGAGTGAGCCGCTCTGGGACCAGCTCGAGTCGGCCGCGCAGGGACGCGAGTTCGAGCTCGAGCTGAACACGCTGCGGCGCGACCCGCACACGCTCGAACGCTCCCGGCCGGGTCAGCCGAAGGACTTCGACGAGCTGGTGCTGGCGATCCCGGTGGGCGCGCTCGAGACGATCTGCGAGGAGCTGATCGAGCACGACGAGCGCTTCGCGGCGGGGATCCAAAACGCGGTGACGGTCCAGACGCAGGCCTTCCAGGTGTGGGCGAACCGCCCGGCGGCCGAGCTCGGCTGGGAGCACGACGAGAACTCGGTCGCGGGCTGCTACGTCGAGCCGCTCGACACCTACTGCGACATGAGCCACCTGATCCCGCGCGAGTCCTGGGCGCCGGGCGACAACGTGCAGACGATCGCCTACTTCTGCGGGGTCCTCGACGAGGTCGAGGGCGAGACGCCGACCGAGGCAACCGAGCGCGTCAAGCGGAACGCGATCGACTTCATGGCGAACGACATGGCGGCGCTGTGGCCACAGGCGCGCCAGGCGGACGGCGCGTTCGACTGGAGCGTGCTGGTCGACCCGGGCGGGGGCATCGGCGCGGAGCGCTTCGACGCCCAGTACTGGCGCGCGAACGTCGCCCCGAGCGAGCGCTACGTGCTGACCCCCGCCGGCTCCGTCATGCACCGGCTGCCCGTCCGGCGATAGCGGCTTCGAGAACCTCGCGCTGGCCGGCGACTGGACCCGCAACGGGATCGACGGCGGCTGCGTCGAGGCGGCCGTGATCTCCGGCATCGAGGCGGCCGAGAGCATCACCGGCGTCGCGTACGCGATCCCGGGCCGCGGGCCGGACTGGCTGCGCCCGCACGCGCTCGAGCTGCCGCCCTACGTCGAGTACGGCGGCCGCGCGACGACGCCGCCGCCATTCCTCAGCGAGGGCGGCAAGATGCGCGGGTTCCTGCTCGAAGGCGACGAGGAGCGCATCGGGGAGCTCGTCAACCGGATGTTCAACGTCCCGGCGGGCGGGTCGACCGACTACCGCTCGCTCGGCTCGAACGTGCTGCTGCTGCTGGGCGGCTTCGAGCGCGTCTCCTGCCTCACCCCGCCGTTCGACCGTTGGGGCTCCGTGGCGGAGATCATGGCCTCGTTCTGGATCCCGGTGATGGCCGGCAAGGATTTCGGCCCTGCCTTTCGCGCGGAGCGGCTCGTGCTCGCGGTGCCGTACATCTTCGTCGACAACCCGATGTCCTACCTGGGCGGACGCGAGACCTATGGCTACGCGAAGACGATGGCGCAGTTCGACCCAGACGACGCGGTCGGCGAGCGCGTGACGATGAACGCCTTCGGCGGCAACTTCGGCCGCGATGAGGGCGCGGCCTGGCGCCCGTTCCTGGAGGTCGAGGAGGTCGGTGATAAGGACGGGGCCGCCGCAGCGTGCGCTCGAAGGGCCGGGGGGCCTCGTACGCCGGCTCGTCGGCGAGCTGCCCGCCTTCAATGCCGACGGCGAGATCGTGCTCGCCGACCTCCAGCTCACGGCCGACCTCATCGAGAACATGCTGGCCGGCGAGGTCCACCAGCTCTTCCTCAAACAGTTTCGCGATGCGGAGGACGGCACCAGGGCGGCCTATCAGTCGGTCGTCGAGGCGCCCTGCAAGATCCTGCGCGTGTCCAACAGGCTGGTCGGGCGCGACGCGGACGTGACGATCCACCAACTCGACAGCCATCCGATCGCCCAGGAGATGGGCGTGACGAGCCAGCGCGCGCAGATCGTGTTCGACGCCGAGATCGACATGGTCGTGGAGCACGGCGTCGAGGTGGCGCGCCCGGCGTCTGCGCTGCCGGCCAGCGGGCCGGCGGCGGCGGTCGGCGTGGACGCCTACACGAGCTTCCTCGAGACCGCGGCGCGGCGCGCCTGGCGCGAGGTCACGACCATCGAGCGAGCGATCTTCGGCCGCTTCCGGCGGCCCTGACGCCCGGCTTCCTCAGCGAGTCTGGACCCACCCCTGCTTGGCCGTCACACCGCCGCCTGTGCCCGCGTGCGGGGCTTGCTTCGACACGGGGCCGTCGCCCGACGTCAGGTCGAACGAGGCGCCGTCGGCGGCGGCGTAGGTGAGCGTCGCGCCGCCCGCGCCGAGAACGAACGCGACGAGGGCGACGAGGGCGCTGTTGCGGCCGGGGAGTTTGAGTGCGTGCTCCATCCCCCTGATTTAGAGCCGAGCGGGCGCGTTGACTGCGAACTTCGTCACAGAGACGGCGGTGACTCCGCAACCGGCTCGGGCATGCCATGGCGCAGGATCCAGAGCGCGGGTACGACCACGAGCACGGTCGCCCCGATAGCGAGCGCCGCGACGCCGAGCGCGGTGAGCGCGACCCCGCCGAGCAGCGCGAGCCCGGCGCCGGTGGCGCCGGAGAGCAGGTCGTTGAAGCCGAGCAGGCGGCCGCGCTCCGAGGGCAGCGTGAGGTCGGCGAGCTCAGCGGTGGCAGCCACGAAGGAGAGGTTCCAGCCGACCCCGAGCCCGAAGAGCGCGACGGCGGTGGCGGGCACGCTCTCGACCCAGAGCAGGCTGATCACCGAGACCGCCATCACGAACAGCCCGCCCGCGAGCGAGGGCGTGCGCCCGATGCGGTCGATGAGGTCCCCGATCACGATCACGAGGGCGTACATGCCGACCACGTGGGCGCCGATGATCGGGAAGACGTCGTGGCCCTCGTGCCCGTGATGGTCGACCACCACCGCGCCGGTGAGCGTCATCACGCCGACCATCACCGCGAAGCTCGCCTGCGCCGCGATGAGCGCCGGAACCACCCCCGGGCGGGCGAGCAGCTCGCGCAGCGGGGCCCTGCGGGCGCCAGGGTCCTCGGGCGGCTCGTGCTCGAGCAGCTCGGCGATCCGGCGCGGATCGGGCCGCACGGCCGACACGAGCGCGCAGCCGACGAGCATGAACGCCCCCGCCGCGAGCCAGAGCGGCGCGAGCGCCTCGCCGTCGAGCTCCCTGCCGGCCAGCAGCGGGCTGAACACGGCCGGGCCGAGGATCGCTCCGAACACCGCGCCGAACAGGACGAGCGCGATCCCGCGCGCGCGGCGCTCGCTCGGATACATGTCACCGGCGGCCGTGCGCGCCAGCAGCGCGACGCCGCTCGCCGCGCCGACGAGGATCAGCCCGCCCAGCACCGCCGGCGCGAGGTCGCTCGAGCTGCCGAGCGCGGCCAGCCCGCAGCCGGCGGCCCCGATCAGGTAGCCGGCGGCGAGCACCGGCACGCGCCCGACGCGGTCCATCGTCCGCCCGGCGGGCAGGGCGGCGAGCGCGGCCGCGGCGAGCACGATCGCCGGACCGAGGCCGAGCAGGCCCTCGATCCCGAGGACGTTCACGAGCGTCAGCGACGCGACCGCCGCCGACAGCTGCAGCATCGCCGAGTTCGCAGCGAGCGCCGCCGACAGCAGGAACGTGTTGCGCCGGATCGGCAGCTCGTCCATCGGCTCAGAGCGCCCGCAGCGCGGCCGTCAGGACCGCAGCGACGATCACACAGCCGACGATCGAACCGGTGCGCCAGGCGACGAGGCCGCCGGCCACGACGCCCGCGGTCTCGGCCCCGACGCTCAGGTCCTTGCCGTCGGCGAACGCCTGCGTGAACACGAGCGCCGCCAGCAGCGCGGGGGCGAGCAGGACGATCACGCTCGTGACCCAGAGCGGCAGCTCGCGGCCGCCGAGCGCGATCGGGCCGATCGCCTTGAGCACGGCGGTCACGACCGCGCAGCCGCCGATCAGGAGCGCGGCGTTCACCGCGCCGCCCCCTCGGACTCCTGCGCTGCCGCAACCGCTGCCTGCGCCGAGCGCGTGAGTCCGACGAGCGCAGCGACGCTCGCCACCAGGATCGGCACCCCGGCGGGCGTGAAGGGGACGAGCGTGAGCGCTATGCCGGCGCCCAGCGCGGCGACGGCAACGGCGCGCCGCGTGCGCGCCTCGGCCAGCAGCAGGCCGAGGAAGAAGGCGGGGTAGATGGCGTCGAGACCGAGCTTGTCGGGATCGCCGAGCAGGTCGCCGCCGAGCGCTCCGGCGATCGTGCCCAGCTGCCAGGTCACGTACTGGGCCGCCGACGCGCCGAAGAGCAGCCAGCGGTCGAAGCTGCCGTCGCCGCGGCCGGCGAGCGCCCAGGAGGCGTCGACCACGGCCTGTCCTTGGGCGGCGCGCTTGACGGGGCCGCCCGGGAGCGAGGGCCCGAGAGCCGCGCCCATCGGCAGGAAGCGGGAGTTCATCAGCGCGGCTGCGCCGATCGCCGCCCCGACCGTTCCGCCGCCGCCGATGATCGCGATCGCAGTGAACTGGGCGGAGCCCGCGAACACGATCACCGACATGATGATCGCCGCGAGCGGGGACAGGCCGGCATCCTGCGCGACCACGCCGAACGACACGGACAGCAGGAAGCCGGCGATCGCGAACGGGATCCCCTGGCGTACTCCCTCCCGGAAGGCCCGGCCGGAGGAGGTCGTCCTCAAGACAGCGTGCGGCGGAACAGGAAGGCGCAGATGACGGCGATTACGAGCGCGAGGACCGGGATGGCGTATCCGATCACCCCGACGATCGCGAGCACGAGTCCCACGACGGTGACGGCGCCCGCGACGCCGCCGGCCACGACGAGCCGATATGCGCGCTGCTCGCGCGAACGCCTGGAGGGAACTCGGCCGGAGCCCGGTGTCAGGTCACCCATGCCATAACCGTACCGACCCGATGGCGACCGGCCTGCCAGATAGCTTCGAGCGGTGCTCTCGTTCGCCAGGCGCGAGCCGTCCGCCACTCTTCTCGTCGCCCAGCTCGCCGCCATCCCGGTGTATGCGCTGACCGAGAACAGCAGCGCCGGGCGCGCCCTGTTCAGCGTCTTCGGCATCCTGATCCTCGCCCTCGTGTTGCTCGCAGTGCGCAGCTCACCGGTGCCGATCTGGATCGTGGTGCTGCTCGGCCTGCCGACCACGATCCTGCTGCTGATCCAGGCGATCACGAACAGCGACGACCTGCTGCCCTGGTCGTCCGCGCTCGAGGCGGTCATCTACTTCTATGCGGCCGGCGCGCTGCTGGCGTACATGCTCGCCGACCACGACGTCACTCGCGACGAGCTGTTCGCCGTGGGCGCCACCTTCACGCTGGTGGCCTGGGGCTTCGCCTACGTGTACGTGGTGTGCCAGGCGATCGCACCGGGCAGCTTCACGGCCGCGGTCGCCCCCGCAGCGGAGCGGAGCTGGATGGAGCTCCTGTTCCTCAGCTTCACGACGCTCTCGGCCACCGGCCTGGGCGACGTGGTGCCGATCAGGCCGTTCGCCCGCAGCCTCGTGATGCTCGAGCAGCTGGCCGGCATCGGCTACATCGCGATGGTGGTGTCGCGGGTGGTCGGCCTCACGGTGTTGGGGCGCATGAGGACCTGAGCTCAGGCGCAGAAGGCGCTGGCTGTCTTGGTCAGCACGCGCGCGCAGCTCTCCGTGTCGCGGATGCTGACCCACTCCTCAGCCGCGTGGGCACCCTCGCCGCCAGGCCCGAACAGCGCGGTCGGGATGCCCGCGCCGGCGATGAAGGAGGAGTCGGCCCAGAAGCTCGCCCCGGAGAGCGGCGGCCGCGAGCCGAGCACCTCCGCCGCCGCCTCGCGCAGCGCGGCCACCACCGGCTCGTCCTCGGACGTCTCGAGTGGCTCGCGCACCAGCAGCGTGCGCGCGGACGCCTCGAGCACCGAGTCGGCCTCGCGGCAAGCCGGCCAGCAGGCGAGCCAGCTCGCGCTCGACCTCCGGCGTGCCCTCGCCGGGCAGCGTGCGCCGTTCGATCCCGATCGTGCAGCGCTCCGGGTAGGTCGCGAGGTCGCTGCCGCCGCTGATCAGCGAGGCGTGCACCGAGCCGCGGCCGAGGAGCGGGTGACGTGTGTCCCCCAGGCGCGTGTCGAGGTCGCCGAGCGCCGTCAGAATTGGGCCCGCCTTGACGATCGCGTCCACGCCGAGGTGCGGCCGCGAGCCGTGCGCCGCCCGCCCGCTCACCTCGACCTCGAGCCAGGCGAAGCCCTTGTGGGCGATCACGACCTCCATCTCGGTGGGCTCGGTCACGATCGCGCCGTCCGTCTCGACCGTCGCCAGCACCTCCTGCACTCCGAGGCTGGCGTGCTCCTCGTCCGCCACCGCCGCAACCACCACGTCGCCTGCGAGCTCGAGCGCGGCCGCGTCGCGGCAGGCGACGAGCGCCGCCGCAACGCCCGCCTTCATGTCGTAGGACCCGCGGCCGTGGAGGCGATCGCCCTCGATGCGCGGCTCGAAGGGTGCGCTCCATGGCGCCCGGCACCGACGGTGTCCAGGTGGCCGCACAGGAGCAGCGAGCGCCCGCCGCCGCTGCCGCTCGCCGTTGCCACGACGCTCGGCCGCCCGGGCGTCGCCTCGACCAGCTCGACCTCCAGACCCGCATCCCTCGCCCAATCCGCCACGAAGGCGGCGACCTCGCTCTCGCCCGCCGCGCCGGGCTCGAGATCCGGATTGACAGAGTCGATCGCGACCAGCGCGCTGGTCAGCTCGACCACGTCGGAGGAGCTCATACGTTGACGCTACCGGCGCCGACCAGCCGGCGCCTCGCCGGGCAAGCGACGTGCCCGAGCCGCGACACTCGAATAGTGTCGCCGTGAATGGGACGTGCGCGCACACCCGTGTCTGCGCCTGGCGCTGTTCGAGCCGTCCCGCGGCAGGCGCTGCTGGCCGTCCTGCTGCTCTGCGTTGCCGCAGGGTCTGCCACAGCGGCACCCGGTGACCTCGACACGAGCTTCGGCGGCGATGGCAGGGTCGTAAGCACGTTCTCCGAGCAGTCCCAGGGCAACGCGGTCGTGGTGCAGCCCGACGGGTCGATCGTCGTCGCGGGCTCGTTCGGCTTCAGCCCGCCGGTGTTCGCGGTAGCACGCTGGCTTCCGGATGGCAGGCCCGACCCGACGTTCTCCAGCGACGGTCAGGCCACCCTGCCGGTCGGCGGCGGCGCGAGCACGGCCGACGGAGTCGCACTGCAGCCCGACGGCAAGATCGTGGTTGCCGGCGTCGCCGGCGACGACCTCGCGCTGCTGCGGCTATTGCCGGATGGCACGCCCGACCCGGGTTTTGGCACGGGTGGCCTGGTCACGACCCCCTTTGCCGGCAGCTCCTCGGCGGCTCTGGCCGCGACCGTGCTCTCCGACGGCACGATCGTCGCCGTCGGCTTGGTGAGCACTCCGCTCACAGGATCGTTCGCGACCGCACGTTATGCGGCGGACGGCGCGCTGCTGTGGCAGACGACGACTCCGTTCGCCGAGGGCCGGGCGGTCGCCTCTGATGTCGTCGTCCAGCCCGGGCGCATCGTCGCGGTCGGGGTCGTGTTCCCGCCGACAGGGCCGCGCTTCGCGCTGGCCGGCTATGAGCTTACGGGGGCCCAGGACGCGACGTTCGGCAACGGCGGCACGCAGGACACGGCGTTTCCCGGCGGTGGGGCGGGTGGGAGCGGCGCGGTCCTCACGAGCGGCGGCCAGATCCTGGTCGCGGGCGAGTTCGGGGCCGCCGAGGAGACCTTCGCGCTCGCGCGCTACACCGCCAGCGGCCAGCTCGACACCACCTTCCAGACCGAGGGCCGGACGACGACGCCCTTCAGCCAGGGCGACGCAGGTGCGGTCGATGTAGTCCAAGAGCCGTGCGGGGCGCTCGCAGCCGGCGGCGGCATCAGCGCCCCCACGCAGCTCTTCGCGCTCGCGGGCTATGGCCCCGATGGGACGCTGAACGCCGGATTCGGCACCGCCGGCACGCAGATCACCGGGTTCGCGAACGCCGGGGCCAGTGCGTCCGCGTTCGCGCTCGCGCCCGGTGACAAGCTGGTCGTAGCGGGAGGGACGGCCGGGTCGGGCACCCCACAGTTCGCGGTCGCCCGCTACGAGGGCTCGTGTCCGCCGCCGCCGCCGCCACCGCCTCCACCGCCGCCGCCGTCCGCCACCACCACCGGCGCCCGCGCGGACTGCGCTGGCGACGATCAAGACGACGGCCGCGCTCCTGCGCGACGACCGGACGGTCCGGATCGCGCTGCGCTGCCGGACCGTGCGTCTGGCGCGCTGTCGCGGGATCCTCAAGCTGCGAGCGCTGCCGCGCAGCACGCCCTCGCGCGGCAGAGTGGGGGCCGCGTTCATGTCGCTCGGCCGTGCGCGCTACTCGATCGCAAAGGGGCGGCGCGCGACCAAGATCCTGAGGGTGAGCCCCCGGGCGCGGCGGGCGCTCGGGGTCCGGCGGCGCGTGGCGGCGCGCGGCGCGGCGCGCACCCGCCAGCCGAGCGGCGCGACCCGGACCGCCGCGCGCAGGGTCCGCGTGCTGATCGAGGGCGGGGCAGTCAGCGGCCGCGGCGCGGGTCGGTAGCGGAGTCCGCGCTCCCCGCGCCTACGGCTCAGCCCGCAGCTGTGGGAACGACGTGCCGAAGCCGGGGTACGGCCCCTGACCGACGCAGCCGGGCCTGGCCACGTCGCGGCCGGTCGTGCGGAAGACGTTGTCGACCACGAGCGGCTGCAGCTGCGGCGGATCCGCGCTGAGCGGCGGGGCGACGTCGCCGCCCGTGCAGCCACGCGGGTCGTACACCGTGAGACCGCTCGCGAGCCCGTCGAGCCAGCCGGGCGCGGCGTAGGCGTTGGCGCGCCCGTAGCCGAGCGGGCGCGGGTAGTAGGCGAGCGATTCGGGTGCCAGGAGGGCCGACGCTCGCAGGTAGTTGACGGGCTGGCGTATCGGGCGCCCGTTGGCCTCGAGGTTGAAGTCGCGCGCGTTCGTCGCGGCCGCGCCGTTGGCGAGCAGCGCGGTCAGCTCGCGGCGGTTCAGGTCGATGTGCCGGAGCATCGGGTTGAGGTTGCGCAGCAAGGGGTCGGCGTCGCCGAGCAGCGGCGCGAGCTCGCGCAGCACACGCTCGAAGGCGGGCACGCCGCGCTCGGAGGCGTCGATCGCCGGGCCGAGCCGCTCGAACACGCCGCGCAGGTCGGGGGCCAGCGCCCGCAGCGCGTCGAATGCCGGCCCGGTCTCCGTGGCCGCCGGCTGCAGCCGCCGCACGACCGGCAGCGCGACCTTGGCGAACTCGGTCAGGCGCGGCAGCGTGAGCGCGCCCTCGCGCTCGAAGCGCGGCAGCTCCTCGAAGATCGCCGCCAGGTCGGCGTTGCGCTCATCCGTGACGCTGAACAGGCGGTTCGTCTCCGTGATCAGCGCGCGCAGCTCGCCGTGGCGCTCGCTGAGCGCGTCGAAGACCTCGCCCGTCGACGACACGAGCCGGCTGGTCGCGCGCGACTGAGCGTCGAGCTCGGCGAGCAGCCGCTCGGAGCCCTCGACGAAGTCGGGCAGGATGCCCAGCGCCGCGTTCAGCTCGGCGCCGCGCCCCTCGGCGGCCGCCGCCTGCGCCTGGATCCAGGTCTGGAATGCCGCGCGCGTCGGTGCGTCGAAGCTGCGGAAGATCTCGTCGAGCTCGACCGTCGGGGCGATCTGGGCCTTCGGCAGCACGGCGTCCTCGGGCAGCCGTCCGCTCGCGCGGTCGCCCTGCGTCAGCTCGACGTAGGTCTCGCCGAGCAGCGTCTTCGTGCGCAGGATGGCGCGCGTGTCGCGCGGCACCGGGGCGTAGGGCGAGCGCATCTCGATCGTCACGTCGGTCGTGTTCGCCGGGCCCGGGTCGAGCGCGACCACGTGGCCGACGGGAACGCCCGCGATCCGCACGTCGGCCTGCTCGGCGAGCTGGGTCGCCTCCGCGACGTGGATGTGGAAGCGGTACCCCTGCGGCTGGAGCGGCGAGGTGCCCCCGAACGAGATCCACAGATACAGGAGCGCGGCGAAGCAGCTCAACGCGAAGGCGAGCATGAGCGCCAGCTGCCCGGGCCGGGGAGCCTGCTTGATCATCCGCCCCCTCCCGGGCATACGGCGCCGCGCTCGGGCGCGTTCAGCAGCTGGACGAGGCTGCTCAGCGTCGGGTTGTAGTCGCCGCGGCGCTCGAAGATGTCGAGCAGCTCGAGCGACCCGCACGACATCAGCACGAGCCCGCGCCGGAGCGGCCCGATCCCGTCCTGGGCCGCGAGCGTGGAGTTCGTGTTGTGGATCGCCCAGGGCACGTAGAAGAGGAATCCCTCGCGGTTGCCCGGCGGGTCGTAGGCGAGCTCGTCGAAGAGCGTGTTCAGCACCTCGGTGAAGCGCTGGAAGTCCGGCACCGACGCGTTCAGGTCGCGCGCCGCCGGGAGGAGCTCGCGCGCGATCGGCTGCGCCTCGCGGCTGAACGGGCGCAGCTCGTCGCGCAGCGGCGCCACCGTGTCGCGGAGCAATGGCTGCGTTTGCTCGAGCGCCGGGCCCAGCGCTCGGGCGGCGGGGCGCAGCCGGCCGAGGCTCGCCTGGAGCGTCTTGCCGAGCCGGTCGACCTGCACGAGCGCCCGGTTCGAGCTCGCGAGCGTGCCCGGCAGCAGGTCGAGCGTGTCGGCGAAGTTCTCGTTTTGGCTCGCGACCCGGCGGAAGACAGCGGAGCTCCCCTGCACGAATCGAGCGAGCTCGTCGTCGTGCGAGCCGAGCTCGCCGATCAGCTTCGAGAAGTTCGACATCAGGCGCTCGAGCCGCTCGCGGCGCTGTGCGACCAGCCTGCTCGCCTTGGCCACGTTGCGCGACAGCGCGGGGAACTGCCGCAGCGTCGACGCCAGGTCGGTGCCGCCGCCGTCGCCGAGGGCGCGGCCGGCGCCCTCCACGAGCAGCTGCAGGTAGTCGCGCGTGTCCGCGTCGAGCGTCTCGAGGACGTCGGAGATGTTGACGTCCGAGAGCGTCGACGCGTTCGTCACGAGGGCACCGCTGTCGAGCCGATCGCCCGCAGCGGGGCTGCCGGGGTCGAGCTCGATGACCATGTCCTTCACACCCGTCTTCGGCCGCAGCAGGATCGTCGCGTCCGGGTAGACGCGCGCCTCGTCCGGGTCGAGGTTGAGCGAGACGACCGCCTTGCCTTCGACCAGGTCGACGCTCTCGATGTCCCCGATGCGTACGCCGGAGACGTTGACCGCCTGGCCCTGGCCGGGGAGCACGCCCTGGCCACTGTCGAGCTGCACGCGCAGCTTGAAGTGGGTCTCGCCGATCACCGGGATCCAGCCCGGCCAGTTGACCCGCTGGTTGCCGAGGATGTAGCCGCCGATGATCGAGGCCAGGAGGACGATGGCGACGAGCGCGCCGCCGGCCGCCGCGTTCGCGCGCAGTCCGCGCAGCATGCGCGAGCGGCGGTTCACGGTGTGGCCTCCGCGCGCAGGGTCGGGAGCGGTGCGAGCCGCCGGGCCGCCGAGCTCAGCGGCGACTCCGTCGCGACCGGCGCCACCGGGGGCGCAGCGGCGTCCGGCCGCGAGCCGTCCGCGGGGCCGCGCGAGGCCGGGCCGTTCACGTCCGGCACCGGGTTGCGGTGGCAGGCGCGGCCGCGCTCGAGCGGCGGCGGCGCGCCCGGGAAGGCGGGCCGGGTTGCGAGGGGCGGCGTGGTGGCGTTGCCGAACAGCGGCAGGCCCGTGTAGTTCGTCTGTCCGGTCTGGACCGTCTGCGAACCGCCCGCTGCTCCGAGCCGCAGGAAAGGCCCGTTGCCGTCGAAGCTCTGGCCCTCGCCGGCCTGGCCGACCATCGCGTACCACAGCTCCTTGTAGTTCGCGACGCCGGCCGACTGCTCGCCGTCGTCGACCCGGATCTCACCGGTCGGGATCAGCACCTCGGTGGTGCAGCGGCTCGCCAGCTCGAACTCGGGGAGCAGGTCGAGCGAACCGTGCTCGAGCTCGGCCAACTCACGCGTCGCCGGGCCGAGATCGGCGAGCAGGCCGCCCAGTTCGGCGGGGCCGAAGAGCGGGGTCGCCTGATCGAGCCAGGGGCCGGCGGCGGCGATCGTCGCCGGCAGCTCCTGCACGCCCGGGAGGATCTCCTGCGCGAACGCACGCGTGTCCGGCAGCGCGCCCGCCAGGCTGGCGAAGCCGCGGTTCGCGTTGGCCGCCGTCGGCCCGAGCAGCCGCACGATCTGCTCGAGCTGCGGCGCGCGCGACGCCGTCGTCGCCATCGTCGTGTTGAAGTCGCTGATCAGGCCGCCAAGCTGCTGCTCGTTGCGCGCGAGCGCGCCACTCGTGCGGGCGAGCCCGCGGATCAGCCGCGAGAGGTCGTGCGGCGCCTCGCCGAGCAGCGCGTCCGTGGCGATCGCCGAGTCGCGCAGGGCGCCCGGCGCCGTATCGAGCGAGCGGCCGAGCGCGGCGCCGCCGCTGAGCTCGCCGGCCGGCGCCCGCCCGAGGCCGGCCCCGAGCCCGCGCAGCGTTTGCTGGAGCCCTGCGCGCGTGTCCGCCTGGAGAGCGGTCAGCACCTGATCGAGCTGGACCGGCACGGACGTCTGCGCGACGGGGATCAGGCCTCCGTCGGGCACCTCGTCGCCCGTCGGGCTGCCGGGCTGGACGTCGAGATAGAAGTTGCCCTCGAGGAAGAGCCGCGGGCGGATCTTGATCGTCGCGTCGCTATGGATCGGGCGGCCGCCGTCGTCGATCTCCATCGTCACGAGCGCCATCTCCGTGTCGCGATAGCGCTCGACCTTCACGACCTCGCCGACGTCGACGCCCGCGATCCGCACCGGCGAGCGCTGGCCCACGAGGTTCGAGTTCTTGAAGACCGCCTGGATCCGATAGCCCTCGACGAACGGCACGTCCTTCGCGAATGCGAACCAGGTGCCGATCGCGATCAGCACGAGCGCGATGACGCCCGCCGTGAACGGCCGCATGCCGCTGCGGTAGCCGCGGCTCACTCGCCCACCCTCCGCGTGCGCTCGGTGCGCTCACCCTGGTTCCCGGGCTGGTTGCCGATCGCCTGGCGGTTGCGCAGGCCGGCGTAGCTCTCGTTGCCGGCCTCGCACTCCTGCACCTGCCCGGGCGCGGCCGTGTTCGGATACGGGTTCGAGTGCAGGAAGCTGTCGTCGGTCAGCGACAGCTCACGCGCCGAGGCGCCGGGCGGGGGCGCCGGACCGTTGGCGGGCGTGGCGGCGGGGCCCGCCTCGCTGCCGGGCACGACCGGCATCGCGAGCGGCACGAAGCGCAGCATCGTCCCGACCGAGTCGGCCTCGGAGAGCGCGCTGGCGGCGTTGCGCAGCACGAGCGCCGCGTAGTTGCACTTCGTCTGCGCCGGCGCGACGAAGGCAGCGAGCGGGGCGAGCACCGAGCTGGTGCGGGTCAGCCGGTCGAGCCCGCGCGGGACGCGCGGGTCGTCGCCGAACTCCTCGACGAGCTCGAGCGTGCGCGTGAGACGGTCCGTGAGAGCCGGGGAGCGGCGCAGCGCGGGCTCCCCGGCGGCGAGCGCCGCCGACAGGTCTGGCGCCGCCCCGGCGAGCGACGCGAATGCCGGCCGCAGCCGGCGGAACAGCTCCTCGCTCTCCACCAGCAGCGGCCGCTGCTGCGGGAAGCCCTCGATGCCGGCCTCCAGCAAGGGGGGCGCCGCCGAGATCGACTCCTGGATCGAGTCGCTGACCGCCGCGAGCGACGCGAAGGTGCCGTCGAGCGCGACCCACATCGATGCCTGCACGTCTGCGATCGGGGCCACCTCGGCGGCCGCCTGCTCGAGCGCCGGGAACAGCCGCGCGAGCCCCGTCCGCTCGGAGGCGAGGTTGCGCATCACCGGCTCGAGCCGCCGCACGAGCGGGTCGAGGCCCGCGAACGCGCGACCGAGCGCCTCACCGCGGCCGGCCAGCGCAGTCCCGTAGCTGAGCACGCCCGAGCCGAGCGCGGCGCGCGTCGGGTCGTCGAACATGTTGAAGAACTCGTCGATCTCGACGGGCTCGGCGGTCAGGTTCTCGACGGGGATGCGGGCGTTGTCCTCGAAGCCCCGGCGCGAGCGGCCCATCGTGATCTCGACGTACTTGAGCCCGAGCGCAGAGCGCGGCCGCACCATGAGTGTCGAGTCCGCCGGCAGCGGCCGCAGCCACGGCTCGAGGTCGAGGTCGAGCACGGCGCTCACCGAGCCGTTCTCGTGCGTCTGCGTCGAAATGCCGCTGACCACGCCTGCCCGCGCGCCGCCGATCCGCACCTCGTTGCCGCGCACGAGGCCGGCCGCGTTCGGCACCTCGGCCTCGAGCGGGTAGCTCGGAACGAACGGCAGCCCCTCGTTGGCGTTGTACGAGAGGAAGACGGCGATGATCGTCACGAGCAGGGTCACCGCCCCGACGAGCACCGGGCTGCCCGACAGCGCCCCCGCTCCGGGCCTGCGGTTCATCGGCGGCCCTCGTCGTCGGGGCCGAGCAGGTAGTCGAGCGCGGCCGCGCCGGCGCCGGTGTCGAAGGTCGCGAAGCAGCCGCCGGGCGCCTCGGAGGCGCGCACCGAGCAGGCTCCGACGTTGAGCCCGGCGCGCACGTAGTGCCCGTCGCGGTCGACGCCGTTGATGGCGTTCGTGTAGGAGAAGATCAGCCGCATCAGCTCGTCGGTGCCGCCCGCCTCGTCGAAGCTCGACAGCAGCGCGGCGCTGTCGCGTGCGGCGGGCCGGGCCGGGCGGCCGAGCTCGCGCAGGTCGCGGACGAGCGGCTCGATGGCGGGAAAGAGCGTGCGTCCGCGCTTCGCGAGCTCGCCGAGCGAGTCGAGCGCCGGCAGCGCCGCGTCGCTGAACGGCCCGAGCCGCTCGACCGTGTCGTTGATCGCCGGCGCCTCGGAGGCGAGGCTTGCGAGCGCCGGGTCCGCCTCGGCCGCGAACGCCTCGAAGCGCTCGGCCGTCGGCTCGAGCTCGCGCAGGAAGGCCGGCAGCAGCGCGAAGTCACGCTCGAGGTCGGCGCCGCGCTCCGCCGTGGCGACCGCGGCGGTGCCGGCGCCCGTGATGAAGCCGGCCGTCTCGCGACGCCGCTTCGCCCACGGCTCGAGCAGGCGATCCGACTCGTCGACGAGCCGCGCCAGCAGACGATCCTGCGAGGCGAGCACGGCCACGACCTTGTTCAGCTCCTGGAGCGCCGGGTTCGCCCGCCGCAGGGCGGCGCGCAGCCGCTCGCCGTTGCCGGCCAGCCCGGCGCCGAGCTCGCCGATGATGAGGCGCAGCCGCTCGCGCTGCGGCAGGCGCTGGATGTTCGTGATCAGGTCGAGCGCCACCGGCGTGGTCGTGCTCTCGACCGGCAGCAGGTGCTCGCCCTCGCCCGCGCCCGACTCGATTCGCGGCAGCGCCGCGGCCGGGCGCGCGCCGCTCTCGCGCGCCTGGGTCGGCTCGCACTCGACGTACTGCTCGCCGATCAGCGACTGCAGCCGGATCTGGCAGTGCGCGTCGCGCCGGAACGGCCGGAAGGCCGGATCGTCGATCTCGAGCACCACCGCCGCCCGGTTGCCGCTCGTCAGCTCGACGTCCGCGATCGAGCCCACGGTCACGCCGGCCACGCGCACTTCCTCGCCCGGGATGACGAAGCTGGCGTTGTCGAAGATCGCCCTCACCCGGTAGCCGTCCCCGCCGCCGCCGGCCGCGGCGAGCGCGCCGATCAGGAGCCCGGCGCCGATGGCCGCGGGCAGCGCGAGGCGCAGGTTCAGGCGCCGCTTCACGGGCTCGCCCCCACGGTGTGGCTCGGATCGCAGTCGGGGTTGGAGAGCTCGCCGTCGTCCACGAACGGCGCCGAGCCGTCCGCCGGCGCACGCGTGCCGCCACCAGGGCAGCGGCGCAGGTTGCCGAGGCTCAGGTTGGGGCTCTGCCCGCGTGCGGCGGGGCCCTTCGGGTCGAGGTGACCGCCCTCGGGGTCGTCCACGAACTCGAAGGCGTCGAAGACCGCCATCGTGCGGGCGTAGTGGCCGTTGGCGTCGTAGGGCGCCATCGCACCGCCGAAGCTCCGCATCCAGGCGGTCAGGTCGGGTGTGTACGGGCGCGCGAACGCGAAGATCGGCTCCGCCTCGCGCAGAGCGCGCCGGGTGCGCGGCAGCGCCGTCTCGGACAGGCGCGCGAGCCGCGGCGCGTCGCGGAGCGCGTCGACGAGGTCGTTGCCGGCGCCCGGGCTGTCGAGCATCAGGCGCAGCTCGCCGACCGTCGGCCGGGCCGTGCCGGCGAACGTGGCCAGCCGGCGCATGAACGGGGCGAGCTCGGGCGCGACCGGGTCGACCTCCTCGACGAGCCGCTGCAGGTCCCCGAGCGCCGGGCGCAGCTCGGCGAGCGTGTCGCTTCCGCGTGCGAGCGCCGGCGGCAGCTCCACCAGCGCCTGAGAGAGCGAGGCGGTGTCGGAGGACAGCGCTCGCAGCGTGGCGCCGGTGTTGCCGACCAGGTCGGTGAGCTCACCGCGGCGCTCGGCGATCGTGCCTAGCGCGTCCGCGCTCTCGACGAGGAAGCGCTCGAAGGCGGCGCTGTCCCGGTTCACCTCCTTCGTCAGCCGCGCGAACGAGCCGAGCGAGGGTGCGAGGTAGCGCGCCGCCTCGTTCGCCTGGCGCTCGCGCCCGCCGTACCAGGACGAGAAGCCGCCGATGACCTGCTCCAGGCCCGCCCGGGTCGGCGGGTCGAGCGCGTCCAGGAGCTGGTCGAGATCCACGATCGTCGTCGTGTTGTCGGCCGCCAGTACCGCCCCGTCGTCGAGCTCGCTACGGAAGTTCGGCCCGGGGTGGACGTCGACGTAGCGGTTGGCGATGCCGATCAGGCTCGCCGCGCGGATCGTCGCCGTGCTGCCGGCATGCAGCGGCGCGAAGTCGTCGTCGATCGAGACGTCCACCTCGGCCTGGCCGTCGTCGCTCAGCTCGATGCTCTCGATCTGGCCCGCAGGGGTGCCGCCGATGCGGACGAGATCGCCCTCCACGAGCTGGCCCGCGTTCTCGAACTTGAAGCGATACGAGTGCGAGTCGTCGCGCGCGAGGACGACTACGAGGAGCGCCGCGAGGCCCGCCAGCAGCGCGCCGAGCGCGAGCAAGCGCCGCCACCCCTCCTGGCCCCTCATCGGAGCATCGTATACGTCGTCGTTTCCATCCGCCTAGGGCGCATCGGAGCGCCCGTGAACCGCTTCGCCTGGTCGGCGTTGGGGGCCCTCCCGGTGGCTCTAGCTTTCGTGTACGTGGGCGTGTACATTGTCCCCTCTGTGTCGCGAAAGAGCCAACGGTCTCCGCGTGGCCCACATCAGCTTCCGCCAGGCCGGCATGGGCTCTCGCGGAGTTTCGTGGCACGCAATCAGCGCCAGCGGATCCTCGCCGCCGTAGCCGAGGCGACCGCTGCGCGCGGCTATGCGCGCATGAGCGTCGAGGATGTCGTGCGCGGCGCCGGCGTGTCGCGCCGGACCTTCTACGAGCTCTTCCCGAACAAGGACGCGGTCTTCCTCGAGGCCTACGACCAGGTGGCGAACCTGCTGCTCGCAGGCGTGCGCGCCGCGTACGAGGGCGAGTCGGGCTTTGCGGCGCGGCTGACGGCGGGCTTCCGCGCCTTCCTCGAGCTGCTCGAGGCCTCCCCGGCGTTCGCGCGCATGTGCATCGTCGAGGTGATGGCCGCCGGGCCCGAGGCCGTTGCCAAGCGAACCGCCGTGATGGGCGAGTTCGCCACGCTGATCGAGGAGAACGCGGCGAGCGAGCTCGACTCGCACGGGAGCGTCCCCAGGATGCACGCGCAGACGATCGTGGCGGGCGCCTACGAGGCGGTTTACCGCATGATCGCGGCCGGCGAGACGGACAAGCTCTCGACGCTGCTGCCCGACCTCGTCGAGTCGGCGCTGCTCCCGTACATCGGCGAGGAGCAGGCCGCGGCTCAGAAGCGCGCGATCATCGAGGCCGATGCGTCGGCATCCGGCGATCCCGCCGGCGCCGGGGCCCCGGCGGACTGATCGTGGCTCGGCTTCGCTCACGGCGGCACCTGGCCCTGGGCGGGCTCGCCTGCGCCACCGCTCTGGCACTGATCGCCGCAGGATCCGCGAGCGCGGCCACGACGGTGAGCTTCACCGGCAGCGTCGGGCCCGCGATCCGGGTCGTGCCGAAGAATCCCCTCGCCGTCTCGCTCGGCATCAAGCTGGGCATCTCGAGCGACACGCCCGGCGAGCTGCCCGCGACGCTCGACCGCACGACGATCCTGTTCCCCTACGGCTCGCAGCTGAACAGCCGGCTCTTCCCGAGCTGCAGCGCCGCAGCGCTCAACCGCCGCGGGCTGCGCGCGTGCCCGCGGGCTTCGCGCATCGGCAGCGGCTTCGCGGTCGGGGTCGGCGACACGGTGCGCCAGCGCCTGACCGCGACGCTCTTCAACGGTCCGGGCGGCCGCAGCATCACCTTCCACCTGAGCGGCACGAACCCGCTGCGCGTGAACACCGCCTTCTCGGCACCGCTCACGACCCTGCGCGGCGGCAAGTACCAGTACCGGCTCCAGGTCGACGTCCCGCAGAACCTGCAGGTGATCGCGGGCGTGCCGATCTCGGTCACCGAGTTCGAGACGACCGTCAGGGCGACCCGCCGGGTCGGTGGCCGCAAGCGCAGCTACGTCGAGGCCTTCTCGTGCCCGCCCGGAGCGCAGGTGCCACTGCGCGGAACGTTCACGTTCCTCGGGGCGCCCACCATCACCAGGGATTCCTGGCTCATCTGCGGCTGAGCTTCGGCCAACGGCCGGCCCGATGATCGCGTGCCCGACCCCGGGCACGGTCGCGGCGGGAAATTCGCAATTTGCGGCATTCGCCGCTGGCATTTAGATACTGGGTCGTTTATTGTTCCGATTGAGAGCCGGTCGTGTTCCTGATCGTCCGGCAACGCGGCATGTATCAGTTCAGTCGAGCCATCTACCGCGAGCTCCACGGGGACCTCCTCGAAGGACCGCGCAGCGACGATGCGCGCGAGCTGCTCGCCGCCTGCGAGGCCACCTTCGCGCGCCTGGCGCGCGACCGCCACTGCTTCGCCAAGCCGGCGCGCTCGCTCTTCCGGGATGTGCGCATGTACTTCCCCATGGACCGCCAGCTGCGCGTCTACACCGTCATCGCCTGGCATGTCGACGTGGCGACCGAATACCTCGATCGCATGCTCGCCCAGGGGATCGTGCCCGAGGGCGCCGTGCTCCACTGCAACGCACTCACGCGCTCGGGCCGGGCCTGCCAGCGCGACCCGCTGCCGGGGCGGGGCTACTGCCCCTCGCACCAGCATCTCGAGGAAGACCGCTCGCTCACCGCCGCCTGAGCGACACCCCCCAGGTGTCGGTTTCGCGGATTCCAGAGAATCCATCGTTTGTGGTGCGGCGATATGGTCGCGCTGGATGCCGGCCGAAGGTGCAAAGCCCCGCCGCCCGGATCAGCTGCCGCCGGGCCGCCACGGCATTCCGCGCGAGAAGATCGTGGAGTCTCAGCGGACGCGCATGCTGCAGGCGGTGCTCGAGGCCGTCGCGGCCGAGGGCTACCAGGACACGCGCGTCACCGACGTGATTGCGCGCGCCGGCGTCTCGCGCAAGACCTTCTATGAGCACTTCGACGAGAAGGAGGAGTGCTTCCTCGCCGCGTACGACCGCGAGCTGACCCAGCTGACGGAGGAGGTGGCCGCCGCCTTCTTCGGCGAGGAGGGGGTCACGCGGCCCTGGGCCGACCAGGTACGCGACGGCGTCCGGGCCTTCCTGCGCTACCTGGCGGAGCGGCCGGCGGCCGCGCGCGTCTGCATGGTCGACGCGATGGGCGCCGGTGCGCGAGCGATCGCGAAGCGCGAGGCGGCGCTGCGTAACTTCACGTACCTGATCGACGCCGGCCGCAGCGAGTCCAAGGTGGAGGTGCCGGGCCGCACCGCCGTGGCGGTGCTCGGCGGCGCGAACGAGCTGATCGGAGCCGAGCTCCTGCACGGGGCGGCCGAGAACGTCGGACAGCTCGCACCCGACATCGTCTACCTCATCACGCTCCCCTTCCTCGGCCCGGAGGCAGCGATCGCGGAGCGCGAGAAGACGCGCGCCGAGATCGAGAGCGAGGCTTCGGGCGCCTAGGCGGGCACGGCGGCGAGCGGCGCCGGCTCGGTCCTCCAGCGGCTCGCGAGCACGGATGCCAGTGAGCTGAGGAAGGACAGGTCGTGCCCGGCGAACGCGTCCGCGCGCGGACTCGTGAGCGCGAACACGGCCGCGCCACCCGCGATCGCGACGCAGACCGCGCTGCGCGCATGCGCCTGCCGAGCCATCACGCCGGTCCGCAGTGCCTCCACCCGGTCGAAGTCGCCGATCACGACGGGCTGGTCGTCATCCAGGCACAGGTCGGTCGGCGAGTTCTCCGGGATCGCGAAGCGCCGGCCGACGTTCGACCGATGCCAGCCGACCACCACGCGCGGAACCACGTCGTCGCGCCCGGGCGTGACCTCGGCGATCGTCGCGTACTCGGCACCGAGGATGTCGGCGGCGCTGAGCGCAGCCCGCTGCATCAGCGAGTCCAGGTCATCGCCCTCAAGCGCGTGCTCGGCCAGCTCGGCCACCGCCTCCTGCGCCGCGGCCCGCAGCCGCAGCTCCACCTCGATCCGCTTGCGCTCGCTGATCTCGCTCAGCGTGCTCACCGTTCCGGTGCGCCGCCCGTCCGCGTCGCTCAGGGGCGTCGACGTCATGCTGACCCAGATCTCGCTGCCGTCGGGGCGCACGAGCCGGTGGTCCTGACGCTCGACGCGCGGGCTGAGGCGCGCGTGGATGAGCGCGGGCTCCTCGTCGACGTAGTCGGCCATCGGCGCGCCGATCAGCTCGCTCGCCGGGACCCCGAGCATCTCGGAGACGGCCTCGTTGACGAAGGTGGTCACGCCCTCCAGGTCGGTGGCCCAGAGCCCGGCGGCGGCGTGCTCGAGCAGCCTGCCGGCATCGGGCTCGCGCGTGATCGCGCCGGGAGCATCGTCCTCATCGAGCACGAGCTGCTCGACGAGCTGCTGCTCGCGCAGGGAGTAGGGAAGGTCCACGCTGTCACGCAGCGCCACGACCGTGCCGACCGCCTCGCCGCCGCGCCGGAGCGGAGCGACGATGGCCGCGTGCACGGGCGTGGAGAAGGGCGCCACGGCGCCGACGACGTCATCCGCCTGGGCGTGCTCGACCCGGAATGCGAGGTTCTTCGCGAGCGCCTGTCCGGGCCAGCCGCTGCGCAGCGGTTGCAGTGCGTCGGCGACGATCCCGAGCTGCTCGCGGCGCGCCAGATCCCGATGCGCCACCGCCGCCACGTGAAGTGTGCCGTCCTTGAAATCGGCGATACGAACGATGCAGGCGTCGCCGACCAGATCGGTGACGCGCTTGGCGATCCGCTCAGCGGCGCCCCGGCCGGTCTCCTCCATCCATCGCTCTCCTCCCCCTGCCTGGGTTGACGAGCCTTTTCTAACACCATCGGTGTTTCCAATCAAGTGGTCCGGCGCGCATGAGCCCACGCGACACCGAGCCGTAACAATTGCGCGCCCGGTCGAGGGCGATCGGCGACGGACTCGTCGGTGCCCGCGATCCGGTCCCGCCCGCCCCCGTCGCGCCCTCCGCCGACTCGGGTTGACACCAGAGACAGCCACGTTTACGGTGCCTGGCGCATGCGCAAGCTCGCCCTTCCGGCCGCCGCCGCGCTCATGTCGGTGGCGGCCATCGTCTCCACCAGCGCCGCCCAGGATCCGGGCCTCACCGTGATCTCCGGAGGCGCGACGGTTACGCCCAACAAGGCGGGCACGAAGCGCAAGCCGCAGCCGGTGCGGATCGCCGGGAAGGTGCACTGGGAAACGCCGCCGGGGGTGGAGCGGCCGGTGATCACGGGCGCGAAGGTGCTGTTCCCGAAGGGCGCGCTCTACAACGGCCACAAGTACCCGAAGTGCTCGCTCGCCACGCTGGCGCGGCGGCCGACGCCGAGCGCCTGCCCGGAGGGCTCGATCATGGGCAGGGGCAGCGCCGTCGCATTCGCCGACACCGTGCTCACGCGCCCGAAGATCACCGTCATCAACGGCGGGGCCAGGGAGGTGTGCCTGTTCACGCTGCTGCAGTACCCCGCGCGCGTCCAGACCTGCGTGGCCGGCCGGATCAGGAAGCTGAGCGGCAGGTGGGCCTACGAGTTGACGCTCACGGTGCCGCGCATCCTGCAGGTCGTCGCCGGCGTGCCGATCCAGCTGCGCGACTTCGAGTTCAGCGCCGGGAGCCCGAAGAAGGACTGGCTCGCCACCACCGGCTGCAGCGGAGGGCGCTGGCCGTTCGAGGTCACAGCGTTCTACAGCACGGGCGCCTCCGCGACCTTCAAGGACAGCCTCCGCTGCCGCTGACCAAAAGCGGTACCGGCACACCGCTCCTTTGCCGCGCGGGGCGTGTTCTGTCTCCCCGTGTACGGACGTTCGGGAGACGCTCTGAGGGGGTCGCGCGCGTGAAAACGGTGCGCAGCGGAGCGTTCCAGGTGCGCGACCGGCGGGAGCTCCTGCTGGCGGCGATGGCCGAGCTCGTCGCCGAGCGTGGGTACGAGCGCACCAGCCCCGCGGCCATCGCGGCGCGCGCCGGTGTCAGCCGCAGCGTGTTCGCGCGCCACTTCGAGTCCAAGGAGGACTGCTTGCTGGTGGCCTACGACGCCGCCGCCGAGCAGGCCTTCAGCGCCGCCGCCGACGCCTTCGTGGCGACACCCGGGAGCTGGGCCGAGGCCACGCACTCCGCACTCGACGCCCTGCTCGAATATGCCGCCGAGACGCCGACGTTCGCGCGCCTGGCCGAGCAGGCGCTGATACACGGGGGCGAGCGCGCCGTGGCACGCCGCGGCCAGGTACTCGACCTGTTCATGGAGTTCCTCGAGCCGGGCTACGTGATCGCCGGCGAGCCGCCGGACGCGCCGCGCACCGCCTCGCACCTGATCGCGGGAGCCGTCTACGAGCTGCTGCGGCGCCACGTCGCCGAGGACCGGCTCGCCGAGCTGCCGTACGCGTTGCCCGAGGTCACGCTGATCGTGCTCTCGCCGTTCGTCGGGCGCGAGGAGGCGTTGCGCATCGCGACGGGTCCCGTGCGCCGCACCTGAGGCGCACGCCGGATACCCGCACCATCGTCCGCCGGTTGGCACCAGTGTGCAGCGCGCCGCGCGTTGCGATCTTGGAGCCATGACCGACAACGGCACACAGACGACCAAGGGCCGCAGCACCGGCGGCCGCGTCGGCCTCATCGTCGCGGGCGCCCTCGCCGGCCTGCTCGCGCTCGGCGCACTCGGGCTCGGGGCCGCCGCCCTGTGGGCGGACGACGAGAAGAACGACCGGGGCTATCTGATGACCGACAGCGAGCGCTTCGCGACCGGGGCGCGCGCTCTCGCCACCGACAACCTGGACGTCGACCTGTCCGGCGCAAGCTGGCTCGTCGACTCGGGCGACCTCGGCAAGGTGGAGCTCGAGGTCACGCCGGAGGGCGGCGAGCCGGTGTTCGCCGGGATCGCCCGCACGGAAGACGTGGCGTCCTATCTGCGCGGCGTGGGTCACACGCGCGTCACGGACGTCGACGCCTTCCCGTTCGAGGCCTCCTACCTCGCCCAGCCCGGCAGCCAGCGGCCGGCCGCGCCCGCCCGGAAGCCGTTCTGGTCGGTCTCCACCCAGGGACGCGGCACCCAGACGCTCGACTGGCGCGTGCGGGACGGCGACTGGTCCGTCGTCGTGATGAATGCCGACGGCTCGCGGGGCGTCGCCGCCGACGTCCGTGCGGGCGCCAAGCTCCCCTTCCTGGACGAGCTGGGCGTGAGCGCGATCGGCGTCGGAGGAGCGTTGCTGATCGGCGCGATCGTGCTGACCGTGCTCGGGTTGCGCTCGCCGCGCCGGCCCTCGCAGGGCCAGGTGCCGGCGGGCGACTCGATCGCCGCTACTTGATCTGCATCCCGGAGATCGCGCGGGCGATCACGAGCCGCTGGATCTCGGAGGTGCCCTCGAAGATCGTGTAGATCTTGGCGTCGCGGTGCATGCGCTCGACGGGGAACTCGCGCGCGTAGCCGTTGCCGCCCAGGATCTGCATGGCCCGCTCGGTCGCCCAGACCGCGACCTCGCCGCATTTCAGCTTCGAC
Source organism: uncultured Thermoleophilaceae bacterium (assembly GCA_963739095.1). Classification (GTDB taxonomy): domain Bacteria; phylum Actinomycetota; class Thermoleophilia; order Solirubrobacterales; family Thermoleophilaceae; genus JACVRW01. Next base: position 59,234 of record CAVTZF010000015.1, read on the forward strand.
ATCGAGCCCTCGGCGTTCTCGAATGTGTGGCCATTGCGCCCCATCCACGATGCGCGCCAGACGAGCAGCCGCGCTGCGTCGATCTCGAGCTTCATGTCGGCGAGCGCGAAGGCGATGGCCTGGTTCTCGATGATCGCCCGCCCGAACTGCCGGCGCTCCTTGGCGTAGTCGAGCGCGTACTCGTAGGCCGCGCGGGCGATCCCGAGCGCCTGCGCCCCGACCGTCGGCCGGCTCACCTCGAAGGTCTGCATGGCCGCCTGGCGCTTCGAGCTGCCGCCCTCGCGAGCGCGCGCGAGCCGCTCGTCGAGCTTCTCCTTGCCGCCGAGCAGGCACGAGCCCGGGACACGGCAGTCGTCCAGGAACACGTCCGCCGTGTTCGAGGCCCGCAGCCCGTGCTTCTTCAGCTTCGGGCCCCGCTCGAGCCCCTTGGTGCCGGGCGGGATGACGAAGGCAGCGTGACCGCGTGCGCCGAGCTCGGAGTCGACGGTGGCCACGACCACGTGGACCTCGGCGATTCCGCCGTTGGTCGCCCACGCTTTCTGGCCGTTCAGCACCCACTCGTCGCGCTCGGCGTCGTAGCGGGCGCGCGTCCGGACGGCCGCGACATCGGATCCGGCGTCGGGCTCCGACACGCAGAAGGCGCCGACCTTGGGGTCGTCGACGGTCCCGAAGCACTGCGGCACCCACTCACCGAGCTGCTCGGGCGTGCCGGCCGAGAAGATGCCCGCGACCGCGAGCGTCGTCCCCATGATCGACATCGCGATGCCGGCGTCGCCCCAGAAGAGCTCCTCGTTCACGATCGGCAGCGTGAGCCCGCTCGGGTCGGCCCAGAATTGCGCAAGCGACTCGTAGCCGTAGAGGCCGATCTTGGCCGCCTCCTGGATCAACGGCCAGGGCGTCTCCTCGCGCTCGTCCCACTCGTGTGCGGCGGGGCGCACCACCTTCTCAGCGAACCCGTGTACCCAGTCGCGCACGTCGCGCTGGTCCTGGCTCAGCTCCAAAGAGAACGGAATGCCTTCGTGCGACTGGGCCTGTAGCGCAGACGCGACCACGTCCGCGGCAATCGTCGAATTCATGTCCCCTCGGATTCGCTCGGTGTGGTCACGCACGCGCGACTTGGCGCGGGTAATGATAAACGAACTCGTTTTTCTTCCCTGCAGGTTGGCCTGCGGCTCATCAGCACGCCGTCCGGAGCGCGACGCTGCGGCCCAGGCGGGCCCCGTTCTGTCCCTCCATGCGGACCCGCGCGAGCTGGCGCCCCCTGCACAGGCTGCGCCCGAGCGTCACGGCGAGGATCCCCCGCCTGCCGCCGTTCAGCTCGAGCTCGAAGCGCGTGACCGGTGCGTCCGGCAGCGACTCGAAGGTGGTGACGATCCCACCCCGCTCGACCGAGCTGGCCGCGCGCAGGTTGAGCGACACCTCGCCCCGTAGGGCCACGAGCAGCGTCGGCAGCGTGCGCACGAGGCGGCCTCCGGGACCGGGCCGCATGCCCTGCACGAGGTAGACGTCACCGGCAAGCGGGCGACGCAGGACGGGTGTCAGCGCACGCGCCCGCCCGATCACCGAGCGGCGCGGACAGCGCCCGCTGCGGCCCGCATCGAACGAGCAGAGGGCTCCCGCGTTCGCATAGTCGAGTGCCAGCGAGAGCGGCAACCTGAGGGCGAGCTCGCGCAGGTTCGCCACACCGCGGCGCGCCGTCACGAGCGCGCGCAGGCTTGGATGGCCGCCGTCGCGCATCTCGCGCCGGCCCCCGACGCTCAGGCTGAGCCGCGGCCGGAAGCCGAGCGAGCTGCACCCGCTCGTCTGAAGCGGGCCGCTCGCCGCGGCGCTCGAGCCGTCGCTCGCGCTGACCTGCGCGCGCAGCTCGTGCGCGCCGCAGGAGGTCGGGTTGAACGTGAACCGGCGCCTGTCGACGCTCATGGCGACCGAGCGCACGCCGACCGGACTGCCGCCCGCGCTCGTCGGGAACGGGTCGGAGACGACGATCAGATGGGCGTCCGTGGGGTCGACGAAGATCGCGAGCCGTACCACCGTGGTGCCGACGTCAGGGGCGCCGGGCGCGCCCCGCAGCGGGACGGTCAAGCCGAACGGCGCACCCCGGTAGGGACCGGTCAGCGCCGCGTCCCCCTCGAGGTTGAAGCGGCTCGCACCACTCTCGACGCCGACGCTGACCGTGCCGACGCGCGCGCCGGCGCCACAGGTCCCCGTGGCCGCCGCGCGCTCGCGGCATGGCTCGACGTCGCGGATCGTGGCGAGCAGGCCGGGGGGCAGCGCGACGGTCAGCCCCGTGATGTAGGGCTGCCCGTCGGGCCGCTCGACCGTGACCGTCAACGGCGAGAAGGCGCCGGCCGCCGGGTTGGCGGAGCCGGCGGTCAGCACGGGCTCGAACGCCGCGGCGGCGGTGCCGGCGGCCGCGAGCGCGGCAGCCACGGCGGCGGCGAACACCGCCGCGATGTAGCTCAACCGTGGAAGAGCCATCCCTGGCCGGGTGATTCTGCCGGGTCCGGTGATCGCGTGATGCAGGGCGTCTAGCGCGCCGCTCGGGCGAGTGCCACGATGTCACGCTGCCAGCCGGGCATTCCGCGCCGGGCCGGACCGCCGAGCACGCGCGACCAGAGCCAGCTGGCCGGGCCCTCGTGCCCACGGCGAACGGGCCGTCCAGCTCGGCCGACGCCAGCGCGCCGTTCCAGCGCGGCCACGCGGCGACGTCGGCGTAGGCGACCGACCAGACCTGCTCCGGAGAGACATCGGCGGCGTCGAGGCTGCTCGAGGTCTCCCACGGCATCGCTCAGCCCGCGGGCGCGCGCTCCGCGACCAGGCTCGTGAAGAGCCGCTCGAGCGCCGGCCTGAACACCTTGTCCTCGAAGTCGGGCCGCGGGCTCGCGATCTGGCCGAGCAGCAGGCCGGTGATCGCCGCCACGACGAGCTGGGCGTCGCCGGGCGGGTCCGGTGAGCCGGCCGCGCGCAGGCCGAGCTCGGCCAGGTTCAGGTGGGCGCGGTCCCAGCGCTCGATCTCCTCGCGCAGCCAGGGCCGGCGCGTCCCCTCGAGCACCAGCTCGACGAAGGCGACGTGCCGTACCGGGTCGGCCTCGACGTCGGCCGCCAACACGGAGGCCACCGCGTGCGCCCAGCCGGCCACGTCGATGTCGCTCGGCGCCAGCTCGAGCACGAGCCGCTCGAGCCGCGCCACCTCCTCACGCGCCGCCAGCAGCAGCGTCTCCTGCAGCAGATCCTCCTTGGACTCGAACCAGTACGTGGTAGAGGCGAGCGGCACGCCGGCGCGCTCGGCCACGGCCCGATGGGTGACGGCGTCCGGGCCGCGCTCCCCGATCAGCGCGAGCGTCGCCCGCAGGATGGCCTCGCGCCGAGCCTCTCCTCTTGGTACATTCGTTCCGCGGATGCGTACAAATGTACCGGTAAAGACGGCCAGCGACGCGATCAGCTACGACGATCTCTATACGCGCTGGGAGCGCGGCAACTGGCGCGCCATGGAGATCGACTTCAGCGAGGACGCCCGCCAGTGGCAGGAGGTCTTCACCGACTTCGAGCGCGAGGCGGCCCTCTGGAACTACGCGCTCTTCTTCTGGGGCGAGGACGCCGTGACCGACGGGCTCTCCCCCTACATCGACGCGGCGCCGCTCGAGGAGCAGAAGTACTTCCTCGCCACCCAGCAGGTGGACGAGGCGCGCCACGCGGTCTTCTTCAGCCGCTTCATGCACGAGGTCGGCGGCGTCGGCGGCTCCGACGCGGGCTCGCGGCTCGCCGCGATCGAGCCACGGCTGACCTGGGGCTTCAGGAAGGTCTTCGGCCGGCTCGAGACCATGTCCGAGGAGCTCCGCCGCAAGCCGACCCTGCCGACGCTCGCCGCGGCGGTCACGCTGTACCACATCGTCATCGAGGCAACGCTCGCCCAGCCCGGTCAGCACTTCATCACGAGCTACCTCGAGGGGCGCCGGCTCCTGCCGGGCTTCCGCTTCGGCATGGAGCGGGTCGCCCAGGACGAGCAGCGCCACATCGGCTTCGGCGTCAAGCTGCTCGCCGACCTCTGTCGCGAGGACCCGGACTGCCGCTACGCGGTGGCCGACATGCTGCGCGAGGTGATCCCCTGGACCGCCGCCGTGCTCGTGCCGCCGCGCTGGGACCGCCGCTACACCGAGGTCTTCGGCTTCACGCTCGAGGAGATCGGCGCCGAGGGCGCGAGCTCGCTCGAGACCAAGCTGCGCAGCGCCGGCCTGCCGATGGAGGACTTGCCAGGCCCCTCGATCTTCTCGACCGAGCTCGACCCGATGGAGCGCGCGCGCATGGGCCAGCGCCTCGTGTGGGGTGGGATCCTCGGCGAGAAGACCGGTCCGCCGAAGAGCGACCCGGAGACGATGGCGGCGCTCTTCCAGATGATGCTGGGCGGCCTCGACCACGACAACGCACCCGAGCGGCCGGGCACGATCCAGTGGGAGTTCCCGGACGCGGAGCCCTGGCACCTCCAGGTCGCGAACGGCGACACCCGCGTCGCGCCCGGGCTCGCGCCGTCGCCGACCGTCACGCTGAAGTGCTCCTACGAGGACTGGGCCGACATGATCGGCGGCCGGCTCGACGGCCTCCGGCTCGCGGCCACCCGCCGCCTGCGCCCGAGCGGCGACCTGCGCTGGCTCTGGTCGGCGCGCCGAATGTTCCCCCGTTAGCCGTCCTCGTGAGCGTCTCGTTCGTCACCGGGTTCCCGGGCTTCATCGGCCGCCGCCTCGTGCAGAGGCTGCTCAGCGACGATCCCCAGGCGCGCGTGGTCGCGCTCGTCGAGCAGCGCATGATGGACGCGGCGCGGCGCGCGGCAGCCGCCATCGACGCGGAGCGGATCGAGCTCCTCACGGGCGACATCTCACAGCCGCGCCTCGACCTCGAGGACGACGAGTGGGAGCGCCTGCGCGCGGAGGTCCGCTTCGTCTTCCACCTCGCCGCGATCTACAACCTCGCCGTGCCGCTGGCCGCGGCGCAGCGGGTCAACGTCGGCGGGACCGGCAACGTGCTCGAGCTGTGCCTCGCAGCCGACCACCTCGAGCGGCTCGTCTACGCGAGCACGGCCTACGTCGCCGGGCGGCGCCGCGGCGTCGTCTACGAGCACGAGCTCGCACTCGGCCAGGGCTTCAAGAACCACTACGAGTCGACGAAGTTCCAGGCCGAGCTGTGGGTGCGCGAGCTGACCCACCGCGTGCCGAGCGTGATCCTGCGGCCGGCGATCGTCGTCGGCGACTCGCGCACCGGCGAAACCGAGAAGTTCGACGGGCCCTACTACCTGCTGCGGGCGATCGCCAGGGCGCATGCCGCCGGCCGCGCGATACCGCAGTTCGGGCGCTCGGAGGCGACCTTCAACGTCGTGCCTGTCGACTACGTGGTCGGCGCCGCGGCGGTAGCCGCCACCGATCCCGCGATGACGGGCGAGACGCTCCATCTCGTCGACCCGGACCCGCTCTCGACGCGCAGCCTGGTGAGGCTCCTGTCAAACGAGTACGCGGGCCGCACGCCGGCGGGGCGGATACCGCCGTGGCTCGTGGCCGCCTCGCTTCACGTCGGCCCGATCCGCAAGCTGTTCGGCGGCACGCCCTACCAGTCGATCCCGTACCTGAACCACCCGGTCGTGTTCGACCCGCGCCGCGCGCTCGACCTGCTCGGCCCGCACGGGCTGCGCCCGCCCGCCTTTACCGACTACGCAGATGCGATGGTCGGCTTCTTCCGCCGCCACGAGCACGACGCCGCCTTCGCGCCGGCCGCTCTCTGAGCCCTAGAGGGCGAGCGCCAAACGCTGGCTCGTGACCGTGGTGCCGAAGCGCGGGTGGGTCTCCTCGCGGATGAGCTCGAACCCGGCCGCGTCGTAGAGCCGTCGCGCGTCCACCAGGTCGGTCGTCGTCCACAGCTCCATGCGCCCGTAGCCCGCCGCGCGCGCGAACTCGACGCAGCGCTCGATCAGCATCCGCCCGATCCCGCGCCGGCGCGCGCCCGGGTCGACGAACAGCGCCCGCAGCGCGGCGACGCCCGGGGTGCCCGCGGAGATGCAGAAGATCGAGCCCGCGCGGCGCTCATCGAGGTCCGCGATCCAGCCCGCCTCGCGCTCCGGGTCGTGCCCGGCGGCGAAGCCGGCGACGATCCCGGCGACGAGGCCCTCGAAGCTGACGTCCCAGCCGTACTCGGCGGCATACACGGTCCCGTGGCGCTCGACCACCCAGCCGAGGTCGCCCGGCCGCCCCGCGGGACGCAGCGAAGGTGCGCTTGCACTCATGAACGCCTGAGTTTACGATCGGCTGGCCGGCTCTCGGACTTGCGGGCCGGGCGGGTTGAGGGGCTCATGCGCATGGATGCAATCGACGATGGCCAGATGAGCGAGGACGCCTGGCTCGTCCTTCGCAGCATGCACTACTCGCCCGAACGGGAGACGCTCGCCTCGATCGCGATCGGCCCGCTCGTGCTCGGCGTGGGCGACGACGGCGTCGCGGACGGGCTACACGAGCTCGAGGAGCACGGCTACGTCACCGAGAGCGCCGGCCGCTGGCGCCTCACGGACGCGTGCCGCGCGGCGCTCGACGGGGTGGCGCGCAACAGCGGGCCGCGCTGGCCGGTCTCCGTGCCGGGCGCGAAGCGCGCGCTCAAACAGCTCGAGCGGCGCGGGCGCTGAGCTACATCCGGTAGACGGGCGCCGAGCGCGCGGGGAGCGGCGCGTTGGCGCAGGCGCCGAGCGCAAGGCCGAGCACGCGGCGGGTGTCGAGCGGGTCGATCACGCCGTCGTCCCAGAGCCGCGCGGTCGAGTAGTACGGCTGGCCCTGGTGCTCGTACTGCTCGCGCAGCTGCGCGCCCGTCTCGGGCTGGCCGACCTCGGTCATCACGGTCGCGGCCTGCTCGCCGCCCATCACGGAGATGCGCGCGCCCGGCCACATCCACAGGAAGCGCGGATCGTAGGCACGCCCGCACATGCCGTAGTTGCCGGCGCCGAACGACCCACCGACGATCACGGTCAGCTTCGGGACGCGCGTGGTGGAGACGGCGGTGACCATCTTGGCCCCGTCCTTGGCGATGCCGCCGGCCTCGTACTCGCGCCCGACCATGAAGCCGGTGATGTTCTGGAGGAAGACGAGCGGCACGCCGCGCTGGTCGCACAGCTCGATGAAGTGCGCCGCCTTGAGCGCACTCTCCGAGAAGAGGATCCCGTGGTTCGCGATCACGCCGGCCGGGTGGCCGTGGATGTGGGCGAAGCCGCAGACGAGCGTCGTGCCGTACTCGGCCTTGAACTCGTGCAGGCGGCTGCCGTCGACGATCCGGGCGATGATCTCGCGCGGGTCGTAGGGCGTTCGTGTGTCGGTCGCGACCGCCCCGTAGAGCGTGTCGGGGTCGACCACCGGCGGCTCTACGGAGGCGCGCTCCCAGGGGAGCGGCGGGCGCGGCGCGAGCGTCGCGACCACCGAGCGCAGGATGCGCAGCGCGTGCTCGTCGTCGGCCGCGAGGTGGTCGACGACGCCTGACGTGCGCGCGTGCAGCTCGCCGCCGCCGAGCTCCTCGGCGGTGATCTCCTCGCCGGTCGCCGCCTTCACGAGTGGCGGGCCGCCCAGGAAGATCGTGCCCTGGTCGCGCACGATCACGGTCTCGTCGCTCATAGCGGGGACGTAGGCCCCACCCGCCGTGCAGGAGCCGAGCACGGCCGCCAGCTGAGGGATGCCCGCCGCCGCCATCGTCGCCTGGTTGAAGAAGATGCGCCCGAAGTGCTCGCGGTCCGGGAACACGTCGTCCTGGAGCGGGAGGAACGCGCCGCCCGAGTCGACGAGGTAGACGCAGGGCAGCCGGTTGTGCAGCGCGACCTCCTGGGCGCGCAGGTGCTTCTTCACGGTCATCGGGTAGTAGGTGCCGCCCTTGACGGTCGCGTCGTTTGCCACCACGACGACCTCGCGGCCCGACACGCGCCCGACCCCCGTGATGATCCCGGCGCCGGGCGCGTCGCCGTCGTAGAGGCCCTCGGCGGCGAGCGGAGACAGCTCGAGGAACGGAGCGCCGGGATCGCACAGGCGCTCGACGCGCTCGCGCGGCAGCAGCTTGCCGCGCGCGACGTGGCGCTCGCGCGCCCGCTCCCCGCCTCCCGCCGCGACCCGCTCGAGGCGCTCGCGCAGATCGGCGGCGAGCCGGCGGTGCTCGGCCTCGTTCGCATCGAACTCCGGCGACCCCGGCCGGGCGTGGCTCGCG